>NZ_JBALCE010000010.1:0-92928 GCF_036919815.1 Nostoc sp.
GTTTAATACCTAAGATTATTCATACTTTTCCTAAGTCTCTGATTAACTCAGCCCTGCTGGGATATTTTGCATGGCTTAGTCTAAACTCCAGTTATCAATTAAGTTAGACGAAACCAATTTAACCAAGCGTCCCAATTTTCTACTATTTGGGCAAATTCTGCATAACCGCCTGCTTGAGGATGAACAGCATCATTGACTCTTGCTTGATTAATCCAGATGTTTGATTTTTCTAATATCGGAAAAACGTCTAAATAAGGTATATTCAATCCATCTTTGAGGAACGAAACCCAACATTTTTCGTGATTTGTTGGGTTTCATGACCTTCAAACCAACCTACAACTATCCTTAACCCAAGCGTATTGACATATAGATTGTTTCGTAGGGGCATGGCATTGCCCATACGTGTCAACTTAAGCGCAAACCCTTTTAAAACCTCGTTTCCAGCCAGAGGCTGGAAATGCTGTTCCTGGCGGCTCTGCCGCCAGCAAGGGAGGCGGAGCCTCTAGAACGGCATTCCCAGTCGGAGACTCTTGACGAGACAATCTAAAAGCTGCTTCTCAGAAAGGCTTTCACGTTAAGTTGACACCAATGGGCATTGCCATGCCCTTAAAAAAAAAGAGGCAGATAACTCTACCTCTCCTATGCGGGGATAGACAAATTGCTTCAGCTATCCCACGATTTATTCCAACTAACTAACTTTAGTATTTGTTGGGTTTGTTGGGTTTGTGAACAAGAAAGCTGAGAATTTGGCACTGCTTGATGTTGTCAAAACCCACAACCCGAATATAGCTGGTGCTGAATTGAGAACGGCATCCTTGAACTTCGCTCAATACTTCTTGAGTCGATCTAGCACCAAACAAAGGCAACTTCCACATTGTCCAATAGAATTCTTTAGGATCTGAAGTTTCGTTAAACTCGATCGCTGGAATGTAACCTTGATTCAAAATGTACTGGATCTGCTTGGAAATTTGAGCATCAGACAGGGGGGGCAGATAAGAAAGGGTTTCGTAACGACGCTCTTTTGGTAAAGTTTGCATAGCTTTTGATAATGGGTTGTGATTTTTTACTACTAGGTTGACCGAACTAATTCGATAAGTTATCTAAATTCGGATCTGAACTTGCTTGCTGTTCTGGTTGCAGACTGGGGTTTGATGTGTCTATTCGGGTGATGCGTTCTAAATGCTGGCGACGCTGTTCCATGTTGGCTTGCTGAATGCCAGTACAAACCATTTCCGGTAGAAATTCCATGACTTCTTCGGCAATGTGTTCCCTAACAGTCATGATTCGCAAAGCCAAATCTGGTTTTTCTTGCAACAGTTGCTCAATGTATGATTCACCATTCTGAATTTTGCCAGACGAAAAGTTATGCAACCAAAGTTCTAATGGAGGATTCGTTTCGCCTAGCTGTGCCAACACTGTCCTTAGAGCCTGATAAGTCAGATAACTTTGGACAGTCTTGGCTGTGTCCTTCGCAATTTGCTTAAGATTCATGCTTGACCCCAGCCGTCAACAGTTATGAGTTATCAGTTAAGAGTTATGAATTATGAATTAATGTAACTCTTAACTCCTGTACAGACAGACGCGATTAATGAGCCAGCGCGTTGCGGGGGTTCCCCCCGTTGTAGCGACTGGCGTCGCGTCTCTACTGTACAGACGCGATTAATGAGCCAGCGCGTTGCGGGGGTTCCCCCCGTTGTAGCGACTGGCGTCGCGTCTCTACTTCTAACTCTTAACTTTTGATTAGACGGTATCCATCGCTTCAAACTCGAACTTGATTTCTTTCCACAGTTCGCAAGCAACGGCTAATTCAGGAGACCACTTAGCGGCTTCGCGGATAATGTCGTTACCTTCACGAGCCAAGTTGCGGCCTTCGTTACGAGCTTGGACGCAAGCTTCTAAAGCTACGCGATTAGCTGTAGCACCAGGAGCATTACCCCAAGGATGTCCGAGAGTACCACCACCAAATTGCAGCACGGAGTCATCACCAAAGATTTCTACGAGTGCAGGCATGTGCCAGATGTGGATACCACCGGAAGCAACTGCCATTACACCAGGTAGAGAAGCCCAGTCTTGGGTAAAGTAGATACCGCGAGACTTGTCTTGTTCTATGTAGTTTTCACGCAACAAGTCAACGAAGCCCATTGTGATACCGCGTTCACCTTCTAGCTTACCAACTACTGTGCCGGTGTGGATGTGATCACCACCAGACATCCGCAGGGCTTTAGCCAAAACGCGGAAGTGGATACCGTGGTTCTTTTGACGGTCAATTACGGCGTGCATAGCGCGGTGAATGTGCAACAGAATACCGTTGTCACGACACCAACGAGCCAATGTGGTGTTGGCGGTGAAACCTGCGGTGAGGTAGTCATGCATGATGATGGGCTGTTTGAGTTCTTTAGCGAACTCAGCCCGCTTCAGCATTTCTTCACAGGTGGGGGCGGTGACGTTTAGGTAGTGACCTTTGATTTCACCGGTTTCAGCTTGAGCTTTGGTAATGGCTTCAGATACGAACAAGAAGCGATCGCGCCATCTTTGGAATGGTGCGGAGTTAATGTTTTCGTCGTCTTTGGTGAAGTCCAAACCACCGCGTAAGCACTCGTATACAGCGCGTCCGTAGTTCTTAGCCGAAAGACCTAATTTGGGCTTAATTGTACAACCCAATAAAGGACGACCATATTTGTTTAACTTGTCACGCTCAACTTGAATCCCGTGGGGAGGTCCTTGGAAGGTCTTCAGGTAAGCTACAGGAATCCGTAAGTCTTCCAGACGTAGTGCCCGCAACGCTTTGAACCCAAATACGTTCCCCACAATCGAGGTCAACATATTGGTTACAGAACCTTCTTCAAATAAATCCAAAGGATAGGCAATGTAGGCGATGAATTGGTTGTCATCACCAGGAACGGGTTCGATGTCGTAGCAACGACCTTTGTAGCGATCGAGGTCGGTGAGCAAATCTGTCCACACAGTTGTCCAAGTACCAGTGGAAGACTCAGCCGCTACAGCCGCAGCTGCTTCTTCGGGGGGAACTCCAGGCTGGGGTGTAACACGGAATGCCGCTAAAATGTCTGTATCTTTAGGTGTGTAATCCGGTGTGTAATAAGTTAGTCTGTAATCTTGAACCCCGGCTTTATACCCAGTTTTGCTCTGAGTCTTAGTTTGAGCGTAAGACATATTTTATCCTTCCCACAAGTCAGTCTTTTTACTTAATCAAATCACGTTCTGTGCAACTTTTCCTCACCCCGCTCCTTCGCCCTCTTCAGAGGGTCTGCTTCTTGCTTCATCCAAAAGAGTCGGCTCCAACAGTCCCCAAGCGTAAATAAAGGGAGTAGCCCTCCCTACTTCTACGAAAGAAAAAAGAATTGCACACCACGTAATTTGTAGCTTGTCTCACAATATATCAATAATTTGATAAGTTATTCTTTGAAAGTTTTTAACTTATCTATTTAATTTTGTTATCACAGAAAGATTTAAACATTTTGTAACAAAATGTTTACAAAACGTCATTAATAACTGTAAAGAATCTTTTGGGGAGTGGGGAGACGCGATTAATCGCGTCTCCTGTACAGACGCGATTAATCGCGTCTGTTACAAGAATTCTTTGCCCCATGCCCAATACTGATTAAATTTGAGAAAAATTGCCTATGACGTTTAAAAAATCTCAGCTAGGGGAACACTGGAATTAACCCAAAACAAATTTAGGTAGTGGCTATGGGTATTGTCTCCAAAGGAAATGTCACCGTGGTATTGTTTTGCAAGCATACTAGTTTATTGATTACTTCTATTTTGCTGGGGTTGATCGCTTGTCCAAATATGGGATGGGCACAAAAAACCCCTGAGATTAATTCATCTGACGTAACCCCTGCTTACCCACTTTCCCCACCGCCACCGCGAGTGGAACCCTTGCCCGATCAACGGAGACTGCAAGAACATTCGCCAAAAACTGATTATCGTGTGGGTAACTTACTGGGAGATGTTACAGGTAATCTTTGGGTAGGTTCTGGGCGGGGACTATCGCGGATTGATCCTAAAACTGGCAAGATTATTTCTCGTGTTAGCTTACCAAGTGTTGCCATTGGTGCTTTAGCCCAAGACAAAGTAGGACGTTTATGGGTGGGAAGTTCTGAGGGACTGATCCGAGTAGACCCCCGCACTAACGAAATCACCGCGCAGAATTTATTTTTGCCTTCTAAACGGGTGTTGTCACTGTTACTTGACAAACGGGGTTATTTGTGGGTTGGAACTGATAGCGGTTTAACCCTAATTAGTCCCGACCAAGGCTTGATTATGACAACATTAAAAAATCTCCCTGGTGTCAGCGCTAACAGCCTGACTTTAGATGCTGAAGGTCAACTGTGGGTTGGTACCCTTGATGGATTAGTGCGGGTAAATACTGGTAGTGCTGCGATTATGAAGCGGATAGCCGATTTACCAGGGACGACTGTACAAGCTTTAGCTATTAGTCCAGAAGGATTAATTTGGGCGGGAATGCCGAATAATTTGCTAGTTATTAACCCAAAAACTGGTGCAGTGTTGCGGTCTGTGACTCGTCTGCGTGGGCGTAACGTAACAGTAGTACGTTTTGCTAAAGATGGTAGTCTCTGGGTCGGGACTAATAATGGTTTGTTACGATTAAATCCAAATACAGGAGCTGTGTTAGATGCAGAAGTTGCTGGACTTCCTTCTAGTCGGGTTCTTGCCCTTGCACCTGACATTAGCAATAAATTATGGATTGGTACTAGTGAAGGTCTAGCTTGGTTAATGCCCAAAATGGCTAGTGCAAAACCCCATATTGCTTTCAGTCACGCCGTTAAATGACAAGTTAGGAGTAGAGACGCGATTCATCGCGTCTGTACAAGAGTTAAAAGTAGAGACGCGATGAATCGCGTCTCTACAGGAGTTAGGAGTTAGAAGTTATGAATTAAATTAAACTTTTAACTATTGACTCCTAATTCCTATCTTTAATTTCTAATTCTTCACTCTTAATTCCTAACTTTTAACAGACGCGATTAATCGCGTCTCTACTCCTCACTCCCCACTCAGCACTCAGCACTCAAAAAATGGCAATCACTACCCAGCAATTAATTCAATGGAAGCAACAGGGACGTGCAATTGTGGCGTTGACGGCCTGGGATTATGCGATCGCTCAACTCCTCGACGCAGCTGGTGTAGACTTAATCCTTGTGGGTGACTCTATGGCAGTAGTTATGGGGTATAAAACAACACTGCCGATAACTTTGGATGAGATGATCTACCACGCCAAATCGGTGCGTCGAGGAGTTAAACGCGCCTTAGTGGTTGTGGATTTACCATTTTTGACCTATCAAGAAAGTCTCCAGCAAGCGATGCACTCAGCTGGGCGGGTACTGAAGGAAACGGGCGCTCAAGCGGTAAAATTGGAAGGTGGCTATCCAGCGATCGCTGAAACTATTGCTCGTTTAGTACAAGTTGGAATTCCGGTAATGGGTCATGTAGGTTTGACACCGCAATCAATACATCAACTTGGTTTGCGACAACAGGGAAAGAGCCAGGAAACGGGAGAAAGAATTTTAAATGAAGCGATCGCTCTGGAACAAGCTGGTGTATTTTCTTTAGTGTTAGAGCATATACCCGCAGATTTAGCAATGCAGATTACACAAAAATTGAGCATTCCGACAATTGGTATCGGTGCAGGAATTCACTGCGATGGACAAGTTTTAGTTACTTCAGATGTCATCGGACTTACCGAGAAGCATCCACCATTCGCCAAGGTTTATACAAACCTGCGGGAGACGATTACCAAAGCTGTGCAAGATTATGCCTTAGAAGTGCGTGATCGGAAGTTTCCATAATAAATAAAGGGACTAGGAACTAAGGAATAAGAATTAAATAACATCCAATTTATGTCCTTGGCTTACCTCACCCTCAATCCCTCTCCTTATAAAAGAGAGGGAAGCTAGAGACAGGATAATGTGCCAACTCCTTAAATTGTTGTGTCTAAATACATTCCTGAAAGCTTAAAAAATCAAATAGCTGCTAGCGATCAAGGACGTTGCTGTTATTGCTTAACTACAGTTAAAGGTTTAACTATTATTGGTAGCGCGACAATTGTTTGCTTGCGAATGAATAATCCAGTTATACTTGTTGCCCGACGAGGTTGGACAATTAGTGGTTGGCATCCTCCTGATGATTAATTTTAAGAGTTTCCTAGCATTTGCAATCAACATTATCTGGAGCTATAGCTAAAATCAATATTAACGCGATCGCTATCTCAACTAGAAATCTCAGCTAAAAACCCCATACTTGGAGGTGCAGCAATGGTACAACAAGTCACACCAGAAACCACAATCGAAGTCATCTACCCGGAAAGCGACGGACAGCCAATGGCGGATAATACAGAACAATTTGCATGGATTGTCAAAATTAAAGAAAATTTAGAAATCTTATTTGCATCGCCAGCCGATGTATTTATCGCCGGAGATTTGTTTTGGTATCCAGTTCAAGGAAACCCTAATATTAAACAAGCGCCCGATACGATGGTAGTCTTTGGCAGACCAAAAGGAAAACGGAGTTCCTATTTACAGTGGAATGAAGATAATATACCTCCACAGGTAGTATTTGAAATTCTATCGCCAGGTAACACCCTCAAAGAAATGACTAAAAAATTGCAGTTTTACCAGCGTTACGGCGTGGAAGAATATTATATTTATGATCCGGATAAGAACGATTTAAATGGCTTGCTCAGTTCTGAAGATAGTTTTGAAGTTATCGAAGAGATGAATGGCTGGGTAAGTCCGCGTTTGGGAATCCGTTTTACACTGACACCGGATACCCTGGAAATTCTTTCTCCCACCGGACAAAAGTTTTTAAGCCCCTTAGAAATTGACCAGTTACGGGAACAAGAACGCCAACGTGCAGAACGGGAACGCCAAGCAAAGGAAGCAGCTTTACAAGAATTAGAAGCGGCTTCACAAGAATTGGAAGCGGCTTCACAAGAAAAAGAAGCGGCTTTACAAGAATTAGAAAAAGAGTGCGATCGCTATCAAGAATTGTTAGCTAAACTCAAACAAAAGGGAATTGACACAGATAATTTATAATTGCTGCTGTTGATGGTGCGTTATGCTGTCGCTACTGATGGATACTTATGATATAGGAACTAAAAATTTAACTATGGAACAACAACCGATACAAGTAATTGGAGGTGGATTAGCTGGGACAGAAGCAGCTTGGCAAATAGCCCAAGCTGGAGTACCTGTAATTTTATATGAAATGCGTCCAAAGCGATTTAGTCCGGCTCATCATACAGAAGATTTAGCAGAATTAGTCTGTAGTAATTCCTTTGGGGCAATGGCAAGCGATCGCGCGGCGGGATTACTGCACGAAGAATTACGCCAATTGGGTTCGATCGTCATTTCTAAAGCTGATGAACACGCCGTACCTGCGGGTGGGGCGCTAGCCGTCGATAGAGGACAATTTGGCCAAGACTTGACGCAAACTTTAGCTAGCCATCCTTTAATTGAATTTCGCCGGGGTGAAGTGTCTGCGATTCCAGAAGGAATTGTGGTTTTGGCGACTGGGCCTTTAACTAGCCCCGACTTAGCCGAAGATTTGCGTCGCTTTACCGGGATGGAATACCTCAGCTTTTTTGATGCGGCTAGTCCGATTATTGTGGGAGAATCGATTAACCGTGACGTTGCTTTTATGGCATCACGTTATGACAAAGGTGAAGCCGCTTATCTCAACTGCCCAATGAATAAAGAGCAGTACTTGCAGTTTCGAGAAGAACTATGTATTGCTGAACAAACAGAACTCAAAGGTTTTGAACGCGAAACGGCGAAATTTTTTGAAGCTTGTTTACCCATAGAAGAACTAGCACAGCGCGGGGAAGATACCATGCGCTACGGACCCCTAAAGCCAGTGGGATTGTCAGATACTCGCACAGGAGAACGTCCTTATGCTGTCGTGCAGTTACGACAAGAAGATAAAGCCGGTCAACTGTGGAACATGGTAGGATTTCAAACTAATCTGCGTTGGGGTGAGCAAAAGCGAATATTTCAGCTAATTCCCAGTTTGGAAAAGGCGGAGTTTGTCCGGCTGGGAGTGATGCACCGCAATACTTTTATTAATGCCCCTCAGTTAATGCATCCGACTCTGCAATTTAAAGAGCGTCCGACATTGTTAGCTGCTGGACAGTTGATTGGTACTGAAGGCTACACTGCGGCGGCTGCGGGTGGTTGCTTGGCGGGAATTAATGCAGCAAGATTAGCTTTGGGTAAAGAACCTTTGGTTTTACCACCAACAACAATGATCGGTGCGTTATTGGAATTTATTAGTTCCGCTTCGCCGAAGCATTTCCAACCAATGCCGCCCAACTTTGGGATTTTTCCCGAATTGGGTGGTGCGAAAATCAAAAGTAAACAAGAGCGTTATGGACATTACCGCGATCGCTCTTTAACTGACTTGGCAAACTGGAAAGCTAATCATAATTAGGCATTGGGCATGGGGCATTGGGCATTGGGCATGGGGCATTGGGCATGGGGCATTGGGCATTATTATTCCCCTACTCCCTACTCCCTACTCCCCACTCCCTGTTTAATAAAACTTCAAATAGGTTTATTATCCTTTAAAATCTTTTACAGAGATTTAGGTAAAATATATGGCTGATATTGTTGATATTGCTGTTACGGCTGAGTCTTTCAAAACACTGGTGGCGGCTGTACAAGCTGCTGGTTTAGTAGACACATTAAAAAGTCCTGGGCCGTTCACTGTCTTTGCACCAAATGACGATGCTTTTGCCAAGTTACCAGCAGGAACTATCCAAACTCTGTTACAGAATATTCCCCAGCTAACGCGAATTTTAAAGTATCATGTCGTTCCAGGAAAGCTGCTAAAAGCTGATTTGGCACAACTCGGTACGGTTAATTCTGTCGAAGGTTCACCGATTAAAATTCATTCTTCTGATGGTTTTGAAGTTAAAAATGCCACAGTTTTAGCAGCAGATATCGAAGCTGATAATGGTGTGGTACACATTATCGATACGGTGATTTTACCGGGTTAATTCAGTTAGGGTGGGTGTTTTCCACCCGACTTATCCAAAATTTTTATAATTAACTAACTATTGGTAGTATCAAAACACAGCTAACTAGTTTAATTTATGTTATATTTGTAAAGTGATTACTCACTCATATATTAATGTATATTTCGTTATTTTAAAATAAAATAAATTAAATTATTAAAAAGCTAACATCTATCCCAACAAATTAATGCTCGATCTTAACACCTTAGCTGATTTCTCTCGTGGCAACTGCATAAGTATTTGTACATTTCTCGTACCAGCTAATTTGCTTGTGACAATTTTAACGATCAGCCTGGTAGCGTTACGTCGCCCATCGCATCAAGTCTGGCAATCTGCGGGAATTGCCAGCTTTTTCGCTTCTGTAATGATACTGCACGTATATACTTGGTTCCTGATTGGCGTGGTGATGGCTCCTACTTATATCTTGCTGTGGCTAGCAATTACCTGTTTGGTGGCTAATTTGGCTGCAATTGTTTTTCAAAGACGCTACAGTAACAGCCCTAGTCTTTCCAACTGAAGTCTATTGAGCATCTATTAGTGAGATTTTGACAAAATCAATCATTTGACACCTCTGCATTCATGCTCAAAAATGGCATATAGCCAAGAGTTTCGCTATTCTCCCTTATTCAATTCCGATCGCTAGCGTATTGATAAACCACTTGCCAATAGACAAAGGAAAAGAAAATAGAATTGTTTTGACGTAGCACTGCTACGTCTCTACAAGGGTTTTGGATAACGCATATTTAATTTCTGGAGATGTCTAATGTGATTCTCCAAGGTCTCGCAGTATGAGACGTTGGGTTTGTAGTGGGAGACTCATTTGGGAAATTCTGCACGTAACTGATTAACTACCCGATCTAATCCCACGGAATGAGCGGCTTTGAACAATAAACGATCGCCTGCTTGCACAAATGTCTTCAACCTAGCCACCAAATCAGCATGAGTTGCAAAGCACTCCGATGGGATACCTTCGGCACTAAGGGCAATCGCTTCGGCATCTTGTCCATCTACCAAAACTAACAAGCCGTCTAAATTCAACTTTCGCACTGTTTCTCCCACTCGCTGGTGCAACTGCTGCGATCGCTCTCCCAATTCTTTCATTGCACCCAACACGGCAATCTTCCGCTTTCCGGGTGTGTCTGCCAATAATTGCAACGCTGCGATCATTGCTTCCGGTGCAGCATTATAAGTTTCATCTAAGATTACCACATCATTGGGCAAAGTAAATCGCTGCGATCGTCCTGTGGGCATATTCACCATCACACCTGCTTTCAGGCTTGCCCAATCGATTCCTAACACCTTGGCCACCGCTAAAGCTGCCAAGAAATTAGTTGCATTGTGACGACCAAGTAACGGTAGAGGTAGTTGGATTCCGGCGACTTCCACAGTCTGGTTATCAATTAACTGCCCTTGGATATCCCCACCAGAAAAGCCGTAAGTCAAAACTTCTCCGTGCCAAACTGAAGCCGCCGTCGTAATTAATAGGGGATTGTCGTAGTTGAGAATTGCCACGCTATCAGTAGACATTTCGGCTAATAACTCACATTTTGCCTGAGCAATCGCTTCTTCCGAACCCAGTAACTCAATATGCGCCGTCCCCACATTGGTAATCACTCCAATTGTTGGATGCGCTATTTGCGTCAGTTCGGCAATTTGTCCTCTACCCCGCATCGCCATTTCAATCACGGCGTAGTCATCTTCTGCGCCAAGTTCTAGGAGAGTTTTCGGGACACCGATTTCATTGTTAAAATTTTCATAAGTTTTATAAACTCGTCCCTTTGTTCCTAAAACTGCGGCGATCAATTCTTTGGTTGTAGTTTTGCCCACGGAACCTGTGACACCAATTACAGGAATGTTAAAGCGATCGCGCCACCATCGGCCAATTTGTTGATATGCCTTCAGGGTGTCTTTTACCTGTAATATCGGAAATGCCGGATTTTCGTATTCAAAATCTACAATTGCAGCTATTGCACCTTTAGCGATCGCAGTTGGCACAAATTCATGTCCATCAAACTTATCGCCTCGTAAAGCTAGAAATACTTCACCCGGTTTTATAGTACGGCTATCTGTTTGTATACCGCTACTTACTTGTGTTAAAGCAGCTTCAGATAAGTTTCCAGTCTGAGCCAAAATAACTTCAACCAGTTGGGTTAGGGTGACAGAAAAACGCATAATTAATTTACAATTTAAAGTTCCAAATTGTGACATAACTCCGCCCTGAAGGACGGAGCTTCTAAGAATTACTTCAAAGACTTCCTAGTTGTTTCCTTGCGGGTTTTCGACTTTGACCTAGATCGAGAACTCTCAATCCCCGGCAAACCGTCTGCATAGGCGTTTTGGATTCCGACGTGTCCCGCCGTACTAATTAGTTCTATTCCTCTATTTCTGATTACTTGACCACTAGCAACATCTCTATCGGCAATGAATCCACACTCTTGACAATGATGTACTCTAATGCTCAAATCTTTTTTAACAGTTGCTCCGCATTCAGGACACTCTTGAGAAGTCCCCCTAGCGTTGACTTCCCCAAAAAATTTGCCCCGCTTCCAGCACACGTACTTGGCGATAGTTCGGAATTGCCCAAAGCCAGCAGACGCTCGAAGACTCGCTACCGCTTCGCTATCAATCATCTGTTTGCCAAGTATCCCTTTTGCAAGAGTTCGGTAATCCAAGTCTTCCATGAAGACCATATCACCAGCGTCACAAAGGGCATGAGCTTGTTTAAAGTGGAAATTCTTGCGGGTGTTATCAATGGTGTGGTGAAGTCTAGGATAAAATCGGATTATGACACAATACTGCATTGAACAATAAGATTTGTGATCTCATGTCCGGGCAATTAAGCATAATACCCAGAACCCCAAAGAGCCAAAGCTGCGCTTTAGCTCCCCTCCCCACCTGCGGGGAGGGGTTCTTTTATTATGTATGGGTAATTTGGCGGACATGATATGAGTTCTCGAAAAAGTCGGGAATCCCAGCCTAGTCAGAATAACACCAAAAATAGTGCCAAAGGAGTTAGGCTTCTTTGGCAGGCTTTGTTTATAAGCTATTTGTATAGTTTAATTAGAGATATGTTTTATCGCCCTAGCCCCGGTTTTTAATTAAGATTACTTGCACAATTTGTATTGCTATCTCCCTAGAAACCCCTAAAGCTTGACATAAATCATTTAAGAAGTTTTTATCTTCTTCATCTACAATACCTTCAGCTAAGACTAAATCAGTGGCTACTGCAAAGGCTGCTTCCCGCAAGTCTTGAGATAGAGAATCTTTTGCTGCATTAAATAAAGCATTAAAACCATCACCCTGGAGAATGCCCAAGATTTTCTCAAACAGCCTATTCATCATCTCATGGGGATAACTTTTAAAAAGTTCCATCCGAGATAGCACAGAAGTGATAGAATTTGCTTGCTCAACAGAAAGATAACCGTCTGAGGCTGTTGCCATCAAGATAATGACAGCAAAAGCTTCCTCTGGATTGAGTGCTGTTTGGGTTTGGCTTTCACTGCCCAATACAGCGTCGAATAGACCCATTGTAGTAACTCCTTGCTTAGGGTCTCAATAGCGCTACAGTTACCTGTATGTTTGGTAGATTTCCAGGTAAGACTGCAACGCTATGAGACTTTCATGCTTTAGTGTTCCCAGGATTTCTTCACAGCGAACACTAGCACCCAATGGTTTTTGGCAATAACTATACTGCCATCCGTAAACTTAGCGTTCTCCTGTCTTTTCTATAGTTTCAATTACCGCCAAACCTATGCCAGAAGCTGCTATTAACAGTACTGCTGACATCAAATAGGCGTTGGTCAGCATTCGTAGGGCTTCATCGAAAAAAATATAGGTGGTCATTGCTTCACCTTGAGAAATTTGTGCTGCTAGTAATTTTTATTTCTCCACACCCCGATAGGTGAATTTCGCTGAGAAACTGCTAGCAATTGCATCTTAACAAAACTTTAGCTCTTTCAGATCCGACTTAAATTTTTTCTTTCTGAAGATTTGATGAACTTGACATCAAAAGGCAGTAGGTACTGATGGCAGAGGGGAAACACTTATTACAACTGCCCTTCTGCTTTCCAGTGCCAGAAACCTTTGCCCATTTGAAATCTGGTGAAATTAAATATGCGTTACCCAGAACCCTTGTTTTGACGTAGCAGTGCTACATGAAGAGTGCTGAGTTCCTCGGCTTAGAGTGCTGAGTTAAAAGACCATCCGCTTTCTTGTGGGGTATCAACCTACCTCTTGAGTCAAGAAGATTCCGCCCACAAGGGGCGGGGCTTGTACCAAGTACATAAGTACTGAGTAGTTTTTACACTTAACCAACTCAGCACGGGCTAAACCATAGCTATCCGCTAACAGCACTCAGGACTGAGTGTTGTCAAAACAATTCTTTTTCACTCCTATGGCTATTTGTGTGAACTTTTGTCGGGCAATCAGGTAAACAAGCAAACCTTAAAGTAAACAACGTGCAATCGTCGCTACAACTGATTGAGAAAGAGTTTTAAAGTCGTAACCACCTTCCAAGCCAAACAGAATTTTACGAGTTAGCCCTAGACAATAATCAGTAAATAAACCGTAGTCTTCTGGCTGCAAATTGATACTTGCCAAAGGATCTGCGGCATTGCCATCATAACCAGCACTCACAATCAGTAAATCTGCCTGAAAGTTAGCTAAAAACGGTATAACCTGTCTTTCAAATAGTGGCTGATATACTGCAATATCACTACCAGGGGGTACAGGTAAATTTAAGACATTATTATGAAAGCCGCGTTCAGTCGATCTTCCAGTACCGGGATAGCATGGATACTGATGTAGGGAACAGTAGGCAATGCGTGCTTCACTTTCAACGATCGCCTGAGTACCATTACCGTGATGCACATCCCAATCAAGAATGGCGACGCGATTAATTCCGGGTTGTTCTAGAGCAAATAAAGCGGCGATCGCTGCATTAGAAAATAGGCAAAAGCCCATCCCCGCATCACTTTCTGCATGGTGCCCCGGTGGACGCGCCAATACAAAAGCCGGATTAGCCGACTTCAACACAGCCTCAACTCCATCTAACCAAGCACTGACTGCCAACAATGCCACATCATAACTGCGTGGGGAAACAGGGGTATCTCCATCCAAAGGGCCACCGCCACTAGAGGCGATTTGCCAAAGTTTTTTGATATAGTCCTGGCTATGAGCTTTCAGCAACACAGACATCAGTGATGGTTGTTCTGATGCTGGTGTGGGCTTTTGCCAGACAATTTTATCTGCGAATCTAGCTGCTTTTAGGGCAGTAGCGATCGCCCTCAAGCGTTCTGGTTTTTCGGGATGGTATTTTCCAGTCTTGTGATCTAAAAATTCGTCGGAATAAATGACTGGCAGCATAGGACAGAAAAGGTTGGCAGCAGGACATTCAATGCTATTGTATCCTCACTAGTACAAACAGTTTTTCCTTGTACTAGAGCATTGGTCGTTTACTTTCAAGGATTTCTGTTGCAAGCTTTGCAGAAACCGCGCGGTAAAATAAAAAGCCCTGTACATCGTCACAGTTGATAGATTTCAAAAACTCCAGTTCCTCTTCTTTTTCTACCCCTTCGGCTGTCAACTTGAATCCTAAGCTGTGTCCCATGCCAACTATCGCCGTAATAATATAAGCTACTTTCACATCGTGGGTCAAATCTTGAATAAAAGACTTATCTATTTTCAGATTGTGGCATGGCAAATGCTGGAGGCGGGACAGCGAGGAATAACCCGTACCAAAGTCATCAATAGAGATGGAAACACCCATCTGCTGTAGATCCTCTAACACCTTCCTGGTAAAATTTAAATCTTCAACGGCTGTGCTTTCGGTAATTTCTAATTCTAAAAAGCGTGGAGCGAGCCGCGTTTGTTCTAAAACTTCGGCTATAGTCTCCAGCAATTTGGGTTGGCGGAACTGTTTAAGAGAAAGATTAACAGCGATCGTTATGGGTGGCAATCCGGCATCTTGCCAGGTTTTATTTTGGCTACAGGCTGTCCGCAACACCCATTCACCGATGGGGACAATTAATCCACTTTCTTCAGCGAGGGGAATGAAGACACTGGGTGCGATCAACCCCATATCTGGGTGCTGCCAACGCAACAGAGCCTCCATACCAGTAATTTGTTCTGTGGCAATGTTCACACGAGGCTGATAGTACACCGTAAATTCTTTGCGTTCTAGGGCATAGCGCAAGCTTTTTTCTAAACTCAGGAGTTCAGGATTTTTAGCGCTTAGGGAAACACTGTAGAATTGGTAGTTATTCCGCCCTTTGTCCTTGGCGTAATACAAAGCGGCATCTGCGTGCTGGATTAGTGTTTCGGCGTCAGGACTGTTGTTATCAAGCAACGCAATACCGAGGCTGGCAGTTACATAAAGTTCATGCTCTTGGAGATAGAAAGCATCCTCTAAGGCTTGTAAGATTCTGTACGCCACCAGAGTTACTTCTTCAATATCATTGACTCGCGGGAGTAAGATAGTGAACTCATCGCCTCCCCAACGGGCTATAGTGTCTCCGCCTCTGAGTGAGTCATTTAATCTTTGAGCGACGCTTTGTAATAATTGGTCTCCCAGAGTGTGCCCCAGAGTGTCATTAATCACCTTGAAACGATCCAGGTCAAGGAAGATCACAGCTAAACTTTCGCCATTCCGAGTGGCATTGGGCACGGTTTTACTGAGCAGCTCATTAAATAGTACGCGATTGGGCAACCCTGTCAACACGTCATGGAGGGCTTGATAGCGAATCTTTTCTTCTACTAGCTGACGCTGCCGCGTACCAATGATACTAGCGGCCATCGTTAAAAGAGTAGATTCTTCGTGGGTTGACCAATGACGCTCAAAAGTGCAGTCTGCCAAGCCCAGGTACCCCCAAAACTCATTTTCCAAGCGAAAAGGCACCAGAAGAAGGGATTGAATCCCATCTCTAATCAGGAATTCTTGTTCGTTGACAGGAAATTTTTGAGTAAGTCCGCTAATCGACTCGCCGCTAGAGAGAACAGTGTACCAACGGGCTAATCCAGAAGCTTCATAAAGCTGATTCTGCCAATGGTGGTGGGTAGATTTAATAGAGGGGTGCGTCCATTCAAACCGGAGGCTGACTGCTATTTCCCCTGTAACAGGATGGGGATGGTTCTGAAAGAGATAGGCACGATCTGCCTTGGCAGCTTCGCCCAGTACAGCTAAAGCTCGATGAATACCAGTTTCGTAATTGATTTCCCTGAGCAAATAATTGGCAGCTTCCGCAACTGCTTGTAGTAAGCGATCGCGCTGGCGCAGTTCAGATGTGGCTTGTTTTTGCTCTGTAATATCCCTAATAATAAAAGTTCTAATTAAATCACTTTCAGCAAGGTAGAGAACGGATTGTTCAAAAACTTCTGTCCCTACTTCCACCTCTCGCACAAAAGATTTTTTTTCTAGATTGTTAACTCCACTCAATAGTCCTGTTAAGATCGGGTGCTGCGTCCCAACTTCCCGAAGTTTGGGAAACTTGAGAGCTGCGGCTGGATTGAGATAAGTAACTGTTCCCTCGAAATCCATCTCAACAATTGGATTGGGGATGAGTTCAGGAAAGGATGCTAGGCGAGCTAGGGCGGATTCAGTAGCAGCTTCAAAGCTGGGATCGATAGCTAAGGTTTGAAAAGGATTGGCAGGACTGGCTTGCTCTGATAGGAAACCAGATAAGTCTTCAACATCGCCAGATTCGGAAAATGCTTGTTCTGAAATGTTGGAAACAGCATAATATTTAGCCTGAGCTTTATTACTGCCAAAGGCGATGATATCTCCGTTTTTGAGATTATGAGAAAAGCATTTAGTACCATTCACAAATAAGCCATTCGTACTTGCTTTTCCCTTGTAGTTGCCATCAATAATCTGGAAGCGGTATTGGTCAGTCTCTGGAACAGTTACTCGCAATAAAATTGCATGTTGCAT
Organism: Nostoc sp.; assembly: GCF_036919815.1. Lineage (GTDB taxonomy): Bacteria > Cyanobacteriota > Cyanobacteriia > Cyanobacteriales > Nostocaceae > Nostoc. The sequence continues at coordinate 16,980 of NZ_JBALCE010000010.1, forward strand.
TGATACTGACCGGGAAGCTAAGACAATAGTGTTTGCGGGATGCCGCCCCAGAGAATAAGTAGTCTCTTGCAAGGGGACAGTTCGTTCCCCTTCGAGGTCTTGGATGACCAACAGATGGCGTACTTTTTCCCGCTCATTTCCTAGCATTGCTGTTCCTCAAATTATTATATTTTTATGTCTGAGTCGGAAAAATATTACTCCGATAAGTTCCAATACACTTGGGTTAAGGCTTGCTCCTCCCTAACCCTTCTTAAAAAGGAGGGAATTAAGTCACCCTTTTTAAGGCTACAGTGTACACAAAAGTCTTAAAATTCTTGCCTGAGAAGATACGAGCCTTAGTAGGCATGGTTTTGAGTTGAGCAAGGCTATTATCAATAGTACCAGTTTATTGATAGAAAACTCAGTCAAATCAAGAATTTTAAAAATAATTTTCTGTTATTTTGCGTCCATTAGATTCCCAACTGAACTTGTATGTACATGGTAAGGGTTTGACTCTTTTTTCGCTCTATTTTCCCAGATATCAACTATCTATCAGCTTGTTTACTAATTGTCAGTGATTTAATGTCATGAAGATGACTAAATGGGGCAAAAGTTAGTAAATAGAACTAATTAAGAGTAATTATCAGCTTTTTATTTACTGTTAATTAACTCTTCATCTATATGATCCAACCTGAGTCTTTCTTAGGATACCCAGATTAACAATTCAAAATTCACAATTCAAAATTATTGCATTGAAAAGAGTTTCAGACTCTTATTTAAACCCCGATGGTTCCTGAGCTTGTCGTACCACTCGCTACGCTACGCGTAGCGTCCCGCAGGGAAGGACTGTAGCTTGCTTAGAGCAGGCTAACTGAGAGCAGTGCCTTGCGTATTTTTCCCCCGTTATGGCGACTGCGGAAACGCCACTCCGCCTGCGAGCTACGTCTAAAGGAAAGGAGAATGGGAGGATTTCACTTTCGTAAAAAGCCTTGTAAAACCTCACTCCAACCCTCTCCTTATTAAGGAGAGGGAGCAAGAATCTTGTTTCTCATCTGGTATATTTGCACCCACTGAGATGCTCCCAAGGAGAATGAACCGCTAAATTTTAAAATGGATTATAAAATAAACTAAAATACAGACCGTTTTCTTGTAATGTTCTGTCATTTGAGTTCACAGATATTAAAGGAATGCCCCAGTCAAGACGAACGGTGAAGCGATCGCTCTGTGACCAACGCAACCCCAGACCAACAGCAGCTAGAGTATTAGGGTCGGGATTCTCTGTACTTGAACTATTCCAGCCAACACCAAAATCCACAAAGGGGACAACCTGTAAAATGCTATCTATCTGCGGTAAGCGCAGAATCGGTACTTGAACTTCAGCAGAAACAAAAGTGCCATTATCCGTTAGCAGGTAATCTTGACGGTAGCCGCGAACGCTATCCTGCCCACCTAAGCCAAATTGCTCTAAAGGCAAAAGTGTTCTGGATGCGAGTTGCGTATTTAAACGAAGTAATAGTAAGGTTTCAGGAGCTAAAAGGCGTGCCCACTGAGCTTGCCCTTGCCAAGCAAAAAAACGACTATCGGGAGGATTTTGATTAATCGTCGCATTCAACGCATCTATGCCCAAACTGAATTGAGAGCGTAGGGCGATGACTTCATGGCTGTTACGACTCGTCCATTCTTGAAAAAATCGCAACGCAGATACCCTGGTGCGTCCCTGTTCATCAGCGCCAGGTGAAAGTTCAGAGGGGGATACCCCAAATTCTCTCTGTAGTCTCCACGAGACATCACTTTCGCGTCGGGAAGCTGTTAACCCAAGAGCGAATTCTTGTGTGGGAGTTTGGACTATAGGCTGACGGAATGTTAATTCGTAGTAGCGAGATGCCGATTCTATATCTAACTTCTTGAAATCAGGTTCAATGACATTACTCGACGTAGTGCCATAGTTGAAGGTAAGTGTCCCGTTGTGGGGATTAAGAGGCAATGTGTAACTAGCGTCAAAGGAGTTGCTACCATCAGTGTTGGTATATCCTAGATTCAGATTATCTCCAAATCCGAGTAAGTTGGCTTCATTCAATCTTAATCCGCGTCGGAAACTGCCAACACTAGGCGATCGCCCATTATCAAGAACTATTTGGCTACTAAAGGTTTTTGCCTCACTTATCTTAACTTCTAAGAGATTCACACCAGTCTGCGATCCTGCTGAGAGTTCAGCAGAGATGTTTTTAATCAAAGGATTAAGTTGCAAAAGTTGCAGTGCCTCTAGTAGACGCTGACGATTCAGAGGCGGTGATGTCGCTATTGCTAGTCGGCTGCGGACATAATTCGGATTCAACCGCCGAGTCCCAGTTACCTGGATATCTTCTAATTTACCTTCGACCACCTGAATTTTTACAACACCGGATTGGATTTTTTGGGGTGGAATATAAGCACCAGAAGTAATGTAACCATTTTTGAGGTATAGATCAGTGATTTTAGAACGTGCTTGATAGACTTCAGTCAGTGAAATCGGTCGTTTGGTAAATTCAGCAGTGGCGAGGGCTAACTCTTGGGCACTGAAGATTGTGCTACCAATAACTTCAAACCGTTCAACAACAATAGTTTGAGGAAAGTTACCAGGAATTGGTTCCTCTTGTGTGGGAGTTGGGGCAGACGGGGGAAATAGTTCTGCTGGTGGGGGGAGTGGCTGTGGCAGTTCTGGTGAGGGAAGCGGCGAAGGTGCAGGTGGTTGGATATCCTGTGGTGGTGGGAGTTTTTGCGACAGGATGAAATTACTAGTTGGTAATTGTGTAGTATCAATAGCCTGAGCTTTCGCTGGACTAGAAAATATGCTGCTGAGTAATAGAAGCATATTCAGAGGTAAGCAGGACACTATAAGATTCTGAGGATATTTATTAATCATCGCACTGGACTATTTTTTATCAGAAACTATGGAATTATACGGCGACTGCTTCAAATGTGAATCTTACTTCATCTTTTGTCGCTAAAGTTGATATCTGGGGCAAATCTCAATTTACAGCTATTTTTAGCTAAATAGACTCGCGCTTTTGGGGCACAGCAATGTTCCATACAACAGATGTGGTTCAAATAGATGAAAACTGCTGTAAATGTCATATTTGTTTAGCCAGGGGAGTGTCAATGCAGACTTGAAAGTATCGATGGTGTTCGATCTGCATAAGCATCTGCGGCTGCGGGAGAAATAGACCTAAAGTATTTGGATAAATCAGGGTTTTGTGTCTGGCGTGATCCAGGTTACACTTATTACTTCAGAAGGTAAGCAAAAACATTTAGACAAAGAAAGTGTTGCGATCGCAGATTAAGCATTATCGAGTTTCTTAAACCTCTAATCAGTTTTTAAAACAATAATCCTTACTAGACATCTCCAGAAATTAAATATCTGTTATCCACAACCTTTGTAGAGACATAGCAATGCTACGTCTCTACATTCTTTTTCACCAGATGACTACTGCATACTCTTTTTCTTAAACATTCCGATCAATTTATGTTTGCGAGCGTGGGTTTTGATCAACTTTTCCCGATAGCTTAACCAGTCAGCTTTCTTCCCAGATTCCAAGTAGGCATTACGTGCTTTTTTCAACCATTCAACCGCGTAGTCGTAGTATTCGGCTTCACCTGCATCCATAATCTTTTCGGCACGGAGACGAGCATTAGCAATCACCCAATCAGGATTGGCAGAGATAGCAGCATCCATGACTCGGTGAATCAACTCGGAATAATCAGAATTGAGTTCACTAACGATCGCAATTGCATCATCAATTAGCCCTTCATGCAAAAATATATCTACCTTCGCTGATTCTGTTCCCCAACTACTATTAGTGCGGACAATTCTCAGCAAATCTGTTTTGACAGTTTCCCAGTTTTCCCCAGCCAATTCTGCCATCTTTTGATAGTCAACAAAGGAAGGCTTGACTTGAAAACCCGCCTTGATGACTAATAAAGCAGCTTCACTATTACCCAACTCAACAGCCAAATCAATTGTCCAAATTCCCAATTCGTACTGACAATAACCCGGTAAATTTAATCCACTCTGGGCTATATCTAGTGCTTGCTGTAATGCCCCCTGAACCCTTAATGTTTTGGCTAGGGCAAAAGCCTCTTCCATTGAGTTCATCTGGGTTTGAGCAGCATCAATTGCTTCTTCCACCCTGCCCAAACGCCCTAGCATTGTGAGATACTGCTGGGTTTGCCCTTCCGCTTCTGCTAAATACAGGTATTCTTGGTAACGTTCCTGACGTTGGAGAATTTTCAGGCGAATTAGTGCCAAATCATCAGCATAATCTGGAACGTCTTCTTCCCAAGCTCCCCTTTCGGTGATATTACCTTGGAGAACTTGCACCAGTGGCGGATAATCCCAACCTTGGCGTAAAACCTCCATAACTATGCCAAAATCAGCATTCCACTCATCTTGCCAAGCTTCTAAATTTATTTGAATATCAACTTTTTCTTCTGGCGTCAGCTCCGTATTGAGAATTGCTTCACACCAGGCATTATTTAATTGCTCGACAAGTTGCTCATTTTCCGCGCCGTATTCTGCAACATCGTCCCAATTTTCCACACAGGTAGAGGTAATTGCTTCCAAAATAGCGATCGCATTTTCACCTTGTCCCCGTTCGCTAAAATCTACCGCAGTTTGCACCAGACTCAGTAATTTATCGGCAATCGGATCTTCTTCGTACCCCTCTTCAAAGTAGCGCACAGTATCCTGGAGAATCTGCCGGACTTGCCCCCGAAAGGGAACCGGATCAATAGTACTGCGGCGGATGAATTTTGTGGTTGTTTGCTTCTCAGCAGGATTAGTCATCCAGTTGACATGGCGCTCAATGGTATCAATTAGTGGTAAATATTCTGTTACCAATTCTTGCAACAGCCTTTGAGTTTGGATATAATCCAGGCGATTTAGTAGTTGTTCTAGGGTGGGGCGCTGCTGAATATTTTCCGAGTTACGCGCACAGACGAGCATTGTCGCTACAACGTGTTTACACCAACCCTCAAGGTGGTAATCACAGGTGCAGCTGACTGAAAACCCACTGCGATCGAAGCTCACGTTGACATGATCAGGTGTAGCTTCAGTGCCTGCAACATCTGCCTGAAGCAGATCACCACGTTGGGCAACAGCATTGACAGCACCAGCCTCATAGTATGCCTCGCCCTGCTGGAAAGATTTGGCGTTGGCATGACGGCGGATAGTAAATTCACTAATTTGGGGAATAGACATCGAGCGATCGCCTGTGTAAATCCTCTGGATCAATCTTAAATCCAACTTAGGTGTTAGGCTAATGCGCTGTAAAGAAATTCCCAGTTATAGGTATTGGAAAATGGGGAATGAAGCATTGTAAATGCGTCAATAATCTCTTCTTCTGCTTCCCCTGTCTCTCTACTTGAGGTTCTGAACTCGGCACTTGAGCTTCTGAACTCGGCACTTCAAGCTTAGAACTCGGCACTTCAAGCTTAGAACTCGGAACTTCAAGCTTAGAACTCGGAACTTGAGCTTCTGAACTCGGAACTTCAGGCTTAGAACTCGGCACTTCAAGCTTAGAACTCGGAACTTCAAGCTTAGAACTCGGCACTTCAAGCTTAGAACTCGGAACTTTCAAAATTTTATAGGACTTACGCACAAGTTTACGGAATAACGAACCACAGAGGCGCAGAGGACACAGAGAAATCAGAGTTTGAGAGATATTTTTTGCCTAAGTCCTATTTTAAAAGAATCAGGACACATTTAAAACCTGAAACTTCGATCCCCCCTAACCACCCTTAAAAAGGGGGGATCTTAAAGAGCCAACTTTTTAAGGGGGTTGGGGGATCTATAAATGCGTAAGTTCTAAGAGCAAGTAAAGATTTTGTTTGAACCCATATAAAATAAAAGCTACATATCCCTAAGGAAGGTGGATTAAATAAAATGCAAAACTTTATCCTGTCTCTAGCTTCCCTCTCCTTTATAAGCAGAGGGATTGAGGGTGAGGTAAGCCAGGGACATAAATTGTATGTTATTTAATTTTTATCCCTAACTCCCTTTAGAGTATAAAAAAAATAACTATCTAGATTTGACTATAATTACCGAAAACATCCATCTTTTCCCCAGAAGTCAGTGAATCATAATTTGAGTTAGCAAAACCCGAACGTTAAATCAGTAAATAGTTCTCAGGCGTATGGTAGGAGATGTGAATCAGTTACCAATTCTCACTGATTACAGATAACTGTGTACTGGGAACTTAAACCCGGCGACGAAACTGATAACTGTTAAAGGGGTTGCACTGATTGTCGGTCAAGTTGAAAATAAATAGGCGAAGCACACGGGGAAACTAACGTGAGTCAAGGATTTGATTACGATTTAGTCATTATCGGCGCTGGTGTAGGCGGACATGGTGCAGCTTTACACGCTGTAAGTTGCGGTCTGAAAACAGCGATTATTGAAGCTGCTGATATGGGAGGAACCTGTGTTAATCGGGGCTGTATTCCTTCTAAGGCGCTGCTGGCGGCATCTGGGCGGGTGCGGGAGTTACGCAATGCCCACCACCTCAAGTCACTGGGAATTCAAATTGGTAGCGTGGAATTCGATCGCCAAGCGATCGCAAATCATGCTAATGATCTCGTCTCGAAAATTCAAGGCGACTTAACCAACAGTCTCAAACGTCTAAAAGTCGATATCATCAGGGGTTGGGGAAAAATCGCTGGGGCGCAAAAAGTCTCGATCACCGGAGATGGCGGTGAAAAAACGATCACAGCCAAAGACATCATCCTTTCCCCAGGTTCAATTCCTTTTGTGCCTCCAGGGATTGAAGTAGACGGCAAAACTGTCTTTACCAGCGATCAAGGTGTCAAATTAGAGTCGTTACCCGACTGGATCGCAATTATTGGCAGTGGTTATATCGGCTTGGAATTTTCTGATATTTACTCAGCTTTGGGTTGTGAAATCACCTTGATTGAAGCCCTAGATCAGCTAATGCCAGGATTTGACCGTGATATTGCCAAACTTGCCGAACGGGTGCTGATTACTCCCCGCGATATTGAAACCAAAGTCGGGATATACGCCAAAAAAGTTATCCCAGGTTCACCTGTGGTAATTGAGTTAGCAGATTTCAAAACCAAAGAAGATGTAGATGTCATCGAAGTAGATGCTTGCTTGGTGGCTACCGGACGCATCCCAGCGACCAAAAATCTCGGTTTGGAATCTGTGGGTGTAGAACTCGATCGGCGGAATTTTATTCCAGTAGACGATCGCATGGCAGTGCTATCAGCAGGTGAAGTAGTGCCGCATTTGTGGGCAATTGGGGATGGTAATGGGAAGATGATGTTAGCACATGCGGCTTCTGCTCAAGGCATCATCGCGGTAGAAAACATAGTTGGGAGGGAAAGAATAGTAGACTATCGCAGCATCCCTGCGGCAGCGTTTACCCACCCGGAAGTCAGCTATGTGGGCTTAACAGAAACCGCCGCTAAAGAGTTGGGACAAACCGAAGGGTTTGAAATAGCTACAAGTAAGAGTTACTTCAAAGGAAATTCCAAAGCCTTGGCAGAAAATGAAGCTGATGGCATTGCCAAGGTGATATATCGCAAAGACACCGGAGAAGTTTTAGGCGTTCACATTTTCGGATTGCACGCCTCAGACTTAATTCATGAAGCCTCAGCTGCGATCGCAAACCGTCAATCTGTGCAAAACTTGGCACATCTAGTTCACGCCCACCCGACACTTTCGGAAGTATTGGACGAAGCTTATAAACGAGCGATCGCTATTTAGTCATTTGTTCTTAGTCATTTGTCCTTTGCTAATAAACAAGGACAAATGACTAATTACTAATTACTAATGACCAATGACCAATGACCAATGACCAATGACCAATGACTAATGACCAATTATGCAAATCCGTCGTCGTTCACCTAACCCAGCGATTAATGTATCCATGTTACGTTATCAGGCTGCTGTGCCTGACGGGACGCCAAAGAACATTTTGGAGGAAATTGTCTGGCAGAAAGAAGCAGAATATGACCAAATGCGGGAAAAAGTTCCTTTGAAGGAATTGGTTAAGCAGGTACTAACTGCGCCGCCAACCCGTGATTTTGTCGCCGCCTTGCGTCAAGGTAAGACTAAGCCAGCATTGATTGCCGAAGTCAAAAAAGCTTCACCCAGTAAAGGCGTTTTACGAGCAGATTTTGACCCAGTAGCGATCGCCCTTTCTTATCAGCAAGGCAAAGCCACTTGTCTTTCTGTGCTTACAGATGTCAAGTTCTTTCAAGGTAGTTTTGACAACTTAGCTAAAGTTCGGGCTGCCGTAGATTTGCCCCTACTATGCAAAGAGTTTATCATTTATGCTTACCAGATATACTTGGCGCGGGTTCAGGGTGCAGATGCTATTTTGTTGATTGCAGCTATCCTGGGCGATCAAGATTTGAAATACTTCCTGAAAATTGCTCACAAACTTAAAATGGCAGCCTTGATTGAAGTCCATAGTTTGGCAGAACTTGACCGTGTGTTAGCTTTAGATGGGGTCTCCTTAGTAGGAATTAATAATCGCAATTTGGAAGATTTCTCTGTTGACCTGCAAACTACTTGTGAACTTTTAGCTGCAAGGGGTAGCCAATTGCAGGAAAAAAATATCCTTGTTGTCAGCGAGTCAGGACTAAACAACCCAGATGATTTAAGTTTGGTATTTACAGCAGGTGCATCTGCTGTACTCATTGGAGAATCTTTGGTAAAACAACCAGATCCCGGCGCTGCGATCGCCCGGATCTTGCCGACGAATTTCTGAAAGAAACACCTCCCCTGCGCCTCTTAGTGCAGGGTAACTATAAAGAATTCTTAGGCGATCGGGCACACTATACGTATACACGCAACACTTTCCCGTTAAGTATCATCAATATCTTTGCCAAATCTTCATTGCTAATTAAATAAAGCTGTAAGGAATTAGTTATTTATTATGTAACAATCTATTAACAAGAGATAAACTCTGACTAATACAAAATTCCAAATATCAAATCAAAATTTAACTTCATGGAGCAAATTCCTCTACCTTCACCTATTCATTACGAACTTATACTTCAACTTTTAGAAAGACAAACCATGTTAGCGGTAAATGATCATCCAGATTTACGGCATCAGGTGAATCAGCTAATTATTACTCTCCGTAAAGCTGCCGTGCAACAAAAACGACTAGAAGAAATTTGCGAGTTTTCCTCTGTAACCATTGATCACCGTTGGTCGATCAACCATCATCACGATAGTAAAGTTGTTGCCCCCGATTGAAGGTGATAACTTAATATCTCAACCTCAAATTTCGCATCTTTGTTAAGGTTAGCTTACCACCGTCAGAAAGTGTCTCTGTGTATTGAAGAGACTAGTACTCAAAACTTCCGCCGTACTTGCTTGACTCAAATGCACAGTTTGGGGTGTAATTTAAAATGATTCTGGTTACATAACTTTCTCTGCTTTGCAAAAATATCTAAAAATGCTAGATAAGGATTTAAAATCAGCAGTACCAACGCACAGATTTTAGTTTATATAAATTTTACTTTATTTAGCTACTTTCCTAAAGTTATACATAGTTATTTTTTATCTAACTACTAACTTATAGCGTTTCCTAATCAGATGAGGCACATCATGGCCCCCTCATCGCTTGCAGGGAGAGGGTTCTTTTATCTCACAAGGTTTGAAAACGGCAATAGCTTTTTACAATTTACACAATAATTAGATTAATGCAGTCGAAATAAATTCTCATCTTGATAAAATTTTAGCTCTGAAAAAGTTCATATTGATTTAGAGGAAACTGTAAATCAGCTAAAATAATTATGAGATTCTCTCTCGAATTTGACTAAAGATGAAATATAACAGCATTGATGAACTATTCAGAAATAATCAGGCTTGGGTTGCCGAGAAACTAGCTTTAAACCCAACTTACTTTCAAGAATTATCTAGCGGACAAACACCACCTTTTTTATACATCGGCTGTTCTGATAGTCGTCTGGCATTAACCAGCTTTACCCGTACAGAACCAGGAGAGTTATTTGTACATCGTAATATTGCCAATCAAGTTTCTCTGACAGATATTAACTTTTTAGCCGTTTTAGAATACGCAATTTTACATCTTAGGGTGGAACATATTATCGTTTGTGGCCACTACGATTGCGGAGGAATTAAGGCAGCTTTAGAAGGGAGAACTATCGGAATTCTTGATAACTGGGTAAATCCGATTCGGGAACTGTATTTAGAGAAACAAGAAGAAATTGATGCCTTGCCAACAAGAGAAGATCGTCTGAATCGGTTGGCAGAAATCAATGTTGTGGCGCAAGTAAAAAATCTTTACCAAACTTCCATTATGCGCCAGGTACTCTATGAGCGAAAAGCACCTATGGTTCATGGCTGGGTACTAGATATAGGCACTGGTTTGATCAAAGATTTGAACGTTTCTACTCTGCAATGGCAATTACACATTTGCCCCTTACTTCTAGAGTTTAGACTCTATGCCATGTTAAAAAATGATAGTTGATTCGGTATTTACCGCCATATAAATATACATTAAAGACGTGACAAATCGTGTCTTTACAACTTTTATTTTAAGTGAAATAAATACTTATTGTAAATAAAAGGGTTTAAGACCCCTACGTCTACACGTAGTGTCAGTTTCAGTCGGGGTTTAAATCCCCGTCTGTTCGCGTAGCGTGCCGTAGGCAAAATGTCTTTAATTACGAATTACGAATTACGAATTATTTAATTTTTCGCCCCAATATTGTAATATTTACGTCAAAGTTCTAAATTATTTTAGATTTTTCTCCAATTAGAGTTACGAATACAAGAATGCCGTTATCCCTTTGACTAACGCATCGTCACAGATTAGAGATAACGTCTCTACAAGGGTTTCAGGTAACGCATCATTAATTTATGGAGATGTCTATTAGATCAAGATGATGCATTAAGGAAGTAACGAACTCTACAAGTTTGGATATTTTTTTTTAATTGGAAGTCTCTAATTGATTCTGGCTGATGAATTCTTCTTTAATAATTTGCAGACATCCAATTCATAACCCTTTCTATAGAGGCAATTAATGAATTGCCTCTATCCAAAAATTACTCAGAATGAGTAAAACCGAGATTGGTACGCCCAACCTACCCCCACAAAGAATTATTTCTTATAAATTATCCACACTGCATGAATAATCCCAGGAATGTAACCAAAAAGCGTCAAAACTATATTAATCCAAAAGTCTACACCCAAACCTACTTGCAAAAAAACTCCCAAAGGCGGTAAGAAGATGGCACACAGAAGACGAACTAAATCCATTTGAACCTCCTGTTAATCTTACAAAAGACAGCTTGTCGGCGAAGTGATTCACCACTGTTCAAGTATATTTGTACCTTTCAAAGATAACATTTCCTCTCTTAATCGAGGTCACGGTTAAGATGCGGTAAACCGCACTCAACATTAGCCACCGCTAATTTTGGCTTTGTAACCTAGCTTGGTCAAAATCTCGACAATTTTCTGCTTGTGTTCGCCCTGAATTTCAATCTCGTTGTCTTTAATTGTCCCACCTGTCCCACACTGGCTTTTCAACTGCTTTACTAAATCTGCCAAGGTTTCCGGTTTGGCTTGAAAACCGCTAATCACTGTGACGGTTTTGCCTTTGCGTCCTTTGCGGGAAGCTTGTACTTTGAGATTTTGTTGTTGTGCGGGCAGTTCTGGAACTGGTCTTTCTGTGGCGGCGGAGTTGTCGTTGCCAAATTCGCGGTAGACAAAACCTTTATCGGAAGATTTGGGATTGGAAGAAGACATAAAATGAATGTTTAAGAAAAATTTCAAAGGCAAGGGAAACTTCTACGCAACCGTTTTGCTGGGAAATCAATTTCTAGGCTAACATCACAAATCCATTGCAAGGGATTCAATTAGATTGGGCATTGGGCACTTGTACTGACTTGTAGTGAGCGTTGTCGTTGGCGCAGCCTCTCGTAGAGAAGTATTGGGCATTGAATATCAACGAAGAATTTAGTTCCCATTGCCCATTCCCCAGATATACCCCAGACTTTTCTATAATAATTAAGTTATTCCCGTCATCAAAATCAGCCCGTGACTACTACTCCCCTTTCTCCAAGTTCAACTGCTCAGGTTCCCGATACGCTAGGTCGCTTTGGACGCTTTGGCGGTAAGTATGTACCTGAAACGCTGATGCCTGCTCTTACTGAACTAGAAACAGTTTATCAGCAATACCGCAATGACCCTGGTTTTCAAGCAGAACTACAGCAGTTGTTACGGGACTATGTAGGACGTGCCACACCATTGTATTTCGCTGAACGCCTGACTGCTCATTATGCCCGACCCGATGGCACGGGTCCGCAAATTTATTTAAAGCGCGAGGATTTAAATCATACTGGCTCTCACAAAATCAATAATGCCCTTGGTCAGGTATTGTTGGCAAAGCGCATGGGTAAGCAACGGATTATTGCCGAAACGGGTGCTGGACAACATGGAGTTGCCACAGCCACAGTTTGCGCTCGTTTTGGGTTGGAATGCATAATTTACATGGGCGTTCATGACATGGAACGCCAAGCTTTGAATGTGTTCAGAATGCAGTTGATGGGGGCAGAAGTGCGTCCGGTGGAGGCGGGTACGGGAACCCTGAAGGATGCTACTTCTGAAGCAATCCGGGATTGGGTGACAAATGTGGAAACGACTCACTACATCCTGGGTTCGGTAGCAGGTCCTCATCCTTACCCGATGATGGTACGTGATTTTCATGCAGTAATTGGTCAAGAAACTCGCGCCCAAGCAATGGAAAAGTGGGGTGTATTGCCTGATATTCTCTTGGCTTGTGTTGGTGGTGGTTCCAATGCTATGGGACTATTCTATGAGTTTCTCAATGAGTCTTCTATACGGTTAATTGGGGTTGAAGCAGCCGGAGAAGGTGTCAATACCCCAAAACACGCAGCAACCTTGACAAAAGGACGAGTTGGTGTATTGCATGGAGCAATGAGCTATCTTCTGCAAGATGAGGATGGACAAATTATTGAGGCACACTCAATTAGTGCGGGGTTAGATTATCCAGGTGTGGGTCCAGAACATAGTTATTTGAAGGATGCTGGTCGCGCTGAATACTATAGTGTGACTGATGCACAAGCTTTGGCGGCATTCCAGCGATTATCGAAATTGGAGGGGATTATCCCAGCATTAGAAACAGCCCATGCGATCGCCTACCTCGAAACCCTATGTCCCCAACTACCCAACAGTCCCCGGATTGTAATTAACTGCTCTGGACGCGGCGATAAGGATGTACAAACAGTAGCCAAGTTATTAAAGGATGCGTAAATATACATAAAATTTTGGCGCAAAAGCAATAAGGGATCAAAAATTCCAATATCCTATGCTACTGCAACCCACTTACGACGAGTTGGCACGCCAAAATTTAGTGCAAGGAGTGTGAACTGTGGCGTGCGGAATAATTTCGCGGGTGTTGCGCGTGGTACAGAAAGAGTTAGAAACCCTCAACCAAAGCTAGTCGCCCAGAGGTTTTAGGGACTGACAAAAAATAAATCATCCCAAATTATTTCTACATTTGTAGGGGCGTATTGCAATACGCCCCGACGATGGGATATTTTTTTAATTGGAAATCTCTTGGTCGAGAAATTGTATCGGCTCAATAAATAGGGGTAGCCGAGAAAAATAAGGAATGTTGGGAGACAGAACATAATAAAATATGAGACATGACGCAAAAGCTAGATTCGAGTAAGAAAACGGGAGAAGAGATACTGCAAGCCATCGAGCCAAAAGAAATTGCAGACGAATCAATGCGTCGAACAATAGAAATATTACTGAACCTCATAGAGCAATTACAAGCAGAAGTAAAAGAATTACGAACAGAAAATCAACAGTTAAAAGATGAAAATAACCGCCTGAAAGGAGAAAAAAGTCAGCCAGACATCAAAGCCAACAAGAAAGGGGATGCCAAAAATCACTCATCAGAAAAAGAACGACAGACCCCAAAAAAGCACAGCAAAGGCAGTAAGAACGGGACGATTAAAATAGATAGAGAAGAAATACTGAAATACCCCCAAGACAAACTGCCAGCAGACGCAGAATTTAAAGGTTATCAAGAAGTAATCATCCAAGACATCACTCTCTTAACGGACAACATATTATTCCGGAAAGAGAAATACTACTCACCATCAGTTGGAAAAACCTATTTAGCCGAACTTCCTTGTGGTTACGAAGGGGAATTCGGGCCTGGAATGAAAACCTTAGTGATTAGTCTGTACTACGGGGGTAACATGACCCAAGGCAAATTATTAGAGTTTTTAGAAGATATTGGGATATCCATATCAGCAGGATATTTATCGAACCTACTAATTAAAAACCACGTTGATTTTGAAAGCGAGAAAACAGAAGTATATGCGTCGGGACTAGAGAGCAGTCCTTGGCAACACTTAGACCAAACAGGTGCGCGGGTGGGTGGGGTGAACTACACCACTAATGTAGTGTGCAACCCTTTATATACAATCTACTCGACTACTGCCAATAAAGACCGATTGAGTGTAGTGAAAGTATTGCAAAACGGACGAGAATTGGAGTTAATTCTCAATCAAGTCACATATAATTTACTGGAGACCTTCCAACTTCCAGCTAAATGGAAAAACGCACTTAAACTATTACCTCAATAAACCGTGTTGAGTGAGGCAGAGTTTAATGCCCTACTTGATACATATCTACCCAAACTTGGTTCAAGGGCAACGGACTGGCATCACCGAAGCAGCAGCGATTGCAATAATCATCAGCAAACTGATTGGCCAGTGGTACAAACTCTCGTTTGTGATGATGCTCCCCAGTTCAAGTTCCTGACTGATAGTATAGCTTTATGTTGGGTGCATGAGGGACGACACTATAAGAAGTTGACTCCTTATGTTGCTTGTCACCAAAAAACTCTTGATAAATTTCTAGATGATTTCTGGGATTACTATCGAGACTTACTTGCTTATAAAGATTCTCCCAGTCAGCAAAGAACAGACAAACTTAGGTCTGAGTTTTGGAAACTTTTCGATACTCCAAGTGGTTATCAACAATTGGATGAGCGAAAACGATTAACGCTCCTAAAAAGTTCCGAGTTGCTATATGTTTTAGAGCATCCTGAATTGCCCTTGCATAATAATCCGGCAGAGTTAGCTGCCAGGACGATGGTGCAGCGACGTCATATTAGTTATGCAACTCAAACTCTTGAGGGGACTCAGACAAGGGATACTTTTATGTCTCTTGTTTACTCGTAAGTTAGGAATCAGCTTTTTTGAATATATCCGTGACCGCATTTCTCATCTGGGGAATATTCCATCTTTGGGGTCTATTATTCGCGAAAAATCTCTTCTCAATCCTTTTGGTTGCTCATGGGTGACTGAATAACTTTTTCCCCGAAGTATTGAGGGGATACCAGCTTTGTTTGACCTCATCGTACATGATGGGGTGGATCTAGCGAAGCTGTCATCAGGGACAAGATAACTGGAAACTATGCTATATATACGCTATAGCTTTTTTGACATCGAACTAGAATTTCTGCATGAATGCACTGGTACTCTTCACCCCATAATTGCTTTTCGCCTAGCACACAGAATTACAAATACTGTTTGGTTGGAGTCTCTGGATTGGGCTAGAAAGCTTGATGTCAAAGAGTTTCAGTCAATTCACGCCAAAAGATGATCATTGCCCTAACTGTAAAACCTGTAAATAAAGTTAATAAATACTACGGTTTTTGTAGCTATGGATACTTAAGTTTTGTCCCCTGGTGTCAATTTTACTCAAACATCGCTGAAACCTATATATAATAAGAGTTTTCAGTCTATCTTGCCCTTGATGATAGCTTCGCTATATTTACCCCTTTTAGGTTGAATAATTTCAACACGAAAGTGGGGTTTGATCTGGGGGATTTTTATTTAAAAAATGAAAGGTAAGGAGGGACTTTATGAACTAATAGGTTTCATTTTTATAGAACGTAATAAAGATTCATTTCCTCGATGTGCTGAGACTGTAGCTCACTTTCTAGAACAGCTATCGCCATGCTTTTTACAGGTTGGTGCTGATAGTAGGCATGAACTTTATGAGCCAGATCATTGGCAGGAAAGTAACTGAAAAAGTCATTAAAATTTTCTAAATAGTAGTAGATTTTTCGGGATGGATTGGCTGTTGATAGCCCGATGTAAATCCAGTTACAGATTGGTAGAAGCTTCAAGACTGTTGGCGAGAGGACTTGCATTAATCGTTGTTGTACATTGGGCTGCTGCCACTCATATTTATTAAAGCGGGGATAAAGCTCGATGTTGCTTTCGCCCTTAAAGCCAAAATCGAAACCCATGTGCAGAGAGTTTTTAATCAGCAATGTTCGTGCATCTGCTTCTAGATTCTTCCCAATTAGGTTAATCGCCAGTTCTTGTTTCTCTGGATAATCTTTAATAGTCAGACCAATGTCTAATGATGACTCTGCAGGGTCTCTACGGAGATCAACACCAAACATGAACTTGCTAATTTTGCTGATATCAGAATCAACTGTAAGGAATCTATCAATTAGTGAGTAATTTAGATCAACATCAATTCTTGAATTGATTTGATCAAAGAAGTCAATTATTACACCTAGTTGGGTTGTGTTTTGGAGCTTGAATCCCAAACTAAACCGCGCAAAATAGATTCGATCTGCTTTAACTTTACACCCGGCTTCTAGAAAACACCCCTCTGCGATTTTCTCAATTTTTGCAACAAAAAATTTGAAGAGTTCTAATCCATTTAGATTCTTAATCTCAAAAGCTTGTTCATGCTTGGAGATGAACTGTAGTTTTTGAGGCAGTATATTCATTTTTATCACTCCCCATTTCAACTTATCAATGAAAACTCATGACCGGAAAAAAGCGCATTTTTCAGACTGGGTATGCTTATCAAATTTTCTCAACGTCACAGTAGCTTAACGGAAAGCTGAAATACAGCCAAACTGCATAGTTGTTGGCGAAGCCTGCCTAAGGCTTAGATATGAGTTGACAAGCGGTGACGTTAAGCTGTCGCGTCTTTAATTTTCTAGAGTGTCCTCGTTGCAATAAGGGTTCCAGAACATGAAAAGTGCAAGTTATATACGCGACAGCTTAGTACATAAATCAGGGACTAGGGAAGTATAAGTACGTAGAGTATTTTACTACTCTATCAATGCGTAAGTCCTAAGTTATTGTTTTTTGGAACCGTTCACAGAAACTTTAAAGCAAGATCAGTATCTTTCCTGTATCATTGGTTAGCGTCAAACACGCAACACGACGCAAAACCACGATGACGAATGAGAAGAAGACGGTAGTACAGATGAATTAGAACCAAGTAGGAACATCATCATCATCCTCCTCTCCATCACTTACTTCTTCTGGATCGTGCCTCCCCGTATCGTCTAAACCTCTATAAGAACTGTCTACAGCGGCAGCAGGTGCTAAGATCCACGAGTCGCCAGCATTTTCCACGGTAGTTATATAACCATCGTACTTTATATCGGGAGCTAGGCTTTGATTACTGTAGGAGATGTTGGTGATGCGAACGCGATCACCATAGCGAATTAGACCTGTATCGCCATCAGCTTTAGTAATCTGCCAGCTCTGTTTATCCTCATCATAGCCATCTTGCCAATAGTAACAATCATGGCTATCCGCAAAAGCCCCCAAAATATTATTGTTGCCCATTGCTGATTCTGTCGTTCTGATTTTGATGCGGCTGTTGGCTTGAACCTGGCCATTGCCGCCCACAAGTTCAAGTTTTGTTACTTTTTTTTTCTCTTGGCTCAACTTCGGCCAGTTGTAGCGTCCTTGTTCAACCGCAATCAAGTATTTATTGCTCTCATGCTTGATATAGAAGGTATCACCAAACTTAACGATATCTTGATTAGACATGAGTATGTTCTCCTAATTAATTATACATTTGTGTTGCCAAAACTTATCCAGAAACAGCAAAAGTTTTCTTAACGACCTCAACAATCCACCGAAAAACATCCATCATCCAACGCATAAAGTCTTCTCCTCGATCTCAACCATCCATCTAAATCGTATGTAAGCGATTGGTGCGACAGTCCAGATGATGAACTCGGTTCAGGAGCTTTTGGCTCCAGTGTGCCCTAGAAGCGAAGCGCATATAACGTATTGGTGACTGACATTAGTGATTGTCATTATTTGTAAGTACTGCTTCTTACGAGACATTCTCCCACTTTTTGTGCAAAGTAAAATGGTATCGGCTCCCCCTATTTATTGAGCCGATACGAGAAATTTATGTAGAAATAATCATACTACTGGTAGAGCATTCGCCATAAATAAGATTACATACTATTTTAACTAAATAATAATACCTAAAATATTGCTGAAAATTGGGTCGTAAACATAATTTTTGGACAGGTAATGCCTACGCCTAATCTTGATACGCATCATTGATTCTTGCCCCATTAGTTCAAAAAATAACAAATTTTATACTTAAATAGTTTTTAAAATTTAAGTATAATTACTAATTTACAAAAATGATGTCCTTTTTAACTTTCACGGATGATGGTAGAGATAAATTTTTTATAAACAGCACAATTGTCTCGTAAGATCGCGGATTTAAACGTTTGATGGTCGTTTTTGAACATAAAATGCCATAAACAAAACTATATAGACATATAACCAATTTGTCATACTGACATTATTTTAGTTAGATTGTTGACAACTTTACTTTCAGCAAATGATTAAGACAACAATCTATAGCATTGCTTTAGGCACTATCCTTCTCAGTAGTGGGGCGATCGCTACTCCTGTAACAAATCCAACTTTTACGCCGATATCTTCGAGTGTATCAAATAATGCTGTTCAAATCGTAGCATCTAGCATCAACACTGCTGGTTTAGAACAGTCGGTTTTCAACAAAATTAATAACTACAGAGCTTCCCAAGGGCTAGCAAACCTGACTCGTAATTCTGCCATTGATAATCAAGCCAGGATTCACAGTCAGGACATGGCTAATGGTAAAGTTCCCTTTGGACATACGGGATTTTCAGAACGGATTCAAGCAATCGGTATTTCTTACAGTGCAGCTGGTGAAAATGTCGCTTACAACCAGGGATATAGTACTCCTGCCAAAACAGCTGTTCAAGGCTGGCTCAAAAGTCCAGGGCATCTAGCCAATATTAGAGGTAATTATAATCAGACGGGCATTGGTGTCGCTAGCAACAGTCAAGGCGAAATCTACTTTACACAAATTTTCCTTCGCTGATAGATTTGCTAAAATTTAGGTTTTTTCTCAAATTCCCCAGACTTCAGCCTGTTAGCAAAGCTTTTGCTAACAGGCTGAATAATGTAGTTTCAATAACATTTGTCTATCGAATACTACATTATTTTTTTAGTAATTCATAAAAATCTTAAATTCTCAGCAAAAATAACTGTGATTTTCATACAGCTGAGCGATTGAAGTATTGACAATTGGAAATGATTATTTGTATATGCGATACAAGGATATAGCCAAATTGCCGAAATTCATCAACCCTTAATAGTATCGTGGTATATATCGTCGGAACAATAAGGTACAGTAGAAGTCTTATATCTCTACACATTACGCAATTCTCCATGTTCCGACAAACTGCTTTTGGCATCGCTTTAAGTGCGCTTGTCCTTGCTAGTGGATTAACGACTGTTCCGATCCCAAATTATCCTTCAACGAATACATCCACCCGTAATAAGCTGTTGTCGCTTTTTTCTAGCCAGGTTGCAATATCGACTCCTACTTTTAAAACTACTGAGCTAGAAAAATCAGTATTTGATGAAATTAATCGATATCGGACTTCTAAAGGACTGCCAAAGTTGACTCTAAATGCAAATATCACTCGACAGGCAAGAATTCATAGTCAAAACATGGCTAAAGGTAAAACCCCATTTAGCCATCAGGGATTTGAACGGCGAGTCAAAGCTATCCCTCTTCGCTACAACAGCGCGGCGGAAAATGTTGCTTTCAACCGGGGATATAGCAACCCTGTGGACGAAGCTGTTACTGGTTGGATCAAAAGTCCCGGACATTTAAAAAATCTTAAAGGAAATTACAACCTGACTGGAATTGGCGTTGCGACTAATAATCAAGGCGATGTCTACCTGACACAACTTTTTTTCCACACTAGGTAGATTTAATTTCTGATGTTTTTGCACAATAATAATCTAGTGTCTGACAAGACTTTTCTCTGCTGGACACTGCTATTATTTTTAAACAATTCATGACATTACAAGATTTTCAGGTGAGCGATCGCGATCTCAGCGACGCAGCCCTTAGCCAGTATTTAGAATCAGCAGCGATCGCAGTTGATACAGAAACAATGGGATTATTGCCACTGCGCGATCGCTTGTGTCTTGTCCAGCTGTGCAACCAATCCGGGAAAGTGACTGCAATCCGCATAGCCAAAGGACAAGCTGACGCTCCAAACTTAAAAAAACTCTTGTCAGCGGCAAATGTCGTAAAAGTGTTTCACTTTGCTCGTTTTGATCTTGCCACTTTGAGAGCTAATTTGGGGATTCAGGTTCAGCCCACTTTTTGCACCAAAATTGCTAGTAAATTAGCCCGTACTTATACAAATCGCCACGGACTCAAAGATGTGGTACAAGAGTTAGAACAAGTGGAACTGGATAAAAGCTCTCAAAGTTCTGATTGGGGTAACGCCGCTAGTTTAACAGAAGCTCAACTGAGTTATGCTGCCAATGATGTGCGCTACTTACTTAGTGTGCAGCAAAAGCTAATAGAAATGCTCAAACGAGAAGAACGTTGGGAAATTGCTCAAGAATGTTTTGAATTTCTGCCAACAATTGTTTCCTTAGATTTGTTGCAATTTAAGGATTTGTTTGAACATTGATCAAACTATAAACCTCTTCCAAAGGAAGCATCCATTTTTGCAAATTGCCCTGCGCCCAGCACACGCTACGCCAAAAGACTAATACCGCAAGGCGGAATTCAAAATTCAAAATTCAAAATTCAAACAGGTATACAGGGTAAGCGTTTCATGGTAACAGAGCAGTTCGACAGGTCTTACCCTGAGCTTGCTGTTGGCGTAGCCTCTCGTAGAGAAGGGCTGAGTGTAATACTTGCCCTTGGCGCAGCCTCTGGTAGAGAAGTATTGATTTGGAATCGGTGCTTTATTTACGCCGTGTTGTAGAAGTGGGTGGCTCACAAACAAAGTCTGCCAACCCAGGCTAACGTGAGTTCGACGAATCTCTCCCTGCCTTGAACTAAAGCTCAAATCTGTTCCTCTCACCCGTCGGAGAGGGACAGTTTTGCCTAGTAGTAAAACCTCTTAGAGGGCTTTTGCTTCAGCTAATTAAACAAAGATTATATGAGCCATCGAATTCACGTCAGGCTAGGATTATTCTGTGCAGGCGGACTTTGCCTCGGTAGTTTCTAAGTACAGCTTTGCCTAAGATCCAATATTGGAATCATTCAGTGTCTTTAGGAGTTTTAGATTCACTAATGCCTTCCTTGAGATTGCTGGCTCCTTCTTGAATGCCTTCTTTGAGATTGCTGGCTCCCTCTTGAATGCCTTCTTTGAGGTTACTAGCTCCTTGTTGAATGCCCTCCTTAAGGTTAGTAGCTCCTTTTTTAATAGCTTCCGTGGCGCTACTGCTTCCCTTTTGCAAATTTTCTTGCTGATTTTTTAGCTTATCTACGGCATTGTAGTCATCTGGACCTGGGGGAGTTTTTGATTCAATAATCCCTTCTGTTGGGCCACCGATCGCCTTCCATGCCTCAAGACCACCTTTGAGTTGGGAGACATGCTCAAATCCATTGGAACGCAGTTGTTGTGCGGCTTGGACAGTTTCTTCTTCATTAGCACCGTAAACGTAAATATCACGGCTTTTATTCAAAGAAGCTACGGCGCGCTTTACTAATTCATCTATTGGCATTGGCATCGCTCCCATAATGTGACCTTGGTTGAAAATCAGGCGATCGCGCACATCCAATATTGTAAAAGCTGGTTCGCCCCATTCTAGACGGGTCTTCAGGACATCAACATCAGATTGTGCTTCTATTGGTGGCTGGGGCGGAATAATGCCGCCTACTAAATTGTTAGTCATAACTATTCCTTACTAACGATATTTATACTAATTTAAGGGACTAAGCAGATTTAATTGCTCTTTCTCTGGGATGAATTTACTCAAACTCTCTCCTGAGATAGACTGGCTAATTGAAATATTTTCTACCATTTAATCCATTGTAAATTTAGTCAACTTAGACTATCTAAAGTCAGCTTTTTGGATGAAATTAATTAAATATATAATAAGTTTATATTTCTAATCTTTAATTATTTAGACACATTGTAAATAAATTTAAATTTATTATATTCGCCACCTAATTAATAAAAAAAGATAACTTTAGCTGTTGGCAGATTTGCATAAAACAAGAGCGTGAAACCGACTAAAGCAGCAAAAAATTTCGAACCTGGTTGAGGTGTAATGCCTAAAGCTGTTGCTAATTTATTAGGACTTACGCAAAACTACACGCGCTGTAGGGGCAATTGATGTAGACGAAGGCTGACCGCAGGGTGTTGCCCCTAAGAAGAAAATCATTCTTTTCGGCTATTGTTTGCGTAAGTCCTGTTTATGCTGACTTTTTGTCTGTTAAAGCTGTTTTTGCTGCCCTTATGCCTTGTGGTAATACTCTCAGTGATTGCCTTGTCATAGTTTCAGGCTGAAACTTGTAGTATAGTGTATATTTAAGAGGGTAGCTATATGTAAATGCAGGCTGAGTAAATTTTCGTAGACCCCCTTCAAGAGGACATACCCGTTGGCTAGAGTACATTTGGGTAAGTAGGAGTTTAGAATCTCAATTGGCTTATGGCTTCGTTTATGAGGCGTTATAGATATCTAACTAATCAGGAAGGGCGGTTGCTCTGAGAAAGTTGTAGCAATTGCCGTGGCGTTTGGTGTATCTCTGGACTATTTGCGGTGATCAAGATGGTCTTAAATTACACTTATCTTAAGTATAAAAGTTTAAAATTATACATCTTATCAGCATTATGATCACTGAAGTTTTCATAAACTTCATGGAAAATTAATTGTATACAAGTACTACAATAGCGATCGTACTCACTAGAGACGCGCGTGAATACACTTTCAATAAACACGTAAACCAAAACTGGACTAACAACGAATCGCTCAATCTACAATAGGCAGCATTATGGTTATGATTACCGCTACTACTCCCAAAATTCTGATCGTCGATGATGACTTCGGCGTGCGAAATCTCGTCAATCGTTTTTTAAGTCGGAAATATCAAATAGAGTCAGCAGCAGATGGTAAGACTGCCTTATCGTTGTTTGAGCAATTCAACCCAGCTTTAGTGATTCTGGATTGGAATTTGCCGGATGTCAATGGTTATAGCCTCTGCCAAGAAATGCAGAGTCGTACTAATGTTTTAGTGCTGATCCTGACTAGTAGGACTGACGAGGCTGATAAAATTAAAATCTTAAGCGCAGGTGCTGATGATTTCATGACTAAACCATTTAGTCTTGCAGAAGTTGAAGTTAGAGTAGAAGCTCTTTTGAGACGCATACGCTACATCAATCCCTCACCATCACAACGTATCATCTTCAAGCAGCTAGCAATTAACCCAGAGGGTCGAGAGGTAACACTTAATGACAAGCCTCTTACTTTAACAGCGCTGGAATTTAATATCTTACATTTTTTGGCAAGTCATCCTAATCAGGCTTGGAGTCGCCCACAGCTAATCCAAAAAATTTGGGGTTGCGACTATGTAGGCGATGGACGGGTAGTTGATGTGCATATTGGTCAGTTGCGTAAGAAGATGGAAGTCGATACCAGCATACCGGAGTTTATTAAAACTGTGCGGGGCTATGGTTACAAGTTTGAAGTGCCAGACGAGATTACTAATTCGTAATGACGCTCTCTACGAGACGCTAAAAGCGAACGCGGACTCGCTAACGTAATTCGTAATTAATGAGTAGTTGCACCATTGTTTATTAATGGAGACAAAAAATCGCATTTGTGAATGGGTAATAATTAGGAATTATCATGACATCTGACTTACCTAAATACTTTTACTGAGGCTTGACTGTATAACTTGCGTTAACTTGGGGCGTTGATACAAACTGATTTGGTGATTTTGTGTCTGCTCAAGCCTCAGACAGTAACTTTATTGGTTTTAATATATCGTCTCAAGATAAGTTTCAGAAAAATCGAAATGTACAGAGTTTATCCGAAGTTTCGCCTATAGGTAAAATTTGGGACAAGCACAGAGCTAATACTGATAAAGTCTTACATTATTACGCTAAAGCAGACGAAGATTATTTTCAGCAGTATGCTTGGCGGATGAGAATGTGTTCCGAGTTGCTGAAGTTTCAATTAGCGCCAGACGAATCGGAAGGTATTCTCAAGTTAAAGCTATTAGATACGCGATTTTGTAGAGTTCGTCATTGTCCGGTTTGTCAGTGGCGGCGATCGCTAATGTGGAAAGCAAGAGCTTACAAAATTCTCCCACAGGTTGTCACTGATTACCCCAAACACCGTTGGCTGTTTATTACCTTGACTGTAAAGAATTGCCAAATTGAGGAACTCAAGCAAAACTTGGATTCAATAAATAAAGCTTTTAAGCGACTCACTGAGTTGAAAGCATGGACTATTAAAGGTTGGGTAAAGTCCATAGAAGTTACTAAAGGTAAAGATGGAGTCTCGGCACATCCCCATTTACATATTTTGGCAATGGTGCCGCCTTCCTATTTCAGTCATGGCTATCTTTCTCATGCCAAATGGGTCGCGTTGTGGCAGCAGTCCTTACGGATTGATTACCAGCCTGTTGTTCATATTAGCGCGATCGCAAAGCATCATAACCCTTCACTACTCATCCCAGAAATTCTCAAGTATCAGGTGAAAGAGTCAGATTTAGTGGGTGATAGGGAATGGTTTTTAGAGTTAACCCGTCAACTGCATAAAACTAGAGCGATCGCTGTTGGGGGTATACTCAGGCAGTATATGCGCGAATTAGAGGAGAAAAACCAAGACCTCATTGATGAAAGTGAAGAGACAGATGAGGTGGATGGAGAAAGTTTGTATTTCCGATGGGAGCGCAAGCTACAAAGATTTAATATAGAGTGACATCAGCGATCCAACCACAGTCATGTAATCCTTACAGGAAAAAGATTACAGGAATTTAAAACTGTAAATACTGTGGTTTAATCTGACGAAAGGATAAAGACCATCGCTCAGATACAACAGGAAGTAGTTCATGGGAAATACTAGAATCAAACTTGATAACCTGACCATCTTCAAGGTGATGTTCTTGATTATCGATGGATAAAGTAGCACGTCCAATATTGACCAATGCTACTAGAGGTTCAAAAACGGAATGGTCAGTGTGTTGTTTCATGCAACCACCTGGACGATAATGGCATAATAAGGCACAATTCCATCCTGGGAAAATGCGATCGCCAAGTCGATTAACCCTCTCATCCCAATTGCCTGGATTAATTTTCGCATTAGGCAATAGTATTACCTCGTATCCAAACCATTTGTGAGTTCGATCAGAAGCAACCCAACTATAAGACATTGACTTCATCCTAAATTGACGATCAGTCCAGTCATGAAGACTTTGAAGATCAGTACGAACGTGTCCAACAGTTTCAAGTAAGTTCATTATTAACTCCTAAAAATTTAAACTCTGAAAAAACTAATTACACTCCCTTCACACGAAGTGTTCAGAAAAAAATATTTAAAGGCGTATTGACATCACGACTATTGGAGTACAACTCTTTAATTCTTTTCTTCATTCCCTTTAGGCGTTAGCCGGTTCAATCTTTGTACAGCGCGAAGCGTTCTAAAAAAAATATTTAAAGTCTATTGCACTCCACGACTATTGGAGTACAACTCTTTATTTAAAAGAAAAAATATTTAAAGACGTATTGACACCACGACTACTGGAGTACAACTCTTTATTTATTTTCACTTTTAGAGAGTAAGAAAGAAATCTTGCAACTAAGAAAGTAGATAAATACACACTTCATAACTTTTAGGCGTCAGCCTATCCTTTCTCTAACCCCAAAAGCACAAAAAATAAATACCAGTCGCCTGAAAAACAGATGACTGGTATTTATAAATTGCCTTTACTTGAAGCTAGTAAATAGCTTCGATGATAAAGTTATAAAATCTCAAAGTAGATTGGTAAGGTATAAGACTGAGTGATTTAAACTGTACTTAAAAAATCACCTCATGCTGACTTCACTGTTACTGCTAGCTGTAATCCCAATGCAGCCAGTAATTTACTCAGACAATAAAATTCAATTTCTCCTTGCTCAGATAACATCAAGTCTAGTTGCTCATAGCATTGCCTAACTTGCGCTGGAAACTGATCAATTCCACCCTTTGCCTCAATTAAGTTTTTGAGCGCTTTTCCTAACATTTTAGGATCGCCCTCTTCTAGAACTACTTCGATATAAGATGCTGCTTCTAGTGGATCTTGGAGATGTTTAACTAGTCCTTCGTGATAGCTTACACTTCTAGGCATTATCTCTACTCCTATAATCTTTCCAATATTCCTGAACTTTATCAACATCTTGTTTTTGAGTGCTTTTATCTCCACCACACAAAAGAATAATAATTATTATACCTTCTTGTCCAAAGTATATGCGGTAGCCTGACCCATAGTCGATTCTCAATTCAAAAACACCTTCTCCAACTGACTTACAATCACCTAAATTACCATCTTCAACTCGGTCAAGTCTGGCTCTTATTTTAGCTTTTGCTCTTCTATCTCGCAGAGAATCAAGCCACTCATCAAAAATATTTTTTCCATCTACTGTCAGATAATTCCTAATTTCTCTTGGTTGCACTTCCATGATTCTTTGGACAAGTCTATTTATAAATCATGAAATAATTCATAGTTTTCTCGCCGCCAATCTTTGACTAACCAACTCAGCCGCTAAATGTATCGCAGCTTTGATACTCGTAGCATCAGCAATTCCCTTACCCGCAATATCAAACGCTGTTCCGTGGTCTGGTGAAGTGCGAACGAAAGGAAGACCAATAGAAGTATTAACTGCCCGATCAAACGCCATCAGCTTTACAGGAATTAAGCCTTGGTCGTGGTAAAGTGCTAGATAAGCATCAGCCGGATTTTGTACTAAAGAATTTCCATACCAAGCTTGACCAGGTTTAACCCACATCGTATCTGGCGGTATCGGCCCATCTAGTTGCAATTGTGGTCTATTTTGCCGCTCTTGCTCTAACCACGGAATTAACCAATCTTGTTCTTCATGTCCAAGTTGTCCCTGCTCGCCACTGTGGGGATTTAACCCAGCGATCGCAATTCTCCCATTTTCTATACCAAAATCCCTCTCCAAACACTCCACCAACAAATTTAGTTTCTGTGTCAACAACTGCGGTGTCAATGTATCGGCTACTTGACGTAGGGGAATATGTGTGGTAGCAAGTAAGGTGCGGAGTGTCCAATTAGTATGGGGCGATCGCGCCACAAATAACATCCCAAAACGCTCAACACCTGATTTCTGTGCCAAAAGTTCCGTTTGGCCTGGATAATTATACCCTGCGGCTTTCCAAGCAGATTTAGCGATGGGTCCTGTGACAATAGCATCAAATTTACCAGCCAGTGTTTGAGCGATCGCATATTCCATATACGCAAAACTAGCCGCACCACTGGCCGCATTACCTATTCCTGGGATAATTTCACCTTTAATTTCCCCATTCAACTGCACATCAATGACTGATAACTGGTCTGGATTTACCAAAGGTAGTAAATTCTCAGTTAAATTCAGTTTGTAATAAATCTGTGCCAGCAAATCCCGGTTCCCCACCACTGTAACGTCATATTTTTTACTAATTTCTGCATCTGCTAAAGCTTTCAAAATCACCTCCGGTCCAATCCCCGCCGGATCTCCCAGCGTCAGCGCCAAACGCGGACGATTCTCTTTGCTAAAATTTATTAAATTACCTTGATTCTTTTGGTACATAAAATTTCTTCATAATTATTATCATCAAATTTTCCTAATTTACCCATCTTCCCTTCTCTCAACAGTAAGGATTGCCTCCCAAACCAGTAGGGATTACCTGCTAAACTAGTTTAAAATTATTTACACAGGTCTAATCCTACAGCAACTATTGAAAAGCTTCTGGTAGACCTAGTTTACACACCACTTTGCATAAGGAGAATCACACTAATGGGCGGCGAACTTTTGAATGCAGCTCTATTATCCTTCGGTTTAATCTTCGTCGGCTGGGCTTTAGGCGCGTTGTTACTGAAAATTCAAGGCTCAGAAGAATAATTGAGTGCTGAGTTAGGAGAGACGCGATTAATCGCGTCTGTACAGGAGTTAGGAGAGACGCGATTAATCGCGTCTGTTATTATTCTCCACATTTCCCATTGCCGCTAATCCCCACTCCCTTTTTCATTGAAATGGGAAAAAAGCTTGTCCGTTAACCGGACAGCGATTTTCTCATGAGTATATCCAAATAAATAAATTTTCTGAGAAAAGATGTAAAGTTTTGTTTGCATAGGTTATCCTGATAACATTCTTTTCATAAAACATTAAAATTTATTACAACCCTCATGACATTATTAATCATCGGCGCCACTGGCACATTAGGAAGACAAGTGGCTCGTCGTGCAATCGATGAAGGATATAAAGTACGCTGCCTCGTGCGGAGTAGCAAAAAAGCAGCTTTTCTCAAAGAATGGGGTGCAGAACTCGTACCAGGAAATTTGCGTTATCCCGAAAGCCTAGCGGAAGCATTAGAAGGCGTAACCCAAGTTATTGATGCGTCAACATCTCGCCCTACAGATTCACTGAGTATCAAACAAGTGGACTGGGACGGCAAAGTAGCATTGATTCAAGCAGCAAAAGCAGCAGGTGTAGAGCGTTTTATCTTCTTTTCGATTTTAGATGCTGATAAATACCCAAAAGTACCGCTAATGGAAATTAAGCGGTGTACAGAACTCTTCTTGGCTGAGTCGGGCTTGAATTACACCATCTTGCGGCTAGCTGGATTTATGCAAGGCTTAATCGGCCAGTACGGGATTCCGATTTTGGAAGCACAGCCAGTTTGGGTAACAGGCAATTCTTCTCCCATCGCCTATATGGACACTCAGGACATTGCGAAGTTTGCTATCCGAGCATTGAGTGTACCAGAAACCGAAAACCAAGCTTTTCCTGTAGTCGGTACTCGTGCATGGAGTGCAGAAGAAATTATCAGCCTGTGCGAACGCTTATCTGGAAAAGACGCCAGAGTAACACGGATGCCAATAAACTTGCTACGGGCTATGCGGGGCTTAATGCGGTTCTTTCAGTGGGGATGGAACGTAGCGGATAGGCTAGCGTTTACAGAAGTTTTGGCTAGTGGTAAACAGTTAAATGCTTCAATGGATGAAGTATACAGAGTCTTTGGTTTAGATCAGCAACAAACCACAACCCTAGAAAGCTATCTACAAGAGTACTTCAGCCGAATAATGAAAAAGCTCAAAGAGTTAGACTACCAGAAAAACAAAACCAAAAAGCAGAAACCTAAAAAAACTCCTTTTAAACAGTCTTCAAAAGCCAATAGTCAATAGTCATTACAAAACAGACATTAGTCGTTAAACTCTAGACTCTGGACATTTGACTCGAGATTAATGACTACATGACCAAAAATGTGTAAGGATTACATAATAAAGAGCATCGCCTAAATTTGGATATTTGAGTGTGCCGAAAGCAGGCATTATCTACAATGACATTAAACCGATAGCGGGTCGTGTCGCTATTGAGTTGAAAGACAAGCTAACCGCAGCCGGTTGGAATGTTTGTATCACATCGAGTATCGGTGGAATACTGGGCTACTCTACGCCTGAGAGTCCTGTATGCCACACCCCGATTGACGGTCTGACGCCTCCTGGTTTTGACTCAGATATGCAGTTTGCAGTGGTATTAGGGGGAGACGGGACTGTTTTAGCAGCGTCTCGCCAGGTAGCCCCCTGTGGTATTCCACTGCTAACAGTGAATACCGGCCACATGGGATTTTTGACAGAAACTTTCCTGAATCAATTGCCCCAAGCACTAGAACAGGTGATGGCGGGTGAGTATGAAATTGAAGAACGAGCTATGCTCACCGTCAAAGTGTTTCGGGGAGATTCAGTGCTGTGGGAAGCTCTGTGCTTGAATGAAATGGTGCTGCATCGGGAACCTTTGACGTCTATGTGCCATTTTGAAATTGCCATAGGGGGTCATGCGCCAGTAGATATTGCGGCGGATGGTGTGATTATTTCTACGCCTACTGGTTCTACAGCTTACTCATTGAGTGCTGGTGGCCCAGTGGTGACTCCTGGCGTACCTGTTTTACAGCTAGTACCCATTTGTCCCCATTCCCTAGCTTCTAGAGCATTGGTATTTCCAGATACGGAATCGGTTAATATCTACCCAGTAAACATTCCTCGGCTGGTGATGGTGGTAGATGGTAATGGCGGGTGCTATATCTTACCAGAAGACCGTGTGTATATGGAGCGATCGCAATATAGTGTCCGATTTATTCGCCTACAACCCCCAGAGTTTTTCCGAATTTTGCGAGAAAAATTAGGTTGGGGTTTGCCACATATCGCTAAACCAACTTCGGTAGAATTGCCGTAGGAATTGGGCATGGGGCATTGGGCATGGGGCATGGGGCATGGGAAAGAATTTTCTGTTTGTTCACTTGCCTTTTATAACAATGCCCAATGCCCAGTTTGGTGATTTCCTTCCAGAATTACTGGTGTAGGAATGGTATTTGGAGGTACTTATTAAGATTGCATCGGAGAATTCGATGGCTGACACCTGAACGTGCTAAAAGATTCTTAGCAGCGTGTCAAATCAGGATTGCTCCATCACTAAAAACTCGTAATTGCACTTTTAACTGATGTAAAGATTTTCTCTGGAATATCTTTACAACCCCAAATCCAATATCCCAAATTGTTATGACAGTTGCTCAAAGTCCATGTGTTTTGGTGATTGAAACCGATGAGAGCCTAGCAAATCAGCTTTCTTGCGATTTGCAAGAAGCCGGCTATGAATCAATTTTGGCTCATGATGCGACCAGTGGCTTACAACACTGTCGCGATCGCCAACCTGCTTTAATTGTTTTAGACCGGATGCTAGCAGGAGAATCAGGACTCTCATTGTGCAAAAATCTGAGAAGCACTGGTTTGCGATCGCCTGTGTTGATTTTAATGGCAAGGGATACAGTCGATGATCGGGTAGCTTGTCTAGAAGCTGGAGCAGATGATTACATCCTTAAGCCTTACCGCTCGGAAGACTTTTTGAAGTTGATTCGCCTCTACCTAAAACCCGATGTGGATACCACCGAGCAGTTACGCTTTGGGGATTTAATTTTAGACATAGCAACTCGCCGTGCAATACACAACGGACGCCCAATTGACTTGACAATGAAGGAATTTGAACTATTAAAATTCTTAATGGAACATCCCCGTGAGGTGTTAACCCGCGAACAAATTCTGGAAAATGTTTGGGGTTACGACTTTCTGGGTGAGTCGAATGTAATTGAAGTCTACATCCGTTACTTGCGGTTAAAAATCGAAGATGAAGGTCAAAAGCGCCTGATTCAGACAGTGCGCGGTGTCGGCTACGTTTTAAGAGAATCTTAGGACATTTAATCAAAGGTCTCTACAAGCTGGTCTATTCAAATACAAATCGCCGTAAATTCTGTAAAATTGAAATCTAAATTACAAAATCAAAAAACTATATGACTCGTCGGCTAAGTTTGCTCTCGATGTTGCTGAGTATTTTGCTGATGGGCTGTTCCATACCAACAACGGCTAAACCTCCCACCCCCACCTCTGCTTCTCAAACTCCAGCACCTAAAGGTCAAACACTACCAATTACTGGTAAAGCCATTGTTCCTAATGGCACAACGATTCAATTAGAGGTAGCGCAGACCCCAGAACAGCAAGAGATGGGATTGATGTATCGACCAGCTTTGCCAGATAACCGAGGGATGCTGTTTGGGTTTCCTTCAGCACAACCAGTCAGTTTCTGGATGAAGAATACACCCATGCCCTTGGATATGGTATTTCTACATAAAGGTGTAGTTAAATATATTCAGGCTGCTGCACCTCCTTGTGTAAATGACCCTTGTCCTACCTATGGCCCCAATACACCAATCGATAAGGTGATTGAACTTCGCTCTGGAAGAGCTGCCGAATTGAAGTTGAAAGTGGGCGATATTGTCAAAATTCAGTTGTGAGACTTCGCTGCTTTACAGGGATAAAGATTTTGGTGGTTACTCTGTTGAAAACCTACACAGTGGAAATATATGTTGTTTTTGTAAAAAATGTCACTTTATGTGGTAGAACAGTCACTTGTAACGCTACTATTTAAAAACTGTGGTAATAATCTAAAATTCCACTGTCTCCAACCTGAAATCGCGGTCTTAAGGTTTGGTTGCAAAAATATTCCCTTGGGCGTTAGTGTAAATAGTCGCCCATAAGAGAGTATAGGCTATGGAATCTTTGTTACTAGATATGTAATTAAATAAAGCACAAAAGTAAACAAGATGGAGCTAATTTAACTAAGTAAAAATACTGCTCGGTTTTCAAGCAGATGATTTGCACGAAAATTTCTATTTCTCAGACCATCTATGATCAGCCTCTGTTGAAGGCAGATCAAAAAAACTGTACTAGGGTGTATAGCCGATAACGGCACAGTGATAGATAAAATACTGGCTACTGGCTACCAAGCAATCATGAACTCATATATGACAATACATTCTGCACAAGGAGGTGAGATACAAATGTCACCATCGAAATATTCTCGACTGATTCATTTTTTGGAAGAAGATTTGGCAATTTCCACAGCATCACTGGCGGTGGCGCTTCGGCATCGGGAGCAAGATCCAGGACCTTTGGCAATGATTCTTTGGCAGTATGGCTTGGTTACTTTAGAGCAGTTAGAACAAATTTATGATTGGCTGGAGACAGCATAAGTAAGCAATTCAAAATGAAACGCTGTCTTTTTACTAATTTGCCGTTAGATACAGCCAAAAACTTTTTCAAACCCATATTAATGTCAATAGACAAGCCATGAAGCATGATATCGGGGACACAAAGATGACACTGCAAAATCTAATTGAGTGTACCATCCTGATGCTTTGTAGATTACCCTGACTTGTTTGATCACAAACCCATCTGGGATTGGGCGGTGCAAATTAATTCGTACTGCTCCAATTTTAGACAGTTTTATTTTTGAATTTTGAATTGTTAATGTTGTGTTTGTAAGAACTTCTCGTTTGCCTGTTTGACCTTGGAAATCCAACCCTGATGAGAAAATCAATCTGTTAAATATACTTGTTTATGGCTATCTAGATTAGTCTGAGTAATGAGTAAAAATCATACTCATCACTCAGTACTTAGGAGTGACTAAACACTCTAACTGCTGCTGCTATACCAGATCCAGGGGTGAAACCATCGTAGCCAAGTTCTGAGAGTGTAACTTCTAAAGATGCTATACAGCTGAGGATATCGCGATCGCTCACAAAACCTAAGTGACCAATGCGGAAAATTTTGTTGCTCAAATGGTCTTGACCGCCTGCTAGGGCAATATCAAAGCGTTTTTTCATCAATGACCGAATCTTATCCGCTTCAATTCCCTGTGGTGCTACAGCCGTAATCGCCGGACTAGCGCAACTATCTGCTGCAAACAGGGGTAAATTTAACCCTTGAATGGCGGCGCGGGTAGCATTCTTAAGCCGTTCATGTCTAGCAAATATTGATTCCAAGCCTTCCTCCTTCATCATTCGCAATGTAGTGTGCAAGGCTACGATCAAGTTCACAGGCGGAGTAAATGGAGTTGTATTTTTGGCTGTGGCTTTGCGATATTTGCCTAAATCCAAATAATATTTTGGTAGCTTCGCCGTTTTGTAAGCTTCCCAAGCCTTGGGGCTGACAGAGACAAAACCCAATCCCGGCGGAATCATATAACCTTTTTGGGAACCGGAGGCGACGATATCCAAGCCCCAAGCATCCACGGGTAGATTGAACGCACCCAAGCTAGTGACGGCATCAACGATAATTAAAGCTTCACCGTGTTCTTTGACATGGCGGTTGATGGCTTCTAAATCATTTAACACACCCGTCGAGGTTTCGCTGTGGGTAATGATTACGGCTTTGATTTGCTTTTGGGTATCTGCTTGGAGTTTTTCGGCAAATACTGCGGGGTCTAAAGGCTTTCCCCATTCCACCTTAACTTCTTCGACATTTAAATCGTAGGCTTGACCAACTTCTACCCAGCGTTCGCCAAATTTACCATTAGAACCAACTAAAATGCGATCGCCTGGAGAGAGGAAATTAATGATTGCGGCTTCTACAGCACCCGTACCACTGACATTCAGCATCAGCACATCATTTTGAGTTTGGTGCAGCCACTTGAGGTTTTCTGTCACCTCTGCCAATATGTTGCTAAATTCACTGGTACGGTGCCCAATCGGATGCTTGGCTAATGCCAGTAAGGCAGCTTCTGGCACCGGGGTTGGGCCTGGAATCATCAGCATCAGCTTATCGTTCATGTGTCTATCCTAAAAGTTAAATAAAAGTCAAAATTGTGGGAAGTTGGTTAAGTCTGGTAGAAAATCCTAGATATTCATCTACAAATTCCACTCAGTTCTTCACCAGCCTTGTTGTATATTTTCCAAATCTATAGGAAAAGTATCGTGGGAGTTAATCATCGGTCAGCTTGACCTTTGCAATTTATACGAGACTCCAACTCAGATGAAACCTCTGTTCTAGGCAATCTTACCACATACCTAGACACCAGCTTCAGGTGTCTGCTCGTAGCGGAGTGGCTATTTTAACCAAAGGTGAAGCGCCTATCTAGATGAGGCACGGGTATGATAAAGTATTGAATTTACCTATAATCTGCTTCTGTTGTTTTTATAGAAACACGCGAACTCGTTTTGAATATCGCGGGAATCGTCGGTGAAAAAGCTGCATGTTTGCTTCAACCAAGGAAGTAACCCCCTACACTATGCGGAAGACTTGGATGTTACCGTTTGCTAAGAGATAAAAGATACCCAACCGAAAGTTTTCAATCTGCTTGAGTCGAGGATTTGTTCTTGGGTTGCCATTCTTTAAAGAATATCTCCATCTATGGAGGGGGCTATAATTTATTTCAGTTCAAATCGCTTCGATGCTAATATCCAAGACTTCTCTGGCTTATTCAATGGTGGTTCATTTGCCGCCGAAGTTGAGATATTTATGCTACTAATTGCTGCACATTGGGAAACTGCACTCAGAGTTAGGCGATTGCGAATCAACTATAACTTTTTATACTATACTTAGAAACTTGCTACAATCCTTTTTAGTCTTCTTAGTTACTATTCATGGTGAGTCATTTTTAACTAGTGTTCAGTTCATAAACTGTCACTCACCAGATCCCCAGTATTATTGCAAAAGAGATATTCTTAATTAGTGCAAGGAGTGATACCATTTCACCACATGTTTGTCACAAGTTATCCCCGCAATGCTGTCTCCTCAGGGAGTGTTGCAGATTTCAAATGTTGCATCAAACGAGTGAGTTGGTATAAGCTTTTAGGGAAAAGTGCTTGAGTGAGCAAAACTCTCAAGCACTTTTTCGTGTATAAATAAAACAGTCTTACTCTCTGGACGATCATACAGATGTTTTTAAATACATATATACCAGAGAATGAAACTACTCTTACAATACTTCTTGCAACAGATGCTTTATGACTTTAGCATCCGTGCGATCGCATCTTAACATCTCAAGTTTGCGCGTTCTATCAAAAGCTTTTTAAGTGACTGGACGTACCACACGAATTAGTTTTCCTTGTAAGGGTCTTTCTAGTGTCACAGCCTCATCATCCGTGCTGCAAACTGTTCCCAATTACGATTGTTCGTGCAAACAATAATACCGAAGTGATTAGAATCACGACGATGCAAACGGATAAAATCATCTATAAATCCTCAGATGTTTTGTCAGGCTAAATTTACAATTTATTCCTAAGTTTATTCAAATTACCATCCAAATAGCTTTGCGTGAGGCGCTTTCTTCGAGCGATCGCATAGCTGCAACCTAAATTAACGGTTGGCGATAAACTGCTAGCCGAGTCTCAACCAAAAACGATAAGAAAATCAGCAGGCGATCGCTTTAACTCAATCCTCAGCGTCCCTCTGCGCTTCCCTCAGCGTCCCTACCCTGCGGGAAGGCGAAGCGCCTATGCGTTAAAATTTCACCCCTCAATTCCCCACCATTTTACGCAAACCCGTACTTAGCTGACGACAAAATTCACCAACTTTCCAGGCACCACAATTACCTTTTTAATCTCTTTACCCTCAATGTAACGCTGGGCAACTTCCGATTCACGGGCGTATTTCTCCAACGCTGCTTTATCTGCTTGTGCTGGTACTTGAATCGCACCACGAGTTTTACCCATAATTTGAATCACTAAAGTAATTTCATCAGCTACCAAAGCAGCCGGGTCAAATGATGGCCAACTTTGAGTGTGAACTGAATCACTTTCACCCAGTAACTGCCATAATTCATCAGCAATATGTGGTGCAAAGGGTGCTAGTAACACCACCAAAGTCCGAATACCTTCTGCATAAATTGGTGAATTTTTACCGTCAGCATCAGTTAAGGCATTACTCAACTTCATCAATTCTGAAATAGCTGTGTTGAATTGATAATTGTCCTCCACATCTTCGGTCACCGCTTGAATAGCCGTGTGAATCGCCCGCCGCAATTCCTTTTCTGCCTTAGTTAAATCAGATTGGGCTTTCTTACGAGATACCCCAGCCGCAACATAATCTGTCACCAAACGCCAAACCCGATTTAAAAAGCGGGATTGTCCTTCCACATCGGCTTCATCCCATTCCAGGTCTTTTTCTGGTGGGGCTTTGAACAAAATGAACATCCGCGCTGTGTCTACACCGTATTTGGAAATTACATCTTCTGGCGCTACACCGTTACCCTTTGATTTAGACATAGTGGCGTAGAGACGTTGCAATGCTTCACCTGTCTGGGGGTCGCGGGGGTCGGCTGAATTTACCAAATTAGAAGGAATCCATTTATCTTTACCGCCCTTGTTAGGATTTAGATAAGTTAAACCCTGTACCATACCTTGAGTTAACAGGCGTTGGAAGGGTTCATCAAAGTTGATTAACCCTCTGTCCCGCAGAACCTTAGTAAAAAACCGCGAATACAACAAATGTAAAATTGCGTGTTCAATCCCACCTACGTACTGATCTACTGGCATCCAATCATTAATTTTACTGGAATCGAAAACCTGTTGTTCATTTTTAGCGTCAGGGAAGCGCAAGAAATACCACGAGGAATCAATAAAAGTATCCATCGTGTCAGTTTCCCGCTTTGCCGGAGTGCCACAAGTCGGACAAGGTACATTTACCCAGCTTTCTAACTGAGTTAAAGGTGAACCGCCACGTCCAGTAAATTCCACCTCTTCCGGTAACTGTACTGGCAAATCTTTGTCAGGCACTGGCACTATCCCACAGTTGGGACAGTGAATTACAGGTATCGGTGCGCCCCAGTAACGCTGCCGCGAAATTAACCAATCCCGCAAACGATATTGCACCCGCACTTTACCAAAATCTTGTTTTTCGGCGTATTCAATTATTGCTTGTTTAGCATCTGTGGAAGCCATACCAGTAAAAGCGCCAGAATTAATTAAAATTCCTGGTTCAGTGTATGCCTGGTTATATTCAATTTGGATGAGTTGTGTAACTTCATCTATCTCTGATGTTGGAGTTAAGTCAAAACCTGCAACATCATCTGGGGAAGCAATGACAAAATCAACTGGCAAATCGTAATTTTTGGCAAACTTAAAATCCCGGACATCGTGTGCTGGTACGCCCATCACCGCCCCAGTACCATACTCATACAGTACATAGTCAGCAATCCAAATCGGCACTTCTTCCCCTGTAAATGGGTTAATTGCCGCCCCCCCTGTGGAGATACCCCGCTTAGGTTTGTCTTCAGAGGTACGTTCCAACTCGCTTTGATTGGAAACTTCTTTAATAAAGGCTTCTACTGCTGCTTGTTGTTCTTTTGTGGTGACGCGCTTAGTTAAAGGATGTTCTGGTGCTAACACTAGGTAACTGACACCATAAACGGTATCTGGACGTGTGGTGTATACGGCGATTTTTTCATCTATTCCAACGATCGCAAATTCCAAGTAAGCGCCTGTGGATTTGCCAATCCAGTTTGCCTGCATCAACTTGACGCGTTCCGGCCAACCTGTCAACTTATCCAAGTCATTGAGTAATTCTTCGGCGTAGTCGGTAATCTTAAAAAACCACTGCCGCAATAATTTGCGCTCAACTATTGCCCCACTGCGCCAAGAACGTCCTTCGTTATCGACTTGCTCATTTGCCAGTACAGTTTGATCAATGGGGTCCCAGTTTACGGCTGCTTCTTTTTGGTAAGCTAACCCCGCTTGCAAAAACTGCAAGAAAATCCATTGTGTCCACTTGTAATAATCCGGTGAACAAGTAGCAAGTTCACATTCCCAGTCGATGGATAAACCAAGACGCTGCAATTGTTGCCGCATCTGGGAAATATTTTGATAAGTCCACTTTGCTGGTGGTACACCACGGTCAATGGCGGCATTTTCTGCTGGTAAGCCAAAGGCATCCCAACCCATTGGGTGTATTACCCGATACCCTTGCATTCGCTTGAGGCGGGCAATCACATCTGTAATTGTATAATTACGGACGTGACCCATGTGTAGGCTGCCCGATGGATAAGGGAACATGGATAAAGCGTAGAATTTTGGCTTGTTGCTAGCTGTCGGTGTTTTATCTAAGCCAAGTTCTGCCCATGTTTTTTGCCATTTTTCCTCAATTGCTGCTGGGTTATATCTAGATAAATTAAAATTAGTACTTTCAGTCATCTTTATCTCTATAAATGAATGCTCAAATAATACTCGAAACACTTGTTGTCAGCATTTGAGTGCGAACTACAACTTCTCATTATCTTCCTATCTCCCTTAGTTGCCTAAAGTTATTGAAGTAATACTTTAAATCTACCATAAGTCCTACACCATAAGCATTCTAGCCATTTTCCTCTAAATTTTACCCATTCTCAATATTCTCATTCCCTTACCAATAGCAGCTTCCAGGGCATTTTAGGTACAAATCAGAGCATCTTTAACCATGATGAACAGACAAAATCCCCTACTAGAGGGGATGCGGTAAAGTGCTGTAATGTCAGTCAGTTATTGTCTGTGTTTCTAAATACCATCAACAGAAATGATTAATTACCCGGAAAGTTAAATTGATCCTTGGTTGAACCCGCTTCGATGTCTTGGGGATTTGATGCTGCCAAAAATGCTGTGTTGCACCTGCCATAACAAGGAAGCTGCCATCTATTAACTCAATTTCGGCTTTTAAATCCTGATTGTGTTTATGCCTAAACATAAACCTTCTTGCTCCGCCAAAGCTAACAGAACCAATTACTGGATTGTTCCCTAGCTCTGGTTCAGCATCTGTGTGCCACGAGATGCCATCGTTTCCATCTCGGTAAAGATTCAGTAAAACGCTGTTAAAGTTAACTTTTGCAATCTCGTCAACTTTCTCTTTTACTTTTAGCAGTGTAGGTATCCAAGGTTCTGGATCAAGATGAATCCCTGAGAATTTATATGACATATTTCTATCTCCATACCAAGCAGTCTTTCGTGGTAAGTTTACCTCCTTACCATAAATCTTCATTTTGTCTTGTCGCCATTGAATTTCGTTAAGCAAGGTCTGAAAAAGCTCATCGCTATCTTGCTGATTGAAAAAATTGCGATAGAAAGTAACCTCTGCATCTGGCATAGATAAAACTTCTTTATCCCTGCTCTGAATTGACTCATCTACAACGGAGTCAAACCCGGAAAATAAGTCTCCCTGAATTGCATTACTAGCTGGTTTATTTTTCATAAAATCCTCAAAGTTTTATAGTAAACTGCCTTTCATACCTTTGTATTCTGCTAATTTCAAATCTTCCAGTGTTATCATAAAAAACCTCTTTGTAAATTGCTTCGCCTGAATAAAAGGATCTTTTAACTATAGGATACTCGTTAAATAGGTTATAAAAATTATCTATTCTGTAGTTCTTTGTATTCTGATACGGGCTTGTACAGATAATACGATTAAATCCTTCAAAGCAATTGATTATTAGCTGATACAGCTTGTTTAAATCGAAAGCTTTAACATCTAGTATGTTTGAAAATAGATGAATCTTAATATTGCTAGAACTTGAAACAAAGTCACTAGAATTTAAGTTATCTATACATTTGTTGACTCTTTTGATTAGAGAGTTATTAGAGAAAGCAGATTGTAACATTTGGCGAACAAAGCTGTCGCCGCGCTCCAGTGCAATCGAAGATGGCTCTATGAGTGTAATTGATTGTATTTTAGGGCTGATGCATTTTTCAATGAGATAGTCGATTAAAACGCAGGTTGCAAGCGCCTGTCCACATCCCTAGTCGATAATTTCTATGCTTTTACCTTCCGTGTACTGAAAGTTTGTTGAAGGAAACGCTGCGTAGAGCTTGTGAAAGTGGTGTCCGCCGTACAGACCAATATACTTGTCGCATTCCGCTTCTGTATTGAGTACTTTCCTCCCATGATCTATATCAACATCTCGCAGAAATGGAAGTTTTTCTATTTTGGGTTTGTAAATATCATCAAAAAATCTAACCTGTATCTGTGCTTTCTGTGGACTAGAAATGATCATGAGAAGCCTTAAGAGTGGATCTAACTACTCTCTTAAGTTGCCCAAATAACTAATCCTATATAGCTACTTATTATACGTGACTTTTCTATGTATGATGTAAGGAGGGATTATTGGTGAAACTTCCGATATTCCTCTCTACATTTTTTTTATGTCTATGTAATAAAATTTACTCACTTTTTCGCTTGTTTACACCACGCCCTTACAATACTTATTTCTCTGGTAGAAAAAGGAATCAAATGCTTAGAATAAGCGATGGTTGAATCAAAAATAAAATTTACTGATTTGGTGCAGGTTTTTGTCTACGGCACGCTCAAACCAGGTGAAGCTAACTATAAAAGATACTGTGCTGGCAAAGTAGTAGATGTCAAAAGAGCTTTTGTACAAGGTAAATTGTTTGCCCTGCCAATGGGCTACCCAGCAATGACGCTAGGGGATAGCCAAGTTCACGGATATTTACTCACTTTTTCCAACCCCAGGATTTTAAATGACCTAGATGTGCTGGAAGATTATCACTCCGATAGACAAACGCCAGAAAACCTCTATAATCGACAAATTATCGAGGTTTATGAGCCACGATCGCTCTCTCTGGGTTGGGCTTGGGTTTATTTAATGACTCTAGAACAAGTTGAGCAATTAACAGGCTTCCTCCAACCTGAGGGTTGGTGGAGTAGCTGTGGCTTAACCGCAAAGTACAGTTATGGTTTGTGAACTGTTGATACGATTAGTTTATGTCCTGGCGTTGCGGCTGTACCTCATAGATTGATTTTTCTGGAGAGGCTACTGCTGCTTTCGGAATTTCAATTACCGGGTTATTTAGTCCCAGCATCAGAGGGGAAGGGGGAACCATAGACGCTGAGGATGTTTGTATCGGTTCTATTTGGGCCAGTTGCGGCGTCCTTGAGCCACCACCAGCTACTAAACCAGATAGTGCGCTAATCGCACAAGCAGCAACGGCTGCACCTCCCATCATCCAGTTTAAACGGGAACGGCGGCGCAAACGTGTCATTACTTGCTGAACTGTTGCTTCTGGTGACTCTTGGGCTGTTGGCACTGGCAGAGTCCGCAAGCCTTGGCGCAGCTTTAACAGCCGGGCATACAAGCATTGAACTGAGGCATCATTTGCCAGCCATTCTTCTACTTGCCTGCGTTCTATAGCCGTGACTTCACCATCGAGGTAAGCACTCAATAACTCGAAGCGATCGCGCTTCACCATATCCATAAGACCCGTTGATTCATTGGTATTATTGCCGATTCCATCTGGTAAATCTTCAGGAAGTTGCAAAGGTGAACGGTCGAAAAACTGAGAATCAGTAGTCATCTTAACATTATTACCAATTCCTACATGGGTAAACTGGGGGAAATTCGGAAAAATTGTCAATTTTCCTGCTAACGGTAGAAGCGATCTACTTTATGGTCATTCTTAATCAATGCTTAAATTCTGCCTAATGGCAGAGGCAAGATAATGTAAATTAGGAGTCTAGATAATTCTGCAAGTGGGCTTGCAACCTCGTTCTAGCTCTGGCTATTCTTGATTTGACAGTTCCTAAGGAAACTCCAGTGATTTCGGCAATTTCTTCATAAGCCAAGCCTTCGATTTCTCTGAGGACAATGGTAGTACGAAAGACTTCTGGTAAATCCGCGATCGCTTCCCGCAGTTGCTCATAAAATTCTCTGGTTGTCAGGACTTCCTCAGGCCCTGGGGTATGGCCGGCGATTTCCCAATCCATCTCACCGTCCTCTAGGGAACGGGGTGCATCGAGTGACAAAGGACTCATCACCCGCTTGCGTTTCCGCAACTCATCGT
Organism: Nostoc sp.; assembly: GCF_036919815.1. Taxonomy (GTDB): domain Bacteria; phylum Cyanobacteriota; class Cyanobacteriia; order Cyanobacteriales; family Nostocaceae; genus Nostoc. Next base: position 59,491 of record NZ_JBALCE010000010.1, read on the forward strand.
AAAACAAGTTGGTGGCAATGCGGCTTAACCAGCCCCGAAATTTAGCAGGATCTTGTAATCGGTTAATATTCCGATAGACTCGAATCCAAACTTCTTGAGCCAAATCGGCTCTGTCAGCCCAATCTGGAGCTAGGTGGTATAGAACTCTATCAACTTGACTTTGATAGCGGCGTAATAGTTCTGCAAACGCCACACGATCGGGTCGCAGTCCCACTTGACAGCACAAAATTAAATCGTGGTTAGGGAGTTTGTCAACTTGCACTGATGCTTCTGGATACTTTGCATCAACCGTTGACCAGGATACAGTAATCGACTGACTCATAGATCGTACTGGCTCTAAATCATCCCTATCTATTAGACCTGCTAATGGGACAGAAGTTCCATGCTAAGGTGACGGATTTATGACTGGAACACTGAGGCAGAAAATTTTGGATACATTTATTGCAATCAGGAGAGCCGCTTTTTGCTTATACTGCTCCCATAGTTGCCCTTGCACCCATCAACTAACAAAGGCGCAGTTATTATATGCACATTTTGGTACTTTTAGCAACCGGGTATATACGCTTGATAAAAATAATTAAATCTGGTTATAAGGATGAAGATAAAAATTTTGTAATTCTAGCTTCTTGCTACCTTTAAAAATCAGGTAATAATTTCTGGAAGGTGGATTGCTGTGGTTACTATAATGGTGATTTATTTTTTTGATTTTGTCACTAAAATAGTTGCTGATTGTTCTACTTGTGAGCCGTAGATAGCACCAGAGTTATTTTGCTCTGGTACGCGAACTTGAAAAAAGAAACTAAGGGAAAATGTAATTGTGATTGCTAGCAATAGTTTTTCAAACATGGTTTTTCTTCCACCGACACCATTAATCATTGATTGCTACATTTCAAAAGTTCCACCAGAAAGTCTAAGTATTGGCTTACAACCCCCAGAACTATTGGAGTTTTGCTGCTGGGACAATTTGGATAGTCTTAGTTTGCCCAGAGGTGGTGGCAGATTTATATGCAAAATGATAAGTTTTGATAAATTTTTGATCATCGGATGATCAACTCATCCAATTATTCGGCTGGATATGTCAGGGATAAACAATAGGCGATGGCAATGGTAAGAAACGAATCTATAGGGCGTATGGTAATGTTGCTTTGTTTTGGCACAGCATTTTTATCTTTAGCTGTCCATTGGCGCATTACTACGGCCCAAGGGCAGTCTGAGAAGTCTGCATCTAGTTCAATGCGGCGAGATTCTACCCTAACCAATCCCAAGGCAAGCCGCACCACAGTGGGAGTCTACAAGAATGTTTCCCAAGTGAGTTTAGGGGAAACTGCCCTCGGTGCATCTGTGACGCCTGGTGAAGTTACCCAAGGCTCAACTAACCAGAGGGCGTTTACACCAAAGTCCTCTGCTATTAAGCCTCAAATTAAGTCGAAAATAATTAAGAAGAATGGAGTTAAAGCAACTGTTCACAGAGCTTATACACTCAAGTATTCTCCTATTAAGCCTCTAACTCAGCCCCAAATAATTAAAAAGAATGTAGCTAAAGCAACGGAACTACCAACTAAGACGCGGCTGGTGGTGCAGGCAGAAAGACAAAATCCCGTTGCGGATAGTTGGCCAAAAACTCTCTGGTCTCAGGCTTCAGCCCAACAAATACCATCTAATCGGCTGGCAGATACCAAGACGCAAGTAGTCGTTGTTTTAAGCGATCGCCGCACCTATGTATACGCAGGAGATGAGGTCATCGCCAGCTACCCAATTGCTGTCGGTAAGAAAGGTTGGGAAACGCCCACAGGTTCTTTCCAGGTGATCCACATGCGACACTATCCAATCTGGCGTCACCCAATTACGGGCAAAGTATTTCAAGCTGGTACTGATAGTCCCTTGGGAGACAGATGGATTGGTTTTTGGTCAGATGGACGCAATGAAATTGGCTTTCATGGCACACCGGATATTGACCTGGTAGGAACGGCTGTATCTCACGGCTGTTTAAGAATGCGTAATTCTGATGTCCGATTGTTGTATGAGCAAGTGAGTTTAGGGACAACAGTAGTAGTGCGTAATTAATTAAGGGTCTTTGTCATTTGGCTCGTCCTTTGGCTTGTCATTTTGCTCAAAGTTAGGTGCGTATGTCTGAAGTAAAGCACTAACTTGGCGGACAATTTCATTGCCAATGTTTTTGCCTAATGCTTGCCGTTCTGGGAAGAAATTGGGTTGATCGAGGTAACGGTTAATTGCCTCACTTACTTGCTGAGAAATTAATTCTTGCAGTTGTGCCTGAGCCGTTTGGCGCTGGAAGCTAGCACCTTCTTCTGTAGTAGCATACAAAGGTGGTAGCCGATTGAGAGCGTAAGCAGCAATATCCCCGACATCTAGAGAACTTTCGGTGGTGGTTTCAATTTCTGCGACTCGGGCGATCGCTTCCGCCAGTACCAATTCTTCCATGACGTTAATAAATTGTTTGCGAGGTACCGCCACTACCTCACCAGTCAATAGCGCACCCATCAGCTTATCCAGCGCCATATACTCTTGAATTAAGAGTTCCGAGGCGTTGTCACAGATTCTAGCAACTTCTGCTTCCATTGCTGGTGTCAAATAACCATCCTGGAGAGCTTGTTCTACAATTTTTTCGATACTCATAAGGCTTCTCTGATTTGTGTTAGCCAAGCAAGGTAGGGACGGTATAAATCCAATTTTTTTTGCCTAATTCTCAGCAAAAAAAACAGAAATTATGCACAGACGCGATCAACTCCGCCTCTACTAATTAACAACCTTAGTTCGCCAAGGGGTTGGATCAACAGATTGTCCGTTGACATACAGACCCCAGTGTAAATGTGGCCCTGTGGCAGCACCTGTTGAACCTACTGCGCCAATTAGTTGACCAGCTTTCACAAAATCACCTTCTTTAACGTTAATACGACTCAGGTGCATGAAAATACTGGTTACTCCTTGACCGTGGTCAATGCCAACTACGTTACCGTGTACCCGAAACCCTTGGGATACCCTACCTACCAAAGCAACTCGCCCAGCAGCTGGGGCAATTACTGGTGAACCGGTATCACCAGCGTAGTCAAGGCCACGATGATAGTAGTCTTTTGCAAATGTACCATTATAGTAACGACGTACACCATAGTTTGTACTCATCCGCCCGGCATTTGGTTTCAGGAATACTCCATTCCAATACTTTTGTGGCGTTTGTAGCGCCTTAAAAGCTGCCACGCGCTTAAGTTCATATTCTGTGGCATCCAATCCGGCTTTCCCTGGTGGCAAAGTAATGCGTTGTATGGGGAATTTGCGATTAACTACATTCACTGCCAAGTTTTGCACTTGAGCATCTCCAGCAACACGAAGTGTTCTAGTTCCAGCTTTTTCTAGTGGAGTTGTGGGAACAAAAGCCCGATATTGATTGGGGGCAATTTCAAAGGCTGGGTATGTATTTTTACCACTAGCTACTGTTGGATTTGTACCATTCTCCTGATTATCTAGATGAATCTCTACTGAGAGTGTATCCCCTAATTTAGGATTAGTTGGAGTCACTTTTACTTGTAAAGCATCTACAGGCAATGCCAAGGTGATCGGGAGAACAGCAAATATTCCCTTTAACACATTTATTGCATGGCGGCGATTGGCTCTCAAAGTTTTGACATCAAAACCGAGCAACTTTTTATTTGAACTACTAGCGCTATTCTCAATAATCATGGAGCTACAAAAAATCCCTTGCTTGTGTTGGAAAATAGACTAGCTTATTACCACCAGTGTTTCCTGTTTAAAGCCGATGTTGTTGAAAACCATAAATTTTGGGAAATATTCCCAGTATTTATAGATTGCAAGAGGGAATGATTTTATCTGTAAATTTTAGTGAATTGGTCTTAACTCTAATAACCAAGGTATATTACATTGGCAATTAGCATAAAATTTAACTAGATTGATCACAAAAACTCTCTCTTAATAGACAAAGGAAAAGAAAATGAATGTAGAGACGTAGCACTGCTAGGTCTCTACAAGGGTTCTGGATAACGCATATTTAATTTCTGGAGATGTCTAATATAAATACGTAGAATGCCTCTACTAAGGTAACTTATATATGGGCATTCGTCACTCGTGAGCAAGTCGGTAGCCTGTTAAACCTTTCGACTTGAGCTTACCATCTTCCATGTCTACGATGCGATCCCCAATGTCTAAGATGCGGTTGTGATGATTGACACTCCCCGCAATAAATTGACGGGGATTCTTGAATCAACGAGATCACTTAACTTGGAGTCCTTGCGTCATCCAAGCCAGAGGTGAGACTCTCTGCAAGCGTTACTTCGGGTATGCCCTACCCTAGTTGCATTTCTGAGGCAGTGCGTTGGGCGGCTATGCCGACTTGTTCGCTCTTAGCGTTCCCGCAGGGTAGCAACTGCCGTGCAAGTCCTGTTTAGTTTGAAACAAATAGTTTCAAAATTCTGAGTCGTCTAGCTTCTATAAATCTTTTACCTACTGCTAGGAAGAAACTAGAACAATGCAGTAGAACCGCATAGATTTAATTGTCTTCGCGTTAGCGTCTCCCCTTGGGAGAAGGTTCAGTATTGCCTTTCGGCTACAAGGTTTTTTAAGTGGTTGATTACCTTATCCACTATAATTAGTATACCACACCTTGAGGTATTGATTAATGTCTAAGCCGGAAATATTTATCACATAAGAGCGTCACTCAACAGGAAAAAGATTTGCTGAAACTATACTGCGAACAAGAGGCAAGGAACCAAACAGAAGTATTGAGAGAGTTGATCCGGTCTTTGAATCGGAGAATTAAAAAGCCGTCCTAGAAGGACGGGGCTTTAAACCCATTTTTTCGGTAACCATCAAGATGGTACAGCGTTGTTAATTATTATCCTAATGCCCTATGCCCCATCCCCATTTTTAAAACATATCAGCAGGATCGGTGGCTTGAAGTTTGCGGGTAGCGATCGCACCGGAAATTGCACACATAATTATAGTTAGCACCAATACCTGCAATGCCCGAATCGCAGTCATATACATGGGCAAATTTGTAGCTGTGCGAGTCAGTTGGTAAAGTGCTAAGGACACTCCCAATCCGGGGAAAAAGCCCAATGCTGCCAATATCAACGATTCTTCAAGCACGACACCTAGCAGGTAGTAATTGCGATATCCCATTGCTTTGAAGGTGGCGTATTCTCGAACGTGGGCATTAACATCGGTGGAGAGGACTTGATAGACGATTATCACGCCCACCACAAAGCCCATCGATACCCCCAGGCTAAAAATAAACCCAATTGGGGAATTTGTTCTCCAGAAGTTGTTCTCAAATTCAATAAATTCGGCGTGGGTTAAGACTCTGACATCATTTCTCAGGTAGGCTTTGAGCATTACTGCTACCTTTTTCGGATCATAGCCTGGTTTTATAAGAATCAAACCGAGACTGACACTGCTGGACTGTCGCCCAGAAAATAGCCGCAAAAAGGTTTCATCGCTGGTGATTAGATTGCCATCAGAACCAAAGGAAGCCCCAACTTGGAATAAGCCACTAATGGTAATTGTGCGCCGTTCTATTTCTGTGGTTAGGGTTTTACCTTGATCAATTTGAGCGATCGCTTTTTGATAATCTCCTCTTGCACCACGATCGAACAAGACTGTATTCGGCATTTTGATCGCTTGCAATTGCTGGTTAACATCCGGTAAGTCAAAAGCTGGCTTATCTGGGTTGAACCCGATAACTAACACCCCCGTCTCGCGGTGTGTTTGGGGATTCTTCCAGATTGTGTTGTTGAAATACATTGGTTGGGCCGACTTTACCCCTGGTATATCCATTGCTTGATAAAGTCGCCGACGAGAAAATGTAGACAAGCTTGGCAAGTTACGGGCTTGGGGACTGGTTAAAACAATGTCTGCTTGCAAACTGCGATGTAGTCTAGTGTTACTGTCATAGAGCGCAGTTTGAAAGCCTAGCTGCATGAACATGAGAAGATCCGCAAAGGCAATGCCTGACAATGCCACCAAGAGACGGCTTTTTTCATGATGCAGTTGCAGCCATCCTAGAGGGGTTCGCCGTCGTAGTTGTTTAATCAATCCCATCATAAGAAGTGGGGAGTGGGGAGTGGGGGATGAGGGGGATAGGGGGATAGGGAGAATAACCAATGCCCAATGCCCAATGCCCAATTCATAGTTCAATTACTGCTTTAACTTGCATATTAGTTAAGGTGGCAGCTTTTCGGCTGGAGGCTTCATCTAATCGGATATGGACTTCCACTACTCGGTTGTCGATATTGCTGACAGGATCTGTGTTAATCACATTCTGCCGTCGCACCTGTAAGCCTTTGCGATCTACGATTCCCTGCAATTCAATCGGCAGGTAATCACCAAAGACTCGCACTTGCTGCCCTGAATGGACTTTGCCGATATCGCTTTCGTAGACTTCGGCTATGACATACATCTGGCTGGTTTGTCCGATATCTGCAATGCCATCATTTGATACTAATTCCCCAGGATGGGTATGGATTTCAAATACTTGTCCATTTTGGGGCGATCGCACCTCTGCCTGTTTGAGATTCACTTTTGCCAAATTCATCGCTGCTACGGCACGATTGACTTCTGCTTGGGCAACTTCTACATCGACTCCGCGGACTTCGGTGATTTGATCAAGTTTTGCTGTGGCTTCTTTGATCTGTTGCTGGCTGGTTGATTGGGTACGATTTAACAGTGCCTGTGCTTCTTGCAGGCTTTTTTGGACGGTTTCTAAGTTTAAACGCTTGCTATCCCGTTGGGAAGCGGAAATTGCACCCTGTTGATTTAGTTGCTGATAACGTTTGTCTTCTGCTTGGGCGTTACGCACTCCGGCTTGAAATCGCTCAATTGTGGCTGCTTGGGCATTAATATCACCTTGGCGTTGTGCTTCTAGGCTGGCGATCGCCGCTTTTTGGGCGGCAATTTCACCACGTTTAGCGCCTGCTTGGGTGCGGTTTAGGTTTGCCTGGGCTACTTTCACTTGTTCCTGTGCCTCTTTTAATCCTGCTTGCAAGCGATCGCGGCTGTTCAAAATCGCAATCATCTGTCCGGCTTTTACCCGATCTCCCTCCTTCACTAACAACTTTTCTACCTGACTTCCTTCGGTAGACACCGCAGCAGAGAGTTTAATTACTTTTCCCTGTGGTTCAATCCGCCCTAAAGCTGTTACTGTTTTTAACTGGGGCAATTTTGTTGCTGGCATTTGTGCCTCTGAATTTGCATAATTTTGCCAGCGTTTTACTATATAAAAACTTATTCCGCCAACCAATAAAGATGCGATTATACCTATAGCAACGGATGGACGCAGAATAGACTTAGGGAACGTTCTGTACCCTAACTTTGAGTTTCGCACCATAGATTACCTCTTAACTAGTGGCGCAGAAAAAACTAAATAGATTAAGCTTTTCTCCTTACCTATTTGCTAATTTTTATTTCCTTTGTTAGTTATTTAGGACTTACGCAAAACTACACGCGGTAGGGGCAATTCATGTAGCTTTAGCTGACCGCAGGGTATTGCCCCTACCTAAAAATCAGGATTTCAGCTATTGTTTGCGTCAGCCCTGTTATTGTTTAGAATTTACCAAGATCCTACGATTTAGCTGGATAATATAACAACAAGTCCCTATCGAGTATTAAGAGACTTATGTTACTAACGAACTACTTTTGTTTTTGGGAAAGTACTCAGGTATAGTAAACGGTTTTAAAATTACGGGTTGTAACAGTGCCAACAATCAACAGACAAATTTAGTCATTAGTCATTGCTACTAATGACTCGAAATCCCACGGCAATTCAAGAAAACGAGCAAAGGCGGGAGCGTGTTGTCAGACAAGCGATGTTTTCCTAGCCCTGGGATGAGTTAAATTTTTTTATATTTGAAAATCCGGGAATATTTTCGGAGATATTCCAGGCAATTGAAAATGCCATATTAACTGTGAAGAATAGTTTAAAATTTGTAACATTAACAATGTTCATCTGAGTTTATCACAAACACCTAAGTAGATTCGACTAAATTAGAAATCGCCATGAGCAATTCTTCTGGGGCTACAGGTTTAACGATGTGCTGTTGAAATCCGGCTTTTAGTGCTTGCTGCTGATCGATTTCGCCTGCATAAGCTGTCAGAGCGATCGCGGGAATCTGTTTTCCCCCGCCTTGTGCTTCCAGAGTCCGCACCTGTTCTATCAGCATATAACCGTTCATTTCTGGCATCCCAATATCGCTGAGTAAAATATCTGGCTTTGAATGTGTTAGCACTTGTAATGCTTCATTTCCTGATGCTACTGCGGTGACGATCGCTCCAAATTGTTCCAGCACAAAGGTAAAAAAGTCGCGGGTATCAGCATTATCATCTACAATCAGCACTTGTAGACCCGTGAGGGGTGAAGCGGCAAAAACCGCAGTTGAGGAATCAGCATTGGTGTCATCGTTAATTGTTGCAGCGTCTTTGATCAGTGGTAAGCTAACTGTGAAGATCGCTCCTTTGTTCTCGCCAAGACTTTCGACGCCAACCGTTCCACCGTGCATCTCAACTAAGTGACGAGCGATCGCTAAACCTAACCCTAGCCCACCAAACTTTCTAGTTGTAGTACTGTCACCCTGACGGAAATAGTCAAACACATGAGGGAGGAAGTCCGGGTGAATACCCTTACCTGTATCGCTGACGGTAATCTGCGCTTGGGCGTCGATGCACTCCAATCGCACATTTACTTGTCCTCCAGTTGGTGTGAACTTGACGGCATTTAATAAAAGGTTCCAGAGGACTTGCTGTAAGCGGGCTGAATCACCCAGAACTTTCCCCACAGTCCGATCAAGGATCATCTCAATCTGAATGGTTTTTGCCTCTGCTGCCAAACGCACTGTTTCCATTGTGGCTTCAATGGTGGATGCGAGATTGACTGGGATCATATTCAGGTTGAGTTTGCCTTGGAGGATGCGAGAAACATCTAGTAAGTCTTCAATTAGTTGAGCTTGTAATTTGGCATTACGCTCAATGGTTTCCAAGGCTTTTTTCAGTGCTTTCTCATCAAATTTACGGCTCTGTAATAGTTTTGCCCAACCGAGAATTGGATTAAGAGGCGATCGCAATTCATGGGAAAGTACTGCTAAAAACTCATCTTTTATCCGGTTAGCAGCTTCTGCTTCCGCACGGGCTAATTGCTCAAGTTGCAAAAGGCGATCGCGTTCTGATTCGGTGCGTTTGCGATCGGTGATATCTGTTAACATAGCGATCGCACCTAAGAACTGATTTTGTTCACCAAAAATCGCTCTAGCAGAAATCAGTGTCCAGATGTACGAACCATCCTTGCAGCGTAATCGACCTTCTTTAAGATCACTCCCTTCTCCCTTCAGCCATTCCAGTTTTTCTTCGGCTGCTATCCCATCAGCCTGATCCATAAAATCAAATAAGGAACGACCGAGCATTTCTTCAGCCGGATAGCCCAACATCTGTGACAATCTCTGATTCACATACTCTGTTTGGGTTTCTTCGTCAATCATCCAGATTCCCTCATAAGAGGTATCAACAATTCGGCGATATCTGGCTTCACTCTCCTGTAAAGACTCCTCTGCTCGCTTGCGCTCACGCCGCTCCTTAGCTGACCGCAATGCCCGTTGTACAGAGGGAACTAACCGCCCTAATCCTTGCTTTAATACATAATCGGTTGCACCGTTCTTCAAAGCTTCGATCGCTAATTCTTCGCCCAACGCGGCAGAAACAAAGATAAAAGGAACCTCTGGAAAGCGATTTCGGGCAATTTCTAAAGCAGAAATTCCATCAAAAGATGGTAAGGCATAATCGGCAAGAATTAAATCGAAAGCCTTTGTTTCCAGAGCAGCTAGGAAGTCAGCACGGGTTTCGACTCGGATCAGTTCGCAATTAATTTCCCCTTCGGTTAGCATCGCTTGGGTAAGCTCTGCATCTAACAGACTGTCTTCCAAAAGCAGGAAACGCAGGACACTCATTAATTGCTCTCCTGTTGACGATGAGGTGCCGGCGGTAAAGCACCAACGGGAGGCTGATTGATCACTGCCCAAAACAGTCCCACACCCTTAATAGAATTGACAAAATCATGGTAATCTACTGGCTTAACAACATAGGCATTCACCCCTAATTCATAGCATCTAACTAGGTCTGGCTCCTCACGGGAAGAGGTTAATACCACGACTGGAATCACTCGCATTACTGGGTCAGATTTGAGTTGCGCTAGTACTTCTAGTCCATCGATTTTAGGTAATTTTAAATCGAGCAGCACTACAACAGGATACCCTTCCATTCGCAACCGAAACAACCCCCGGCGATAAAGATAATCCAGTGCTTCTTCTCCATCACGTACTACCACCACTTCGTTAGCGAGATGGTTTTCTGACAAGGCGGCTAGGATTAATTCTGCATCGTTGGCACTGTCTTCAATCAGTAGAATTCGCTTGAGTTCTTTCATTCACTCTCCTGTGTTAACAACTTAGGCAGTGAGAAATAAAAGCTGGCTCCACTGTCAACTACAGCCTCTGCCCAGACTCGACCATTATGCCGATGAATAATCCTCTGTACGTTTGCCAATCCAACACCTGTTCCTTCAAATTGTGGGTCGCTATGTAGGCGTTGAAATACTCCGAATAGCTTGTGGACATATTGCATATTAAAGCCTACGCCGTTATCTTGGACAAAAAAGATAACTTCGTTTTCATTGTCAGTACTGCCAACGGCGATTTCTGCTGAGTTTCTAGTCTGGGTATATTTTACGGCATTGCCCATCAGGTTGCGAAGCACGAGCCGCAGCATGGAGGGGTCGCCCTGCACTTCTGGCAGTACCTGAATCTGCCAATTGATTATGCGTCCTGGGGTTTGTGTGATCAAATCGCGTTTGACCTCTTGTACCAATTCTTGCATATTCAGGTTGATGTAGCGCATTTCGGTGCGCCCCATGCGCGAAAATGTCAGCAACTCATCGATCAGTATTCCTGCCTGTTTTGCAGTTTCGGTGATTATCCCCAAATAGCGCTGACTGGTTTGATCTAAGCTGGTTGAGGTATGCCGCTTCTGAAATAATTCGATAAATCCGGCGATGTGGCGAAGCGGTGCCCGCAAATCGTGAGAGACTGAATAGGAGAAAGATTCGAGTTCCTTGTTAGCGGCTTGGAGTTGGCGGGTGCGCTCTTGAATCCGTTGCTCCAGCATTTCGTTGAGTTGTTGCAGGGCGGCTTCGGCAACTTTGCGATCGTGAATGTCGCTGGCAATGCCCACCCACTTGATAATCTGTCCGGCTGGATCTCGAAACGGTAAACCCCGGACAATATGCCAACGATAGCTACCATCAGAAACTTGACGAAAGCGAATTTCTTCTTCGTAGTTTGTGGCGTTAGTAACAGCCTGCATCGAAGTTTTAAAGGCGCGATCGCGGTCATCCGGGTGAATGATATAAATCCAGCTATAGCCAGTGGTCTGCTCCATTGTCAGTCCGCTATAGTCTAACCAGTATTGATTGCAATAGGTGATACCACTATCGCTATTACCCATCCAAATAGCTTGCGGCGACACTTCTGTTAAAATTCGGTATCGTTCTTCACTGTCACGTAGCGCTTCTTCTGTTAACTTGCGATCGTGGATATCAACACAAGAGCCGATATAGCCAAGAAATTCCCCCGTTGGTGCGAATCGAGGCACACCAGTATCCAAAAGCCAACGGTGTTCGCCATCAAAGCGTCTGAGGCGATATTCCATTGTAAATTTTTGTCGGGTATCAAAGGCATTAATGTATGTATCTAAGCAACGCTGAAAATCATCGGGATGAACACCTTCAGCCCACCCATTGCCCATCTCTTGCTCTAGAGTCCGCCCGGTAAAATCTAGCCAGGGTTTATTAAAGTAGTTACAAAGTTTGTCAGTGCCGGACATCCACACCAGTACAGGAGCGGTGTCTGCCAGGTGGCGAAAGCGGGCTTCACTTTCACGCAACGCTGCTTCTGTCTGCTGACGTTCGCTGATGTCAGTAATCAACGCTGCATACCCTTCAATAGTTCCCTGTTTATTAAAATGGGGAACATAAATAGAATTAATGTAGCGTGTTCCAGCATCTTTATAAGAAATTTGACTTTCAAAAGTAACCTGCTGTCCTGCCAGTACTTGTTCCACATAGGGACGAAGTAGTTCGTAGGCGGGTTCACCCAAAACTTCGCAAATATGCTTTCCATAGATTTCTGCCGCCGGATGCCCAAACCACTCTTCATAGGCTCGGTTATTGAAACGGTAGCGTTGTTCTGAATCGACAAAGGAAATTAGAACTGGTAGCGTATCTGTAATCAGGTGAAGTTCTGTTTCTCGTTGCCGCAGCGCTTCCTCATTGGACTCTGTTAACCGACCAAACCTGACCTCGCTTTCACGTAGGGACTTTAGACTTGCTTCGGCTTGCCGTTGGGCTGCGCGGCGTGATTCGTTGAGCCAGCTGATTAACCCTGCTGTCAGCATGAACACAACCAGAGGGATTACAATATTCAAATTTGTAATGTTTTGCGGATAGAGTGGTTTGAAAAGGAAGTAATTGATTGCCAAAGTAGATAAAACTGTTGAGCTAACCCCGGAGTCAAGCCACCGTACCAAGCACTCACCATTAGCGCAGCAAAAAACAGCGCCGCAGGTGTCGCGCTCAGGTATGGATTGAGTCGCAGGGTTGCCCCCAGTGCTAAAGCAGCGGATAGCAAAGCAACAACATAGTGCAGCAGTTGCTCCCGGATGAATGCGCCCTTCTCTTTACCGCCAGCAAAGATGTTTTGGGGTTTAGATGTCCTCTCCTTATGACTCATAACGCTACTCTGCTTCTGGAAAATACTGACTTAGCAATTTTTTCCCGGTTTCACCCATTTTCCCAACGGTTGACTCTTTTGAAGGAAACTCCTACTTTAGCGGCAAACTGTTTCTGAGAAAGATTGAGTTCCTGCCGAAGCTCCCGAATTAAATCTAAAATTTCCAGCCGCTTTGTTACAGACATTTCTATATTTTATCCCCATAGGATAATTAGCATAGGACAGGTGTCCTATTTTGTCTCTCCTACTTAGGGAATATTTTGTCTGTATTAGTTCAAAGGTTCAACGATCAGACAATCCCACCTGAATCTTACCTAGTCTTGGGTGATAACCGTATGGGTAGCTATGATGCTCGCTGCTGGGGGACTGTTTCAAAGAAAAATATCATCGGCAAAGTAACTAAAATTATCAAGAATTAATTAGAAATTAATTAATACTAACTTTCATCCTTGTAAACCTTGTTACGATGTCCAAGTTCCACAACATTCACCACTAGAATAGCATCGAAAATATCGTATATAACTCGATACTCACCTACTCTAATCCTATAAGCATTTTCTTTACATTTTAGCTTTTTTACCCCGTTTGGACGAGGTTCTGTGGCTAAATCATCAATTTTAACTTGTATGCGTTCTTGAAGTTCTGGCGAGAATTTTTTGAGTTGTTTTAATGCCCCCTTTAATATTTCAACTTTATAACTCACGCAACTTTCTTTTTTATTTCTAGTTTAAGTTCTTTTTTAGCTTCCTCCCATGACACTGAACCGTGAATCTCAGCGGATTTTTTTGCCAGATCATAGGCTTTTAAATCTTCCTCTTCCTCTTCCTCTTCGATTTTTTGAAGTAATGCGTAAATCTCATCTAGAGTACTGTCATAAGCTTGGTTTAGCAGTACGTTGATATCTTTAATTAATTGTTTGCGTTCGTATGCTGATTTCATTTTTAATCATCCGAGCGTGGTTTGACTTTTTCTGCCACTGTCTCTAGTTTCGCCTAAAGACATCTTACCATTATCAATTATCCCCATTTATAGCAAGCTGAGAAAGACACTAAACGAGGCTGGAATGCCTGACGACCAGACGGCGGTATTTGCGTTCAGCAATAAAAAAGACGATAAATATAACAGCTATAATTATTAAGCAACCTTTAAGTGTGTCTGTGTTGTTATCAAACATAGCTTTAGTCTTACTCATCTCCAGAATATTTACGGAGACTTTTAGTAAAAACTATAGCATTAAGTGAAAACGGTAGAATACGCCCAAATAACTAATGATGCGGAGATAACTTAACCAGACTGCCGCCAATCTGTCGGTGCTTCGATATAATCAGGTAGGCGAGTAGTGCGATCGCCAAGTGCTTCTCTAATCTGCTCCAACTCTAAGTTTTTAGCTCCGGTCAAAATTGTCCCTTCCAGTTTGACATCACTAAGATTAGCTTCGGAAAAGTTAGCTCCCATCAGGTTTGCCTGAGTCAGGTTAGCTTGATAAAAGGTTGCCCTATACAAGTTTGCGCCGATGAGGTTTGCTTGATACAGGTCAGCTTCCGTTAAGCTGGCTTCTGAGAGGTTGGCAAAATAGACTTCTGTTTGGTGGAGTTTGGCTGCATTCAAGTTAGCCCTAGAAAGATTAGCTCCATTCAAGTTAGCCCCTGAGAGGTTGGCACCAATCAAACCCGCCATGTGTAGATTAGCTTTACCCAGTTTTGCTCCTTGCAAGTTAGCTAAAAACAGCTTTGCCCCAGAGAGGTTGGCGAGTTTCAAGGTCGCTTGTTGCAAGTTAGCTTTATAGAGGTTCGCTCCTTGCAGATTAGCTACACGCAGACTTGCTCCAGAGAGGTTGGCGGAACGCAGGTTTGCCCCACAAAGATTGGCGCGGTTGAGATTAGCCCAACAGAGGTTAGCTCCACATAAACTAGCTTTTAGTAATTTGGTTTCATAGAGAATAGACTTAACGAGTTTCGCGCCATTAAGGTCAGCCTCACTCAAATCTGCTTCACGCAGGTTAGCCCCACTCAGGTCAGCCCCACGTAGGTCTGCTTGTTGCAGGTTAGCTTTCAGCAGGTCAGCTCCTCTAATGTCGGTATTGCGTAAATCAAGTTTCTGCTCTTTTGGGTCTTCGAGTAAATTACGCCTGCCGATGATAGTTAGGGCTGCTTGAATATCGGTACGTATTTTTGGCAATTCTTCATGGAGGTTTTGCTCCAACTGCTGTGTCGGAGGCGACCCAGTTCTACGTCTACTTGAGTAAACTGCTGGTGAGTATTCCGCCTTTTGTTGCTCTCCTTTGACGTGCTGGATAGGTGCATTCTCTCGCACAAAGGCAGTGAGAATTTCCATGATTGTCCAGTGTTCTTGGGGAAAATCTTGAGCAACTCTTTCTAATGCATAAATTGCGCCTGTCCTGGTTTCAACCTTTTCATGACCAAGCTGGGCAATTGCCCCCATAAAGCGCTCTGCAATCAATCTGTCTTGATTGAGTTTTGTATTTTGAATACCAATTTCGAGGTTTTTCTCAGCTGCGATCGCATTTTTTTGCATTGCTTCGGCACGCTTTGCTGCATAATAAGTATTAAACATTGCTGCCAATGCTAAAAAAACTATTGCAGTAGTTGTTAATGCTTGGTTTCTATACTGGATTTTTTCCGGGATTGACAACTCTTTAATACTAGACAAGGCGAAGAAAATTACAGTCAATGACAAGCCAAATATAACTGTTATAGTTATCAACCAATTCAACAGAGCATCTGTCTTTTTAGAAGACATGGTAAAGATTTTCCTTACAACCTAGAATTATTACTTAGATGTTGGGGAAAAATAGTATAGCATTTAGCAGAAAATTATCATAGGTGTCAAGACACTCATTAAACTAAGGAATAACATCGAATATACTTGTACGCTACGACAAAAATAAACCACCCATTCCAAAATAATACTTCTCTTCTTAGGCTGCGCCAACGGCAAGCTCAGTAACCATGAAACGCTTACACTGTAACCTGTTTGAATTTTTACTTTTGAATTCCGCCTTGAGGTACTAGTACAGTACGGCGTAAATAAGCCACCCATTTGTAATGTCTGAAACCCTTGCTAAAACGTAATTACGAATTACGTTAGCGTAGCGTTAGCGAGTCCGCGTTGGCGTAGCCTCTCGTAGAGAGCGTCATTACGAATTACGCCAAGCGGTACTAGTGTTTTACTCAGAGAATTTGGTTTCTCTGAAGTTTGCCCCATCGAGTATGGCATCATTGAGAATTGCCCCATGCAACCCAGCTAGATATAAACTTGCACGATGCAGGTTAGCTCCAGAAAGGTTAGCTCCAGAAAGGTTAGCTGCACTGAGGATTGCTCCTTCTAGGTTGGCTAGATATAAGTTAGCTCCTTGTAGATTAGCTGCACTAAGTATTGCCCCCGCTAGATTAGCTTCTCTGAGGTTAGCCCCAGCAAGATTAACTTGATAGAGATTTGTCTGTTCTAGGTTCGCCCCATTTAAGTTTGCTCCTCTCATGTCCGTGTGGCTCAAATCAAGTTGCTCATTTTCTGGGTCTTTGTTTGCATCTCTTCTGGCGATAACAGTCAGGGCTGCTTGAATATCTACACGAACTTTTGCTCTGAGGTTGCTCGTTACTTCCTCTTGGGGCGTATAAAGAGCATTTTCTCGGACAAAAGTAGTCAGAATGTCTATGATTATCCAGTGGTATTGTGGATGATTATGGGCAATTTGCTCTAAATCATTAATTACAGCTAGACTGGTTTCTATTGTCTTATTTCCTAGCAGTTCACTTGCTATTCTTAAACGTTGTTTTGGCGACTGCTGAATTTGATTAACTTTTTCCTGGAAAGCATATATCCTAAGACATATTTTTGATAATTGACTGTTGTTTGTCGGTGAAATATTTTTCATGGCATGAGAAGCATCAATAACAATTCAAAATTCCAAATTCAAAAACTTGGGGGACAGTCTTCTCCTACAGTCGCCGCTACGCGAACATCAAAAATATCACAACTCAAATAGAATTGCTATTAAGTACTTTAATGCAGCAAAACTTACAGCCTAAAGTTAAAGACCTAGTGCTGATTGGTGGCGGTCATAGCCATGCGATTGCCCTGAGAATGTTTGGAATGAAGCCGTTACCGGGAGTCCGTTTGACATTGATTACCGCAGCATCCCAGACAGCCTACTCTGGGATGTTACCAGGACACATTGCCGGATTTTACACTCACGATGAATGTCATATTGACTTGCGAACTTTAGCGAACTTTGCTCAAGCACAGTTGTATATTGACAGAGTAGTTGCCCTAGACTTGGAAAACAACAAAGTTCTTTGTGCCAACGGACTTGCGGTAGATTTTGATTTGCTGTCTATTGATATTGGCAGCACTCCGGCCAGAGTGTCTGTATCAGGTGCGGCAGAATATGCGATCGCAGTTAAACCAGTATCGCAGCTCTTGGAACATTGGGATCAACTAATTGAAGCTGTAGGTAAAAATCCTCAAGAATTAATTAGGATTGCGATCGCAGGCGGTGGTGCTGGCGGTGTAGAATTGGCGCTATCGATGCAATCTCATTTACATCAGATTTTACGTCAAACTCAACAACCAATTCAAAATCTGGAAATTCATTTATTCGGGCATGGACAAGAACTGATGCCCAATTACCATCAATCAGCGCGGCATCAACTTCAGCAAATTTTAATTGAGCGAGATATTAAGCTCCATCTGGGGGAAACTGTGTGTAATATCGTACCTAAAAACCACCAGGAAACTAAAGAAATATTTAAGATTAAATGTGAATCTGGTTTGACAGTAGAGTGTAATAAAATTTTTTTGGTAACACAAGCTTCAGCACCCGAATGGTTAAAAATCGCTGGACTAGGAACTGATGAGCAAGGTTTTATTTTGGTAGAGGACACATTGCAATCTCAAACGCACCCGCAGATATTTGCATCTGGTGATATTGCCACAATGGTAAATTATCCGCGTCCGAAAGCTGGGGTGTTTGCTGTTAGGCAAGGTAAACCTTTATTTGAGAATTTGCAGCGAATTTTATTAGGTAAGTCGCTCAAACCTTATAAACCACAGAAACAATATTTGAGTTTAATTGGTACAGGAGACGAACGAGCGATCGCAATAAGAGGTATCATCACTTTACCCCCTCACAAACTCTTGTGGCATTACAAAGATTGGATTGACCGCAGTTTCATGAAACGCTTTCGCTTTGAAGAAATAAGGGAGTAGGGCATCGATTCTGTAATCAAAAACCTAACCCCCCAGCCCCCTTCCCTACTAGCGTTGGGGGAGCCAAACTCCCCTCTCCGCCTCGGAGAGGGGTTGGGGGAGAGGTTCTTCCAGGATTACTGAATTGGTGTTCTAGGAATTGGGGAGTAGGGGGAGAAAGAATAAGCAATGCCGAATGTCTTCATTGAAGCTGTTCAATTAACTCAATAATTTGTTGATAATATTGGATATTTCCTTCTTGGTAATACAAGTCTGCGGATTTCTGGAAATCGGCAATTGCTCTTTGATTGTCTCCCAAATTTTGGTAGACATCTGCCCGAAGGATGTAAGCTGAAGCCCAATTAGGCTGACGCTCTAAGGCTTGGTTTAAGTCTTTTAGCGCTCCTTGTAAGTCTTTTAATAATGAACGGCTACGACCCCGATTGTACCAGTCTTCAGCAAAGCTGGGGTCGATCGCGATCGCCCGACTGTAATCTTCTATTGCCCCTTGATAATCTTCTAGGGCATAGCGAGCATTGGCGCGATCGCTGTAAAATGCAGCAGATTGGGGATTTATTTGTAAAGCTTGGGTATAATCTGCGATCGCACTTTCATATTCTTCTAAAGCATAGCGGGTAGAACCTCGGTTGTAATATGCTTCAATTAAATCAGGATTAATTTCTAATGCTTGATTATAATCTGCGATCGCTGCGTGTTCATCTCCTAAAAGACGACGAGCATTTCCGCGATTGCAGTACGCTTGGGAAAAATCAGGAACAAGTTCTATTGCTTGGGTATTATCATCAATTGCTCCCTGTAAATCTTGCAGGGCTTCACGAGCAATACCCCGACCATAATAAGCTGCGGCTAAGTTATGATTAATCTTTAATGCCCGATCATAATCTTTAATCGCTGCTTTATGATCTCCTAAAGAACGACGAGCCGCCGCGCGATCGCAATATCCTTCTGCTAAATTAGGATTGAGTTGTAATAGGCGATTACTATCTTCAATTGCACCTTGATAGTCTCCCAATCGCCGCCGAGCATTTGCCCGAAAGCCGTATACTAAAGCTAGAGTCGGATTTTGTTGTAACGCTTGATCATAATCTGCGATCGCACCCTGATAATCATCAAGAATACTCCGAATAAGACCCCGCTCACAATAAGCTTGTACATCATCAGGATTGAACTTTAGCGCTTGGTTAAAATCCTCAATTGCTCCTTGATAGTTTTTGAGGTGAGCAAGAACCAGACCCCGATTATAGTATGCTCCGGCAAAGCAGGGATTTATTTCTAGGGCGCGGTTGTAAGAAGCGATCGCACTTTGATATTCTGCTAAAGCGTAGTGAGCATTACCTCGGTTATGATAAGCCTCTGCTAAATTAGGATCTAATTGTAATGCCTGGTTATGGTCAGCGATCGCTTCGTGATAATTTCCTAAGATATGATGAATATTACCCCGATTGCTGTAAGCTGCGGCAAAATTGGGATGCCATTGTAAAGCTTGTTGTAAATCTGCAATTGCTCCTTGATGATCACCGTGTTCAAAACGAGCCACACCCCGATTATGATAAGCATTGGCAATATCAATATTGATATTATCAGCTAATTGGGTACTAATTTCTATTGTTTGGATATAGTCAGCGATCGCTTTGTCGTAGTCTTCTAAAGCAAAGTAAGCATTACCCCGGCTGTGGTAAGATTGGGCTAAATTGGGATCTATTTGTAATGCTTGATTATGATCAGCGATCGCTCCTTCATAATCGGCTAAAAAGTAACGTGCATTACCTCGGTGACAGTAAGCTGTGGCAAAATTGGGATTAATTTCTATAGCGCGATTAAAATCTGCGATCGCACTGCGATAATCTTTGAGTTGACCACTGAGAATAATCCCTCGATTATGGTAAGCTTCAGCATAGTTAGGATTGAGCTTGATTGCTTGAGTGTAAGCTGCGAACGCACCTTGATAATCCCCTTGCAAATTGTGATTTAATCCTTGTTTTAAGAAATCTTCAGGATTCATATAATTTTTTTTGGATTTCGACATTCCCTAGCTTTCAGGCAACGGGATTCTTAACGATATGTTTTGAAAATAGTTCCAGCTAATATTATGCCTCTTGTTAAGAGGATCTTTGAAAAGTATTGCCAAAAAATTAGTAAGAGACTTGCAAATAAAAAAATATCCCAAAACTGACACAAAAATTCTCTCTATTTCTTCTCTCAGTGTTCTCTGTGTCTCTGTGGTAGCCTGCGGCAAGCCGCTCCGCGTCTACGTTTATTTGGATAATTTATTTCTTGGAAATCCCTAACCGTTGACGGGGGGTAGATAATTCGCCTAAAAGCTAAAGCAATACAGTTCAGTTAAGCATTTCTTCCTTCTCTTCCTTTGCGTTATTTGCGATACCCTGCGGGAAGCCGCTTCTCTACGAGACGCTCCGCGTAGCTTGTCCTCTGCAGCAGTACGCATCTACGTTTAAAAAATTGACTTTGACAAAGAGTTTTAGCATTAACCCAAGCGTATTGAAAGCTAAAGCTCTTGCAGAATAATGGTACGGGGTGATTTACGCTCGGAACTAATCGTACCTAAAATGCCTAAAAGACAATTTGCGCCTATTTAGGCAAGGTAAATGTAATAATAAAACTTCAGATGAATCTAATTGATAATGACAGTAACAGAAAAAATGCAAACATTAGAACTCTACCAGTCAATTCTTTTAATTGGTAAAACTACGACAGAAATAGCTTTACAGTTGTTTGACGCTCTTGAACCAGTGAATTTAGACTTTATGCTCGGTCGTTGGCAAGGCTCTGGACTTCATACAGATCACCCTATGGATGGCTTATTAGAAATATCTAATTGGTATGGGAAGGAATTTGTTGATCCTGAGAATGTTCACCCTTTGTTATTTTTAGATAGTCAGGAAAAAATTTTTAAGGTAGCGCCCAATGCTACTATGATGAACTGGGTTTTGAAGTTTCCGATTCCCAAAAATAATTATTTAAAACCCTGGCTGATGCTGACTAATTCCTTACTGAAAACAGAGAAAAGTCAAGCCAGACTCCGAAGCATGGAATATCGAGGAAAAATTAGTGCCACGATGATCTATGATTATTTACCTATTAATGACTCTTTTAGAAAAGTAGATGACAATACTGTGTTAGGAATTATGGATTATAAAAACTCACCTCAACCTTTCTTTTTTGTCCTCAATCGACGTTCTTAGGTCTTTTAATTCTTCGTTTTTTGTCAAACCTTATCTGAGTAATATTTTCAGAAGAGGCATGGCGGCAAAATGTGTCTTGGTTACTTTTATCCCCAATTAAACCAGCGATAACATTAAGTATGAAATTACAAACGCTGCGGTGACGAGTGTGTTGAATTTGGGAAATATTTTTTAATTTGTCATTAACTGTTTCTATCAGAGAACGTTTTCTCAAGAACATTTTGATTTAATCGCAAAATCATACCCTTCAGTTTTTGATTTTGTGTCTAGTTCAAAAGCAGCGTTAGAATTGCTGTAAAACTTGCAAGAAAACTTACAAGTCACTCAAAATCAAGACGAGGAAGATAGGGAATTACTTATGCGATTAACACCACTTTATCAACAAGACCGAGAACAAGCTAAACAACAAGGAATTCAGCAGGGAGAACGCTTGGTGGTGGAAAACTTACTCAAAGTTCGCTTTGGTGAAATAAATAATGAGCTTCAAGAAATTATTGAACCTTTATTAGCGTTACCACCAGAAGAGTTTACGCCTTTACTATTGCAGTTGTCCCGTGAAGAATTAATTAATCGGTTTCGCTAGTGTCAATCACATATTCTTTAATGATTAGGATAAGACTTAAATGAGAAGGGGAAATAGTTAAAATTTTCCCTTTTTGTTTTCTCCATTTTCTCCCTGACGTTACAATCTAAAATCGAAGGCATTAAACAGTATTATAAAAATCAGCTTTTAAATTTTTAACCAAAAATAATTTACTTTATAGGTTTGTATAAATGGATTTTATAACAATTCTCGGATTAGCTGCTGCTACACTAACCACAATATCTTTTTTGCCACAGATGTTTAAAACGTGGCAAACAAAATCAGCAAAAGATGTTTCTTTGGTGATGCTGATTACATTCATAACTGGTGTTTTTTTGTGGTTAATTTATGGAATATATTTACAATCCTTACCGATTATTCTTGCGAACGGCGTGACATTTATTTTTAACTTGATTATTCTATGGCTTAAAATTAGATATAGATAAACTTGCCCCTAAAAAACACCTGTGACATCATCTGTATTTACCTCTGAACGCCTCCTTTTCACCCCCGCTACCCCAGACACAAAGGCTATCCCCCTGATTTTTGCCTTTCCCAATGAATATAGCGTAGGTATTACTAGCCTCGGCTATCAGGTAGTTTGGGCAACCTTGGCAATGCGTGATGATGTGCAAATGAGTCGCCTGTTTACCGATACTCATGAACAACTCCCCAGAAACCCAGAAATTGTGGGATTTTCGATTTCCTGGGAACTGGATTATGTGAATATTTTAAATTTGCTGGAATCTTTAGAAATTCCCATTCTGGCAACTTATCGTGATAATTCTCATCCAATAATTTTTGGTGGTGGACCAGTTCTCACAGCGAATCCCGAACCTTTTGCAGCTTTTTTTGATGTAATTTTACTGGGAGATGGCGAAAACCTGCTGGGAAATTTCATTGAGGCGTACAAAGAAGTAAGAAATGCCTCAAGACAAACTCAACTAAAAAGACTTGCACAAGTCCCAGGAATTTATGTACCCAGTTTATATGAAGTCGAATATCACACAATAGATGGTGCAGTAAAGTCAATTAAACCAATCTCTCCCGAAATTCCCGCAGTCGTGCAAAAGCAGACTTATCGGGGAAATACTCTATCAGCCTCGACTGTAGTCACCGAAAAAGCCGCATGGGAAAATATTTACATGGTGGAAGTGGTGAGAAGTTGTCCAGAAATGTGCCGCTTTTGTTTGGCGAGTTATCTCACACTGCCTTTTAGAACAGCCAGTCTAGAAGATTCATTAATTCCAGCGATCGCCAGAGGTTTAGAAGTTACAAATCGGCTAGGATTATTGGGGGCTTCTGTAACTCAGCATCCAGAGTTTGAGACTTTGCTAGATTATATTAGTCAGCCAAAGTATGATGATATTCGTCTCAGTATTGCCTCAGTGCGAACCAATACCGTAACAGTCAAGTTAGCTGAAACTTTGACGAAACGAGACACGCGATCGCTTACAATTGCTGTAGAAAGTGGTTCCGAGAAAATCCGCCAAATCATTAACAAAAAGCTGCATAACGACGAAATCATCCAAGCGGCGGTAAATGCCAAAGCTGGCGGATTAAAAAGCTTGAAACTCTACGGGATGGCGGGAATTCCCGGTGAGGAAGCAGAGGATTTAGAGCAAACCGTGGCGATGATGCGTAATATCAAAAAAGCTGCACCGGGATTGCGCTTAACATACGGATGCAGCACCTTTGTACCCAAAGCACATACGCCATTTCAATGGTTTGGGGTAAATCGTCAAGCCGAAAAGCGGTTGCAATTTTTACAAAAACAGTTAAAACCACAGGGGATAGAATTTCGCCCAGAAAGCTATAATTGGTCAATTATACAAGCTTTGTTATCAAGAGGCGATCGTAGGCTCTCCCAACTTCTGCAACTTACTCGTAACTTTGGCGACTCCTTGGGTAGCTACAAACGGGCTTTCAAACAACTCAAAGGGCAAATCCCCGACTTAGATTACTACGTCCACGCCGAGTGGTCAACAGAGCAAATATTACCTTGGAGCCACTTGCAAGGGCCTCTGCCACAGTCTACACTACTAAAGCATTTGGCTGATGCTAAAAGTTATATCAATCCATCCCCCAAGGAACTACAGCCATTACTGGGAGGGACTCGGTAATAGGGGAGTGGGGACACAAGAGTAGGGGAGGATAAGGGAGAAATAAATAACCAATGCCCAATGCCCCATGCCCCATGCCCAATATCATTGAATTCATAGCTGAAAACTTCATGCAAAACACAGCTGAGTATTACTGCGCCTATTGCGGCGAACCGAACTTAACTTTTATTGATTTGAGTGCTGGAGGACAGCAATCTTACATTGAAGATTGTCAAGTTTGTTGTAACCCAAATATTTTGTATGTGCGGGTTAATGAAGATACCCTAGATATCGAGATTGATACCGAATGCGAAAGTTGAATTTTAGGTTTTTCCTTCCATGCTGTACTTTAAACATTCCTCAATAATTAATGCCCCACCAGAAGTAGTTTGGAAATTTCACGAAAGGCCAGATATTTTGCAAGTGCTGAATCCACCTTGGCAGCCAATTCAAGTGGTTCGTCGTGAGGGGGTGCTGAACGTCGGGGCTATCACAGAATTTCGCCTGTTTCTCGGCCCATTACCCTTAACTTGGTTAGCGCGTCATACTGAATGCGAAAAAAATCGCCTGTTTACCGACGAACAGATATCTGGCCCTTTTGAATTTTGGGTACATCGACATGAATTTGAACCGGAAGATGGCAAAACTAGGCTGACTGATGCTATCTCATTCTCTATGCCTGGCGGAGGAACAGTAGAATTTGCCAGTGGTTGGTTAGTGCAAGTGCAACTAGAAGCAATGTTTCGCTATCGTCATTATGTGACTAAACGCGAGTGCGAGTCTTGAACGTTTCCCGAATGATTAAGTTTTAGTAACCGGTTCCAACCCTTTAACTTATCTGGCAAAAATTAATTATCCTGATTCTTCAAAGCTTGTCGGGAAACCCACTTTATCAAACCAGGAAACAATCGATATAAAGCCTGGGAGAAATTCGCCGAACCAACCATTACTTCCGACTTCTTATTCTTGACTGCATCCCAGATAGCATTTGCCACATCTTCAGGCTTCTCCACTATCGGATTTTTGAACACATTTTCGAGTTGTTCGCGCCGACTTTGAACCTCTTGCTCATCCTTACCTCGAAAAACTGCTCGTTCCATCAAACTACTATTAATCAAATTTGGATAAATGCCACAAACATGAATCCCTTTTGGTTGTAATTCTGCTTGTAGCGCTTCTGTTAAACCTGTCACGCCAAACTTACTAGTACAATAGGGAACCAAATAAGGAGTAGGCACCTTACCGCCGATGGAACTTACATTAATAATGCTTCCACTTCCTCTCTGGAGGAAATGAGGCAGAAGGACATTAATTGTGTGGATATATCCCCATAAATTAGTGTCTATAATTTGATGCCAATCACTCAGAGAAAACTGCTCTACTGGCCCCGATGCGAAGATGCCTGCATTGTTTATCAACACATCGATATAACCATAATGCTCCAATGCCTTTTGCACCAAAGTCTGTACCTGAGATGCATCAGTGACATCGCAGGTAACAGTCAATGGTGCTGTACGACCAAAGCTTTGCACTTCCTGCGCTACAGCTTCCAAGCGGTCAGTGTGACGAGCTGCAATTACAAGGTCATATCCTTGCCGAGAAAATAAAAGAGCTGTTGCTTTACCAATACCTTCAGAAGCACCCGTAATCAGTACCGTAGGAGCCATACTATAAACTTGAAAAATATTATTTGATCTTTCTTAGTTTGAACAATAACACTCAGAAAACCTTCTAACTTTCGTTAGATTTTTTTGACATCTGAAATACTATTTCGTTAATTTCAAAGTATTTCTTGACAATCTAAATCTCATCCTTTAGACTTATTTACACTTTAGTACTACAGATAGATAGATAGATAGCTCTAATTTATTGGTTAGACATGATGAAGAGTATAATTTAATTGTTCAGGAAAATCGACAATGGGACTTTAGCAACTGATATAACCATAAAGATTGTAATCCTTTAGAGTTGGGGTTTACTCCTCAGTTCAAACTTGTCACTAATGTTTAACTATGGTTAGTTTTGTCGCTTACCTAGTTTGATATCTCAATGATTACAGCGTAATGCAGAAATTAGTCAACTTCATACCCGACTCTTGCCGCTAATTATATTACCATCCTTTTCGCCAGCTTCGGCTGTTTAGTAAGTATATACAAAAAATATTAGCTTTTATAATTACCAAGTTTAACAGTATCATCACGTATATATCAAAACTCTCAACCGAAAAGATTTTTTGGTATTGGCTTGTATGTGTAATAATAGTTAAAGTATCTTAATAATTATAAACATTTTGAAGTATTGGCACTGTCCAATGCGAAACACTGACCACTAAAAGAGTTTTCTGGCTGGCGGTTAGTAAGTTTTGTGGTGACTAAATTTTAGGAATTTTCATCTGAATACTAGGCGGAGTAAAAGCGTGATTCAATTAGAACAACCACCAAGTCATCAAACAAAACTGATCCCGGTAGTCAAAAGTAAATCTCAGTTTAAGGGACTTTTGATTGCTATTATCATTGTTAGCGTATGGGTGATAAGCCTGAGTTTATTACTATCTATTGATATCTCCAACTTAAAATTTTGGATGTTATCGCCTGTTATACTTTGGCAAACATTTTTATATACGGGATTATTTATTACATCTCATGATGCCATGCATGGGGTAGTGTTTCCCCAGAACACCAAGATTAATCATCTTATTGGGACATTAACCCTATCTTTTTATGGTCTTTTACCCTATAAAAAATTATTGAAAAAACATGGGTTGCATCACCACAATCCAGCAAGTCAAACAGACCCAGATTTTCATAATGGTAAATACAAAAACTTCTTAGCTTGGTATTTTCATTTTATGAAGGGTTATTGGAGTTGGGGACAAATAATTGCCCTAAGCATTATTTATAACTTTGGTAATCACATCGTTCATATACCCAGTGATAATCTAACATACTTTTGGGTGATTCCTTCGCTTTTAAGTTCATTGCAATTATTTTATTTTGGTACTTTTCTGCCTCATAGTGAACCTCTAGGAGGTTATATTCAGCCTCATTGTTCCCAAACGATAAGCCGTCCAATTTGGTGGTCATTTATCACCTGCTATCATTTCGGCTACCATGAAGAACATCACGAATATCCTCATATTAGTTGGTGGCAGTTACCAGAAATTTACAAAGCAAAATAGTTTTTGTTGATCTAATATAGCCGTTCCCAGGTGGATGAAGTACATCAGATCAAAACCTCACCCCCAGCCCCTCTCCGTGAGTTCGGAGAGGGGAGATTAAGCTGTACCTCATTCTTATTAAGAAAGGCTATATCATGAAAACAATCGTCATACGGTAATATATATAGTTTAAGCAAGACATTCTTTTAGATTATCCTGCTGATGCCAATTAATAATTCTCGTCTTGTCACCTATAGCCCTGCTTATACAATCGTTCCGACTTACGAGTGCTTTAATCGTTGTAGTTATTGCAACTTTCGCAGTGAACCAGGTAAAAGTCCCTGGATGAGTCTTTCAGATGCAGACAGTATTTTCAAACGACTTCAAAGCGAAAAAATCTGTGAAATCCTCATACTCAGTGGTGAAGTGCATCCCGATTCAACAAGGCGTCAGGCGTGGTTTGGGCGGATTTATGATTTATGTGAATTAGCGCTTTCAATGGGGTTTTTACCGCACACAAATGCGGGGCCATTAAGTTTTGAGGAAATGCAAAAGCTCAAGGGTGTAAATGTTTCGATGGGGCTGATGTTGGAACAGTTAACGCCAACATTGTTAAATAGTGTACATCGGCACGCACCAAGTAAATTACCAGAAGTCCGTTTACAACAATTGCAATGGGCGGGAGAGTTAAAGATTCCGTTTACAACTGGGTTACTGTTAGGAATTGGGGAAACTGTAGATGATTGGTGGGAAACATTGGAAGCGATATCTAAGTTGCACCAACGTTACCATCATATTCAAGAAGTTATCCTGCAACCTCATAGTCCAGGACATCAGCAAACTTTTGATGCGCCACCTTTTGACCCTCATCAGTTACCAGAAGTCATTTTTAAGGCGCGTCAGATTTTACCGCCAGATATTACGATTCAAATTCCGCCGAATTTAGTTAAAGATGACCGATGGTTACTCGCTTGTATCGAAGCTGGGGCGCGAGATTTGGGCGGAATTGGGCCAAAAGATGAAGTGAATCCTGATTATCCTCATGTTCAGGAACAGGCATTAAGAGAAATTTTACAACCTGCGGGGTGGGAATTGGTGCCGCGATCGCCAGTTTATCCGCAATTTGATAGCTGGTTGTCGAGGGAGTTGCAAACAGCAGTGAGACAGTGGCGAAAAATTTTAACACCAGTTTCTCTTTTGTAAGAACAGGGAAGTAGAGATTTTCCTATTTGAATATAGCGGTTCTCGCTTGGGTGCAGTACAGTTTTGACCTCTCTCCTAAAAGGAGAGAGGCTTTGAATCTTACTCCCCAACGCTACAAGGGTTGGGGCTGGGGGTTAGGTCTGTATTCCATATAATTCAATACTGTTCGGTTAAGGCAAGAGACGCGATAAATCGCCGTCTTTACAATAATCAGTCCTTCGTCCTGACTGCGATTTATCGCGTCTTTGGGATCATATTATTTTCATCAAATAATCTTAACCGAATCGTCTTGCCATGCAATTGAGAACCCCTATAGTAGTTTTGCTAACGAGTATATTAGCTCCGTTCATCCACCTCTGAACTCCGTTAACGAGTAGATTAGCTCCGTTCATCCACCTCTGAACTCCATTAACGAGTATATTAGCTCCGTTCATCCACCTCTGAACTCCGTTAACGAGTATATTAGCTCCGTTCATCCACCTCTGAACTCCATTAACGAGTATTTTAACTCCGTTCATCCACCTCTGAACTCCGTTAACGAGTATTTTAACTCCGTTCATCCACCTCAATACTCTATAATCTCGATTATTATCAGCATCATTGCTATATTTTTTACCTATGCTTAATAATGATGACTTACTCGCAAACCTCTACAATGCCTTTAACCCCTTTGACCCCTTACCCGCAGGTGATCCAAAATATGTAGATTGTCAGGATGTGCGCGGAGATGCGGATATTGAGCAAGAGTTGGGTAATCGGATGCGATTGGCAGATACAAATACTTGCCAATTGTATTCTGGTCATCGGGGTGCGGGGAAGTCTACAGAATTACTCAAGTTAAAGAAATATTTAGAAAATCGGCAATTTTCTGTTGTGTATTTTGCGGCTGATGAAGAGGATATAGATTCAGAAGATGCCCAATATACAGATATACTCCTCGCCTGTACCCGCCGTTTGCTCAAAGATTTAAAAGAAATTGCCAGTCCTGACTCTATACTCAACTGGTTAAAAAGTCGTTGGGAAGATTTAAAAGATTTGGCGCAGACTCCCATAGAGTTTGAGAGTTTGGAAGTAGAAGCCCAACTTGCTCAATTCGCCAAGTTGACCGCAAATTTAAGAGCTGTTCCTGAATTACGCCAGAAGATTCCCCAAAGAATTGATCCTTACACAGTCACTTTAATTGAGGTGTTAAATGAGTTTCTGCTGGATGCAAAAAAGAACTTACCTACGGGTAAAACTCAACTGGCGGTAATTGTCGATAACTATCGGGGCATTGCGCTAGGCAAATTAGGACGCAATGAAGA
Source organism: Nostoc sp. (assembly GCF_036919815.1). GTDB lineage: Bacteria > Cyanobacteriota > Cyanobacteriia > Cyanobacteriales > Nostocaceae > Nostoc. Next base: position 89,066 of record NZ_JBALCE010000010.1, read on the forward strand.
AGCGATCGCATCCTACGACCAAGCACTGAAATTTAAACCTGATTTACACGAAGCTTGGTGCAATCGAGGCAATGCGCTAGGCAAATTAGGACGCAATGAAGAAGCGATCGCATCCTACGACCAAGCACTGAAATTTAAACCTGATTTACACGAAGCTTGGAACAATCGGGCCATTCCGCTAGGCAATTTAGGACGCAATGAAGAAGCGATTGCATCCTACGACCAAGCACTGAAATTTAAACCTGATTACCACCAAGCTTGGTATAACAAAGCTTGCTATTATGCACTTAAAGGTAATATTGAGCAGGCACTAGAAAATCTACAACAAGCAATTAATCTGAATCCTGATGAATATCGAGAGATGGCAAAAACTGACTCAGATTTTGATGGTATTCGGGAAGATGAGCGCTTTCAAGCTTTAATTCAATAACCACTATAAAGACTAAAATAATGTAGCGATTAATTTAGTGCTCGCCTTCCCACTTTCACTGAAAATATTAAATAAAATTAAAAGCGATCGCCCCTAAATATAATTACAATAACATTATGAAAATCCTAACCAACAATTATGCAAAATGAATTGACTACTCTGACTTATGAAATTGAACTAAAACCAGGGGATAAATTGAATCTCCCAGAATCAATACTGGAAAATATAACTACAGGACGCTGGGTAATCACCATCCAACAAAAAGCAGAAGAACCCAAAAGCACCCGCAACCATGACGCTTTTTTGAACGGCTACGCACCAGAAGACGAAGGACTTTATGACGCATCCCTCAAAAGATAGACATGGCAGTTTAAACCCTATTGTAAAATATACATATAAGGATTCGGGGGGCCATTTAACTGGTCAAAAACGCCTATAGAAACTATTTTTGGAAATCTCCAAGGTCTGAAGTCCAGCCAGCTGAAGCAACTACAGCGGCTGTATCACCAGCGCATACCAGGCGATCGCATCACCACGCCTGACTTTTCCCAGCGTCTGGCAGCAATTAGCACAGAAGTCAATCAGCCTGTGTGCGCCTACATCAACCGTCGCGGACAAGTGATTCGCGTCGGCGTAGGCACACCGCGTCAAACGCAAATTCCACCCCTGGAATTACCCCGTTACGGTGCAGAACGACTCAGTGGTATTCGTTGTATTGCCACCCATCTGAAGCCAGAACCGCCCAATGAATCGGCGCTCACGGCTATGGCACTGCAACGCTTAGATGCCCTAGTTGTCCTAAACATTACCGGAACGGGATTTACACGGCGGGGAGGCGGTGCGACTGGGTATGTCAAAGAAGCTTATCTAGCTCATCTGATACCCCAAGAGTCTCGCACCCTGATTACTAGTCCTGCTGCCTTCAAAGTAGAAGAGAGCCAAATTCAAACCCCAAGTTGGAATATATCGCCACCTATGGATTTGGATGATTTGGCAGAGCAAGATTTAGTAGACTTGGTAGAAAATCTGGAAGCAGAATTCCAGCGCGAATTTATCGCCCAGGAAGTAGATGCTGACCACGATCGCGTGCTAATTGTGGGGCTGATGACCAGTGAGATTACTCCCCTACAATTCAAAGATACCTTAGTGGAATTGGCACGTTTAGTTGATACCGCCGGGGGAGATGTATTACAGACAATACAACAAAAGCGATCGCGCATTCATCCCCAGACAGTAGTTGGCGAAGGTAAGGTGCAAGAAATTGCCCTAACTGCCCAAACACTAGGAATCAATCTCGTTGTCTTTGACCGCGACCTCTCACCCTCCCAAGTCCGCAACTTAGAAATGCAAATTGGTATTCGGGTGGTTGACCGCACCGAAGTTATTTTGGATATCTTTGCTCAACGCGCTCAGTCCCGTGCCGGTAAGTTGCAAGTAGAACTAGCACAGTTAGAATACATGCAACCGCGGCTGGCTGGTAGAGGTCGCACCATGTCCCGATTGGGTGGTGGTATTGGGACTCGTGGACCTGGTGAAACCAAACTGGAAACAGAACGACGTGCTATTGGGCAGCGCATTTCCCGACTGCAAAAAGAAGTGAACCAGTTGCAAGCGCATCGTTCGCGGTTACGGCAACGACGGCAGCATCGGGAAGTTCCCTCAGTGGCTTTGGTTGGATATACCAACGCTGGGAAGTCTACTTTGCTGAATGCTCTTACTAATGCAGAAGTTTATACAGCCGACCAGCTATTTGCGACTCTCGATCCCACCACGCGCCGACTGGTGATTCCTCATGGCCAAACAGATGAACATCAGGAAATTCTGATCACAGATACGGTAGGGTTTATACACGAACTGCCTGCATCATTAATGGATGCCTTCCGCGCCACCTTGGAGGAAGTCACAGAAGCCGATGCCCTACTACATTTGGTGGATTTGTCTCACCCTGCTTGGTTGCGTCATATTCGCTCTGTTAGAGAAATCCTGGCGCAAATGCCAATAACTCCTGGTCCGGCGCTGGTTATTTTTAACAAGATTGATCAAGCCGATAGTGAGACACTGGCTTTAGCTAGGGAAGAATTTCCCTTAGCAGTGTTTATTTCTGCAAGTCAGCGCTTGGGATTAGAAACCCTACGTCAGCGCCTTGCCCAGCTGATTCAATATGCCGTTGACTGCGGGTAAATACTGAAATTAAATAATTTTTAATTATACAAGAACCCAGCATTAATGCTGGGTCTTTTCTTATATAAAGCCTAAAATAAAGTCTTCTTAAACATAAGGTTTGTATCATAGACAACTCATAATTCCATGTCTAGAGTAGTAGAAAGCTTTTGACTAGGTGTATCTGATTTTAGATGGCTAGCAAGCAGCAAATCCAATCATCTGCAATTGAGTTTTACCATTTTGTATTGCAAATATTGATTAACATGAAACATCTATTTTCCACTTCAGCGATACCAGCCTTTTTGGCTGCTACTGCCGTTGTGATATCATCTTCAGCTTTTGCCCCTGCTAACGCCGCTTCAATGAATTTCACTATCAATGACTTCACAGGTGCGGATACTCAGGTAAAGTTTACCTTGGATGACGCAATAGCAGGGTCTGGCAAAGTTCAGTTTAAAGTAGATTATTTATCCACTGGCAGCAACAAAATTGCTGATCTACGCGGTGTTTTCTTCAATATTTTCGACGACTCACTCCTGAGTGGTCTCCAAATAGTAGGTACAGATGTAACAACTAGCAAATTTGGCCTTGCTGGAACAGTTGACTCGGTTGGTAGCAGTAGTAACAATCTGAACGGCGACGGCAAAGACAAGAACTTCTTTGATGCTGGGGTAGAAATTGGTCAAGAAGGTATAAGTAAAGGAAAAGGCGACATTCAATCGACAACCTTTACCCTATCGCACAATTCAAAAGCTCTAACTTTAGCTCAGTTTTCTGAGCAAAACTTTGGAGTGCGCTTAATGAGCGTCGGTTCTGGAAGCAATCGTGAAGGAAGTAGCAAACTTAAAGGACAAGCCCTTTACTACGCTCCCCCACCACCACCACCGAAAAAGGTACCTGAGCCTGGTGCAGTAGCTGCCCTTGGACTATTTGCTGTGGGTGCGCTGAGAGTAGCAAAGAAAAAGCCTTTAATGCCAGTTTCGGCAGTCTCGTAGAAACTGCGTTGGGAGACACTAGATGCACACTTTAAGAGAATACACGTTTAGCTCATATATTCTCTATTAGCATTAGGTATGTCTCCCTTAATTATATAAAATTTGCTTATTATACATATTTAAACTATAATAAATCATTTATTTAGAAGCTTGGTTTAAATGTCATCTCTTAGTCAAGAGTCTAGGGTGTGTCATCAAATAGGCATCAATCTATTTTAGAATTAGTGGCTGATGGAAAATTCAGAAGAGTGAGGAGTGTTATCATGACACGTCGT
>NZ_JBALCE010000011.1:0-162832 GCF_036919815.1 Nostoc sp.
AAGCTGAGAACATCGGGAGCCGTGTACACAGAAATGGGTACGCACGGATCTAACTGAGAGGTGCGGGGAATAATATCCCCCATCGACTCAACCAAGAGAACAGAAGAAATAAACCTCTAATCTCCTATGTTGAGGCTCAGAACTCCACACTCGGAACTTTGACCTTTGAACTCGGAACTTCGACCTCTGAACTCGGAACTTCGACCTTTGAACTCGGAACTTCGACCTTTGAACTCGGAACTTCGACCTCTGAACTCGGAACTTGGTGTTCAGAACTGCAACAGTCGAGATCCAAGGGATAAGGGGTTAGGGGATAAGGGCAAAAGCTGCGAGAAATAATTCCAGAACTCATTATGTATAATCATTCTGGAACAAGCGCTCGATACAATAGACTCGTCCCACCAGAGCAGCAATAGATGCCACTAGAAATTAAATAGGAGGTAAACAATAATGCTACGAACCATTGAAGGAATTTATAAAAACGGCAAAATAGAACTAGCTGAAACACCACAAGGTATTACTGAAAGCAGAGTCTTTGTTACTTTCTTAGAAACAAAACCCATGACTTGGCCAGAAACGATTATGCAACATCAAGGTGTAGTAGAAAGTATCATTTTTGAGTCCTACAGAGACGAACTGCTACCACTTAACGAAATCGAGTTGTAATTAATTATGGGTTACTTACTCGATACCTGCGTAATTAGTGATTTTGTCAAGGGAGAAGAAAACACTCTCAAGCTATTAAAGTCTACTACTCCCACTGATATTTTTATTTCCTCCTTAACAGTAATGGAGGTGAAGTATAGATTAGCAATCAATCCCCAACGTGCCTTGAAAATTCGATCATTGATTGAAGCATTATTAGGTTCAATTACAATTTTACCTTTTGGTGTGGAAGAAGCTGAACAAGCTGCCCAAATTAGAAGTATTTTTAAAACAGCAGGTACTCCTATCGGTTCTTATGATCTACCGATCGCAGCAACAGCAGTAACTCACAATCATATTGTTGTAATATCTAATGTTCGAGAATTTCAAAGAGTACCCGGCTTGCAAATAGAGAATTGGCGTTCTTCTTAAATTAGATATCAATGTATTGGAAATGGGGCTTTAGACTATTAATTATATTTTTGGGGCTGTGGCTAGTGTTGGATCTGGGTTCCCGCCTGGGAGCAGAGATTTTTTGGTTTCAGGAAGTCGGCTATCTCCAAGTATTTCTGTTGAGAGTGGTAACTGGTGGTGTTTTGTGGTTGGTGGTGGCTGGAATCACTGCTGTCTATCTACTGCTAAATCTGGCTCTCGCACAACGGCTAAAATATCCCCAGTCTTTGAAGATTGAGGAAGTCAGGCGTGAGGAAGCAGAACTGGGGAGTGAATTAACAAATTTTCTCAGTCCTCGTTATCCAAGACGCAACGAAACCCAGATACTTGCGCTGCAACGCTTTCAACCATTAAGATTGCGCTGGTTATTACCCCTAACTCTGTTACTGAGCTTATTGATCGGGTTGATGCTGGCTCACTATGGTCAAATTGCTCTTTTCTACTGGCATTCTCCAGTTAATAACGCTAGTTTACCGATTCCCGCCCGATTTCGACCAGAGACAATCTGCCAACTCTTAAGGCAAATTGTTTCTCAAGTCTGGCATCTCAGTTTAATTGTGGTTGGCGCGATCGCAATTTTAATCTATCCCCAATTTTTATTAAGAGCGATCGCACTTTTGTTCTGTCCCATTTTTGCGTTCATCCTATTCCAACACTGGCCAAAGGTGCTGCAATATTTCCACCCCACCCTTTTCAACAGCACTGAGCCTTTATTTGGTCGAGATATCAGCTTTTACATATTTTCCTTACCCTTTTGGGAACTGCTAGAACTCTGGCTGATGGGATTATCTTTGTATGGCTTTGTCGCCGTTACTCTCACTTATCTCCTGTCAGGCGACAGTTTGAGTCAGGGAATTTTCCCCGGTTTTTCGCCCCAGCAGCAGCGTCATTTATCCGGGATGGGTAGCTTGTTGATGCTGGTAGTGGCGCTGAGTTATTGGCTGAGTCGCTATGAACTGGTGTATTCTACCCGTGGAGTTAGTTATGGTGCCTACTATACGGATGTGACAGCCCAGTTGCCAGCTGACACCGTTTTGTGCATCCTCGCAGTAGCGATCGCCTTTTACTTACTTTGGCGAACATTTTTCTGGAAACCCAAATCTCAGTATCGTCCCTTGGTGTTTTACGGGTTAGGGGTTTATCTAATACTGGTTGCAGTGGCTGAGGGTGTTCTACCTAGTGTGGTGCAATATTTAATTGTCCAACCGAATGAGTTGCAACGAGAGCAACCCTACATTCAGCGTACTATCGCCTTGACTCGCCAAGCATTTGATTTAGATGCGATCGATTCCAGAACTTTCAACCCACAAGGAAGATTGACTGAAGCTGATATTCAAAAGAATGACTTGACAATTCGGAATATTCGCCTGTGGGATCAGCGACCATTGTTAGAAACTAACCGTCAGCTGCAACAAATTCGGCCTTACTATCGGTTCCCTGATGCCGATATTGACCGCTATACTCTCAAAACAGATGCAACTTCACGCCGACCATCAGCCACCCAAAAGCCGCTAGAACCAACAGAACGGCGGCAGGTACTGATTGCCGCACGAGAATTAGACTACAGTGCCGTACCACAGGAAGCTCAAACATGGGTTAACCGCCGCCTTATTTATACCCACGGTTTTGGGTTTACTGTTAGCCCAGTTAATACAGTTGGTCCGGGTGGGCTACCAGAATATTTTGTGAAAGATATTAGCGGTAATAGTAGCGCCCTCACAACTTCCAATGAAGCGATTCGTGAAAGCATTCCCATTGGACAACCCCGAATTTATTACGGTGAAATCACTAATACTTATGTGATGAGTGGCACAAAAGTTAGAGAGCTAGACTACCCTAGTGGTAGTGACAATGTTTACAACTCTTACGATGGTTTGGGTGGCGTTGAAATCGGTTCAGGATGGCGACGCTGGCTATTTGCAATCTATTTGAAAGATTGGCAGATGTTGCTGACACGGGACTTTTTGCCAGATACAAAGGTGCTACTTCGGCGAAATGTCAAGCAAAGAATTGAAGCGATCGCACCTTTCCTGAAATTTGACAGCGATCCCTATTTAGTCGCTACTGCTAATCAAGATTTCCCAAGTAATCCCAGTTATCTTTACTGGATTGTTGATGCCTACACGACGAGCGATCGCTATCCTTACTCAGACTCTGGTAACGATGGGATCAACTACATTCGCAACTCGATCAAGGTAGTAATTGATGCCTATCACGGCACTGTTAAGTTTTACATTGCCGATCAGAGCGATCCGATCATTGCCACTTGGTCAGCAATATTTCCCCAAATGTTCAAACCGCTCAGTACAATGCCAGTAAATCTCCGTAGTCATACCCGGTATCCGGTGGACTTTTTCAAAATTCAATCTGAGCGGTTGATGACCTATCACATGACCGACTCCCAGGTATTTTACAATCGGGAAGACCAGTGGCAAATCCCCAACGAAATCTATGGTAGTGAAACACGTCCGGTAGATCCGTACTATTTGATTACTAGTTTACCCACCGTACCTTTTGTTGGTGCAGCCTCTCGTAGAGAAGAATTTATCCTGCTTCTGCCCTATACTCCCAAACAACGGACTAATTTAATCGCTTGGTTAGCGGCGCGATCGGATGGCAAGAACTACGGTAGGCTAGTGTTATATGTCTTTCCTAAAGAACGCCTAGTTTTCGGCCCAGAGCAAATCGAGGCGCGGATTAACCAAGACCCAGTAATTTCCCAGCAAATTTCTCTGTGGAATCGCCAGGGTTCGAGAGCCATTCAAGGAAATCTACTAGTCATTCCCATTGACCAATCGCTGCTCTATGTCGAGCCAATCTATCTAGAAGCCACACAGAATAGTTTACCAACTTTGGTGCGGGTAGTGGTGGCTTACGAAAACCGGATTGTCATGGCACAAACCTTAGAACAAGCATTGCAAGGAATTTTTAAACCAGAAGTTACACCAGCCCCTGCGATTATCCGTCCCTTTGAAGAAGCAGCCCCGCCAGGTTAAGCGATTTTAAAACTAAATAATTCAAAATTTATTGCAACAGCCATACTTTAATGGTTCAACATATGTAATGGACACTAAAACTTAATGGACATGGTACAAGATAACCAACTAGAGATTCGCCACGTAAGTCCTAAAGTCAGGGAGTTGATTAAAGTATACGCAGATGTTAATAACTGTACGCAAGTTGAGATGTTGGAACGCATTGTTTTGGAGTGGAACGCCCAACAAAGCGAGAGCGAACGACCGCCAGGAGACGAAGATGAATAACTTTGTGCTACAATCTTTAATCCGATTCTAGCGAGATGCTTTTATCAGAATGCCGCTTGAAAACCCTTGAAGATGTGTCCGACGTCAGGTCGATATATGTGTGCTTTAGACACTTTTTTGTGCAAACGTGGTCAGTATGGGAACCTGAAAAATAGACATCTCCAGAAATTAAATATGCCTTACCCAGAACCCTTGTAGAGACGTAGCACTGCTACGTCTCTACATTCTTTTTCGAGATGTCTAATCAGGATATTAAAACAGTGATGTTTTAATAATCTGCATCTATTTAGAGCTGAGAGTGTGAATAATTAGACTGGACTAGTACGGTGATCTTGTGTTTAGTAAGCATTCTCGGTGTTATCTGAGTATTACTTATTTCACCAACAATGGTGATTCCGAGTGAGGATTCTCCTTGATACTACTCACACAAAAACTAATGTGGGAGCGGATAGCTCGCTCATAAACTTCAGTCTGGTGAGTACGTACCCCTACAGCCTGATAGATTAAGTTAACTTCTGGGAATTCCGACCAATACATCAAAAAAATGTCTTTGGCTGGAGTAATAATTTCATAATTATTCTCTTGTCTTTTCTTTCTGAGTTTACAATTGTTTAGTTGTAATTTTTCTCTGAATAGTTTTTCAAATTCTGGAATTAAATCTGAAGTAATTTTCATGGTTTATACACGTTAAAACGTGTTAAGGATGCAAAGACTATCTGGTGATATTAGAAAGTATGACACTTCAGATACCTCTTACAATATAGTGTATCAGTTATCCGGTATTTTAGAAGGGGATTCAGACGCAGGGTGACTCGTTGGCGCAGCCCAAGTTAGACAGGACTTAGACAAACAATAGCCTGAACCCTGATTTTGAGGTAGGGGCAATACCCTGCGGTCAGCCTTCGTCTACATGAATTGCCCCTACCTCATGTAGTTTTGCGTAAGTCTTATAGAGAATCAGGCTGTGCGATCGCCACAACCTGTTGATCACGATTTTATCTAGCACAAATCGGCTATTTATTAACTTATACTTACTAAAAGTTTGGTTGTTTGTGATCTTACTGTCAGTGTAGCTAGTACAGGCGGAAGTTTGCCTACCTTTAACTAGTTGCTGTGAGCAGGTTGTCTATCTCTTGTCTGGTTAATTGAAATGGTAGCTGGATTTAGATGCCCTCTGTACTAGTTAGCAGAGACACCCTGTATAGTTACACCACTAAATCATCTTCTCTTTAGAGCCTTGGGGGGCAATCAGTACCTAGAGGCTACAGCCTGGGACTTCAAGTCCTTCTGCAAAGCTGATTAATTCCAAGTACTCTGGATTTTCTACGAACTTTTTGGCTGCTAGCAATCCGGCAATGCTCCAAGTTTGATAAATTCTGGCTTCTTTGCCAATCAAACGGCCATTGTTGCCATCGTAGTATTCTGGGAATTTATCCTTAAATAAACGCCTTTCGGCAATGGCGATCGCTGCTTGGGCAAGTTCTGTTCGACCTGCTTTGAGTGCGGCGGCAGTAAATAACCACAGTAAAACGGGCCAGTTCCCGCCGTTGTGATAAGACCAAGCCCTGTTTTTAGAATCACATCCTGTAACAATTCTCCACTCTAAACCATCCATTGCTGGAAAACAGATTTTAACAGGCATATAGCCGATCAAGTCTTGCCAACGTTGGGCAAATAAATTCATAATGCTTTGAGATTCTTTTTCGCTTGCTAAGGAAGCTAAGATTGCCATCAGATTTCCCAGAGCAAAAAAGCGAAAATCTATCCGTCCCGGCCCCAGATTTCCCGCTAAATATCCTCCAGTTTCGGGCAACCACTCGGTCAACCAAGTGGGAATTGATTCTGAGTTGATGTTGAATTTATTAACAATTTCTTTACCAAATTCGTTATCCTTGTAACGATAGATTTCCCCCAATCGCTTCAGGTCTAGCCAGTAATAGTTGCGGATATGATATTTCAAAGATCCCAATCGCTTATTGACTTTACCAAGGTAGCTATCGCTATCCCCATCTGGTAAAAGCAATTCATTAGCAGCCCTGAGGGAGGCATAGAATAACACCTGAATTTCTAGAGGATGTTCGTAGACTCCCATGCGACGGTCAATCATAAACGCGCCATCGGGAACTAACATTGTTGGGTACATGGAAAAGCGATGTACCAAGCAAAGATCCAAAATTAACTTGATTCCTGCTTGAAAATCTGGCTGACGCGCTAGGGTTAAATCGCCTGTAACTTTTTCATAAGCGCGTAGCAGGAGAATCCACCACATACAAGAATCAATTGGAGGAACACGAGCGATCGCCAGTTCACCAAAATCAGCGACCAAAAATTCCTCATTCCCCTTGGAATGTACTTTGAAACTTGCAGGCATTAACCCCGCTCCCGGTTCAAAGCAGTCTATCTGCTTTTCATGACTTTGTAATTTCAGTGTTTCTACTAAGAAGTTACGCACAATCTCTACTTTGCCGTGCATGAGAAACACCAAGGCAGAAGGGACAAAATCGCGGAGGAAGCACTGGTCATAATTGAGTGCATCTGACTCCGGATCGTGGGCGGCTACAGTACCAATGGGTCTTCCTTGGTAATAAATTATCGACTCTTCCAACAATTCCCAGGCTTCTGCTTCGAGCAGACTGTTATTATCGATCGCGCTAGTCATGGACGTCTAATTCCACTAATGGTATGTATCGGCTCTATTGTGGAAAATACGCAACCCTTACCTCAAGCTGACCAGTTTTCCCGGAAGTCAGCATCCAAAGTCAATCCACCATCTACAAACAAGGTTTATCCGGTGATGTAGGCGGCTTCATCCGAACCTAAAAAAGCTACTGCGGCTGCCATTTCCTCAGAGAAACCAGCACGCCCCATTAAGATGTGACTTTCCGCGTAGGCGTAGCCCGCACTTCTCTACGAGAGGCTATGCCAACGACAAAGCTACCCCGACTGCGCTCGGCACAAGTCAGTGACCATCATAGACATCACCTTTTTTTCTATCTTCATCTATCCAGGCTTGATTCATTGGTGTGTCTGGCGCAGCTTTAGAGTCTTTGCAGTAATCAATGGCGATGTTGCACCCTTCTTGAGCAAGTTATGATCGCGATCGCCTGACCGATACCTGATGTTGCACCTGTAATTAAGACCTTCTTTCATTCTAACCCTATCATATTTCTTTCCGAAGCTGCCCTTACTTGAATTTACACTCAATCAAACAATTTTGGATTTTAGATTATTCCTTCAATTCAAAATCTAAAATTGGCACTGTCAACCCCCAAGAGAAGGAATTAAAAATTAAAAAATAGGTTTTTCATGATTTAGAATTTCTGATACTATTTGACGAAATCCCTGCTATGGATACATGAGTAAGGGCGTATAGCGGTTCGTCGCTTAATAGGGTAAAAATCGGACTCAGTAAAGCGTCCGTCCACGGGTGGATTTCTAATACTCTAGAGAATGATTGAGTAGTAATGAATAATCGTGCTTTGTTTGATCAAGCTTAATACTTAATTATTTAGTATCTGCTACTGGGAAAAAGTAGAATATCTATTGTTTCGCCCACTACCAATCCCAAGACCGCTATGACTGTTAAAACCCAAAAGGAATCTAGCTTATTGAAGCCAGAAAAGCGCATTTCCAAATCACCTAAAAGCGTAGTTGCTAAGGGGATGATAAAAAGGCTGAATAATAATGACCAAGTTGCTACTAAAGCAATTGATATACTTAAAAATAATATGACAATTAAGGTTTGAGAGCCAAATTCAACTAAACGCTCTAACCAAGAAATACTCTTTCGCACTACAGCTATAACCATAGCAGCAACAAAAGCCCCCACTAACCAAATTATATGATGAGCAGCAAGATACCATCCCAGGAGAGTGTAAGCCAATAAGAGTAATATTAAAGGCATCAAAGGAATCCTGTTAAAAAATTCCACATTCATATTGCCAAGGCTTGTAAAAATACCAACTTAATCTCTTAAATTTAGTGAAAAATTGTTACTAATCAGACTTCTAAATATACCAGCTTTGCTCAGAATATTCCTCTATCTCCAGAGCAACTTTAAGGACATACTCTTTAGTCGTGACAATATATAGCCCTACTTAATCATTTGTGAACAATACTTAGACAAGTCGGGAATCTCAGCCTTAGACGCTTATAAAGTCTGTGGCAACAATAACTTGCTAAATCGGAAATTTTATACTTAGTACACGTCACCGTAAAAGGGGTTCGGAAATATTCAGACTTGATGTTGGGTTTCACTTCCCTACAGGACGCGAACGTTCTACCCAATTTAGGAATGATTAAATTCCATAGCCTTTTGGGGTGTTCTGTACTTAGTAATCTAATTTAACTTTGTTTGATGCGATCGCTTGTAGCTTAAAATTCAGACGATCAGGCTTATCCAGCTATAGTAAGATATTCTTGTCCGTAGTTGCATTAGTTATTTAAGTTATATATATGACATTTAGTACTGATTTAAGCATAATAGTAGTAGGTTCTAAAATACTATCAATGTGTGAATAAATTGACTTTGACTCTCGTCTATTTGTCATGAAATTTAATCAAGAGGTGGTTATAATTCATCGTGTACAAGTTTGACAACTGTCCACAATACTGTTGCATACCTCAAGCTCATGGTAATATTATTTTATTCTCAGGAGATATGATTTTATACATCAAGTTTTAACCATGCTGAAACAGCTAGTTAGGTGTGCTACCTCCAAAAAACAAAAAATTATTCAACCCACCCCGGAAATCAACAAAAGCCCGAACGTGCAAAGCACAGAGCTTTTGAAACTCTGCTTATACAAAGATACTAAAGAGCTAAGAAAGCCCTTTTTTAGGAATCATGACAGCCAGCGATGAAGGCATAAAACCCTTTGATAATGGCAAAAAATTAGACAATAGTAAATAGAAAAGTTTTGACACGGTGTCAATTGTTTTTTGTATATCTAAAAATATCAAAAAGCCGACTTTGTGTTGTCAAGAAGACATTCATATTGTGTGTTGTCTTGAGATATTGTTTATTTTGGTGGTTAGTTACCTATATAAAAGTCCTATTTGATTGGTGGAAACTTAGCTTACCATCGACCGAATGAGGCAACCTCTTAAATTTAAAAAATGATTTAGGACTGCTAGAACAATCCTGATTTAGTAATGACTCAATTATTAACAACGTAAGCAAGAGTAACAGGAAAAACATGAATATCATTGTTCATTTGTTTGGAGCGATCGTTCTCCAAGTATCTGCATTGACTGCGATGTCTAGCATGGCAATGTCTGATGATCAGCTTTTACGTGTCTATACTCAGGAAGCTGCTGCTTCTCAACAGAAAATAACGCAGAGGATTTGCTCTTTAGATCCCATTGATAATTTATTACCTCCACCACAAATTAAGGCAAGTAATTCTTTACTTTCTTACCTTGCTGAACAAGGTTTTACACAGAATAAAGAGGGTTCTTGGGTCTGTTATGCAAACGATCCTAAAAAAGAAGGGCGTTACTTTACTCTGTTTAAGGTTAAACAAGTTGATGGCAGACTCATCGCAAGTTCTTTCTTAGATGAAGGCAGTCTGATTCAGGGGCAGGAAAATCGGAGCTTGAACTTCTTTATGATGCTGATTGAGCATCATCTGAATACTAGTCAAGAGAACCGTCAAGGTATACGTAGGTATTTAGAAGCCTTCGTTTCCTTAGTAAAGCAAGGGAAGATCAAACCTACGCGTCGTGGGTTTCTTTTCGACCAACCAAACCGGGCATTGGTCTTATATCACACACTCTCATCAGGAAATCTCAAAGGTACGGGAATCACGATCAACATTTCTTTACCTAAGAGTTGAATTGGGGAGTAGGGAAGCAGAGGGAAATAACCAGTACCCAATGCCCAATTAAATTGCTGTCGTATAGTGGAGGTGCATTTTGCCTAAATCAATTGTTCAAAGAATTGCGATGCCATTTGCGGAGCCTCTCGTAGAGAAAGTGGTTCGCTTCGCCACCATCGGATTTTCATCTGTTGCAATAGTACTCACTACATATCAATCTGCTTTTGCACAGCTCAATATTGGACGCTATGGTATCCAACAAGGACTGGAGTCTGAGTATCTCCAGTACCAAATCAATAACCAGAATTTGAGCCAGATGCGAGTAATTCCTGCATGTAATGTAGGATTTGGTTTGAGCTGCAATAAAACTGGATCGGTAGTTCAGCAATTAGTTGATTTAAACGGCGGGACTAACTATCAAAACCTCCTGATACAAGCAGCTGGTGGGGAGAAAAACTTCCAGAATTTCGCTACTTTTTACGGTAACAATCCCAATCTCTCTGCGGTGCCTTTCGCTTCATTTTGGAGAAACCAATCCCCGGCAATTATGGATGGTTCTCAATACCTTCTTGGGCAAAGTTTTAGTCGCAACCCAGTAGAAGGACTCGGACTTGTAACCAAGCAGTTCTACTGGTCGCCGTACTCAGGAGTCAATAACTCGGTCAGCCTCCGTAATGGATTAATAGACTTGAAATTGTCATACGGACGACTGCTGTTTGAGGAAGCCTCAAAAATTTCCAACATTAAAGAGCAGATTCAATCTCTTGGTCTGTCGCCAGAGATGAGGAATTTTTATTTAAATAAAATCTCTACAGGCTTGGATGCCTTGAGTTCTGGAGATCAGAAGCAACTCCAACAGAGGATTTTTGAACTACTATCCTTTCCATACTCCGAAGATGGTGGGGAACTTGGACGCCCCAATAACGCGATTCCAGGGGAATTCAATCAGATATTGGGAGAAGATATCGCCGGAGATATTTTGCTGAGTGACAATCCACTAGCCTTGGACGGAGAAGGAATGGATCTCAATACTTTCCCTGACTCGGTGGGAGATGTTTTGGTACAAGACAGTTCTGATTCTTTTCCACTCTGGCCAATAATCGGAATTGGGGGTCTTGCTTTAATTCTGCTTTTACTACTGAATGGCGATAGTTCTTCAGCTCAAGGATCTGTTTCTTCAGGAAATATACCTACACCTATACATACACCTTTGTCTCTCACCAGCAAAGGCGAATGCGATCTGACTCCCGGTGGTAATGGTTCTGATCACACACAGATGATTGAGATTCCATGTAATGTTACTCCTAAAACCCCTACGGAAGTGAAGAGGGTAGTGGAGCCATCAATGATCAAAGCGCTGGTATTGCTAATTGTTCTACTATGCATAGTCCGTTACAAACATCGGTCTTTAAAAATCCGTAATTCGTAATTATTACAGCAGTTTTCATTTATTTAAACCACATCTATTGTCAGGGCATAGCATTGCTGCGCCTCTATAGTGGGAGTCTATTTACCTGAATATAGCTCTCAACTTAGTCTTCTGGGGCGATCGCTTCTAAAAAATGGATAAACCTAATTCATAACTACCCTTATTTTGTATTTACATATCAAAGTTGGTGTAGTTAACAGGTAACTTTGCGATTATTCAGCTTAGTTTTTTGCTTTTAATCTGTCTGTAGATAGCTGCAATGTTGCGGGCATCATCAATGCCACGATGGTGTGTGCCTTTTAATTCTATCCCCAACTCATTGAGAGCCTGTGCCATGCCAAATTTTTTAGACACGCCAAGATATTCTGAAAATTCCTCTTTGATATTTTAGTTTGCATGTTAGGTAATTTAGATTGATGAAAAAGGTTTAACCCAACGGAGTTGAATAGCCATATCAAGAGCGATGCCTACGGCGGGCTGTGCCAACGCAGCAAACGCAAACCACAATACACTTTCAAAAGCCAACACCACAAAAGGCAAAATTGTGCTGTGAGAATTCCACCCAAGTTCTATCTGAGTTAATCCCCGCACCAAGCCAAATGCCAGCACACCACCAGCTTTGAGTTGAGGATTTTTATCCGAGCGGATGATATAGCGGTAAGTGACACCAAATAGCAAACCAGTAAAAGTTGCAATTCCACCACTTACCCACCAATGCCAGTTAATATCAATTTGCAGACTTGCGAATATCTGAAAATACTTTGCTAGTACAAAAGTATTCAAAAGACTAGTAATAGCAAAAGCGAAACACACAGATAAACCTCCAATTATTCCAGCCTTGAGGGATTCTATGCGTTCTACCATTAATTGAGGATCTAAAATTGTGTTCACTCTATATAGAAATTAGGGATTGGGTATTGGGAAAAATTTTCGCCACTCTCCAGTATGATAAATGCTAAAGCAGTTTTGTAATTAATTAAATGCTGCTCTCATGTGGGAATTTTGATGATAAACTCGGTTCCTAGACCTAGTTGAGAATTCACTTCTAATAGACCTTCGTGTTTCTCTACAACTATTTGATATGCTATCGACAAGCCAAGTCCAGTCCCTTTTCCAACGACTTTTGTGGTAAATAACGGCTCAAACAAGCGTTTTTTAAGCCGTTCAGGAATACCAATTCCATTGTCAGCAATCCGAATTACAACAAATTCTTCAGAATCTATTTCTGTTGCAATTTTAATCTGAGGAATTAGATTGTTCATTTTGCCTTGCGTTATAGCTTCATCAACAGCATCAACTGCATTTGCCAGAATGTTCATAAATACTTGATTCATCTGCCCAATATAGCAGTTGATATCTGGTAATACTCCATAATTTTTAATAACTTCAATGCGGGGACGATCGCCATTAGCCTTGAAGCGATGTTGCAAAATCATTAGCGTACTATCTAGTCCTTGGTGTAAATTAGCAGATATTTTAGTATCCCTATCCGAGCGACAGAAGTTGCGGAGTGAATTAGAAAGGTTCCGAATTCGTTCACTTCCTAGCTTGAGTGAGTTCAAGATTTTTCCCATATCTTCGAGAACGAAGTTTATATTCAAGTCATCAATAGTAGTGGTAATTTTGGCTGTTGGGTTTGGATACTCTTGTTCATACAGTAGGAGCAATTCGGTTACTGCTGCAATGTGTTCTTGCAAGGGTGAAATATTGCTGGAAATAAAGTTGATGGGGTTGTTGATTTCATGTCCAATACCAGCGACTAACTCTCCGAGTGTTGATAGTTTCTCTTGCTGCACTAGTTTGACTTGGGCTTGTTGTAAAGCCTTGGTGCGATCGCTAACTTGTTGTTCCAAAGATTCAGTCAATTGTTTGAGTTGTAAATGCACGCGCACTCTAGCAATGACTTCCTCTTGTGCAAAGGGCTTAGGGATATAGTCTACTGCACCAAGGGAAAATCCCTTCGTTTTGCTTTCCGTATCCGCTAAGGCAGTGGTGAAAATAATCGGAATGTTTTGGGTAACAGGATTAGCTTTGAGACGATAACAAGTTTCAAATCCGTCAATACCCGGCATTTGTACATCCAGCAAAATCAACTCTGGTTGATTGCGTTCGGCTTGAGCGATCGCACTTTCTCCATCGACTGCAACACGGAAACGAAAACCCTCACTATTGAGCGCTTCACACAGGACAGATAAATTTGTCGGATTATCATCCACAATCAAAATAAATCCGTTATTTGTGATTTTGTTCATGATGGATTTAAAAGTTAAATTGAACTCCAATTACTTGATATATTGTTGAATAAAAGTTTCCAAACGTTTGAGTTGAAAATTACTAGCAAGCTGGACAAGCTGCTGAACAAAAACCATTAGCTGCTCATCAGATGCAGAAAGTTGCCCAGCCAGTTCCAAAATTTTTTGAATATCGCCATCTTGTGCGAGTTCGAGTAACTCTTGCAAAACCTCCTTGGCAGGATAAATCATCTTTTCCGGTTGTTCCAAACCACTTGTAGAGTTTTTTTTGATTGCGTCTACCTTCCCATCAAAAATCCATTCCAGGTTCAAAAATTGTCGTAGCATTTCCAGTAGCGTTTCCGCTTCTACAGGCTTTGGTAGAAACACATCTGCACCAACATCAATACTCTTGTGCTGGTCGATTGCAAACACACTGGCTGACGAAGCGATGATAGGAATCTCTTTAAATTGCTCAGACTCACGTAAACGATTGATCAACTCAAATCCATCGAATATAGGCATCACTAGGTCAGTAATAATCAAGTCTGGTTTGTGGGCTAGAGCCTGTTCCCATGCTTCCTGACCCTGACTAGCTTCTACAACAATAAACCCAACTGGCTCTAGTAAATTTACAATTACTGATCGGTTTTCCCATCTGTCATCCGCAATCAAAATGGTGCGCCTTTGTCCTTGATAATCAATAATGGTTCCCTGCTCAACCACTCTAGAAACCTTTGCCCAGTCTTTAGATTCTGGCAATTTTGCTTCAAACCAGAAAGTGCTACCTTTGCCAAATTCACTTTGTACCTGAATTTGATCGCCCATCAACAAAACAATGTTTTGGCTGATTGCTAATCCTAAGCCTGTACCTTCAGATTGTCGTTTCTGATTTCCCACTTGCTCAAACGGCTGGAAGATTTTCTCGGCTTGTTCAGGGATTATACCTGTGCCAGTATCTATTACCTGAAAGCGAATTTTGTAGTTAGTCTGTCCATTGGTATTTGATTCTTGAGTAATAACCTGAACTTTGAAGGTGACACTGCCTTGATTAGTAAATTTAATCGCATTACTAAGCAAGTTAATCAGTACTTGCCGCAAGCGTTTTTCATCAGCATGAATACCTGTTGGCAAATCAGGATCGAGTTGGACGTGAAATGCGATGACCTTTTGTTCTGCGCGGATGCGGCACATTTCAGTCACGCTATCTATAAAAGCAGGCAAGTAGAAATCAACAGGATACAATTCTAGTTTCCGAGCTTCTATTTTGGAGAGATCCAGAACATCATTAATTAGGGTTAAAAGATGGGAACCACATTGATAAATAATACTGACCCCTTTGCGTCCTTTTTCACTCAAAGATTCTGTGCGTTGGAGAATTTGTGTATAACCCAGGATGCCGTTAAGGGGTGTACGTAGTTCATGGCTCATATTAGCGAGAAATTCACTCTTGGCTTGGCTAGAGTTTTGAGCAACTTCTTCTGCAAGGCGTAGTTCTTTCTCGATGCGCTTGCGCTCAACAATTTCAGTTGAAAGCACTCGATTGATCGCTTCTAACTGGGCAGGGCTAGGTAGGGTCAGAGCTTGAGGCATGAGATAAAATAATGCAAATGCCGTATATATCGAAATAATGGCAGTTAAAGCTTTTAAACCACCTGCAATCCAATAGTCTGGATGCCAAAGCGTCCAAATTTCCATCAAGTGTCCAGTACCGCAGACAATGATAAAAGCACCAAATAACAAAAAGACTCCATTGAAAGGAACATCTTTGCGCTTGGAAATAAAGTAAATCAGTAAGAAGGGAATAGAATAATAGGCAAAAGCGATCGTGGCATCAGAAATAATGTGAAGCCAAACTAATCCAGTTTGCCAGAGATAACAATGTCCGTGGGGAATAAAACCGTTAGATTGGAAAGGATAGTTGAAAAATGTCGGCATGATATTAGGGGTTGGTGGATTGGAAATATATATCCAGAACCCTAGTATTCCCAAAGCATCAAGTGGAAAACCGCGATCGCTATTTTTTTATATTAGTTTTAATTATTACGTAGAGTATTAGCGTATCAAGAAAAGATAGTGTTTGGTTTGCGTAGGCGTAGCTCGTCGTAGACATCGCACGCCAAACTTCCAATGTCATTGAAAAAAATCTTAACCTGCCTTTTCCCAGTATGATAAATATTAGAAACCTTTTGTAATTATTTGAAAAGTGGGAGTATGGAGATTTTGACACTAGGTTGGGTATCACTGTTAGTTGTGTTCACTTGGTCAATTGCAATGGTAGTCTGGGGACGTAACGGACTGTAGAGGCATGGTGGAAAGTCCATTTTTGAGTATTTTGACTTTAGTTGCTGTAGTGCTGCTGGTAGTAGTCACTGGTGGTATTGGTTATTTAACCTTGGCAGATTGGCGCGATCGCCGTCGCCAAGAGGAAGAGAAACGCACCACCCGCAGCGCCACTCCTAAGCGGCGATAATTTTCTCGTAGTTGAAAAACTTTTTTGTAGGGACACGATATTATCGTGTCCCTACATTGTTTTTTTAGTATTTAAAGGAAATAATTGTTACCTTTCTACTGTCTAGGGGAATTATGAGATAGAAGACTTTCAATATTTAAAATCAGACTGGGAATGGAAAACGCCTCTACGATTCAACCTATACAACCTTCAGACCAGCAAGAATCTCATTCAGATGTGACATCCCCCTTACGTCAGAATGAGCAACAAAAAGCCTTGTCTGGCGTTATTGCCCGCATTCGTGAGTCTCTAGACATAGAAACTATCTTCAAAATTACAGTCACTGAAGTACGCAAGCTTCTGAAAACTGATCGGGTTGGTGTGTTTCGTTTTTATCCCGAATTGGGATGGGAAGGGGAATTTATCTATGAAGATGTGGGAGCAGAATGGGGTTCGGCACTAGCAGAGAAAGTGCATGACCACTGCTTTGCTGCGCAGTTTGCCGAACTATATCAGCAAGGTCGGATTAAAGCAATCGCTGATATATATCAAGCTAGTATCAGTGATTGTCACATCCAAATGCTAGAAAGATTCCAGGTACGTGCCAATATAACTACCCCTTTAATGAAAGGTAAAGATTTATGGGGATTGCTGTGTATTCATCAGTGTAGTAGTCCTCGTGAATGGGAAGCATCAGAAATTGAGTTTGTGCAATTAATCGCCGAACATCTGGGAGTTGCCTTGCAGCAAGCAGATTACCTGGAACAAGTGAAATTACAATCAGCACAATTAGCACAAGCAAAAGCCAGAGAAAAGGCAGCTCAATGGCAGAAAACCATAGCTATAACCATTGAGAAAATTCGTCAATTCCTAGACTTGGAAAGCATTTTCCGCACAAGCACTGTAGAACTTAGGCAGATGCTAAATGCTGACCGCGTGGCTATTTATCGCTTCAATCCCGATTGGAGTGGTGAATTCGTGTTTGAATCAGTGGCAGAGGGTTGGATCTCCCTGATGGAGCAGCAGTTACAGCGCCCGGAATTGAAAGAAAACGTCAGCGAATGTAGCGCCAAAGATTTAGCTAAACCCCCACTCACTGATACCTACTTACAAGATACAGAGGGTGGTAGCTTCAGTCGGTGTGAAGTTTACCGTGTTTGTAATGATATTTACAGTGCAGGTTTTAGCGACTGTTACATTAAAATCTTAGAGATATATCAAGCAAGAGCTTATGTAATCATTGCCATTTACCACGGTCAGACGCTCTGGGGCATGCTAGCAGTGTACCAGAACGCCCGAAGCCGTGATTGGGAAAAAGATGAGGTTTACTTTCTTACCCAAGTTAGCACCCAATTGGGGGTAGCATTACAGCAAGCTGAATCATTGAAACAGGTGCAGGTGCAAGCCCAAAAACTGGCTAAAGCCGCCGAACGAGAACGGAAAGCAGCCGAAAGGGAGAAGGCGTTAGCTGCAACGGTGGAGAAAATTCGCCAGTCTCTTGATATTGACACCATCTTTGCTACCAGTACAGAAGAAGTCCGACGGCTATTGGAAGTTGATAGAGTCACAATCTATCGATTCGGGGCTGATTGGAGTGGGGAATTTGTTGCTGAGTCTTTAGCGCCAGGTTGGACACCAGTAAAGGAAATTATATCTGCGATGTCTACGACGGTCACTGAGCTTGCCTGCCCTGAGCCTGCGTCGTACCACTTCCCTGCGGGACGCGCAAGGGACGTGGAAGCAAGCTACGCGCAGCGTCTCGTAGAGAAGGGTCGAAGTGCGGGCTACGCCGGAGCAGATGATTATTTGCAAAAAAACCAAGTTCGAGACTTTGCTAATGGTAAAACTCTTGTCATTAAGGATATTTACAGCACTGATTATTCTATTCCATATATTGCGCTAATCGAGCTAATGGAGGCTAGGGCATATATGATTGTGCCGATTTTTCAGGGGGAGAAACTCTGGGGATTACTAGCAGCTTATCAAAATATCAAACCCCGTGATTGGCAAGAAGATGAGGTAGATTTGCTGATGCAGATTGGGACTCAGTTAGGGGTAGGACTTCAGCAAGCGGAATTACTCGAACAAACTCAACGTCAAAAAGAAGAAATCACCCAGACTCTTAAAGAATTGCAGAACACTCAGAGCCAGTTGATTCAAAGTGAGAAAATGGCAGGCTTAGGGCAGTTAGTTGCTGGTGTAGCACATGAAATTAACAATCCGATTAGTTTTATTTATGGCAACATTACTTATGTTACTGAACATGCCGAAAATTTACTTAAATTACTGTGCCTCTATCAGAAAGAGTATCCTAAGGCAACAGGAGAAATTCAAAAGCAAGCAGCAGCACTGGATTTAGATTTCATTAGTGATGACTTGCCCAAAATTCTGACTTCAATGAAAATGGGGGCAGATCGGATCTCTCAATTAGTCTTGTCGTTGCGAAGTTTTTCTCACCTTAACGAAGCAGGAATGAAGCCAGTTGACCTTCATGAAGGCATCGAAAGTACTTTGCTAATTTTACAACATCGACTGCAAGCACAGACCAATTCTTTTGCTATTGAGGTAGTTAAGCAATATGGTGATTTGCCCCTGGTAGTATGCTATGCAGCCCAGATTAATCAGGTATTTATGAATATTCTTAACAATGCGATCGATGCACTGCAAAACTCAGAGAAAGCTGGAAAAACAATTGATAATCCTAAAATTTGGATTCGTACAGAAGTCACAAAAGGGAATACTATTCTGATTTGGATTGCTAACAATGGTTATGAGATTTCAGAGATGATGCGATCGCGCATTTTTGAACCTTTCTTTACTACCAAACAACCTGGAAAAGGTACTGGTTTGGGGTTATCTATCAGCTACCAAATTATTGTGGAAAAACACGGCGGTAATATCAAGTGTGTTTCTGAACCTGGTAACGGCTGTGAGTTCTGGATAGAAATTCCGATGAAACGGACAGTTAGTTAAAAAAACAGGCGATGCCTTCTCTACCAGACGCTACGTGAACAGAGGGTTTGGCCTACGCTGTTTTAACGAACTGTCAAGATGCATTTTCTGCCAGACGCTAGGCGTAGCTTGCTTGTATAGTCTTGTATAGTAGGGGTACGCCTAGACTGTTTTGAATGAACCGCAAAGAAAAAAGAAAAGAGGCGATACCTGCCGTAAGCTACGCTAACGCACACTCTAAAATAACACAAGTAATGTTAAAATTATATATCCATAAAGGAGAAAATTATGGGCAATCAATCTGTTCCTAAAACCAATAATCTTTATGCACAAGATTATCACTTGTGGTTAGAACACACTGTTTATTTATTAAAAAACAAAAACTTTTTAGAATTAGAGTTAGAAAATTTAATTGAAGAAATTGAAAGTATGGGGAGAAGTGATAAAAATGCTTTAAGGAGTAATCTTAGAGTGCTTTTAATGCACCTTCTCAAATACAAATTTCAACCCCAGAACCGATCCAATAGCTGGTTATATACAATCTATGAACATCGTCAAAGATTACAAGAAGCATTTTTAGATAGTCCTAGCTTAAAATGCTATTACACAGAAGTTTTTGATAATTGTTACCAACACGCTCGAAAAGAAGCATCTATTGAAACAGGACTTCCTCTGTCTATTTTTCCTAAAGACTATCCTTTTTCTGTTGATGAAACCTTAAATTCTGATTTCTTCCCAAATTAATCATAATCGCCTTTTTTGTTTCGCGCAAAGTCGCAGCGAAGCGATCGCCTACTCCATATTTTGATTAGGATTAATAATAGATCGACTCTATAAATTTATATGCAAATCAAAGAAATTCTCCAAGCACTTCCAAGTTTGAGTATAAGCGATCGCCTGAAGATAGCTCAATCAGCCCTGCAATTGGTTATTCAAGAAAAACACTCACTTACCAAAGATGAGCAAAAACGCCAATTAACACTAGCCGCAATGACAGCGATTGCAGATTATGCACCTGGGAGTGAATTAGATATATTCTCTGACTACTTACAGCAAATCTGGGAATGCAATACTCCAAGATCAGTTACTTTGTGAACGCATTCCCAATGAAGTAGGTTATGCGATCGCTTTTATTGTGAACTCTGATTGAAGATAGTTTAACCAGCCATGAAGAAAAATGTTTTTATCAAGTATCAACTCAGGAAGAATGGGAAGCTATATTAACAGATTTAATAAATAGCCCTGCTTTTTCTTTAGCACCAGCACTTTCAGATGCAGCGATTAGTCGAGAGAGTATTTACACCAGAGAAGATGAAATGTTATGAGCTATTTGGTGGATACTAATATTTTGCTGCGTTTGGTGCAGAAGAATAGAAGAGGCGATGCCTGCGGCTGGCTTTGCCTACGCACTGTGGAGATTTTGTAGGCGATCGCTTATTATAATTTCACTAGTATTAGTAATATAGTTGCTCTATGAATTAATATGGAAATCAAAGAAATTCTCCAAGCACTTCCAAGTTTGAGTATAAGCGATCGCCTAAAGATAGCTGAATCAGCCCTGCAATTGGTTCTTCAAGAAAAACACTCACTCACCAAAGATCAGCAAAAACGCCAATTAACACTAGCCGCGATCGCAGCGATTGCAGACTATGCACCTGATAGTGAATTAAATATATTCTCTGACTTAGAGGGAGAAGACTTTTGCGACTATCCAGATGAAGACTTACACAACTCAGTAAATTATGTACAGAGGTGAAGTCTGGTTAGTTAATTTAGATCCAACTGTAGGGACGGAAATTAGCAAAAAACGTCCTTGTATCATAGTCAATGATGATGCTATTGGGATTTTGCCTTTGAAGGTTATTGTTCCAGTTACGGATTGGAAAGAAAGATATGCAGTTAGACCTTGGATGGTACGGCTGGAACCAAGCACAGAGAACAGTTTAGCCAAAGTTTCCGGTGTAGATACTTTTCAAATACGTTCAGTTTCAGAAACAAGATTAGTGAGAAAACTAGGTCAACTCTCCGACTCAGAAATGCAACTTGTTTCTCAAGCGTTAGCTGTTGTCTTAAATATTTCTCATCCAACACTTTAGCGATGCCTGCGGCGGGCAACTCTTGGAGAGGCTACACCAACGCTCTTTGGGAGTTTCGGATATCGCTTTTTTGTTTCGCGCAAAGTCGCAGCGAAGCGATCGCCTACTCCAAATCTTCTATACTTGTACTATGTAAAGGTAATCAAATTCTCTATGATTACAAACACTAATACCCAAATGAATACCAATCAATATCCATTTGCTGAAGAATTAATCACAGATACTCAAGGTAACATTCGTAAAGTAATTATAGATTTTCAAGACTATCTACGCTTATTAGAAGTGATTGAAGATGAAGGATTGATATTAGCAATCAAGGAAGTACAACAAGAAACACCATTAAATATTAATGAAGCATTAGCCGAATTAGAAAGAGAGTGAATACCCAGTATCTATCCAGTTTTATTAAAGATTTAAAAGCACTCAAAAGTACACCTTACTATGAGACGATTAAAATACTTGCTTTTGAAGAAATACTACAAATAGCTAATTTTGAAGAAATTACTAATATCAAAAAGTTGCAAAGATATGATGATATTTATCGTATTCGTATAGGTGATTATCGGATCGGGATTATATTTGACGGTGAAACACTAATATTTCAGCGTGTGCTACATCGTAAAGATATTTATCGCTATTTTCCAAAGAAAGTCAAATTAGTTATTTTGTGGAATCCAGCGATGCCTGCGGCGGGCTTTGCCTACGCACGGTGGAGTTTTTGTAGGCGAGCCGCTTTTTTAACCAACCGTACAGGACACAGATGAAGAAGAGGAGCGATCGCTTTTTTAACAAACCATGAAGTTACGAAGGCACAGAAAATTATTGTTACGCTAGGTTAGCAGTAGTTAATCTACCAATATTATGAAAATATTCATTTTTTAAACCGAATGCCACAGGATGTTTAGCTATAATAAACACAGTTTTACTATTATTTCTACAAATTAACAAACCTTCTGAAGTTTGCGAAAACTCAACATCCGTTATTTTTTCAGTTATTCTTCTCCAAAAATCTTTATATCCTATACCGTAGAACACAACTGCTTTAGGTTGA
Source organism: Nostoc sp. (assembly GCF_036919815.1). Taxonomy (GTDB): domain Bacteria; phylum Cyanobacteriota; class Cyanobacteriia; order Cyanobacteriales; family Nostocaceae; genus Nostoc. The sequence continues at coordinate 22,392 of NZ_JBALCE010000011.1, forward strand.
TGTTCTTTTATTCTCTGACTAATATGATTTATTCGCTTTTCAAGACAATACTTTTCATAAGTATCTCGATTAGATAAAAAGCGAAGTCGAGACTGTTGAGCAAATATCCAATGCTTAAGAGATGGTGACGGCAAAGGTAATAATTCTAATAAACAAGTCTCTTTATCTTTTCTACCTAATTCGTCTATTTGATATTTACGAACATCTTCTCTATCAATATTTTCTCTTCCTTTGGCACTTAATATAATGCGAATTAATCCCTTCCATGTTGGTTGTATTTTTGCATCCCATGTTTCCATAGCTATATGATATTCTGCAATATCTTCTATTTCCTGTTTGCCTCTGTTTGACCATATATTTATTCTATTATTAATATCGTTAAAGTCTCCTCCTGCTTCTTCCATACCAACAAACCAATAATTACCTTGATAATTACCATATCCATAAAATGTATCAACTCTTTTTTCTAAAAGCTCATCATTAAAAAAACCTTGATTATTCATACTTTTGTGATTTTACTGACAAAAACAAGATTGAAAAGTCAAAAATAATTTAGTATAGATGGAACGTCAAGTCTATAATAAATAAGCTTTGCGTGAGGCAACTCCCCAACAAAAAAACTTGCCCCAGAAGCATCACACCCCCAAGGCAAGCCAACTCTCTAATTCTTTTCTTCCTTCGCGCCTTCTCTGCGAGACGCTTCGCGTAGCTTGTCCTCCGCAGGAGTACGCGGTTCGTTAAAGTTGCTTCACCTCCGAAACCAACTTCGCCACCATATCCTTAGCGCCACCAAACAACATCGTCGTTTTCTCCTTGTAGAACAACTCATTATCTACACCGGCAAAACCCGTACTCATCCCGCGCTTAATTACAATCGTCTGCTTCGCCCGATCTACTTCCAAAATCGGCATACCATAAATCGGGCTATTCTTATCACTCCGCGCCGCCGGATTTACCACATCATTTGCCCCAATTACTAAAGCCACATCAGCTTGATCGAACTGGGGATTAATATCATCCATGTCATACAACTGGGTATAAGGCACATTTGCCTCCGCCAGCAACACATTCATGTGCCCCGGCATTCTCCCAGCAACGGGGTGAATGGCATACTTGACATCAACGCCCATTTTTTCCAACTGATCCGACAATTCCCGGACGCTATGTTGCGCTTGGGCAACTGCCATACCATAACCAGGTACAATTACCACAGAACGGGCATAACCCAACATCATCGCCCCTTCTTCGGGATCGATGCTGCGGACAGTTTGATCAGTTGCACCACCACTAGCAGCAGCACCACCAGAACTAGATCCTGTACCAAAAGCGCTGAACAGCACACTAAATAACGAGCGGTTCATCGCCTTACACATAATCTCGGTGAGGATTAACCCAGATGCTCCCACCAAAGCCCCAGCGATGATTAACATATTGTTCATCACCACGAACCCAGCCGCCGCCGCCGCCACACCTGACAACGAGTTCAACAGCGAGATTACCACAGGCATATCGCCGCCACCAATGGGGATGACGAACATCACGCCCAGCAGCAATGAAACGCCAACCACTCCCAAGAATATGGGTAAGCTATCTGGTGTGATGATTAAATACACACTGCCCACTACATAAGCACCCAGAAGTAAGAGGTTAAATGGTTGCTGGAATGGAAATGTAATCGGGGAACCACTGATTAAACCTTGCAATTTGGCAAAGGCTAAAAAACTACCCGTGAAGGTAATACCACCGATTAACACATCCAACAGGATGGAAATGTTCACATCTAGGGGTATCGACTGAGAACTATCTAATAACCGCCAGAATTCGGCAACGGCTACTAATGCCGAAGCCGCACCGCCCAAACCGTTGAGTAAACCCACCATTTGGGGCATTTCGGTCATTTGGACTTTATAGGCAACGATCGCACCAATTGCCGATCCAATCGCCAAGCCCAACAATATCATCTCGTAATTCAACACATGTTGATCCAGCATTGTCGCGGCGATCGCCAGCAACATCCCCACAGCCGCGACGAGATTACCGTTTCTCGCTGTAGCAGGTGAACCCAGCTTTTTCAAGCCCAGAATGAATAACGATGCAGCGACTAAGTACGTCAGCTGAATGCCAGTTGGTAAAAAGTCGCTCACGCCTTAATCTCCTTCTTCTTGAACATTTGCAACATTCTGTCTGTCACTAAAAAACCACCCACAACGTTGATTGTTGCTAATACCACAGCAATCAAACCGAGAATTACTGATACATTCGTGTCTCTCGCACCAGCAGCAACTATTGCTCCAAGTACCGCAATCCCAGAAATCGCGTTTGAGCCTGACATCAAAGGCGTGTGTAGAGTCGGTGGTATTTTGTTGATGACTTCAAAGCCGATAAAAGATGCCAAAACAAATACAAACAAAGCAGCAAGTAATGCCTCTGTCATGAAATCAAAACTCCTTAATGTAAATGGGCATTGGGCATGGGGCATGGTTCATCCCCCTCATCTCCCTCATCTCCCTCATTTTCCTCATCCCCCCAGTCCCTAACTAACCGCCGGTTCTTGAGTATTCAAAGCTTGTAGTGCATCCCGCACTCGTTGATTGCGAATTTCACCTGCATGGGTAATGCAAGCTGCATCAACGATGTCGTCGCTAAAGTCAACCAGCAAAGCTTTGTCTTTAATTAGCAGTTGCATCAACGAAGTTACATTCTTGGCATACAATTGGCTGGCGTGAATTGGCATTGATGATGGGAGATTGATGGGGCCGATGATTGTCACGCCGTTCCAGACAATATCTTTACCGGGTTCTGTACAAGCGCAGTTACCACCCTGGTCAGCAGCCAAATCCACAATCACTGAACCGGGTTTCATTTGTGCTACCATTTCTTCTGTAACTAGCCGTGGTGCTTGTCTCCCAGGAACTTGGGCGGTAGTAATCACTACATCAGAATTTTTGACGTGTTCGGCGACAACTTCCTGAGTACGTTGTTTACTAGCCTCAGAAATTTCCTTGGCGTAACCGCCAGCAGCGACGGTTTCTTCGTCTAATTTGACTTCAACGAATTTTGCCCCTAAGCTTTGCACTTCTTCTTTGACGGCGGGACGGATATCAAAGGCTTCTACCACTGCACCCAGGCGTCTAGCGGTGGCGATCGCTTGCAATCCGGCTACACCAGCGCCCATAATAAATACTTTCGCTGGTGCGATCGTGCCTGCGGCTGTGGTTAACATCGGGAAATATTTCGGTAATGCAGCTGCGGCAATTAATACTGCCTTGTAACCTGCTAATGAAGCTTGCGAGGACAAAGCATCCATACTTTGCGCCCTGGTAGTACGGGGAATCATCTCCATACTCAAAGCTGTGACTTGACGATTTGCCAGTTGCTGTGCTATTGCGGGATTTCCCAAGGGATTGAGGAAGCTGACTAATACAGCCCCTTCCCGGAGTAATTCAATTTCCGAGCGTCCATCTTCTCGTTCTTGCGGTGGGCTGACTTTCAGCAGAATATCAGCTTCACCCCATAGTTTCGCAGTATCGCTGATTATTGTGGCTCCTGCTGCTTCATAGTCAGAATCACTAAAAAAAGCTCCCTCTCCTGCACCCGTTTCTACCCAAACTTCCAAACCTTGTTTTACCAATCGGCCAACGGCATCAGGAATTAATGCCACACGACGTTCACAAACTTCAATTTCTTTAGCAACTGCTATTCTCATGAAATCTCCTGAAGATAAATACCTAATCTCTGCTAAGTAAGCGATTGTCCATATAAGGGGTGTGCCGCACTCATAATACTTAGGCAGGAACATCAGCCATGACTTTTATTTGTAGATTGAACCTGGAATCTTTCCTCTCTCACTCTTAGTTGTCCAGGCAAAGCTTCACTTTGCCGCTCGCAGAGGTCATATTTTCAGATAGTTGCAAACAGGGTTACGTATTGCACATCCTAAATTGATTCCCAAATTTTGCATTTTTATCTTCAGCTGATTTTTGGGATTGAAAAATTTTGGTATTCCTTTCTTATAGAGTAATATTGACCCAATTTTCAAAGCTTGATAATTTCCCAATCAAATTTTAAGGATTACGACTTTGATTCAAACTTCTTTTAATCAATTTAGCCCAAGTTAACTGGCGATCGCTGATAGCGTGGCTCAATTTTTATAACAAAATTCTCAAATTTAGATACACTTCTACATATTTTGAAATACAATCTAATCCTAAATGTGTTTCTATCTAGTTCAAATTTGACCAACTTAGTAATCTAAATCATGACTCTACAAGGATAATAAAGTAAGTATTGTATGTCAAATTTGCTACTAAATAATTTCACTGTTTCCCAAAGCTAAGGGAAGATGGCACTTTTTATTGTTATGAAACGTCCATTGTTAGGAAGTGAGTAGTAAAGTTTAGTAAAGAATACTAACAGACAGTTATTTTTAGATAACAGATTTACATTTTGGTAGAGGAAGCCCAATTATGCGACGTTTACTTTCTGCTTTAGCCGTGACTAGTTTTTTGGTTGCTGGATTACCAGCCTTGACTTTGGCGCAAAGCTTACCTGGATTGACGCTGTTTAGCGGCATCAAAAGCGAAAATCAGTTGCCATTTAGGTTAGATTTTGGTGGACAAGCTAATGGTTGGGATCGATACATATTGAGGATTCCAGCCAAAAGAATGAAATTGGCTGTTGGTCAATTTGCCATTACCTACCCTGATTATTACAAAGGAACTTTTGACCAGAAAGAAATCGAAGTTCGAGTCAAAGGCAAAGCAGTTCCGCTTTCTGAGGTGAAGTGGGACAAAGAAGGTAAGCTGATTAATATTTTTCCCCAAGAGCCGGTGCCAGCAGGTAGCGCAGTTGAAGTAGTCTTATCTAACGTGAAAAACCCAGCCTTTGGCGGAGTTTACTATTTTAACTGTCAAGTTCTCTCCCCTGGCGATGTGCCACTACTGCGCTACATGGGAACATGGATTTTGAGCATCAATTAAAAGTGGGGAGTAAGAATTTTAGATTTTGGATTTTGGATTAAAGAATTGAAATTTAATCCAAAAGACGCTCGATAGCATTCGCGTAGCGTCTCGTAGAGAAACGTTAGCGAGTCTGCGAACGTCTGACTCGCTCTCCGTGGCGCTATTGTCAATCCAAAATTGAATTCCCCAATTTCCTAATAAAGTGATAAAATATGAGATTGTGAGTTTTTATAAAAATCACCTAAGAGGAGAACTCTATGAAAAGAACACTGGGCGGCACTAGCCGTAAGAGAAAAAGAACCTCGGGTTTTCGCGCCAGAATGCGGACACCAGACGGCAGAAACGTAATTAGCGCTAGGAGAAGAAAGGGACGCCACCGTCTGAGCGTTTAGGGCATATCAAGCTAAAAGAGCATCTGTGGCTTTGCCCAAAGCAAATCGGCTAAAATCCCGCAAGGATTTCCAGGCAGTTTTCCGGGAAGGAATTCGGCGTCATGGATCTTATCTAACATTGAGAGCCTTAAAGCCATTATGTTCAACAAAACCTTCTTTGGATATTGCCACCCAGACTACACCAGTAACTAACTCACTACATCTTGCCAGTACGCGGATTGGGATTTCCATAAGCACAAAAGTCAGCAAAAGGGCAGTGGTTCGCAACCGGATCAAACGGCAAATTGCTGCTGCTTTACACAAGTTGCTGCCTAAATTATCACCAGGATGGCGGCTAGTGGTAATTGTCAAACCCACAGCAGCAGAATCTAAGTGCGTAAGCCCAGAATTTCTGCAAGAATTAGAGCAGTTGTTGGCACAAGCTGAGGTGTTCGATGGGAATTCGTGAAGATGTTTATTATCAAGGTGGTCCCCATCTTGGGGATTTAATTATCAACCTACTGATTGGGCTAACGATTGTCGGGATACCTTTAACAGTCGGGGCAATTGTCAGGGCATTGTGGCTGCGTTTCCGCATCACCGATCGCCGAATTACTGTGATCGGAGGTTGGCAGGGGCGCGATCGCACTGACATAATTTACTCAGAAATTGTCAAAGTCGTCACAGTTCCCCGTGGCATTGGCTTTTGGGGAGATATGGTATTAACCCTAAAAAATGGCAGTCGTCTCGAATTGCGTGCAATTCCCAAGTTTCGGGAAGTCTATGACTACATCAACGAAAGAATTGCAGCGAAAAATCCCGAATATACTGTCGCTGCCAACAAGTGATGGGAGATGAGGGAGATGTAGCTTTAGCTTCCCGCAGGGTGGGAGATGAGGGGAATAATCAATGCCCAATGCCCAATGCCCAATGCCCCATTTAAATGTGCGGCTATCCGTAGCGAAAGATAGTCGCCGACAAATTATGATTTAGATAAATTAGATTCAGTTTACAGTAGCTCAGGTTGAATTCAGAATAATGGATTTTGGTATCGGCTTTCTCTCGAACAACGTGATGCTGCCAATCATAGATTTTTTCTATGGTATTGTGCCTAGCTACGGATTAGCGATCGTTGCTTTGACACTGATAGTCCGCTTTGCGCTCTATCCCCTGAGTGCTGGCTCAATTCGCAACATGCGGAAAATGCGAATTGTACAACCTCTAATGCAAAAGCGGATGGCAGCAATCAAAGAGCGCTATAAGGATGAACCGCAAAAGCAGCAGGAGGAAATGGTCAATGTTCAAAAAGAATTTGGCAACCCTTTAGCAGGTTGTTTTCCATTAGTAGTGCAAATGCCAGTCTTGTTAGCGCTATTCGCCACTTTGCGGGGTTCGCCTTTTGCAAGTGCGAACTACAGCGTTAACCTGCAAATCTTTCCGGCAGAACAAATCGAACAAATTCAACCGCAAGCCTTTGCCACTCCTGCTCAAAATATTTACGTTGCGGATGGTGAACACGTTAAAGTCGCTGCAATCCTTCCCAGTGGTAATAAACTAGCGGTGGGAGAACAAACAAAGATACAATATCAGACTATTGAGGGCAAACCATTTCAGGTGCTCTTAGCAGAACACCCAGAAAATAAGCTGATTCCTGATTGGAAAGTCACCAAAGGGGAAGATAGGATAAAAATCGATGCCCAAGGCAATGTAGAAGCCTTGCAACCGGGAGAAGTGAGCATTCAAGGAACAATTCCTGGACTAGCAGCAGAAAAAGGGTTTCTATTTATTGATGCCTTAGGTAGGGTTGGCGCAACCGATCCAGATGGGACAATCCACTGGGATATCGTCGCCATGATCGTCTTCTTTGGAATCAGCCTTTATGTTAGCCAGCTGCTTTCTGGGCAAAATTCCAGTGGTGGCAATCCGCAGCAGGATACAGTTAACAAAATCACCCCAGTCATCTTTTCTGGAATGTTTTTGTTCTTCCCCTTACCAGCTGGGGTGCTAATGTATATGGTGATTGGTAATATTTTCCAAACCGCACAAACTTATCTTCTCTCCCGCGAACCTCTATCAGAAGAACTGCAAAAAATTGTAGAAATTCAGGAGAAAGAAGCAGCAGTCACAGAACAAAAGGCATTGCCTTTTGAACCAAAAAGTGGTAAGAAAAAGGCGGCAGGGGGATCATGAGCAACATTCCGATGCAGCGAGGTCAGCAATGGTTAAAAACACTGCTGGAACTCACCGGGATACCTGCTGAGATTCAAGGTCATTTAGAAACTGCCCAATCTCAAGACGGGGATGCCCCAGAACCAGATAACTACTGGTTGACAATTGACCAAACCAACTTTACGTCAGAACACATCCAGGTATTAATTGGTGCTGATGGTTCTGTGCTTGATGCGATTCAGTATCTAGCAAATTCGGTTCTTAATCTCAGCCAACCGCCGGAGGAACAAGCCTCTTACACTATTGAGTTGAATGGCTACCGGGTCAAAAGAGAAGCCGAAATTCGCGCATTAGCAGAAGCAGCAGCCGATGAAGTGCGCTTTTCTGGTAGAGAAGTGGAAATCAAATCCCTCAGTTCTGCTGAACGGCGTCAAGTCCATACCTTCTTGAAAGAATTTGGAGATTTGGAAACCTTCAGTCGCGGTAAAGAGCCGCATCGTCATCTGGTTGTCCGTCCAGCTTCGTTGGAAGAAGTTAGGAGTTAGACGCGATTAATCGCGTCTGTACGTTAGGAGTTATGAGTTTGGAGTTAATTAAAAACTCATAACTATATAATTTCAAAATTTCTCTTGTTATTAAGAGAGAAAGTAAAGATGTAGTATCAGTATAATTGCTGGTAATCAAGATAAATTTTAGTGAGGATGTCTCACAAATCCTATGGACGCAATTTATATTCCGCAGCTAACTCAAGCCCCGGAGCGGACAGAGGAAATTCAGGTTGAGGAATTTCTGCCTGGTCTGGAAACGTTGACACCAGTTCGCGGTCATGTGCGCGTGCAGCATCATGGCAATTACTTGCAAGTGTCTAGTCAGGCAGAAACAATTATTACTTGTACCTGTAACCGATGTTTGCAGCAATACAATCGACGTTTAGGGCTGGATACGAAGGAAATCATCTGGTTGGACGAAACTGCAAATCAGCTAAATGACTTGCCTTTAGAAAGGGAAGTGGTTTTGGAAGAATTGCTTGAAACTCTACCGCCCGATGGTTATTTTTATCCTAACGAATGGCTGTATGAGCAGATGTCCTTGGCAGTACCTCAACGACAACTGTGCGATCGCAATTGTCCAGGTATTCCTGTAATTATTGATGATAGTTCTGATAGTCCTGAAACTCCAGTTGATAACCGTTGGGCTTCTCTGGAAGCACTGAAAAAGCAACTTCCGGGCTAATAGCTTATTGCTTATGCCTAAAATTCTGTGATTTCCCGCCCGTGGGTAGTTTACCGCCGTAGGCATCGCTTTCGGGAATATTAACTCGACAGAGACAGCATGGGTGGCAAATACATGAGGCTTGTAAGATGCGATCGGAAAGTTTATGTCTACTATTGTATCTCGGCTCGACATTACACAAATATAGGACTTACGCACGGGTAACGGAAAACGTAGACGCAAAGCGGCTTGCCGCAGGCTACCACAGAGGGCGCAGAGGTCACGGAGGAATGAGAGTTTGAGAGGGTTTTTGCGTAAGTCCTAAAATATTCTGTGATGTAGATGACTTCTGTAAGCAGTGGGAAAACTTATGGCAACAAATACCACTTTTAGAAGGCATCACCGGAAAAATTAGGGTGACTGACCATCAATAACATTTAGAAAATCTTCAGCCGTGATAATCGGGCAAGAAAAATTATTTTTTAGACTGAGTAAATCGCGATCGCCCGTCACGAGATAATCAGCCTCACTTACCACAGCCAAAAGTAAAAAAGGCACATCAAAGGGATCGCGACATTCAGGAATTACAGGCAAGCGGCCGGGCATTGCTACAGCTTCACAAAAGAGTATGTAATCCGATAGTAAATCTTCTTGCTCAGTTGGCGTGAGCTTAAACTTTGGATAAGCCAGCACTCGGATTAACTCAGTTGTTGTCGCTTTAGAAACCAGCGGAGTGAAGAGATCGTCCTGCCATGCCAAACGAAGGCTAGATACTCTGCCCCCAAATATCAGCGCCGAGATGATAATATTAGTATCAATTACTACCCGTGGACAAACCATTAAGATTGACGCGCCCAAGTCACTGCATCAGCCACATCCTGCTCACTCAGTCCTAAATCCGCCAGCTTAGATCGAACTGCATCAGCCCGCTGAATTTTTACAGGAGTCAGAATAATTTGCCCCCCCTCCACCTTTACCTCAAAATACTCAGCCTCACCGATTTCACGAGTAATACTTTTAGGCAGCGTTAGTTGATTTTTAGAAGTTAACTTGGCGAGCATAACTTGCCTCCTAGCCTTTGCTATCAAATGTAAGGATTCCTTACTTGAGTATATACATCCTACCTTACTAAATCTAAAACCCAATCAGAGAAACAGCTTTTCTGAAAAACGTGAACTACTACTGACCCAAAGTATTGTAACTCCGTTGGCGACGCGATGGCGATCGCACCTGATCAATTCCAACTTATCAATCGCAACCGCTACAACCCTCATCCCAACGTTGGCTGATTAAATATGCTTATGCTTGCAACGCGATGACCACTTGCAGGTATGATCTGCCCAATTAATGCAGGTGGTCATAATTAAACATAACAACCTCGCTCCTTTTCAACTCTAAATATTGGACGTAATCTAGCCATGTATTGAATTGGTTTTAGCTCAAACTGAGACAACATTTCACATCCAGTCCAACAGTATCCTTTTGGGCTATTAAGTGCTGAAGTCACAACCCAAAGCACAAAATTAGGATTTTTATTTGCCTGTTCAATTTCGTTGGCAGTAATTATAAAAGCTGGTTCTCCTCCAGAAACGCCTTTTACTTCAACATTTTTGACTATGGAATCTTTAGTACAAGTTAAGTCGTAACCTACTTTATCTCTTTCAAAAGATTGGATATCCCAGCCATCATACTGTTTTTGTACAAAATCAATTGCGGCTTTCTCAACTTCTTTATTTTTTTGATAATTGCCAAAACCAGCACCTAGAGAAGTCGTTTCTTCTTTTTGTTCTTCTTCCTTTTGAAGTTGAACTATACTTGTGGCTTGAATAGGTTCACTTTCATTACTAGAGTCTGAAATGTTTGAAGATTCTGATTCCTTAGAGGTGTTATCAGGTTTTATTTCTTCAATTTCAGATATTTTTTTAGCATTTTGCTTTTTTAGTAGACTTTCACACGTTGTCAAGGCATTGACAGCTTTGGAATAGCGAGGCTGAATAAGAAGTGCCTGATTGTATGCATCAATAGCAGCTTGATAGCTCATCTTATCCTTGTATGTCTGCCCTCTGTCGTAGAAAGTATCAACTAAACGCTTACCATACCCTTTTCTTGAAAGAACCATCGAATGTTCTTCCCAAGCAGAATCTAAATCTTCACAAAAGCTTGCATCAAATTCGCATCCTCCCTGCATAAATGTAAAATTCGCCCCTTTGAACTGGGGCATATACTTTAACTTTTGTTGATCTAATGGCTGATCAAAATCAACAACAGAATCTATATGAAGAATCACTCTTTGTTGTTTATCTTGAGGTGCAGCAAGAACTTTACCAGCAGCAAAAAATCCATGCGGTTTGCTACCTGTTCGTTTAAGGTAAGCTCTATCTCCGATTTTAATCTTATTACTATTTCCAGAATTCCACGGAGCTTTCCAAAAATTTCCAGCAGTTATTTGTTTCTTCGCGTCTTCTAGGTGATGGCGGATACCAATTTCGATATCGTCATTGCAGAGAAATATGAACGTTGCCATTTATTTTTGAGAAATATAATTTTTTGTTGTTGGCTGTTTTCAGCTTCACCTTTATGTTTTTACTAAGGCATCGGTAATTACATCACAAATTAATAAAGACTTGATAAATGGCTTTCAGTTTTCGGAAGTTTATAAAAAACGTGGGTGACTCCTGCCACCCATAAACCGACTCTTTGGTTGGTTGCTCAAACTGTGCGATCGCATCCGAACGGGTTTCAGCTTCGGCTACATAATCAGGCAACTCTGGCACTGACGCGATAAAATGCCCCTCGGATGCCTGTTCAACCAGAACATGAAGAGACAGCCTATTCAAACTTGTGACTCTTTGAAGATTCATGGACAGCGATACTAGATTCACTTTCCCCATAATTATGCCTTAATCAAAACTCAAATACCTGATGCAAATAGGCATTGAGCCGAGATATGAACGAAAAAGGTAATTCAGAAATGTTTACGTCTAAGTGTATTATAAAAATCTTGATTTTTCGTTAGTCCACGGAGGCGGACTTTGTTTGTGTAGCAGTGAATTTTATTCGCCTAATATTTTGCTGAACAATGAGAGAATAACTAATAACCACAGCTATATATGAACTTCCGTGAAGAGTTTAAACTGCTGCTACGCGCCCGCTACCCCTTAATTTATATTCCCACCTATGAGGAAGAACGGGTAGAAGCAGCTATCCGGGAAGAAGCAACCAACCAGGGTAATCGCCCGGTATATACTTGGGATTTTGTCGATGGCTACCAGGGAAACCCCAATGATGCTGGGTTTGGGCGACGTAATCCGTTGCAAGCTTTAGAATTTATCGAAAAATTACCAGCTTCGGCACCTGCAGTATTGATTCTACGAGATTATCATCGCTTTTTAGATGATGTTGCGATCGCCCGCAAACTCCGCAATCTGTCCAGGCTTCTGAAGTCGCAACCAAAAAATATTGTCCTATTGTCACCACGCATCGCCATTCCTGACGATTTAACCGAAGTTTTGACAGTCGTCGAGTTTCCCTTACCCGCCGCCTCAGATATTAAAGTGGAGGTGGAACGCTTACTGCAAAGTACTGGTAACTCCCTTTCTGGCAAAGTTTTAGATGACTTGGTGCGCTCTTGTCAAGGACTTTCGATGGAACGGATTCGCCGAGTTTTGGCAAAAGCGATCGCTACCCACGGAGAATTGCAACCAGAAGACGTGGATCTGGTTTTGGAAGAAAAGCGCCAAACTATCCGCCAAACCCAAATCCTGGACTTCTACCCCGCCACTGAGCAAATTTCTGATATAGGCGGACTGGATAACCTGAAAGACTGGCTGATTCGGCGGGGAGGCTCCTTTACTGATAAGGCGCGACAGTACGGATTACCACACCCCCGTGGTTTAATGTTGGTGGGTATTCAGGGAACTGGTAAATCATTAACGGCAAAAGCGATCGCTCATCACTGGCATTTACCCTTGCTACGTCTGGATGTGGGAAGATTATTTGGTGGTTTGGTGGGTGAATCAGAATCTCGGACTCGCCAAATGATCCAAGTAGCTGAAGCCCTCGCTCCCTGTATTTTGTGGATTGATGAAATAGATAAAGCTTTTGCCGGAGTTGGTAGCAAAGGTGATGCTGGAACAGCCAGCCGTGTGTTTGGCACATTTATTAACTGGCTAGCCGAAAAAAGCTCACCCGTTTTTGTCGTCGCCACCGCCAACGACATCCAAGCCTTACCGCCGGAAATGCTCCGTAAGGGACGATTTGATGAAATTTTCTTTGTGGGATTGCCCACCCAAGAAGAGAGAAAAGCAATTTATGATGTTCATTTATCCCGATTGCGTCCCCATAACTTGAAAAGTTATGACATCGACAGGCTAGCTTATGAAACGCCCGATTTTTCTGGGGCAGAGATTGAGCAAACTTTAATTGAAGCGATGCATATTGGATTTAGCCAAAACCGCGACTTTGCTACCGACGACATTTTAGAAGCCGCCAGTCAGATCATCCCCTTGGCGCGAACTGCTGTAGAGCAAATTCAGCAACTCCAAGAATGGGCGGCGGCTGGGAGAGCGCGTTTGGCATCCAAACATAGTCCTTTAAGCGATCGCCTCCGGCGCACTCCGTGAACACACTCAGTTGCCAGCTACAATAATGAGTTAGTCAATAATTACTAGTTAATAGTCAACAGTTAATCATGAATTAATATTGACTATTGACCACTGATGATCAAATTTTAACTATGTTGTCTAGCTTCACAAAATTTATACTTGGGTTTTTATTAGCGATCGCTGTGTTAATCGGTGGCGGTGTTGCAGTTGCACTCTATTTCATGAATCGCACTGGCATACCCCCAGCCAAACCCGTTTTTTCTAATGATGCCCCCTCGGTAAAAGGCCAAGCTACAAAAGCAACTGAGACTGGAGCAGGTAAACCCACCCTTACACCTGGGACGAATACTAAATCTAGTTCATTAAACTCAACTTCTACTCCCACTCCCACAGAATCACCAAAAGCATTGCCATCGCGAGCTTACCGAGGGCGTGTTAGTTGGGCTCAAGGCTTGAGTTTGCGATCGCAACCAAATCAAGAAGCTGAACGTATTGGTGGAGTTGGTTTTAATCAAAAAATTATTATCTTAGAAGAAAGCGAGGACAAATCCTGGCAAAAGATTCGTTTGGAAGGTAGCGAACAAGAAGGTTGGGTGAAAGCAGGTAATACTGAAAAAGTTGAGAAACAATAACCTATGAACTACCCCGCCCATCTTAAGAAGATGGAGGAGGTTTCTGACGCTTCATTTCAGCTAGTTGCTTAAACCCACCGCAATGGGTAGAAGTAGAGCTATCCGATCCACGTTTGTCGAGGACGGTTCCCGCCCCCGTTGCCCAATCAAGCATCACCATTGCCGCAGCTACGTCGCGGTCACAAGTAAATCCACACGGGCAATTATGGATTCGCTCAGACAATTCTTTCTTTTTTTGACTTCCACATTTAGGACAGGTTTGAGAAGGTTTAAGCTTCTGTGTAGGTACTTCTACAAAAATCCCGCCTCCCTCGCTCAACTTGTACTCAATAGACTGTTTCAACATTGCCATCCCCACATCTAATATGGAGCGGTTAAGTCCTGTTTTTTGAGACTTTCTTTTGCTACCCTTCAAAGAATGTCGGGTCATGGCTTTTATGTTGAGTTTTTCTGTAGCAACAAGGCTATTACAGCTTACTATCTCTGCTGCTACTTGATGAACCCAATTAGAACGCTGATTAGACACCTTGCGCTGTAGTTTTCTTACCTTTTGAGTAGCCTTTTTCCATCGCCTAGATGCAATAATATTCTGCTTAAAATCAGGTTTAGTTTTGCGTCGTTTAGACTTGGATACAAGCTTAATCTTGGCTTGTGTAACGGATAAGTAACGAGGGTTCTCAACAATATTTCCGTTTGACATAGCAACAACAGTAAGACAGCCAAAGTCTAACCCAACCGCTTCTGTACCTGTTTCCCGGACTGGATTACACTGTACCGTGATCGAAGCATACCAAATCCCTTGGCGATTTACTACGGTACAAGTTGTAGGTTTTCCCCAAGTTCTTGCACTACCACGCATTTGAATCTTGCCTAAATTAGACAATTCTAAATGCCCATTATTGCCGTTAGTTAAAGCTTTCCAACCTGCAATACATGGATAAGTCCATCCAGAATAATGCCTAATTGATTTAAACTTTGGGTATCCTCCTAAGCCCTTGAAAAAGCGTTGAAATGCCATGTCTACCCGCTTTAACGTAGCTTGCAGAGCATGACTTCCTAGCTGCTTATATTCGTACCATACCTCCTTAAATTCTGGTAAGCAGTTTTGCTGTTCATAATAATCAACTGACTTTTTAAAATGTTTGTACTGATTCTTTCTATTAGCAATCGCCGCATTATATAAATCCTTATGCAAACGTCTCCAGTAACCCAAGGTTTTAGCTTGAGATGGAGACGGATAAAGACGAAATGTAATGCGGCGGGTTATACTCATAAGAATAATTTAGACTATGGTGTACATCTGTGTAAACTATTCTTCATTCTCATAGGCACTGCGTTTATAAAATAAATTTGCATATAGTGTTTGTAACAAAATACAGGCGAAAAGTAATAACAGCAGATATGCTTCATCGGTTGAAAGATATATTTTCTCATCTATGCCAAAATCAAAAAAGTGAATTAATAGAATTTAACTCTTAATCAGATCATGTCCATTTACTCATAGATTTCTCGCCCGATATTGCCCCATCAAAATTAGTCAATACCTTAAAAACTATTTCCAGTCGGATGATTAGGAAGGAGTTTGCTGAACACGTCAACAAATTTTATTGGAAACCCGTCTTTTGGACAGGTGCATACTGCGTTATCTCTGCTGGGGGAGCGCCGCTTGAAATACTAAAGCAATACATCCAGAATCAGAATGAACCTGAATAATTATTACGCTTATCCTGCCTGTCCCTAAAGATAGCCCATGATTACATGGACGAGGAATGCGGGACAGAATCTTGTTCAACAAAACTAACTAATACCACAGGCTGCTAGTTTTACAGCTAAAGCATTGGGGTATCGCCACGGTTGAGAACCACCAATGCAAATGCGTGAGGGTAAATGACCGATTGGTGCTTTGAGGCTAAAATTGAATTCCGAGTTGGCAGAACTATAATTGTATACATGCCAACCAACTTGATTACAAAAAATTCCATAGTCTCCATTCACGTTTTTGTAAATAACTGTTTGCACGCTAAAACCAAAGCGTCCATGACTGTAATTCACCCATAAATTGTTAATAGTCTGTAAATCTTCACAGGTAAATTTATCAATATTACTACTAAATATATAACTACCTTTAGGCTTTGCTAGTCCCTGACACATCAGATCCCAAGTTTCTTGATCTGCTAATTGCCATTTTCCTTTTGCTAATAAATCACGCAAATGCGTGTAATCAATAGTACTTAATGTCTGATAATTAGAAATATTTAGCAATTTCTTTGGTTGTTGTTCCAGTAGCTGCAACGCTTCTGTTGCAGATTGGAAGCGTTGCGAAACGGCATTTTTTAAAAGTTTATCTAAGATTTCACACAGGCGAATGCTAACAGTATTGTCTGCTGGTAAATATTCCTGCCATACCCAGCGATCGTT
The DNA here is from genome assembly GCF_036919815.1 of Nostoc sp. Classification (GTDB taxonomy): domain Bacteria; phylum Cyanobacteriota; class Cyanobacteriia; order Cyanobacteriales; family Nostocaceae; genus Nostoc. The sequence goes on from NZ_JBALCE010000011.1 coordinate 38,759, forward strand.
AGCAATATCGAACAAATCAAAGGGAGAAACATCGGTGAGTAAGTAAATACATGTTACACCCAAGCTGTAAAGATCGCTGGCTGCTAATGCCTTTCCTCGCAATTGTTCGGGAGCAATATATTCTGGACTACCTACTATTGTACCTGTATGAAGTCGCCCCGTATTAGTGGCTAATTTAGCAATTCCAAAATCTATTAAAACCAAGTCTCCTCGAACCGAACGGCGCATAATATTTTCCGGTTTAATATCTCGGTGGATTACTTGTCGAGAATGGATAAATTGCAGTGTGACCAATAAACTTTTTAATATCTCCCAAATTTGCGGTTCTTTCAAAACGCCTTGTTGTTTTAATTCCTGGGCGAGTGTTTGTCCATTTACTAATTCCTCGACGATATAAAACTTTTGATTTTGTTCAAAGTGCGCTAGTAATTTGGGTATTTGAGAATGTTCTAGCTCATTGAGACGAAGGGCTTCTTGATGAAATAGTTTGACTGCTTTGTGCCAAATTTCAGTATTTTCCTCTTGGAAACATAGCTGTTTGATCGCACATTTGGGTTGATTTGGAAGATGTTCATCAATAGCTAAAAACGTTCTCCCAAAGCCACCACGTCCAATGAGAGCGAGTGGGCGATATCGCTGTTTGAGTAACAATTCCTGACCACAGCTATTACAAAAACGAGAGATGTCAGAATTTTGCGGACGCAGGCAATCAATATTCGTACAGTAGCTCATACTATAAAAGTCCTATTTGTTGCAATTACTATATATAAAGTATTCCCATGCGATCGCCCCTCTTACTAACCCTAAAGTTCCGGTGATTTATCGTTATGACTTACGCAAACAATAGCCGAAACCCTTATTTTCTTCTTAGGGGCAATACCCTGCGGTCAGCCAAAGCTTTACATTGGTTATTATTCCCTCTACAGAAGCTTGTGTTTCATATCATCTGAGAAAATTTCTTATAAAGAATCATACAAAAAATCAACACAACACAGAGCAAACGGTATAATTTTGTATACTCATAACTTGAAAAAAGCAAGTGAAAACAGGGGTAGATAGCTATTTAACTGAGCTAGCCTCAGTCTCAGAGGCATCCAAAAGCGTCAAGGTTGTTCGTAGCTTCAGTAATTTCAAATTTTTGAATAGGAAAAACTTATCTAGTGGTGCGGCGATACGTCTTTTGTGTGTGGCACTGACTATGGGGCTTCTAAGTATAACTGGGCAGGCTTTAGGACTTCAGAAAATAGGAAGTAGTGGGGCTGAAGTTAGCAGTAGCCAAAGGTGTTTAAAAAAATTAGGCTACTTTAACGGCCCGGTGAGTGGCAAGTTTGCTAGCTTGACTCAAAATGCTGTTACCAAATTCCAGCAAGCTAATAGAATACCTGCTGATGGAGTTGTGAGTATTAGTACTCAACGAGCCTTGCAACGAGCCTGTCAAGGTAGAAGTTTTAGTAGAAATACCACTGGGACATTACGTAGGGGCAGCCCAACCCAGGCATCGCCAGTTAGTCAATATCCTGTTCTCTCTCAAGGTAAAACTGGTGCAGCCGTGACAAAGTTGCAACAGCGTCTACGGCAGCTAGGTTACTTTAAGACTAATCCCACTGGGAATTTTGGCCCAATGACTAGAGATGCTGTAATTACGTTCCAGCGAAATTATCGCATATCTGTTAACGGGATTGTGAATCGACAAACTTGGAACAAACTACTGGGTTACTCGCCGACTCCAGGCAGAACAAGTCTGTCTACTCAACAAGTGAGAGAACTACAAGTGCGTTTGCGGCAGCTAGGTTATTTTAAGACTAATCCCACTGGGAATATTGGCTCAATGACTAGGGAAGCTGTAATTGCATTCCAGCGAAATTATCGCTTACCTGTTGATGGCATCGCCAATGCCCAAGTTTTGCAGTCAGTGCGTAGTGCCTCCACAGTTGGATATACTACTCAACAACCAGGCAGAAATTATCTGACTGTAGGCGATCGCGGAGAAAATGTCAGATTAGTTCAAGAGCGTTTATCGCAGTTGGGTTTCTCTAATACCAATCCTGATGGCTTTTTCAACGATTATACCAGACAATCTGTGATTGGATTCCAGCAATCTTCTCGACTTAATTCTACTGGAAATGTAGATTGGCAAACTTGGCAAGCATTAGGGTTGAATAGCGTCACGGTAACCAATTCTACTGAGAATAATGGTTATCTATTACCTCAGACTAGTCGGGATGTATTACCTCCTACTAATGACTATGTAATACCTGTTACTAATGGCAACACATTAGTTGCTAATAATCCTTACAGAGTAATAGTGCCAATTTCGAGTCATGATACTCTGAGTAAAGTGCAACAATATATACCTAATGCTGTCACGCAGCAATCCGGTCTAGGGGATTATGTGAATGCTGGGGCATTTAGCGATCGCACCCAAGCCGAAACGCTATCAAAAAAGCTCCGCTCATTAGGTCTTGATGCACGGGTAAAATACAATTAAATTGACAAACTCAACTGCGAACCTTCCTGAGTTTTATTGACTTCAATCCTGGCTTGGAAAGCTTCTTTGAGGTGGGGCATGTGGGTTACAGTGAGGATGCAGGCAAAATCAGAAGAAATCGCATTAATCGCGGCAATCAAGCGATCGCATCCTTCAGCATCCTGTGTACCAAAACCTTCATCCACAATCAATAATTGCAACGCCGCCCCCGCCCGTTGTGCTAATAATTTCGCCAGGGCTAAACGGATGGCAAAGTTAATTCTAAAAGCTTCCCCACCTGAGTAAGTTTCATAAGATCGCGTTCCTCTAGAATCGGCAATTAAAATATCTAAGGTGTCTATCAGCTTGGCATTTTTCTTGGCTGATTTCGCACTACGTCCAGCTTTTTGAGTAATAAATTGTACATGAAACTGATTCCCACTCAGGCGCGAAAGTAGTTGATTTGTCTCGGCTTCCAGTTGCGGTAACACATTTTCAATCATCAGTGCTTGGATACCATTTTTACCAAAAGCTTGCGTTAATTCCTGATAAACACGATATTCCTGCTTGCAAGATTGTAGTTGCTGTTGCTGTTGTTCATATTGAATTTGCAGTGTTTCCAGTTGATGCGCCAGCTGTTCTAAACGCCCCAACTTAGCTATCTGCTCATCAAGTTGCCGTCTACGTATTCCTAACTGCTGCTCTAAAGCATGAATTTGGGCAGATGGGTTAGATGTAGCTTGTAATTGCTGGATAATGCTTTCAATTTGTCCGCCGAGTTTTTGCCGCTCCGTTACTCTGGCGTTTCTGGATTCCTCTAACTCTTGCAATCTCGTCTGGAGTTGCGGATACTGCTGCTGGGCTGATAGTAGTTGTTGATACCGCAAATGCCAAGATTGAGCTTTCTTTACAGCTATCCGCAGATTGTTGTGCTGCTCGGAACTGTAGCCAATTTCGGCAATGTGACGTTCAAGAGCCGCGATTTGTTTAGCACATTCAGAATCAGTCTGATCCTGCTGGATTCTGGTTTGTAATTGGACAATAGCGGCTTGAAGTTCTGGTTTTCGGGCTAATAGTTGCGCTTGTCGCTTAGTCGCATCTTTAATTTGTCCTTGTTTAATTTCTGCCCAGCGCCACCGCTCAACTTCACTCCGGGCGAGGGCGTGATCTTGTTCATTATAATTAGCTTGTTGCAAATATTGGTCTAGCTGCCGGAGTTCGGCTTGTTTATCGGGAGCGTAATCACCAGCTTGGAGCGATCGCTCTAAATGTTGTTTTTCGGCAGCAATTTGTTGTAACTGTTGTTGGACATCAGTTGTAGCTTCTAACTGTGCTGCCAACTGTCCCCGTTGTTCACGTAAACCATCATAACTCGCCAACTGTTGGGAAATTTCCCGATATTCCTGCCTAAGTACCTGAATTTCTCTGTCTGACACAGCCATTTGTTCCCGGACTACCCAAAACTGCCCTTGAGTATCTTCTAACTCCGCCTGGGTTTTTTCTACCACCCGACTCCAGTGATGTTCATCCAAGGGACGTTCACATAATGGACAAAGTGCTTCAGGATTTTGGAGCATTTGCAATTTTTGCTCTAATTCAGCCAGCAGTTTTTCATAGTCCCGTTGATGAGCTTGCAGACGTTCGATAAAGTGCCGCCTTTCTTGCCCTTTTTCTTGCACTCGTTGCAGATAAACCCGCTTTTTCTCCAGTTCCTCAATCTGGATTCCCACATCCATCACCGCTTGTTGTAGTTGCGGTTGTCGTTGGTGCTGGCGTTGCAATTGGTTCTCAGTACTTTGAAGTTGTTCGAGTCGCGCTACTAAACCAGCATGAGTGCGATCGAGTTGGCTTTGTAAAGTTGCTCGTTGTTGCAACAAGGGAGTAACTTGCATTTGCAATTGATCTAGGCGAGCAACATGGTGACGGGCTGCGCCCAGTTGTGACAAAGCCGCTTCTACTTCACCGGATTTGGTGAGAGTTTGCTGAATATCTCGCTCTTGTTGCTGCAAAGCTTCAATTTGGGCTTGGGCTTGTTGCAGTTGCCGTTCGATTTCGTGAATTTGTTTGGTAAGCTGTTGTTGCTTTTGTTGGCGAGTCTGCCCAGCGCGGGTGTATTCTTCAAATTTGACAGCAAAGGCTTCTTCTTGAGATTGTAGACTTTGATATTGGGCGTATCCAGCTTTAATCTCAGCTTCTTGGTGTAATATTTTTTCTAAATCTGATCGCTGAGAGCCAATAGCTGATTGTTCTTGTTGGAGGCGATCGCAATCTTGGGTAAGATTTTGGTATTGCTGCTTCACAAAGCTGAGTTGTTGTTCCCAATTTTGGCGCTGATGCTGGACAACTTGCAAACTTTGTAATTGAATATTATCAAAAGCTTGCACTTGTTGCAGTTGGTTGAGTTCGGCTTCTAACTCCATTCTTTGCGCTTCGGTTGTCTGGCGCTGTTGCAGCTGAATTTTGATCGACTCCAAAGAATGCTCTAGCTCTACTGCTTGTGCTTTGAACTGACGAGAAGATTCCTTTGCTCGTTCTTCCAAATCATCGTACTGATTGAGTTTCAACAACTCCGCTAAAATTTCTTTGCGTTCGGCGGGGCGCTTGAGCATGAATTCATCGGCACGACCTTGACGTAAGTAAGCAGAATTAATAAATGTATCATAATCGAGCTTGATGTGTTCTAAAATCAAATCTTGTGTTGCTCTTACCCCTTTGCCAGTGAGTGAGCGAAACCCAGATGGTATTTCTATTTGAAATTCCAGGACGCTAGTACCTGCCCGAATTCGGGTACGAATCACCCGATATTTTTGCTGGTTACTTTGGAAAGTAAAATCAACCCGAACTTCTTTGGCACCAGAATAGATGACATCATCTTCAGCAGTGGCGCGGCTTTCACCCCAAATCGCCCAAGTGATTGCTTCCAGAAGAGAAGATTTCCCCGCACCATTGGAACCACAAATACAAGCCGTATGCAAACCGCGAAAATCTAAAGTTGCATCACGGTAACTAAGAAAGTTTTTCAGAACAAGTTGTACTGGGATCATTAAGACTATAGCGCCACATCTACTTTTAATAATTAAGAGTACAGATGCACTATTTGTTAGTTTAGCTATCTACATATCAGGTTTATACTTTTGAAGACATCAACTTTACAAAATTTAACAATATCATGAGTAAATTTTTCTTGCTGCATGAATAATTTTTGCGATCTTCGGAGAAAAATGAAACTTCCCTGGAGGCGTCTTGTTATTTCTCCCTGTTGTCTGAGATAAAAACATTCATAGAAGAGTTGTTAAGTAAGTGGGTCAAATTAAATATAAAACCTCACCCTGCCTCCAGCTTCCCTCTCCTTAGTAAGGAGAGGGATTGAGGGTGAGGTTTGATATAAATATTTAATTACGCCTACCTACTTACAAGCATTGAGATTATTGGGCTAAATTTCGCGTCAAAGTAAAAGAATCAAGGTGATAGGGGAAAAAGCGTTAAGATACTCAGTAAAAATGTACATTTCTGAGATAGACATCATAAACCAATGGATATAGCTCTAATCGTTAAATTTCTCGCTCCCTGTCTGCCATATCTGTTGAATGTGGGTAATAAAGCCGTAGAAGGGGCATCACACAAAGTAGGTGAGGATGTCTGGAATAAAGCCAAGGCGATTTGGGGAAAGTTAGATCCCAAAGTAGAGGCTAACGCAGACGCGAAAAAAGCAGCCGAATAGGTAATACGTACAATTACCAGGGAAAGTACAAACAGGCCATAGAATGCGAGCATTAGTCTTTAGAAATAGCTAGAGAGATAGGTGATCGCAATTTAGAAAGCTTATCTTTTATGAATTTGGGTAGTGCTTACTTACTCCAAGGGCAATACCAACAGGCGATAGAATGCTACCAACGGTCTTTAGAAATAGCTAGAAAGATAAGCGATCGCAATACTGAAGGCAAATCTTTAGCTAATTTAGGTAATGCTTACAACTACCTGGGTCAACATCAACAGGCAATTGGTTGCTACCAGCAGTGTTTAGAAATATCTAGGGAGATAGGCGATCGCAACTCAGAAGGCTTATCCTTAATGAATTTGGGTAATACTTACAACTACCTGGGGCAATACCAATGGGCGATTGAGTTCTTCGAGCATTGTTTAGAAATAGCTAGAGAGATAGGCGATCGCAATACTGAAGGCAAATCCTTAGCTAATTTGGGTGCTGCTTACAACTCACTGGCAAAGTACCAACGGGCGATTAAGTTCTGTCAGCAGTCTTTGGAAATAGTTAGAGAGATAGGCGATCGCAACTCAGAAGCCTCATCTTTAATGGGTTTAGACAATGCTTACAACTTTCTGGCAGAGTATCAACGGGCGATTGAGTTCTTCCAGCAGTCTTTGGAAATAGTTAGAGAGATAGGCGATCGGTTAGTCGAAAGTGCTTCTTTGTGCAATTTGGGCAATGCTTACAACTCCCTGGAACAGTACCAATGGGCGATTGAGTTCTTCCAGCAGTCTTTGGAAATCAAGAGGGAGATAGGCGATATTCGAGGGGAAGCGATCGCCTGGCATAACTTAGGTTTGGCTTTAGAAAAAGTTGACCGAGAATCAGACGCACTTGGTGCTTATCGCAATGCCCGTGAACTATTTCAGACAATGGGACTTGATGATAATGTGCAACTTTGCAACAATGCAATTGAGCGTCTTTCGCAACCAAAACCGCCAGTAGTTTCTCGCCGTGGGTTTTGGGCGTGGTTGCCTCGGTTGTGGCGTTGGATTCGTGCTTGGTTTCAGCGGTAAACAAAATCCGTTAACTTATAATTAATCTAACCTGTTAATTTCCAACTCTTTGATAATCATAGTTTCAAATTTATGAACAGTAAAACTCTAGAGATAGGTCAACCTGTATCTAAAGATATTGCAGAGTATTTCAACTTTCTCGATCCTGGAGATATTAGATTGAAAAACTCAAGAATAGGAATTGAAACAATTCTTTATGAATACATTGATTGTGGACGTTCTCCAGACGAAATTGCCCAAACATATCAATCAATTTCCTTAGAGCAAGTATATGCAACCATTCTTTACTATTTGCAAAACCAAGAAATTGTCAGTGCTTACATGAAAAACTGGCTAGAACATGGTCATAAAATGAGAGAACAACAACGACTTAATCCCCCACCAGTATCAGAAAAACTCCGCCATATGCGAACTGTAAGACAAGCAAAAAAACAAATACATGACGCTGAAATATCTAATTGATGAAAATGTCAATCCTTTATATCCAAATCAAATTAAACTAAGAGAACCTGAGATTGTTATCCAGGTCGTAGGAGAACTAAAAACACCGCCGAAAGCAACACTTGATCCAGAAATTCTATGTTGGTGCGAGGAAAATAATTTTATATTAGTGACAAACAACCGTACTTCCATGCCAGTACATTTAGCTGATCATATTGCTGTTAATCGTCACATACCAGGAATTTTTATTCTCAATCCGAATTTAAGCATTGGTGACAATATAGAAGAATTAATGTTGGTTGCTTTAGCTTCAGAAGATAGTGAATATCAAGACCGCATAGTTTATTTACCATTACCATAACTGAGATATTACTAATAAAAATTTATATTACTAATAGCATTGGCAGCATCCGGGTTCATGGGATGGCTAAGGTCTACACTCCTCAAAAGGACATTAGTATCTACCAAATACGACACTTAACCCCGCTCTCCATAAATACTTTCGCGGCTCATAGCTTCATCGGACAGTGTAGGTAGATTAAGCCCTCGGTGGCTTTCCACCCAATCCCGAAATGCTGCTACCCACTCAGTAGGGGTGGCGGTTTCATAGAAAGGACGTTCCTGGGCTGGTTGTACTAGCTGCTCAAGCATGATATCCAGGTGTGGTTTAATTTCCAATGGACTACGCTTGGAAATCTTCGCCAACAAAAGCGTAATTGTTTCAATATCCTGACTGTGAAATTGTTCTAACTCACTCAAATTGGGTTTTGGTTGGCTGTTCATAGTCTGTTAGAACGTGGCGATTTTAGTTAATATCTTAATTCTCAGGTTATTGATAAATTCCTGCCTGAGTCACGCATTTTCTACTTCTTTACAATCTTACTTGTTTCTCAACCAAAAATCCCTGTAGTTTCTCGCCGTGGGTTTTGGGCATGATACACTCATCACCTGACCCAACAGCGATCGCAGAAAATTGTAGGTTGGGTTGAGGCAATGCGTTACCAACAAACCTGCCCTGTAGGTTGGGTTTCGTTCTCAACTCAACCTACGTAGCTTAAGGTTTTTTGCGCTAACCCAAGCGTATTGGATTTTAACCGGGTGATGGTGGCTTTAAGAATGCGTAGGCGTAGCCCGTCGTAGACATCGCTACGGACTTGTGTTCTGAACCAACAGACTTGTGTTCTGAACCAACGGACTTGTATTCTGAACCAACGGACTTGTGTTCTGAACCAACAGACTTGTGTTCTGAACCAACGGACTTGTATTCTGAACCAACAGACTTGTGTTCTGAACCAACAGACTTGTGTTCTGAACCAACAGACTTGTATTCTGAACCAACAGACTTGTATTCTGAACCAACAGACTTGTATTCTGAACCAATCGTTATGCACATATATGACTAGTATTTAATTTTTGAAAAAATCTAAGTATATGTAGGGTGTGTTATCGCCGAGAGTACGGCATCTAAAATCCGAATTGGTGCGTTACGCCAAAGGCTAACGCAACGCCAGTTCCTACAACGGATAGCGCAGCGTTAGCGAGTTATCGAGCGTCGGGAACCTCCCTTCGGGTTCGGGGGTGACGCTCCTAACGTCGCTAACGCTACGCTATCGCAATCGACGCCAAGCGCCTTGGCGCAGCCTCTCGTAGAGAAGACTGCGACCCCCTCACCGCAATGCACTGGCTCCCCTACGTGTATTTCAAAAATCAAATATGAGTCCTATAGTATAAAACCACGCGATCGCTCTTGTCGATTCCCATCAATGATACACTCATCACCTGACCTAACAGCGATCGCAATTGACCAATGCGGCGGGAAACTGAAAATACGGTGTCTGATGCTAAAGAAAAACTTGCTCCAAGCCCATAGCCGCAAACTATATCTAGAAAAATCTGAAAGAGCGCTCCTCTGGGTTCCTATCAATGATAATTTGAAGCATTGGGAACCCCTAAAAATCAAAGTTTATGAACGTAGCTGACGATAAAACAATTGTTCGTGAGTATTTCAATTCCACAGGGTTTGACCGTTGGAAGCGAATCTACGGCGATGGCGAAGTCAACAAAATCCAACTAGACATCCGCAATGGACACCAGCAAACCGTGGATACAGTTCTCGGCTGGCTGAAGGCTGATAACAATTTACCAGAGCTATCAATCTGTGATGCTGGGTGTGGTGTCGGTAGTCTCAGCATCCCCCTAGCGGTAGATGGCGCCAAAGTTTATGCCACCGATATTTCTGAAAAAATGGTGGAAGAAGGGAAGGATAGAGCCAAGCAAACCTTGCCAAATGCCGAAAATCCCACTTTTGCGGTGCAGGATTTGGAATCGTTGAGTGGTAGTTACCATACGGTTATTTGCTTGGATGTTCTCATCCACTACCCCCAAGAAAAAGCCGATGAGATGATTTCTCACCTCTGTTCTTTGGCACAGTCGCGGATAATTCTCAGTTTTGCGCCGAAGACCTGCGCCCTAAGTATACTCAAGAAAATTGGCAGTTTCTTTCCTGGCCCAAGTAAAGCCACTCGTGCATATTTGCATCGTGAGGCTGATGTAGTGAAAATTTTAGAAAGTAATGGCTTTTCATTGCAACGAAAAGCGATGACGAAGACTCGTTTCTATTTTTCCCGCCTACTGGAAGCTACACGTAAATGAAGTTAAAATCGCAGCAAGATGAATACTATAGCGTTTCTCAGCTGCGTGAGGTACAAGAACCCCACCCCCAACCCCCTCCCCGCTCTTCGATAGGGGGCTATGATGTAACTCATTTGATTAGGAAAAGCTATATACCTTTGCTGCGATTTGACAATCTTAAGGCTGAAGCGCTTACAAAACTATCATCAGGAGTAGATTGATATACTAGAACCTTTGCGAAAGTCAGGTTAAAATCGCTAGCAAAGTGTAAATCTAAAGTGGAACTATGAAAACTGCTGAAAAATTGGCTGCCGGTTGGCTACTGACACTCGGATTCATGTTTTTAACGCTATCAGCAACAGCGACATGGGAAAAATTTGCTGTACGTGAGGTATACATACCAGTACAAGATGCGGATACTTTTACCGCACCAAATGCTACTTATGAAAATGATAATAGTGCTGTTGGTGGTCTAATTTTTGGCGTTCCTACCCTAACACTGGGTACATGGTTAGCATTGGGATTGTACCGTCAAAGCCGACAAGATAAAAAAGCACTTAATCAACAAGTTAGGGATCGCCTGCAATCAATTTTTTATGAGATGCTACAAGAGAATCAGGGGCGCGTAACTGTTTTAAGCTTTGCAATGCAGTCACAACTACCCGCAGCCAACGCCAGACAATATTTAGATGACAAAGCTAAAGAATTCAATGCAAACTTTAAGGTGAACGAAGAAGGGGCTGTATCATATCATTTTGATGTCTAATTGTTATTTGTCATTCACTAATGACCAATGACAATCTTAAACTTACAGCTAGGTCTAATGACGCAGATTTTTTTAAGCGTAGCTGCCATTTTGGGCGGTTTGTCAGTTGCTGTTGGTGCCTTTGCCACCCATGCCTTGCGGGAACAAATTAGTAAGCGGTCGCTAGAAATTTTTGAAACTGGGGCTCGTTACCAAATGTATCATGCTCTAGCACTTTTTCTCGTAGCACTACTAATTAGTCGCACCGAATTTCCTCAACCCACTCTCGTAGCCAGTGGATGGCTGTTTATCATTGGTATTGCTATTTTCTCAGGAAGCTTGTACGCCCTTAGCTTAACCGGTATTAAATCCTTTGGAGCGATTACGCCACTAGGCGGCACAGTTTTGATTGCTGGTTGGGGTGCTTTAGCTTTTGCTGCTTGGAATTTGAAGTTGTAAAAAGTTAGGAGTTAAGAGAGACGTGATTAATCGCGTCTGTACAGGAGTTAGGAGTTAAGAGTTTGTTAACTCCTAACTGAATTTATTGGAGGCTCAATTCTCTCCTTCTGGAATCTGAGGGCTTACTTGAGAAAGATTTCTCTATAATTTTTAAAGATCCATTACTTCCTGGTGATATATTTTTTGCTAGTAACCAGTTGCCATCTAGCTTTATAACAGATATGCGATCGCGCATGATTAAGCATCAGGATAAACTAATTCAAAATTAGAAAATTCTATTTGGTTAGAATTTGAAAAAAACAGATTTCTAGACGAGATGAGTCAAGTTAATCAGCGCTTATCTGAACTACAAATATTTATAAATAGCCATCCTCATGATTCGACAATAAATAATACAGACCTGTTGAATTTATTAAATAGGCATCAAAAAAATACGCAAATATATAGTCAAAAAGTCAAAAATTTTTGGCGGCAGATTGAACAAAATAAATTCTCAGCTAACGCCACAAAACCTGACCAGGAACAACTCTTAGTTTTTTTTAAGGAAGAAACTAAGATATCGGTTGAGTTTGAGAAACTTTCAGACGAATTAATTCGGATTATAGGACATGCTGAAATTCAACAAAAGCAAGCAAATGTTAGTTTTGATGGTGCCCAAAAATTGCGAATTAAAGTTATTATTGGAAGTATGCTAGTATAGCTGCGATCGCAGCTATACTAGCAGTATATACCAGTAGATTAATTGCCCGTCCCCTACAAATAGTCACTAACGTTGCCAGAAAAATCACGCAAGAGTCAAATTTCCAACTCAGAGCTAATGTCATAAGCAGCGATAGCCCAAGGACAATTAATTCAAACCGAAAAAATGTCTTCTCTTGGACAGATGGTAGCAGGTATAGCTCATGAAATTAATAATCCTGTTAACTTTATTTACGGTAACATTCAATGGGTTACTGACTATACTCAAGATTTATTTAGCCTTGTGAGTTTATATCAAGAACAATACCCAGATTCTATCTGGAGCATTGAAGAAAAAATTGAAGAAATTGATTTAATTTTTATTAATAAAGATTTACCACTTATACTTTCTTCTATGAAAGTCGGCGCTCAACGTATCCGGGAAATTGTGTTGTCTTTGCGGAACTTTTCCCGATTAGATGAAGCTGATATGAAAGAGGTAGATATTCATCAAGGAATTGATAATACGCTGTTAATTCTAAATCACAGACTTCAGCCAGATATTGAAGTCATTAAAAAGTATGGAGATTTACCCTTAGTTGAGTGTTATCCAGCACAACTCAACTAGGTATTTATGAATATTATAAGTAATGCGATCGATGCTATACTAGAGCAAAAAGCTGATTCAGGTAAAAGGAAACAAATTATTATAGATACATTAAAGATAGATGATATTTATATTAAAGTAGGAATCAGAGATAACGGTTCTGGAATTCCACCAGAGATTAAAAATAAACTGTTTGACCCTTTTTTCACAACTAAACCAGTGGGTAAAGGTACTGGTTTAGGTTTAAGTGTTTGCTATCAGATAATTGATAAACACAAAGGTAAAATAGAACTAATATCAGAATTGGAACAAGGGACAAAGTTTGCAATCATTTTACCTATTAAAACACAAACAAACTAGTAACGCTATCTATAGGGAACGCAGAATTTAAAATTGCCTCATTCTATTTTTTCAAAATTCATAGCTCCTCGTTCTCAGGCGTACCAACAAATTATGCAAAGCCGCATTCGCGGAAGGTACTTCAGGTAATGAGCTAGATTCATACGCCTCCTGCAACTTATTACGCAGACGTTCATATTCTCTTTGATGAAAAGCTACATTAATATTTGACAAAATAGACCTTTCTGTACCTGCTAGCTTTTGCGCGATTAAATCATGAATATATGGTAAATCAAAAACTTTATTCAGCTTAATTAAATTAGCTTCAACTATCCCTGTTTGCATTAGATAAATCCCAGTTAACAGGACTCGATAAACATAAAGTAATGGCTTTACTCGATGCGTATGTTCTTTCTCAAAAAGTTTCCATTGTGTTCTAGCAAAACCAATATAATGGTAGCTATAGTGACGGGTAATGCAATTTTTGGTAATAAATTTAAATTCTTGATGTTCGGGTGAAGTTGTTAATATTAAAGGTGAATACAGTTGTTTTAATACATAACCGTTTTTTTTAAGTAGCATCAAAAAGAATTTTTTGGCATCATGAGTGACTAAATCAATTTCTAAAGATTCACGAACTTCTGAAACTTCAATAGTTTCATTCCTAGTCTCTAATCCCACCACTTCTTGAATTGGTAAAATATGCACACCACGCAAGTCATAATCAGAATCAGGTGACGGAAAACCATATAAGTGAGAACCACTGATGATGGTGAATAAAAGTGGGTAAGGCTGTTGCCCAATAATTGTGTTAATAGAAGATGGAATATTCATAATGTGTCGTTTACTTGCTTACTTGGGTTCGCCTGTTTCTTTAGAACATCTTCTGTATAAACCAGAACACTCACTGATAGTCCAGAGTTATCAACCCCGTGAAATGACCTCTGGGGTAGTAAATGCAGATGGCTTTGGTGTGGGTTGGTATCATAGTCAAAAAGATATCGAACCTTTTACCTACAAAAATATCCTACCTATTTGGAATGATATAAACCTACCCAGTCTTAGCCGTTACGTTGAATCCAAGTGTATACTTGCTTATGTCCGTAGTGCTATAGCAGGACAATCTTTAGATTTTGCTAATTGTCAGCCCTTTAACCATCAACAACAGCTATTTATTCACAATGGAGAAATCGAAAATTTCCATAAAACATTACACAGAAAAATCCGCAGCACTTTAACCCAAGATTTTTACGAAAAAATTAATGGCAATACTGACTCTGAACACATTTTTGCATTGTTACTTTCACAAAGTCAAATTAACAAACATCGACCTCTAGAGTATGCTTTACGCACCACATTATTAACGCTTTTAGAGATGGGAAAACGCTATCAAGTAGAAGCCTCACTCAACGTAATTTTTAGTGACGGACATCGCCTGATAGCCTCTCGTTTTGCTACCACTTCACCGCCTCCATCTCTTTACTGGATACGAGACGATCCGACTTTCCCAAAATCTGTAATTATTGCGTCCGAACCTTTATTTATAGGTAATTGGATTGCTTGCCCAGAAAATAGCATCATTAGTGTGGGAGCAGACTGTGAGATCCAAATTGATAAAATCTAGTGTGAAAGAGGCTAGTAATAGTACTTAAGCGCTTACTTGCTGTCATTTGAATGGGGAAATGCCTACAAATAGCACTAAAGCTTGATCAATATTGCTCAGGCATGATTTTATTAGCTATGACTATGTGTTTCACTGATTGGGGTAAAGGTCTGCCATCAAAGGTAGCCTATTACGCCAAGCAAACGGAGGTTTCATGTCGATATCTAAAGCTGTTACCAGCAAGATTACTTACCCAGATAATATCGGAGAACGCTTGCAAATAGAGCGTTTGGTTGGAGCAAGTCAAATAGTTGCACCTAGTGCTGGGAGTGATGTGGTTAAAGGATTAACTCAAACACCTAAATCTCTACCCCCCTGTTACTTTTATGATGACCGTGGTTCTGATCTATTTGAGCAAATCTGTGATTTACCAGAATATTACCTCACACGCACAGAAACAACCATTTTACAGCAGTTTGCTGGCGAAATTGCCAAGATAACTGGCGCTTGTGAATTGGTAGAACTTGGTAGTGGCAGTTCTAGTAAAACCCGCATTTTACTAGATGCCTACCAAAATCTAGGCTATCCCTTGCACTACCTACCAATTGATGTATCTGGAGGTATGTTGGAAAGTAGCGCCAAGCAGTTATTAGAAGATTATCCCTTACTGCAAGTTTATGCACTAGCGGGAACCTATGAATTAGCTCTTGCACAACTCCTACCGACACAATTACCCAGTCGGATGATTTGTTTTATTGGTAGCTCTCTAGGTAATCTGAGAGCTGATGAGTGTGATGTGTTCTTCTCTCAAATTACAGAAGCCTTACAAGTAGGTGAGTATTTCTTGTTAGGGATAGATTTACGAAAGCCGAAACAGATTTTGGAACCAGCTTATAACGACAGCCAAGGAGTGACGGCAGCATTTAACCTCAATATGTTAGAGCATTTAAATCAACGGTTTGAGGGTAATTTTGATACCACGCAGTTTGAACACTGGGCGTTTTACAATGAAAGTGAGCATCAAATAGAAATGCATTTACGCAGCGTGCGATCGCAAATTGTAGAATTACGCGCTCTTAATCTCAAGGTTAATTTTGCACTAAATGAGACTATCCTCACCGAAATTTCTCGCAAGTTTGACCTTAATACTATCAAGCAGCAACTCACCGTACAGGGTTTATTACCTCTTCATATGTGGACAGATCGAAATCAATGGTTTGGTTTACTGCTCTGTCAACTGCAAGCATAAAGCAAACCAGGGTATGTCTCATATATAGCAACGGACATATTGGTTAGGACATCATATTTTGATGTCAAGGGAACTCTTAACAGAGAAATGTCCTAACAATTGTGGCGACTGCTATATATAGTGGTTCTCAGTTGAGTCCCTTAGACATCTCCATAAATTAAATATGCGTTACCCAGAACACTTGTAGAGACGTAGCAGTGCTACGTCTCTACATTCTTTTTCGGAGATGTCCAATATATAGACCTGCTAGTTATTGCTGCATCGAAGGTGTGGGAAAAATTCTGCTGGATATAGGAATCCGTGGCTGAGGTTTAGTTGCAGTTATATTGGCATTAGCACCAGAAGAGTTATTAACTGCTTCAGAGACGATAGCTGGTTTGCTATTAGTAGAATTGGCAAAATCACTCAATTGGATAGTAGTAGGTGAATTTGAAGATATGGAACTAATATTTTCAGTATTTTGACTGTTGGTTTTTACCGGAGTTTCAGCTTGAGATGGAGTAACAATGAAAGTCGAACTTGTTCCTAATACCAGGATGAGCAAATGAGAAATATATTGTTGCATCGGGATTGGTAAAATGGGTTGATAAATATTCCAAGCTTAAAGAAGTTGTGCTTGGTCTCAGTTGGGAATAAAATCGCAATTTTCCAATACAAATTATGACGCTGTTGCGAATAAAAACTGAACATAGCAATTTACAAATGAATAGACTACTAGTGCTTAGTACATTAATTGGCTAACAACCGAACCTCCCTCAATTACCTTTCTTAGAAAGCAAGGGGAAGCTAACCGCTCTATTTTTAAGAAAGAGAGCGGTTATTTTAAGACTCATGAACCGATCTTCTAGAAAGTTGAGAAATAGATACACCTGGAAAAATTGACGTTTTTTGATCAACTAAGCCAGCACAACTATTAATACTTTAGTTATATTGAACTTGTTATTAAAAGAGGAATTTTACTGAAGTTTTTGAAAAAGCTGATTTAGAGAGAATCAACTCTTAATTCGCATATTTAAGTAACTAAAGCAAAAAGTATATGAAATTTTAATAAAATCTGAGTCTGATCAAGTAGCTACTGTAAATAAATACGTGTATACCTTCACCAATAGATACTAATCTGACTATGTTATTAACTAAACTTGATTACTAGCGTAGGTGTAACCCACACTTCTCTACGAGACGCTGCGCGAACGACTTGGCTCAGTGACCACCGCAGGCATCGCGTCAAAGGAAAATACCAAAATTCAAAGCATCCCTAATTGCGATCGCCAAAGCTGATGAGCGTCGTGGCGCAACTGGGCATTATCGTTGTCAGTGAGTCTGGCTTGTATACACCAATACGCTTGGGTTAAACAGAATCGTAGGTTGGGTTGAGGAACAAAACCCAACATTTGCAGTGATTTGTTGGATTTCACTTCCCTACGGGACGCTATTCGCGTTCCTTCAACCGAACCTACGCACTTTATGGTTTTTGACGCTAACACCAATCATATTGTTGATCCCTTGTAGCTGAAACTGGTACACATACCGCGCAGATGTTGTAATTTTGGTACATAGTATAGCCCTTAACTTTAACAGATTTCGGGTTGACACTTTATAGACTGGCTCAATATTTAGAAATTTATACGGAATTGATACCAGGGACACGGAAGTTGATAGCAGCAACATCACTTGTGAACAAAATTATGAATACAACCCAGAGATATTTTTTACCCCTGATTTTTGTGACAATGATTGTCAATCTCAGCAGTTGTAGTTCTAACCCCACCGCTCGTAATATTGACAGTGGAACGCCATCCTCTACCACAACACCGACGAATAGCGCATCGTCTCAGCCTCCCAGTCAAATTTCTAGCGTAGCTCAGTTGAGAGAAAAATCTCCTAATCAAGAATCTTCTAAGAAAAATACGCCTTCCTCATCAACTCCGAAAGCTGTCACTAGCAAAACTACCAGCGTTACACTATACACGAGTGATACCCAATGTCAAAAACTAATTCCAGAAAAGGTTTCAGTACCAGCCGAGCAACCGGTGACAAAGGTAGTGAGTAAAATTTTAGAAAAACGAGATACAAGCGACTTTAGCTTGTCTGGGTATCGTGTCAATATCAAAAATGGCATTGCTACAGTTGATTTGCGAATATCTCCTGAGTCAAAGCGGCAAATAGCTTCTCTTTCTAGTTGTGAACAGTTTGCTCTGTTTGGCAGTCTCCGCAAAACCCTAATGAGTAATACCCAATGGAATATTAAAGAGGTTCGTTTCACCGAGCGAGGTGAGGACATTGTTCTTTAAAATCTGAACAGCGACAGGGTTCAGGCATCAGCAGTTGCGAAAACTGTGTATATTCTAGTCATTAATCTTTCTGCCCAGAATCTCGAACTACAGGGAGGAAACGAATAAATATGCTTACCTTTGATGAACTCTGGGAACTCCTCACCACCGAAGATGAAGGCGTAGAAATAGAAGCAAAAAAATGCTCAGAGGTTGGTAAAAGTTGCTGGGAAACTATTAGCGCATTTTCTAATGAACCCAGTCTAGGAGGGGGTTATCTTCTACTCGGTATCAAATCATCAGAAGAAAGTGATACCAATAATTATGAAATTGAAGGAATAGCAGATACCGACAAAATACAACGAGATTTAGCCACCCAATGCCGAGAAGTCTTTAATATCACTATTCGTCCCCAAATAGAAACTGCTACTAAAGATGGAAAAATCGTTATTGTTGTTTTGATCCCAGAAGTCCAACCCTCAGAAAAACCTGTATATATTACTAAAAGAGGACTTCCCCAAGGTGCATTTAGACGCATTGCTTCAACTGATCAAAAATGCACTGACAGAGATATTGAACTTTTTTATCAAGAACGTAACGCCCAAACCTACGACACTACAATTTTCCCAGATGCCACCCTTGATGATTTAGACCCAGAAGCGATCGCCACTTACCGCAGAGAAAGACAAGCTCTAAACTCCAACGCCAGTGAACTTAATTTTGACGATCAGCAATTGCTCTATGCTCTAAATGCGATCGCCCGACACCCAACACAAAAAGGAGAATACTGTCCCACGATCGCCGGATTAATATTATGAAGATATTGAGTGGCTGAAACAATTTAAAGACTATGGATTAAGCAATGATGAAGCTAAAGCATTGGTCGTGCTGAGAAAAGCTGGAAGTATTAATAATTTGATTTACCGTGTCACCAATGATGTTGATACTCTCACCGCCAGTCAACACCTGAGACGCTTACGGGATGCTGGACTACTCGAACAACAAGGCAAAGGATCAGCCACTTGCTACACTCTCGCTTCAGGATTAGTGGACAATGACTTATCTAGGGAGTTAACCGAGCCAGAGAAATCTAATCTAGGAAGTCACTTCCTAGATAACGGCTTATCTAGGGAGTTAACCAAGCCAGAGTCATCTAATCTAGGGAGTGACTCCCTAGATAACAATCAACATCAAGAGCATAAGCAGCTAGTCATAAATCTACCGTTAGAAGAACAGAAAGACCATTCCCAGACTGATGAGCGTCAAAATTATCTCGTACAGATGCCTGAGCAGTTAAGAACTAAGATTCAAAAACTGGGTAGACGTTCAAATCATGATCAGGTAAAAACTGCCATTATAGAGCTTTGTAGCTGGAAAAGCTTATCTTCTTCTGCGATCGCCACAATTTTAGATCGCAATCAAGATTATTTACAAACTCAATATTTAACTCCACTTCTGCGATTGGGAAAACTAAAACAAGAAAAGCCCTCCAATAGTCCGCAACAAGCATATAGAGCCACCCAAGCCAACGCAGATTAGGCTTTTTTATTAACTTAAACCTAAAATTTACTATCATGCCCTGGTGGTGGGTCTATTTTGATAATCTGGGTGGCACACCTATTGCGATGGCGCGAACACATGGAAAACTTGGTGTTGTCAATCTCTGGCTTTACACCCATTTACCGCTAGTGATTGGGATTGCTGCTGCTGGAGTTGGTGTAGAACAAATTTTATTGAGTCAGCCAACTTTAGCACTACCAGATTCCGAGCGATCGCTCATCTGTGGTTCAGTAGCATTATGCTTTTTAGCTGTCAGCATTCTCCACAGATTTGGGATGATCCGTTATTGCAAAATTCGTTCCCAGTATCGACTTGGGGGTGCAGTTGTGCTGCTAGCGATCGCCATCTTAGGGAAAGGTTTGTTACCTGTTGCAGTCATTGCCCTTGTCGCTGTAGTTTCTGCTAGGCAAGTAGTTCAAGATTTGTATCAGAGCCGTCCCACTAGCCGCTTGGTTGACCCAGAAATCTAGCTCATAGCGCAGTGGCGCACAGATGTGCGCCACTGCGACGTATCCACGTAATTTAAATATAAGTCATTTTCAGAAATGTATCTATCCTATGGAGTATTTTTTAGCTGAACAAATAAATATTTATATAGTTATTTAAAGATAATGTAATCTCAGCATTCAAACCCGACGCTGTAACGCTGAGAACTCAACCCATTGCCGTCTATCAGAGGTGACAGAAGCAAAGGAGGAATGTCAAGATTAGGAGATGTACCTTTGGTTAATGAAGTCAAGTAGCTGAAATATTTATTAATATTATTAATAGGAAGTGTAAATTCAGCGTCAGGATTGATAAAAAATTCCCAATGGCAGGTATTTCGCATCAATCACCCAATTTCTCATCAACGGAACAGAAGATCATGAAAGACCAAGAACCATCAGACTCTAAGGAATTCGTTGGAAATCTCAAGAATGGGATTTGGCTGTTTGGACTGTCATCCTGGGTATTTGGCATTACCGATCGCAGTATTGCTTCATTTGCAGATGGCTATCTATCTGCTTTGGATTTGACGCAACTATTCACAGCGGCTACGTTCTTTGTGGCGTGGCTATTTTTGAAACCGACATCTAGAGTTTAAGATCGGCGACTGGTTGAGTATCGAGTCACTCTTGACGCTAATCATGTCAAGATTCGGAAAGTGATCTTCTTGAGAACACTTTTGATCGCTATAAGGGGTGCGCCACAGAATGCATAGATTCTTTTGCCTTGATCACAATCAGGGTAATTCCTAAAATCTCCGAATTACCCTGATTTCTAGTTTTCACGGGAGAGAATCAGGATCTATAGTTCCTTTGATTGATTTTGGTGTATCTAGAAAAATTTTTCTAATTTTCCGGAATTGATTATGCTCAGGTGGTAGTATCTATCAGACTACCGATTTATACTGAAACTCTATAACGAACTTTTGGGGAATATAACCCCATTTCGGATTAAAAGCCCGGTCATGAAGACCGGGCTTTTGACAAGGAACTTAAAAAAATGGGTAACTCTGGAAAATCCCAGAATTACCCCAATTTTTAAAAGTTAGAAGTTAGGAATTGTTTTTAACTCCTAACTCCTAACTCCTAACTACTGATTAAATTAGGCAAAGGCGGCGGTTGTCACATCGTTATTCGACAGAATTTCTTGCAACTCTTCGGCGTCTACCGTTTCTTTATCAACCAGCATTTGCGCTATCTCATCTAAAATGTGGCGGTTACGCACCAACACTTCTTTAGCGCGTGTGTAGGCTACATCCACAAGTTTGCGGACTTCTTCATCAATGGCGGCGGCAGTTTCTTCAGAGAAATCACGCTCTGACATGATATCCCGTCCGAGGAACATATTACCTTGTTGACGACCAAGGGCGACTGGGCCTAAGCGATCGCTCATCCCAAATCTGGTGATCATCTGACGGGCAACCCGTGCTACCTGTTGTAAGTCGTTAGAAGCACCAGTGGTAACTTCTTCTTCACCAAAGATTAATTCTTCAGAGATGCGACCACCCAAAGCTACAGCCATCTGATTTTCCAGATAAGCGCGGCTGTATAAACCAGTGTCCATCCGGTCTTCGCTGGGGGTAAACCAAGTTAAACCACCTGCGCGACCGCGAGGAATGATGCTAATCTTCTGCACAGGATCATAGTCTGGCATCAAAGCACCGACTAAGGCGTGACCAGCTTCGTGATATGCCACCAAGGTTTTGCGCTTTTCGCTCATTACCCGGTCTTTCTTTTCTGGGCCAGCTAATACGCGATCGATCGCGTCGTTGATTTCATCCATCGAAATTTCAGTCAAATTCCGACGTGCTGCCAGAATTGCGGCTTCATTCAACAGGTTGGATAAATCTGCGCCAGTAAATCCAGGGGTACGACGGGCGATTTTATCCAAGTCCACATCTTTGGCCAAGGTCTTGCCACGGGCGTGTACCTTGAGAATTTCGCTGCGTCCGGCATAGTCGGGACGGTCTACCACAACTTGACGGTCAAAACGACCAGGACGCAATAGTGCTGCATCTAGGACATCAGGACGGTTGGTAGCGGCAATAATGATGATGCCTGTGTTGCCTTCAAAGCCGTCCATTTCTGTGAGCAACTGGTTGAGGGTTTGTTCCCGCTCATCGTTACCACCACCTAAACCTGCACCTCGTTGACGACCTACGGCGTCAATTTCATCGATGAAGACGATACAAGGAGCATTGGTCTTAGCTTGTTCAAACAAATCGCGGACGCGGGATGCACCCACACCGACGAACATTTCTACAAATTCCGAACCGGAGATCGAGAAGAAGGGTACACCTGCTTCACCAGCTACAGCACGAGCTAGGAGGGTTTTACCTGTACCAGGAGGGCCAACTAACAGCACACCTTTAGGAATTTTTGCACCAACGGCGGTAAAGCGATCGGCGTTTTTCAGAAAGTCTACGACTTCGTTTAATTCCAACTTGGCTTGGTCAATCCCCGCAACATCGCCAAATGTCACCTGAGTTTGTGGTTCCATTTGGACTCTGGCTTTGGATTTGCCAAAGTTCATCGCTTGGCTACCTGGCCCACTTTGAGCGCGACGTAGCAAGAAGAATAAGCCAACCAAAAGCAATACAGGAAAAAATAAGCTGCTCAGTGCCTTAAACCAAAATCCTTCATCGGTTTGGGGCAAAACAGAAATATCAACGCCTTTTGAAGTCAGGGTATTGATCAGGTCTGGATCGTTGACTAAGGTCACAATCCGTTTATTTGGGTCATATTTGGGTGTAACCAGTGCTGTAGAGCGATCTGCACTCAAACTGACTTTTTCTACTCTGCCTTGTTGGACTTCTTGAATAAAGCGACTGTATCGCCATATCTCTCTGCTTTGGGGTTGTTTGTCAAAAAATGCTGTTCCCAGCGCGATGACGACAATAAACAACAGCGCGTACAGCCCTGCATTTCTCCACTTTTTATTCACTAAGGTCTATCCTCCTGTATTTTTCGCGCAATCGCCTAGCGTCTCTGTTTGGAGAGGTCATTATTAAGAATTATGTTAACTTATCTTAAGTGTAACAAAGTGGCGTAGCTATCATGCTACAAAAAGCTCCCTGATTTGTTGAAAACTAGGATGGTAGGGATTATATTGTAGCGACCCTGTGGGGTGATGAACGGTATGAATCGGAATAATTTCTACCACACTATTAGTGTAGGCGATCGCTTCAAATCTCTGGACTAACTCGACGCTCCAAGTGTCTTCCCGCACTGGCTGCTGGTGGTTTTGTAACCAGTTTACAAGTTGCGATCGCAAAATTCCCGGCAAAATTCCTGCCTTCTTTGGCGGTGTCCACCAACTACCATTACACCATCCCCAAAGGTTGCCTGTGCTGGTTTCTAGCCAATTTCCTTGGGCATCGACTAATATTGCTTCTTGGGCATCTAAGCTAGTTCTTGCCAACCAAGCACTTAAATAGTTTCCAGTTTTATGAGAGGGGAGAGAGCGATAAAATTCCGGACTAGCAACGGCGCACAAAATACCATGATTTTGTTTTTCTGTCAAATTTTGTGGTAATAATCTCCCAGTTATCCACTCACGTCCATCGGGAAAAAGGGTAATTCTGAGAACGGGGAAGTGTGCCAGGAGAATTTGGGCACCTTGACGCAGACGATTCCAGTCTGGTTGTTGCCAACCAAAAGATTGGAT
Source organism: Nostoc sp. (assembly GCF_036919815.1). Classification (GTDB taxonomy): domain Bacteria; phylum Cyanobacteriota; class Cyanobacteriia; order Cyanobacteriales; family Nostocaceae; genus Nostoc. The sequence goes on from NZ_JBALCE010000011.1 coordinate 62,742, forward strand.
TGAGAAAAGTAGGCGATCGCAGTGTGAAAGCCAATTGGTTAAACTACTATCTAGCGAGTTCTCATAAACCCGCAACGTTGTAAAAACAGTCGCCCCGTAAAGTAAACCCGGATCATTAATATCTAATTCTAAAGTTTGGGAGTGAATTAATTTGCCATGATACCAAAAAATGTGATTTTTCACACTCATTTTGTTTGCTACAACTCTATTGAAAAGTGATGGCTTGTAATGTTCATGCGCTGCATTAGATAAAACCTGTGAGCTGCAAATCGCTGAACACCAGAATCAAGACTCAGGTGTTCACAGTCATGATTTCTTGCATATTCAATTAGCCATTGAAATAACTGTTGTCCATAACTATGTGACCGCTTTAACTCATCAACAACTAAGTCATCAATATATAAAAACTTTCCTGATGCTAAACACGTAGAAATGCGAAATCCAGCGACTGCCACAGCTTGCTCGTCTACTTCCAAGAATACAAGTTGATATCCTTCTTTCATTTGATATCGAACTAGTTCTACAAACTTAGCCTGCTCAAGGTGAGGGCGCAACTGTGACATAACAGGAAAACACTTTAATATTTTAAAGTCAGATTCTCCTAATTGTATTGACACTAATATTGCTCCTAAAAATTACGAATTACGTTAGCGTAGCGTTAGCGAGTATTCGTTCGCTTTTAGCGTCTGTCTGCGACACGCTGCGCGAACGTAGAGAGCGTCATTACGAATTATTCTAATCCTTTGGGGGAAATACAATTTTGTGAGTTCCTTCAGGAGTTGTAATTACTTTTCCTCCCAAAGCTTCGATTGCCCTAATTGCTCGTTTCTGATTTCTCTCATCAACTTGATAATTTAAAACCATTGCCCAGGTTGAAATTTGAGCATATTTACTATTAGGATTTCGACTCAAAAATTCCGCAGTTTTTTGGGAACTATTAGCGATCATCTGACTCTCTGTATCTGGGAATTTACTAGCCCAGTTTGCCGCCGTTGCAAAAGACTGTTGAGCAGCTTGAGCATCCCCTAAAAATAATAACTCATCAATTCCTTTATAACGCCACACGTAATAAGACTTTTCGGGAACCGAGGGAGATAATGATTTTAAGCCTTTCTCTGACAATGCGATCGCGCGTTCTGGCATACCAGCATACAATGAAGTACTGACAGAAAGACTCCGATACGCTGCTAAAAATCGCGGATCGCGTTCTAGAATGACTTCAAAATATTCTGGACTTAAACTATAACCTGTTTTATCCCGAACTTCATCATCTCCGAAATATTGTGAAAAATTCAGATATACCAAATCTGCGATGAAGTTATCATAACCAAAACTCGGCATTTTTTGGAGAAAATTAAGACGGACTTTTTCAGATTTTATTTCTTTTTCTAGAGTTTCTAAAGAGGCAGATTCTTTGCTATTTATTAGTTTTTGCAATTGGGGGAATTGAATCAAGCCAACTCCTAAAATACATACACAAACTACAAAAGGTGTAGCAATAACTTGACGCGATAACAACATATTTTTTTTTGTTTTCCCAGGTATAACCAACTTCCTGTATATAATATACCTCTCGTAAAATTACTTAGTTATATGGTAACAGTAGAGCATCCATGACCAAATAGGTAAAAAACTTTGAATCATAGCTGATGTAGCTATTTTTAGTGTTTCAAAAGTTGCCAACATTGCCCGGCGATCGCCCAATCTTCTTGAGTATGAATAACCAATACCCGTACTGCTGAATCGGGTGTCGCAATATCCTGATCCACAGGCTGCTGCTGATTTTTCTCAAGGTCTATTTTCAGTCCGATAAATCCAAAGGCTTCACAGGCAGCTTGGCGAATTTCTGGAGAGTGTTCACCCACGCCTGCTGTGAACACCAAAGCATCTAATCCGCCCAAACTAGTAAGCATTGCACCGATCGCAGAACGTAGGCGATGTACATAGATATCCCAGGCCAGTTGAGCGCGGGAATTACCTTGATCTCCGGCGTCGCCCGTCGTAGACATCGCAGCTTTCACTTGACGCATATCGCTAGATACACCTGAAATTCCCTTTAATCCAGAAGCTTTATTTAATACATAATCTAACCTTTCGACGGAGTAATTGCAGTATCGCAACAGATAAATCAGAATCCCCGGATCAACTGAACCAGAACGACTGCCCATCATCAATCCTTCTACGGGCGTGAATCCCATCGTGGTATCAATACTGCGACCATTTTTAATCGCTGCTAAAGAGCAACCATTACCCAGATGACAGGTAATTAACCGCTCAGACGGAACATCTCGATCGAGAATTTGGGCAGCACGTTGAGAACAGTATTGGTGACTGATACCATGAAACCCATAGCGGCGGATACCTTCTTCTACCCACTCATAGGGGCCGGGATAGATTGCTGCTGCATCGGGTAGAGTGGCATGAAATCCGGTATCAAAGACTGCTATTTGGGTGACATCTTTTAAGATTTTTTCAATTGCTTCTATGCCTTCTAAAGCAACTGGATTATGTTCTGGAGCAAGGTTTGACAGACGTGCGATCGCCTTTTTGACATCCTCAGTAATTACCACACTATCTCGATAATCCTGTCCACCATGTACTATTCGATGCCCCACCACATCGATTTCTGATAACTGATCAATTACTTTGGTAGCATCATAAGTAAGTGTATGCAGCATATATGTAAGGTGTGCCTCTGGGGAATCACCAGATATTGATTTTTGCAGCGTTGCACCCGTAGCGGTTTTTACCTCAATTTCTGCCACACTCCGATCTTGAGTCCAGTTGATTTTGCCTTCCCAAAGGGGTTGGGCTGCTTGGGTGGGTAGAGCATTATCTGTAATCTCATACAGACAACTTTTTTGGGTACTCGATCCGGCATTCAGCACCAATATCTTCATAAGACAACATAAAAATATGACATTTTTTGATCATGTCACCAAGTGTAACCTCATGCTTCTAGCCTATAGCCATAATATGGGTAGAGGAAATTCCTCTAAGTAAAGCTGCGTTGCCTCTCTCAAGCTAGCAATTGCCTGTTCGATTGTCTCTCCCTGATCAACCGTACCAACTTCTGGACACTCAGCTATATATATATCGTCCTCTTTATAAATGAAGACTGCAAAGCTGCGAGTTTTCATCCTACTGTATCCTCAACACTTTTTATAGCAAGCATAGTATCACCCTTTCTTCTATAAAGATCGCCGCTATGAACACCCATCAACATAATTACTAATTCGTAATGACGCTCGCGGACTCGCTTTTCACGTCGCTAACGTAATTCGTAATTAAGAGTAATAGTTTCTTTCTTCGTGTCCTTTGCGTCCTTTGCGGTTCGTTCCTCTTACTTATATTTAATAGTTTGGCGCATCTTATACAAAATTGCTATTAGTAAACTCCTTGAGCTAAGAATCCTACAACTTCAAGACGTAGAAACTTCAATTCGGCAAACCCTCAACCCGCATTAAATCTAATCCTCGTTCAAATATTTCATCAATTGGCAACATTTGACCATCAACAGTCAGAAATTTATGGTCTTTTGTTGCCCGAATCAATGAACCATCTTCCAAACAATATTCAAACATTTCTTGTTGTCCGCGATCGTGCCACTGTGCCACAGGTTGCGTGTAAATATTTCCATTATGATCAACGCTGTACACAGTACATTCAATGCGTTTTTCTACAACTTCCCCAATCGGTATTAATCCATATTCTACCGTCAATATTTCCGTGTCATAGCTTAAACAATATTCAGCAAACTTTAACATTTGCTCAAATAATTCATCCGCAACTTTTTTCTGAACGCCATTTTTCGCTGCGCCATCCACGAATTTTTCTCGCTGCTTTTGCATCTCAGAAACCTTCTTTTTACCCATCGCCCGACGCAGCAAGTCAGCTTGTCCTAATGTATATCCAGCCATATCCTGAGCAATTTTCATGATTTGCTCTTGATAGACCATAATTCCATAGGTTTCGTCTAATATTGGTTCCAGAATGGTGTGTTGATAATCAATCTTTTCTCGCCCATGTTTGCGGTTAATAAACTTCGGAATTAATCCCGCATCTAATGGCCCAGGTCGATAAAGTGCCAAAATTGAAGAAATATCTTCTATATTAGAAGGCTTCAAATCTCGCACTATCTGACGCATTCCAGAAGACTCTAATTGAAATATCCCTTCTAACTCACCTGCTTCTAATAGGTCATAAGTTTTTTGGACATCTTTTGGGAGAGTACTATGTTCACCTTTAGCTAATATCTTCTGGGCTTTTCTCTCCTGGCGAGGAATTTCATCGGGGTCAATACGATATCCTTTAGTTTCTTGAATTAAATCAACAGTTTTTTGAATCAGCGTCAGGTTCCGCAAACCCAGAAAATCCATTTTCAACAAACCCATTGATTCCAGGTCTTCCATGAAATACTGGGTAATTACAGAACCGTCATTATTCTTCTGTAGTGGGACAATTTCATCAAGGGGATCGGCAGAAATTACCACACCTGCTGCATGAACACCAAAAGTTTTGTTAGTTCCTTCAATTCGCATCGCCATATCAAGCCAATGGCGCACATGGGGTTCTTTATCATATTTCTCTTTAAACTGTGGTTCTGGGGTTTCCTTAGAAATCATCACCTTGAGTTTTGTTGGTTTCCCCCGCACCACAGGAATTAATTTCGCCATTTTGTCAGCTTCCCCGTAGGGAATATTCAATACTCTGGCGACATCTTTCAAAACTGCTTTAGAAGTTAGGCGGTTAAAAGTAATAATTTGAGCAACTCTATCTGCACCATATTTATCAGTTACATATTCAATAACTTTATCCCGTTGTTCAATACAGAAATCTGTATCAATATCAGGCATAGATTTGCGTTCTGGGTTCAAGAAACGCTCAAATAGTAACCCATGATGTACAGGGTCAATATTAGTAATTCGCATCGCATAGGCAACTAATGAACCAGCCGCCGAACCCCGACCGGGACCCACAGGAATATTATTATCTCTAGCAAATTTGATGTAATCCCAGACAACTAAAAAGTATTTGGAAAAACCCATCTGCTGAATCATTTTCAGTTCGTATTCCAATCTTTCTTTATAGACGGAATCGACTTCTTGGCGAGATTTACGATTTAATCGTTCTAAAAGTCCATTCCATGCAACATCTTCGGCGTAAGTATCAGCAGTATGACCAGAGGGAATGGGGGGTGTAGGAATCTGAGGCTCACCCATAATATTGTAAGGCTCGACTTTATCGGCGACTTTTTCAGTGGTGGCGATCGCTTCGATAATCACATCCTCCGGCAAATGGTCTCGAAATAGCTGCTGCATCTCCTCACCAGATTTGAGATACTCTGTACCGCTATAACGCATCCGCTTATCTTCAATAATTAATTTGCCAGTTTGAATACAGAGCAAAGCATCGTGGGCTTCAACGTCAAAACAAGAAATAAAATGCGAATCATTAGTTGCAACAAATTTAATCCCTAGTTCTCGCGCGATTTTGATTGTTTCAACATTCACAATTCGGTCTTCTTGGGAACCGTGATCTTGAATTTCTAAATAATAATCATCACCAAATACATCTTTATACCACTGAGCAACTTTTCGGGCTGCATCTGGTCTATTACTGAGAATCGCTTGGGGAATTTCTCCACCTAAGCAAGCGCTGGTGACAATCAAGCCTTCATGATATTCTTTTAGTAAATCTTTATTAATACAAGGACGAGAAAAAATTCCTTTGCCTTGAACACCTTTGAGGTGAGAAATTGTGGTTAATTTGACTAAATTTTTGTAACCTTTGGTATTTTTAGCTAAAACAACTTGATGATATTTGGGGCGGCGTTCTTGTTTCTCGATATCGCCGTTAATAATATACATTTCATTGCCGATTATCGGCTTAATATTTTGACTACGGCAGATTTTGATCAATTCAACCGCGCCATACATGACACCATGATCAGTAAGGGCGATCGCTTTCATCCCCAGTGCGATCGCTTGATCCACCAACTCTGGTAGCTGACTAGCCCCATCAAGTAGACTATAGTCACTGTGAATATGTAAAGGTACAAAAGACATAAGCAATTCAAAATTCAAAATGTTCGCGTAGCATCTCATAGAGAAGAAACACAACTACCGCAAGCATTAAAGCTACTGATAGTATACAGTTTTAATGCTAATCAGGTTATCTTTAGGGGTTTACCCAGTGGCATACCCTTTCGAGCCGGATTTTGCAAAGCAACGGGATCTTAGATTAACTTGTTTGGGAAATTTTCACTTCCGAAAGTTAAGTTTTAATAGTTACAGCACTTAACCAGTATCTAGCCAATGAGTCAAACAGAGAGCAATACTTCGCCTCAAACCAAAGCTAGCCCTTGGTGGCAGCGTATCCCTCTGACGTTACAAATTGTCATCGCCTTAGTAGCCGCAGTCAGCGTCGGAATTGCCCTTGGTGCAGGGAATCCCAACCCCAGCAATGCCGTCTTAATCAACAATTTAGCAATTCCGGCTGAATTGGTGTTAAAGGCTCTCCGCGCCTTGGCTACACCTCTGATTCTGGTAGCCGTACTGCATACTTTGATGACTACCAATATCCCTGGTACAGCCGGACGGCGGCTAGCAGTGCTACTTTTAACTAACACTACCGTAGCTATTTTGGTGGGACTTTTCGTAGCGAATGTACTGCATCCGGGGACTTGGGGCAATGTAGCCACCTCAACAAATACACAAATAACTCCTCAGAATCTTGACCCTTGGGGAATACTCAAAGATGCTGTACCGGAATCTGTCCTCAAGCCATTAGTTGATAATAATGTCATCCAACTAATTGTGATTGCCCTGAGTTTTGGGATTATCCTGCGGGGATTAAAATCTGAACAAATTGCCCAAGATAAGAACGGATACCAGTCAATAGAGGATGTGATCGGGATTTTATTTGAAGCGGTAGTCGGTGTCCTTAACTGGGTAATTGCCTTAGTACCTTTCGCCGTCTTTGGAATTGTAGCTAAAACCGTTGCTATGCAAGGATTTACACCGTTTAAATCTTTGGGTGGGTTTATTCTGGCGGTACTGTTAGCGCTGCTATTGCAGGCGTGCTACTACCTAATTAGAGTAAAATTTGGTTCTTGGGTACACCCGCTAAAATTCCTCGCTGGCGGTTCTGATGCCTTTTTGACAGCTTTCTCAACTTCTTCCTCTGCGGCGGCAATGCCCGTAACCTTTGAGGTTTTGCAAACAAAAGTCGGTTTAAGGGAATCTTCTGCTGCCTTGGGGGCATTAGTCGGGGCAAATTTCAATAATGATGGCACTGCCCTTTATGAAGCAATGTCTGCGTTGTATATTTCCCAACTGATTGGGCAACATCTGAGTTTGGGACAGCAGTTAATTGTCATCCTTACCTCGATTTTTGCATCCGTCGGTGCGGCAAATATTCCCAATGCTGGACTGGTAACGATGACACTGGTGTTCACTTCTGTAGGCTTACCTACCCAGTACATCGCTTTGCTAGTTACTGTAGACTGGTTTCTGGATCGCTGCCGTACCGCAATTAATGTCATGGGAGACATGACTGTTAGTGCTTTACTTGACGGCAAAAAGCCCCGTTCTGTAGACGAGGCTTAGTTTGCGAGGTTTTAGTTGAGTGCAGCAGCTTTTGAGATATCTAATGCTGTTGAGGCCCTTTGGCATCACATTCTTTAGTCCAGCAGCGTTCTAGGAGTCGAAGACGCCAGATCAATGCAAAGCGATGGGGATTCAATACTAATTTAGTCTCGTCACCAAATAAGGGCTGGTTGAGATACTGCCAAAGGGGAAATTTAATCTTGGTGTGTTTTGGAGTCATAAGAACAACAAAATATTATAAAATTTTCGTGACAATACTTAACATTTTGTCTAGGAACTGCCTGATACTGTTTTTATAGTTAAAGGCTACACTGTGTTTTTACAATTGTCTTGGTGGCAATTGCGGAATTTTAGCAAGTTAATTTATGTTGTTTACGCTTTAATACTGATTCCACATTTGGTGAAAAGTCATACTATTTCAGCAAATTCCTCCAGATACGTTGGTAAGGGCGTACAAATATACGCTCCTACAGCCGATTCATCTGTAAAACTGGAACGCGATCGCATAAAAAATTAAAAAAACAGAAAGAGAATTAAGTTAGTCTCTTCAACACAAATTCTCTCTGCACGGGCATTGACAAACGCCAGGCATGGGCATCTACCAGAAAATGCGCCATTGTCAAACCAAGTACTCTACCAGCAAAGAACTGCATCCACACAGAATCACCAGCCCACTGGCTATTATATAAAATCGCCCCACCAAGAATCATATATATACTGAAAGGAATCAGGGCTTTCTTACTATCCCCAAGTGCGATCGCGGCTATAAATATGATGTACTGCAAACAAACCATGTGCGATCGCTTAAATAATTCGTAATTCGTAATTCGTAATTCGTAATGACGCTCTCTACGTTCGCGCAGCGTGTCGAAGACAGACGCTACCTAAAATGTAGATGTTTTTATAGTATTTTTAGGTGGGGATTGCGCGAAACATTTTTTGTTTAAAAATCTACCAGACTATTGTCGGAGTCCGTTTAAAACAATAAATGTTTTTGTAACACAAGGGTATATTCTGTATAATCTAAAACTTAAAAATATCGAGCATCTGTCTAAAGATAGACAACCTAGTAGATAACTAAAATTTACAAGCGTGCCATTCCAATATGTACCGTTGTTTCTTGCTGATAGACACTTGAAATTGAGAACTGCCCACCACAACGTTCGACGATTTTTTGCACAAGCTTTAAGCCCATGCCTGTGCCCTGCTGTTCGTAGGTTTTGCGTTCAAACTGCATGAAAGCACCGATTTTAGATATCTGTTCTTCTGTCATGCCCCATCCGAAATCATGGACGGAGATATTTAGCATTCCTGCCACCACCTGACTACTGATCTTAATTGCTGTCCCACTCTGGGAGAATTTGAGCGCATTACCAACTAATTCATGGAGGATAATCGCTAGATATCGATCCGATATTGACACATCAGCCTCCTCAATTGCAAATATGAAATCTTTGCTGCGATTAACACTTTCAGCATGAGATTGCAAAGCCGCTTCAATCGCTGCCATTGAAAAGTGAGTTGACTGAGGTTTGATGTTTGACTGCTGATGTGTTGATAACTCTAGTTCTAAATAGATCAAAAATTGTTTGGTTAATTTTTCTAGGCGACGGGCGGATTGATCTGCCATGCCTAAAAGTTCACGGATTTCGGCACTATCCATGTCGTCAATATCTTCGATGAGTAGGCTGATGGTTCCGACAATGCCATTTAGTGGTGTATTCAGTTCATGGGGTAAACTAGAAACCAAGTTGCCGCGTAGTTGATTCAGTGTGCTTTCCAAGACTTTGATGGTACTTAGTTGGATATTCGATAAAGTTTGGATGTTATCGTACTGTTGCTTAATTCTGAGCATTGAATGAATGCGTGCCCGCAATTCGACAGCATTGACGGGTTTACTAATGAAGTCGTCTGCACCTGATTTCAGGCAGTGAGCCAGGTCTTCTTTGGCGCTGAGAGCCGTCACCATGATGATGGGAACTGGCTGCCATTGCGGCATGGCTTTAATTTGCTGGCACACTTCTATCCCATCCATTCCCGGCATCATCAGGTCTAGCAAAATCACATCTGGCTGAAATAGGTTGAGGGATGCGATCGCCTCTTGACCACTGACAGCATAGTGCAGCTGATAATTTTGCTTACTTAAGAGGGTTTCAATCACATCAAAGTTATCCGGTTGATCGTCAATTACTAAAATAGAGGGCATATTCGTTTGTTAGCCTTTGTTGCAATTAAAAGCTGTTGAATAGTGGTGGCCAGTTGCTTGAGTTTCACGGGTTTAGTTAGGTACTCGTTGGCTCCTGCTTCTAAACAGCGATCGCGATCGCCCGTCATCGCTAACGCCGTCAGGGCAAGGATCGGAATCTCAATCAAGTTAGGATCGAGGCGAATCTGTCTCATTGCCTCTAAACCGTCCATTCCCGACATTTGGATATCCATCAAAATCAAGTCAGGCTGGTGAATTCTGGCCAAGTCGATTGCTTGTTGACCATTTGTTGCTAACAGAATGTGATAGCCCTTGGCACCAAGGTAGCTAGAAACAGTACTGATATTGGCTTCGTTATCTTCTACTAGCAAGATCAAGGGGACATAGTTTGCGCTTTCCTTGGCAGGAGGGAAATCCAGTTTGAGAATAGCGGCGGGTTGATTACCTGCCGTCAATTCCGGCGAGAAGGGAGAACCGGGAGTACAGGGTAGCTCAATCGTAAAGCAACTGCCCACATTCAGTTCACTGGTTAGCCCCACCTTACCGCCGTGGAGTTCGACAATTCGCTTCACCAATGCCAGTCCCAAGCCTGTACCCGGATATTGACGGTTCAGGGCGCTATCGATTTGGATGAAGGGCTGAAATAGTTGTTTGATATTCTCTGGCGAGATGCCGATGCCTGTATCGTTCACGGCAATTTTCAGGAAGTGTTGCAAGGAGGAATCGGTAGTGGTGATGTCGGGGGAAAGTTGAACAACTTCTAGGGTAATGCGTCCCCCCTCTGAGGTGAATTTCACCGCATTGTTAAGCAGGTTAATTAACACTTGCCGAATGCGTAGTTCATCCACGAGCAGGTCAGGTAGATTCAGCTGAAGTTTGATTTCAACCTTAATCCGTTTTTGGAATGCCTGCTGTTTGATAAACGCCAGACTGGATTGACACAGATCAGCGACTGAAACTGAGGTGCAGTCCAGTTTAATCTGTCCAGCTTCAATTGTTGCCACATCAAGGATGTCGTTGATCAACTCCAGCAAATGAGAGCCGCTGCCCTCAATGATTTGCAAGGCTTTGAGTTGTTGCTCGTTGACGATGCCAAAAACTTCCTCTTGTAGCCCTTCGGTCATGCCCAAAATGGCATTGAGGGGGGTGCGAAGTTCGTGGCTCATGTTCGCCAGAAATTCGTCCTTGAGGCGGGTGGCGCGGGCGATTTCTTGGTTAGAAATTGCCAGTTGTTGATTGCTCTCGGTTAGCTTTGCCTCTGCCTGCTGTCCTTTTGCGAGTTCTTGCTGTAATTGCTCAAAAAGACTCGCTTGCTGAATGGCGATCGCCAACTGGTTGGCAATTTGTCCCAGGAGTTGCGCTTCGGAGTCTTTCCACACTCGTTTTTCTCGGCAGGCATGGACAACCAAAACCCCCCAGAGCTTGTTAGTTTTCCAGGGGGCAACCCAGCGATGGGTTTCGCTGCCTCGCACGTCTTGTAAAATCGGTGCGATAATTTTGGACTGGATTTGACCAAGGATTGAGTATTCCACCAGGCAATTCGTCCAAATATCCTTCATCACATCGGGGACAATGCGGGGCTTCCCCTGCCAGTAGCAATCGAGAATTTCTGGAGACCAGATTTCGTCATCCCAGTGGCGGTCTTTGAGGGCGGGGAACTCACCTGATAAGGCTTCTTCGACAATTTGACTTCTGCCGTCAGCAAAGATTTGGAACACGATGACGCGATCGCTCTGCATCACGTCTTTGACCTGCTGAGTCACCGTTGCCAGGATCTCGTTGATATCTAGCGACTGGCGAATTTTTTGGATAATCGCCCCCAAAGCTTGTTGTCGTCGCAGTTCCAGGGCAATTCTGGCTTCGGCTTGCTGCCGCACCAACAGTTCCGACTGGATTTGCTCGTAGAGATTCGCTTGTTGAATGGCGATCGCCAACTGGTTGGCAAGTTGTAGGGTAAAGTCAATTTCAGACTGCTGCCAATGGCGGGTTGTCGCACACTGATGGATGCACAGCAAGCCCCATAATTTATTACCGCAGAGGAACGGCATAATCAGATTGGCACGCACCTGAAACTGAGCCAACATGTCAGTGTGGCAGGTTGTCATCCCACCGTTATAAATATCATCGACAACATAAGACCTACCCAAGGCATACAGCGATGAATAGTTTTCGCCAAAGCAGTGGTCGTGTACCCGAATCGCCACCACTGAGGAAAACCCTTCTACAGCTGATTCAGCCACAAATTCGCCGTCATCAAAGTTGGATTCAGGATCAAATTTGAAAATGCACACCCGATCGGCCTGAATCACTGAGCGGATTTCCTGGCAAGCGATGTCGAAAATGGTCTGGAGGTCTAGGGATTGACGAATCTTCTGGGTGATTTCTCGCAGCAGTTGTTCTCGTTCGACCTGTTGGCGAATGGTTTTCTGGGCTTGTTTGCGTTCGCTAATATTAAAGTTGACCCCAACCATGCTCTGGGGATTGCCCTGAGCATTTCGCACCACCACCCCATAGGCTTTAATAAAGTGAATACTTCCATCGGGATGCATGACCCGAAACTCGGTATCGTATTCTGCCTGTCCTAAAACGGCTTGCTGGATCAATGTTTCGGCAAAGGTGCGGTCATCGGGATGTAGCCTGTTTGCCCAAATGTCGTAGAACACAGGGGAATCAGATTGTTTCGTGACACCATACAGTTCGTACATCCGCTCATCCCAAAGGATGGTGTTTTGTAAAATGTCCCAGTCCCAACAGCCGATCGCCCCAGATTTGAAGGACAAGGCAAGGCGCTGCGATAGTTTATCGAGTTGGGCTTGGGCTTGTTTGCACTGGGTAATGTCCCGAAAGATGCCCCGCGTGGCGATCGCCTGTTCATCTTCAAACTGACAATTGATATTCCCCTCGACGCTGATTTCTTTGCCATCTTTGGTCAGGAATCTGATTTCGATATCTAAACTGAGTGCGCCAGTAAATAGGCTTTGGATCGCTGTCTGGAAATATACAAGGTCATTGGGATGGATAACCTGGAAAATGGACAACTGCTCCAGATCAGTATCGTTGTATCCCAAGGTTTCTTTCCATGCCCGATTTACAAATAAAATCCGACCGTCGGGCGAAACGCTTTGGATCAAATCGCTCACGTTGTCGAAGAGATCCCGCAGTTGTGCCTCTCGCGCTTGTAGTTCTTGAGTGTGCTGTTTTAGCTTCACTTCCAAGTCCTGATTCAAGCGATGTACTGGATTATTTGCTACTTGACACTGTAATTCTGCGGCTGCCCCAACTGCAAATACCTGGAGGATGGCGATCGCTTCGGCCTCTTTTAGCTTCAACGGGTTCAGGGCTTGCAGCAATCTAGTTTGGGTGATGATGCCCAATAATTTACCCTGTTTTCTCGTCACCGCTAACCTGGAGACCCTACTAACGCTGTATCTTACCATGAGTTGGGCGATCGCTAACTTCAGTTCTGATGGGGTGAGAGTTGTTGCGCGGTTAAACATTGATCTAAAAGCATTTATTCTTTATTGTTCCCATTAGCACTACACAAGTTGTTTAAACCGCAAAATTCTTAAACGTTGAAAGCGTTGGGGTTTTGGGCAGATCACAATAATCTGCTCAGAAAATTAAGATTTACATATTGACAAAAAAACTGGGATAGGCAACTTGCCCATCCCAGAATAAAAATTTTCTGATAAACACGACTTACGCACTGAAAACTTGAAAGCTTGATCCCCCCTAGCCCTGCTTAAAAAGGAGGGAATCTTAAAGAGCCAACTTTTTAAGGGGGTTGGAGGATCTCTTCTGCGTAAGTCCTATATCTACTAATAATGAGTGCCAGTTTTGCGATGGTTAATGGCAGTCACAGCATCAGGTTTGAGTAATTTACCTTCGTCTACAGTTGCATACACAACCCAGTGATCGCCACATTCCATACGTTCCTTGACTGAGCATTCCAGATATGCTAAAGCGTCGGTAAGGATGGTACAGCCGTTATCTGCAACTGCTGTACTAAAGTTGGCAAATCGATCTTCCCCAGGTGCGAAAGATTTACGGAAATGCTTCATGTAATCTTGATGATTGCCTTCAGGTAAGATATTTAAGGCAAACTTACCGCCTGGATACATCAAAGATTCGATCGCTCGGTCTTTAGCGATCGCAACGGTGAGTCCAGGTGGGTTGAAGGTAGCTTGAGAAACCCAAGCGCCTAACATTCCGGTGGACACTTCTCCTTGTTTGGCTGTGACCACGCAGACGGAACCAACGATCCGACCAACAGCTTGTTCTACTGGAGTAGCGGCTTGTTGTGGTACGCGTACCTTTTTAGCCTTTTTCAAACTCTGGGCAAAGTCTGTACCTACTTCTTCACAGAACTTAAGAGTGACATCATCAGGTTTAAACTTCACCTTCAGGGTGTCAAAACCAAAGCGATATCCAGCATCCCGGAGTTTACCTTCTATTAAGTCAAAAGCTTCGCCACTCCAGCCATAGGAACCAAAAACCCCAGCGAGTTTGCTGTTGTCACCGCTTGATAAGACAATACCTAAAGCAGTATGAATGGGAGTTGGCGCATGACCACCAATGGTAGGAGAACCGATGATAAAACCCTCTGACTGTGCGAGGCTAGTCCGAATTTCATCAGGGGTGGCAAATTCGCAGTTAATCGATTTGACTGCAACTCCACCTTTGGTTAGTCCCAGAGCGATCGCTTGTGCTAAAGTCCCCGTATTACCGTAAGCTGAGGCATAAAGTAGGGCAACGGAAATCTCGCGATCGTTGTGAGCGCGGCTCCATTCTCCATAAGCTTTAGTAAGCTCGATTAAGCTGGTGCGTACTAAGGGACCATGACCCACAGCATACATTCTCACCTGCAAATCTGATATTTTCTCTAAAGCTGATTCTACATGAGGAGTTTGGGGAGCCATTAGGCAGTTAAAGTAGTAACGCTGGTCTTCTTTGAGCGCTTCCCAGTTATCATCAAACACTTCATCACCACAAAGATGAGTTGCAAATAACTTATCTGTGTAGAGAATTTGAGTTTGCTGATCGTAGGTACAAAGTCCTTCCGGCCAACGTGGACTGGGAGTGGGGAGGAATTTTAAAACATGACCTTTGCCTAAATCCAGAGTTTCTTTCCCCCGCATCACCAAGACTTTTAAATCATGCTCTAAAAAAGCAGCACGCAAATTATTCGCACCGGGAAGAGAACAGACAAAAGTTACCTGTGGTGCCAGTTCTAAAATTGCTTTGAGGGTTGCAACTCGATTGGGATTAAAATGACCCAGGATTATATAATCCAAACGTCGCAAATCTAAAGTCTGGCGCAATGCCTCTAAATAAATTTCAGTAAAGCTTTCTGGCGGTGGATCAATAAGTGCGGTTTTATCAGCTTCAATTAAATAGCAATTGGAGGTAGTACCTCTTTCAAGTGCGTATTCAATTTCAAACCGCAGACGTGACCAACTACGTGCTCTAAGAGTCTTGGTATTTGTAGCAATTGGTAAAACTTGTACGTCGCGTGGCTTGGAATTGGTCATAGATGTTAAATAAAGTTTGGGAATTGGGCATTGGGCATTGGGCATTGGGAATTGGGCATTGGGCATTGAGCATTGCGAATAGGAAGACGAGGGGAACAAGGAGAATAGTCCATACCCCATGCCCCGTGCTCAATGCCCCATGCCCAATCTATTAGTAGTAATTACCCACTTTCCGATGACGAACAGCTGTTAGTCCGTCGTTTTTGGAGACACGACCTTCTTGGACTGTGCAATATAAAATCCAGTGGTCGCTGCATTCCATGCTGCTCTGTATTTCACATTCCATATATGCCAGAGCATCAGTTAAAATCGGAGAACCGTTTTTCGCAGTTTGAGTTTTCACTCCCGCAAAGCGGTCAGCACCGGGATGCAAGCGCTTAAGAAAGTGCTTTTTCAATTCTTGATAATTGCTTTCTTCCAAAACGTTGAGGACGAAGCGATCGCCTACTTGCATTAAGGAATCAATGGCGCGGTCTTTAGCAACGGCAATTGTCAATCCTAATGGTTGCAAACTCGCTTGCGTTACCCAGGACGCCAGCATTGCACTTGACATATTTCCTTTTTTAGTGGTGACTATATACAGTCCACTACTAATCCGTCCCAGCGCCTTTTCCATGTTGACGTCGAGGGACTTGATTTGCTTGATGTTGCGATCGCGCACTAGCAATTGTCCGAAATCTTTACCTGCTTCTTCACACAACTGGAATGTGGATGCAGTGGGAGCTTCTCTAATCCGAATCGCGGGAAAAGCTTCTTTGATGCCAGAGTCGAGAAATTTTCTGCGGAGTGTATCAACGGGTTCATCATCCCCACCGTAACATTCAAACAGCCCAACCATTTGCTTGTTCTTGGCAACAGCTAGCACCGAACTGATACTAGCTTGGGCGGCGGCGGCGGAAGTCGGCGGCATACCGATAATGATCCCAGCTGCTCTCCCAGCTAGTTCTTGAATTTCTTGGCTCTGGGCAGTACTCAGATCCAATACTTCTACCCCAACCCCGGTTTTCAGTATACCTTCGGCAATTGCATGACCAAGGCGTTCGCCATACCCGTAATCTGAGACAAAAAACAAGCCGATGGTGGTTTCTGCTTTAGCTTGTTTTTGGCTCCAATTTTCGTAGCAACCGGTTAGAACGTCTAGATGGTGGTATAATAATGGGCCGTGACCGTTAGCGATAATATTAATCTTCCCTAGATCACCCATCCGCTTCATCGCATTCAGCAGCGAACGAGAGTTAGGTCCCATCAAGCAGTCGTAGTAAAATCTAAAGTCAGCTTCGATCGCTTCTAAATCTTCATCGAAGGTGCGATCGTCACAAAAGTGCATCCCAAAAGCATCACAGGTGTAAAGAATTTGGGTTTTGCGGTCAAAGCTAAAGATTGTATCCGGCCAGTGCAGGTTAGGCGCACTCACGAATTCCATTTCGTGTCCTTTACCTATATCGATGCGATCGCCAGTTTTGACAACGCGCTTAGAAAAAGGATCGTGTACTAAGCCTTCCAAAAACTGAAGTGCAACTTTTGAGGCTAAGACAGTGGCTCTAGGAGCTAATCGCAGGACATCTTCTACTAAGCCGCTATGGTCTGGCTCTGTGTGACTAACAATTATGTAATCAATTGTTTTGGGGTTGACAAGACCTTTTAGAGTCTCTAAATACAGATCGCGAAACTTCTGGTGAGAAGTATCAATCAAAACTGTTAGTTCGCCCCTAATTAGATATGAATTGTAGGTTGTACCGTTTTGCAGTCCGAATTCGATATCGAAGCGATCGCGGTCCCAATCAAGAGAGCGAATCGCCGTTGTGTTAGGGGCAATTTCTACAGTTTGTATAGTTAACCGATGTTGAACGTTCTCTGCGTGGGCATTGCCTGTCGTAGACATCGCTACCATTATTCGTCTCCGAGCGCAAATTAACAGGTTTTTCTTCTGCCCCCATTCTCCCTATTATTATTTGTTTTAGTTGTAATGAATGTCAGTTTTTAACAAATTTAACTTGTATCAATTATTGCTGTTTTTTAGCAAAAAATATGAATCAATAAATCTACTAAATATTAATTTATTCCCAGAGATTTACTGAGTATTTAATTTTGCTATTTATCTGTTTTTATCCTAATTCAAAAATATCATGTTTATCACGTTATTTGACGATAAAAACTTAAAAATTAAATTTCTTTGGAGTTCATACCAGTTTTCAATTAACTTAGGATTTACGCGCGAGTTACGGAATAACTAACCGCAGAGGCGCAGAGAAGCCAGTGTGTTGCGGTGATGAAAAGGATTTGCCCTCAACCCCTTCTCCCAGATTTGGGAGAAGGGGAGCCAGAATTTCAAAATCCCTCTCCCAGGTATGGGAGAGGGATTTAGCGTGAGGGCAAAAACTACGCTTATAAACTTAGATGAGGTTTATTTAATAATCAAGATTGATTCTAGGAGATAACTATTTGGTATCACTAACAATCCATCGGCTATTTTCGGCATCCCATAAAAGGAAAAAGTATACAGAACCAGGAATTACTTTTCCACTGTTCATGAAGTATTTTATTTTAGCATTTACTGTAGCTGTTTGTGCAGTTGCTTCTACCAAACTAACTTGTTCAATATCTACGTTTTTAACCTTTCCCCCCCACCAGTCAATATATGAAAGATAGCCATCTGGATTCCGGCGTTTATTATTTTGATAGCTAGGAGAGAGTTGATTCCATCCCGTTTGAAAATCACGTTTATTAATAGTCTCAAAATAATTTTGCACAGCTTGTTCTGGTGTTATTCTATCGATTTGAGGCTGTGTTGAAGAAGGTAGTTGAGCAGATTGGGTGGGACTAGGAACGTTATTGCTAAGAACTTGCGATCGCACAGGTGATACTTCTTGATCCTGTGGTTCTTTACTTGCGGTAGGTTCTGGAGTGATAGAAACTGGGGATTGTAGAGGCGTCGGCGTATCTTGCACTTGATCGTGGGTTGGGGAAGATTCAGATAAAACGCTTGACTGTAGCACTGGTTGAGGCGATTTAGTAAGGGCAAAACCAATGATTATAGAACCACCAATCAAACTACCTACAATCAGACTGGGGAGAAATATTTCTCTGTGTCCACTATTTTGATGAGCAGGTTGATAGGAAGGCGCTGGGCTGACAGAAATTGTCTTTTGAAGTGTTGCAGAAGGTGAAGTTATTGCTGGTGGTTGGATATAAGCTACTTTAGGTGAGAAGGTTCCTGCACCAAATTGCAAGACTTTTAGCATTTCTTTAGCAGTGGCAAAGCGATCGCGTGGATGGTAGGCGATCGCCCGATCTATCACTGCTATCATTGTTTGACTCACACTCAGAGCGTGTTTGTGCCAGACAATTTCCCCGGTAGATGGATCTGTTTCTAATTCTTGTGGCTGTTTCCCCGTGAGGAGATAAATTGCTGTGATTCCTAAACTATATAAATCACTAGAATAAATTGGTCTACCTGCTGCTTGTTCACTTGGCATATATCCAGGCGTACCAATCACAATCGAACTCGTAGGATTTCCTTGGGAATTCACCACTGTTCCCATCGTTTCGCGGATTGCGCCAAAATCAATCAGCACTGGCTTGCGATCGCGATGACGCAAAATGATATTATCTGGCTTGATATCTCGATGGATAATCCGCTGATTGTGTACGTATTCTATTACTGATAATAAACTTACTAATATTTCTTTTACCGCACTTTCACTTAATGAGCCTTGCTCTTGAACTTTTTTAGTTAAGGTATCACCTTCAATCCACTCTTGAACTAAGTAGAATTGACCATTTAGCTGGAAGTAAGCATACAAGCTGGGTATCTGTTTAGTTGCGCCGCCCAACTGTTCTAAAATTGCCGCTTCCCGCTTGAATCTCTCTTGCACCAACTGGTAAATCTGAGGATTATTTTGAATCGGTCTAAGCTGTTTAATTACACAACGGCGGTTAGAAGGCATTTGGGTATCTTCTGCCAAGAAAGTCTCACCAAATCCGCCACTTTCTAAAGTCTGAATTACTCGATAGCGGTTGTTTAGCAGTGTTTGCATAAATTAGCGCTGGTAAAGACAAGGGGATTTTGTGGTCTTGTCCCATTTACTTACTCTGCAATTAAGTTTTTTCGTTAGCAGCAGTCTAAACATTACTGAGTTAATTTTGCTAATATTTACTATATTATGTGTAAAATAACTACCATTTAAATCAGTGTAAATAACCATAATAAAATTCTTTTAAATATTTAATTCAGCGTAGTAATACTGAAAGTTAAGGGGAAATACTCTTACAATAAATGATAATGAACTGATAGCGATCGCTTTGCCCGCACTTCTCTACGAGACGCTGCGCGAACGGCAAGCTCAGTGACCGCCGCAGGCATCGCTTCAAGTACTCAATTCGGAGATAGTTGAACTACAATTGGCAGATTGATTTGAATACTTGCAACAATTCGATTGAAGATTCAGAGCGAGTTATATCTAGTTTTGGCAATAATTGATAAATGGGAGGATTTCCTTGCTGTAAATAGACAAACTGGTAATCCATACCATTAGTAGTCACACCCCAAACTGATGTTTGATTTTCTAGACTTTTGTAGGCATAGGTGAGCAATTGTGGCAAGCCTTCCGAAGCATTAAAACTACTATTTTTAGATTCAATTACTAGTATCCAAAAAGGCGTAGTTACTATTCTTTCTTGAGTCTTACTAACAGCTAAAATATCCATCCGTCCTTTGATATTCGTATCTTCATCTTCAACTGAGATGTTAGCAATATTTTCTTCTAAAGTAATCTTAATACTAGAATTATAAAAACCGGCTAACTTCATTAATGGTGCAAGACAAAGGAATTTTATTTGTCCTTCGGAGATTTTACCCTCTGAGTAGTATTCACGGAATATATTACGGATAACCTGTAATTCTTGTTGCTCAAATTCTGTGAGATTTTCTAACGATAGCAGTGATGTAAATGAGTCATTTAACTGTTCTGTCAATTTCAGAAGGCTTTGAACATCTTTAAGTCTGAGATTGCTTGCGTCTAAAGTAGTAGTCATCAATTTACTCCTTTATAACCTTTATAAGAATAACTATACAAGATTATAAGTATTATCGCTGATGAAATCATAGAGTATGGTTTCAATTCCTACTCTTGTACCTTTGAGTCGAATATCATCAGGACGCTGAAAGTCGAAGTAATCTTCTATTTGCATAATTTAGCTGATTATTTATTTACCCCTAAAATCATCTTACATACTTGTAAAATACTCTTGCAATAAATGGTAATGAACTAATAGCGATCGCTTTGCCAACGCCAAATTGTTGAATCAGTTTTCCAGTTAGTTATCTAAAATAAGACTGGAATAAGTTTATTTGTTGTTAAATCTAGCAGTATTGGGGTTCAGAGAAAACCACAATTCTCCTTCCCCCCTCTGCGTTCTCTGCGCCTCTGCGGTTAAATAATCCGGAATTACCCCCCCTACCCTCTTGCGAATTTCTAATTAGTTGATACACTTGTTCTTCATTAGCCCAATGAACCAGCGCCTATGGTGCATATCAAGCGCGTGGAACTTACGAACTTCAAATCCTTCGGTGGCACTACCTCAGTCCCTTTGCTACCGGGGTGCACTGTCATATCTGGGCCAAATGGTTCGGGTAAATCTAATATTTTAGATGCGCTGCTATTTTGCCTCGGACTTTCCAGTTCTAAGGGAATGCGAGCCGATCGCTTGCCGGATTTGGTAAATAACACCCAAACGGCTAAAGGACGGGCTTCTATTGAGGCTAGCGTCACGGTGACATTTGATTTGTCAGATGAAATCTCACACAAAGACACAAAGGCACTCAGGGAGCAAGCAGAGGAAGTAGGGGAAACAGAAGAAGCAGAGGAAGAAAATCTAAAATCCAAAATCGTTCGACTGAGCGAAGCCGAAGTCCAAAATCCAAAATCGGGAGAGTGGAGTGTCACTAGAAGGCTGCGAGTCACTCACCAAGGGACTTACACATCGAATTACTATATCAATGCTGTACCTTGTACGCTGACGGAATTGCATGAGCAACTAAGTAACTTGCGGGTTTATCCTGAAGGCTATAACGTGGTGCTGCAAGGGGATGTCACCAGCATTATCTCGATGAATACGCGGGAACGTCGAGAAATTATTGATGAATTGGCTGGGGTGGCGGCGTTCGATCGCAAAATTGTCCAAGCTAAATCAACTTTAGATGAGGTGAAGGAAAAAGAAGATAGCTGTCGGATTATTGAGACGGAATTAACTGCACAGCGCGATCGCCTTTCCCAAGATCGGGCGAAAGCTGAGAAATATCAAAAGCTTCGCACAGAATTTCTGGCTAAACAATCGTGGGAAGCTGTTTTATCATGGCGATCGCTACAAGCACAACAAGAAAAGTTAGTTCACGAAATTCAAAGTGGCGATCGCAATTCTACTGAACTCACTACCCAACTCACAAACCTAAATTCCGAAATCGTTCAAAAAACTGCTGAACTGGAACAACTCAATGCCCATGTGAAAGCGTTGGGAGAAGACGAACTTTTAGCGGTACAATCTACCCTCGCCACCCAAGAAGCAGAACGTAAACAACTCCAGCGTCAGCTAACGGAATTAGAAACAGCTTCCCAAGAAACCGCCAAACGTCTGCTTCAAACTCACCAAGAGATTCAAAAACACCGTCATTCCCTAGAAGAAATTGCCGAAACCCAAATTGTAGAGACGCGATTCATCGCGTCTTCACAACAACAAAGAAACGAAGCGCATCAAGCCTTAGAAACCTCCCGCGAAGCAGCCGCAGAAATTGCCTCGGCTTCGGAAGCGTGGGTGCAGCAACAAACGGCATTCAACCGTCAAATTGAAACTTTGCTGCAAACTCTGGAACCGCAACGCACCGAACAAGCACAACTCAGGGAACGCAATCACCAGTTACAGCAGTTGATCCAAGAGCAAACTCAGTTAATTGAACGTGACGAACCACTATTAGCAGAAAAACAAGCTGAATGTAATCAAGTTGAAACGGAATTTAACACCTCTAGCGAACCCATCCAAAATTTAGCCCAAAATCTTTCAGCTACAGAACAAGAATTGCAAATCCAACAGGAAACCCAAAAGCGACTTTTGCTAGAACAACGGGAAAAACAACGCCAATTGGATAAAATAGAGGCGCAAGCGCAAGCACAGCAAGAAGTTCAAGGAACCCAAGCTAGTAAAGTCATTTTACAATCGGGAATGCCTGGACTTTGTGGCTTAGTTGTGCAGTTGGGAAGGGTGGAAGCCCGTCATCAGTTAGCTTTGGAAATGTCTGCTGGTGGACGTTTGGGACATATTGTAGTTGAAGATGACAGCATCGCCGCAGCCGGAATTGAACTGCTTAAACAGAAACGTGCTGGGAGGGCGACTTTTTTACCACTGAATAAAATTCACGCTCCCAAATTTACTCAAGATGCAACGCTGCGTTTTGCTAACGGTTTCGTTAACTATGCTGTTAATTTAGTCGATTGCGATCGCCGTTACAAAGATGTATTCAGCTATGTTTTCGGTAACACGGTAGTATTTGCCAACCTTGAGGCGGCGCGAAAAAACTTAGGATTGTATCGCATCGTCACCTTAGATGGGGAACTTCTAGAAACTAGCGGTGCAATGACTGGTGGTAGTAACACTCAGCGTTCGGCGTTGCGGTTTGGGAATGCGGAAGCGGCGGAATCTGAGGAAGCGATCGCTTTGAGAAGTCGTTTGGTGGATATTGAGCGGGTTTTAGAGCGTTGTACTGAGGCGATCGCAACTTTATCAACCAGAACCAAAAAACTCACCCAAGAACTCACAGAAGCGCGTCAGGCGCGGCGCGAACAGCAGTTGCAATTAGAACAGTTGCAGAAAGATATTAAGAGTTTAACAGCGCAACTAGAGGGGACGCGATCGCAACTCTCCCAAAATAATCAAAAGTTAGCCACGGCTCAATCCCGATTGGAAATTTTAGAGCGGGAATTACCGGGACAAGAAAATCAGTTGCAACAATTGCGACACGGTTTAGCCGAGTTGGAAGCTTCCCAAACTCCCAGCGAATGGCAACAAATTCAGGCGACAATTAAAATTCAAGAGCAACAATTGCAACAACGGGAGACAGCATTACGGGAAGTGGAACAAAGATTAAAAAATTTGGAAAATCAGCAACAACGTTTGCAAGAAAAAATCCAAGAAGCAGAGACACGAATCACAGAATACGAAACCCAACAAATCTCTTGTAGAGACGCGATTCATCGCGTCTTTTCACAAATCACAACGATAGACAACCAAATCACCCAAACCCGCGCGACGCTGAGTCAATTGGAACAAAATTTAGGAGAAGAGAAACAAAAACGCGACGCGAGAGAACAGGAAGTGCGATCGCATCTTTTACGCCAACAACAATTGCAATGGGAAATCGAAAAACTCCAAGAAACCCAACAGAAGCGGCGAGAGGAATTAGTTGCATTACAAAACCAGTTGCGGGATGTCGGAGGAGAATTACCAAATCCCTTGCCGGAAGTTCCAAATCAGGTAGACTTAGAAGAATTGCAGAAAGAATTGCGATCCCTTACCAAACGTTTACAGGCAATGGAACCTGTGAATATGCTGGCGCTGGAAGAATACGAGCGCACCCAAAACCGCCTCCAGGAACTCACGCAGAAGTTGCAAACTTTAGAAGGCGAACGCACCGAACTACTTTTGCGGATTGAGAATTTTACCACATTGCGGCAACTTGCCTTTAAAGAAGCTTTCGATGCTGTCAATGAAAACTTTCAATCGATTTTTGCGATTCTTTCAGACGGCGACGGCTATTTACAACTCGAAAATCCCGAAGATCCCTTTACCAGTGGACTGAACTTAGTCGCGCACCCCAAAGGCAAACCTGTACAACGCTTATCTTCCATGTCTGGCGGAGAAAAATCACTCACAGCTTTAAGCTTTATCTTTGCCCTGCAACGCTATCGCCCATCGCCATTTTACGCCTTTGACGAAGTAGATATGTTTTTGGATGGGGCAAACGTAGAACGATTAGCTAGAATGATTAAACAACAGTCACAACAAGCGCAATTTATAGTTGTAAGTTTGCGTCGTCCGATGATAGAATCAGCCGAACGCACAATTGGCGTTACTCAAGCACGAGGAGCTTACACTCAAGTTTTGGGGATTAAGTTACAATCATCCAATACATCTGCTTGAATTTTTGTTAATAATAGTGTATAGATAAACCACGCCATGCGCGACTTTCTCTCAAACGTAACCCCCAACCCCTTCCTTAAAAAGGTTGGGGAGCAAAAGTCAAAGCCTCTCTCCCTGTGGGGGAGCGGTTTGGAGAGGGGTGACAAGAATAAGTTGCACATCGCGTTAAACCGGATTCGAGATCAGGACTCGGTATAGAATGACCTCTGAACAGATAATTAGGCGTTCCGACATATTAAATACCCAGGTGATTACCCGCGACAACGGTAAGCGGCTAGGCATCATCAGTCAAGTCTGGGTTGATATTGATCAACGAGAGGTTGTGGCTCTTGGTTTGCGAGACAGCCTGATCTCTATTTCGGGCATACCGCGCTATATGTACCTCAACAACGTCAACCAGATTGGTGATGTCATCCTGGTTGATAACGAAGATGTAATTGAAGATATCGAAGTTGAATCTCTCAGTAATCTGATTAGCTGGGAAGTAATTACAGAAACAGGTGAAGTATTAGGCAAAGTTCGGGGCTTCAAGTTCAACGCCGAAACCGGGAAGCTTAACTCCATAGTTATTGCTTCTTTAGGATTACCCCAAATTCCCGATCAATTTCTGAGTACTTACGAGTTCTCAGTAGATGAAATTGTCAGTACTGGCCCCAATCGGTTGATTGTCTTTGAGGGAGCCGAAGAACGGGTGAACCAGTTGACAGTGGGTTTATTAGAGCGCCTGGGTATCGGCAAAGCACCGTGGGAGCGCGATACAGAGGAAGAATACGGCTATACTCCACCACGCCAAGTTGCACCAGGTAATCAACTGCCTGCGGGAGTGCCATTACAGCCATCCAAGCAAAAAGTTCGCGCCCCCCAACCCGTAGCGCGGGAAGAGGAATGGAATGAAGACTATGTGGAAGAAGAAAGGCCACAGCGTCAGGTAATGAAGGCGCGGCAGTATGAATCTATTCAATACGAAGAAGACGAGGAAGAAGATAACTGGAGTGAGGCTACGGGTAACGACAGGTATCAACAACCGGAACCGCTAAAATATGAAGCCCAGCCCATCAGTAAGCCATACGTTGATGAATACGATGATTATGACGACGTAGAGGGCGATGCTTGGGAAGATGCGCCGAAGCCGGTGAATATTCCTAAGAAGGTTAAGGAAAGACAGCCAGAATACGAAGAAGAAGGCGGATATTAACTAATTAGTAATGACGCTCTCTGCGAGAGGCTACGCCAACGCGGACTCGCTACCGCTACGCTAACGTAATTCAACCGGAAAATTACGAGGTATTTTAAGATTAATTCAGCCCTCTCCTGACTTACAAGGAGGGGGCTAATTTTTTATAACGCAGTAGAGTGTGTTAGCGACAGCATAACGCCCTGTCTAAACTAGAGGGTAATTTGAGTAAAATTATCTTGTTGCTTGATCTGTAGTAAGCTTTCTGCTACGAGCGAAATAAATGATTACTTAGGAACGTAGATTAAATAAAATCGAAAACTTCATCCTGCCTCTAGCTTCCCTCTCCAATATATCGGAGAGGGATTGAGGGTGAGGTAAGCCAGGGACATAAATTGTATCTTATTTAATTTTTAAGCAATTGTTCTAAAATTCTCTCCAACCTTTCTACAGCAGCATTAGTTGAGACTTGATTATCTCGTAATTCAAGTATTACCCCGTCTAATACTGCATTTCGGGCTTTTGTAGTCTCGATAAAATCATCTGTTTTATCGGCGAATCTATCAATTTTTTCACCCATAGATTGAACAGTTAGAGCTAATCCATCAAGCTGTCTTTGAGTCAAGTCTTGGCGTTCAACAAGTCGATCTAGCCTACTGTTGGATGATTCGGCATAACTAGCTGTAGACACTAGTAATTGTTTTACAGTTTCTAGTTCATTTTCAACATTGTCTAATCGCTGTGTATTGGTCATTTTAATGATAGTCTTAATATTGATTGCTGACTACAGAGCGAATCTCAAATATATTACCCACATCGTAATATATTTGGTGTATGACTATTATATAATCATGTACTCGACTACTCACTATTACAGCATTTCCGAAATTTGTAGCTTTTTTAAACGCAGAGGGGCGCTGAGTTTTGCTTCGCTATGAACTGATAAAATTCTGTACTATGTCTTTGATGGTCGAAAGCCAACCCTGAGACACCTCTGGACAACACGCTGCTTCGCTTTTACAGTAGCTCTTGATATCCTGATTCAGCAACGCCATTTTTGGGAACTAATTAGTTAACTGTTCAGAAACTCACCAAAAACTGATAGCGTCAAACAAAGGAGAATATCATTGTGGACGTTACAGCTTGAAAACGCGCTCTAATTACTGGCTACTGCTGCCTTATATCCAACTCCAATGGCAAACGATCGCCAAGGGAATTGTCGGTATCTTGGGATACGTATTGGCAACATTAGTGTTGATCAATATCGCTGGGAAGTTGGCAACTCCCTTTGCCCAAGGTAATGTAGTAGCGATCGCTCAAATAACTGGCAGTTGTGCCTTAGTCTTTCTTGTCAGAGGCTTGTTTCAGTCTATACAAGATATGTATATGGCGAAAGCTGCTTTAAGAGTTGCTTTTAATCTCCGCCAGCAAGTCTACGCCCATCTCCAAAAGCTAAATCTCAGCTATTTTGAAACGGCAAAAGCAGGTGACTTATCTTACCGCCTCACCGAAGATGTTGACCGTGTTGGCGAAGTGGTAAATAAAGGGTTTCACGACTTTATCCCCTGCATTTTGCAGTTGGTAGCAATTCCGATTTACATGATTTACCTGAATTGGCAACTGACATTAGCAACAGTGATTGTTGCACCTCTGATGGGTATTTTAGTAGGTTGGTTTGGTGAACGGTTACGCAAGTATTCCTTAAAAAGTCAAAATCGCGTGTCGGGTTTATCAGCCATCCTCTCAGAAGTTTTCAATGGTATTCGTTTGGTACAGGCTTTTGCTGCCGAAAATTACGAAATCGCCCGCTTTGGACATGAAGCAGAACGCAGTCTTAAAGCAAAATATTCAGCCGAACGCCTGAAAGCGATTCAGATTCCGATCATCGGATTTCTGGAAGCCTTAAGTGGGTTATCGTTACTGATTGTGGGAACGTGGCAAATTTCCCAAAATAACTTGACAGTGGCGAATTTTTTCAGTTATCTGGCGGCGGCAGCGCTGTTAATTGATCCCATTGGTCATACTACTAACAACTACAACGAATTTAAGCAGGGTGAAGCATCTGTTGACCGCGTTTTTGAATTGATAGCTATCCAGCCGACGGTGATCGAAAAAACAAATGCGATCGCTTTACCACCAGTCAAGGGCAAAGTAGAATATCGTCATATCTCCTTCGCCTATAAACCAGGTAAACCTGTATTAAAAGATATCAGTTTATTAGTATCGCCAGGTGAAGCGATCGCTCTTGTGGGTGCTTCTGGTGCTGGTAAAACCACATTTGTCAATCTCCTCCCGCGTTTTTACGATCCCGAAGTTGGCCAAATCTTCATTGACGGTGTTGATATTCGAGATGTCAAACTGCATAGTCTGCGGCGACAAATTGGGATTGTTCCTCAAGAAACCATCATGTTTTCGGGGACAATTGCTCAAAATATCGCTTTTGGACAAGATGTTTTTGAGATGGCAGCAGTTAAAGAGGCGGCGAAAATTGCTAACGCCCATCAGTTTATTAGCCAACTACCAGAAGGTTATCAGACTTGGGTGGGTGAGCGTGGGGTAAACTTATCTGGTGGACAAAGACAAAGAATTGCGATCGCTCGTGCTGTTCTGCTCAATCCCCAAATTTTGATTCTGGATGAGGCGACATCAGCCTTAGATTCCCAGTCAGAAGCACTGGTACAGGAAGCGCTGGAAAGATTGATGGAAAAACGGACAGTATTTATTATTGCTCACCGTTTATCGACAGTTAGAAGGTGCGATCGTATTTTAGTTATCGAACAGGGACAAATTGTCGAATCGGGAACCCATGAAGAATTATTAGCCCTAGAGCGTCGCTATGCGCGGTCTTATGCCCAGCAATTTAGTTAATGAGAAAAGGGAGTGGGGAATCTCACTTCTTTACTCAGGGCAGCCACATCTAAAGTAGTCTTGACTATGATGCCGATAAGTATCATCGCAACAGAAAACCGAGTTAAGCTTAAAAGCCTTATTAGATGGGCACTAAAGTAAACTTGTAATGTAGATAAAGAAATGCTGAAAGAGTTAGAAGCCTGGGCTGTTCAAGTTAAGTAGGTTGGGTTGAGGAACGTAGCTTGCTTCCCGCAGGGTAACCCAACATTATCAACCATTTGTAGGGTTTCGCAATTGCTCAACCCTACCTACTATTTTTATTAACCCAAGCGTATTGGTTTATAGTTGTTTGTAGAGACGTTGCATTGCAACGTCTCTTATTAGATTATTCTTCGTGTCAATTACAGCAGATATAATCTCAATCAGTCTGTCGCTATCAAAAAGAAAATAGCTGTTATTTTACTATTTTCTAGACTGAATTGCCTTGATTAACTCATAAAAAGGTTGCCAATTATCTTCCTGAGCAATTGCTTCCCAAATAGATTCAATCAAGGGTCTTAATAATACCGTTTTGGGATTATGAACAGCTAGAGTTTGAGCAATTACACCAATGCGATCGCTATCAAAATCATTCAAAATTTGATGATACAGTATACACCAATCATCAAAAATTGCTGATGCACCCGGTACTGGTACAATATCGGAACCATTCATTACAAAACCTGGTTCATCTCGCCATTTAGATGAAAAAGTGCGAGCCATCTCATAAAAGAATTGGTGATAACCAACTTGGCTCACTTTCAAAAATTCAATCGTTAGATTCAAGAGTTCTTGAGCTTGTGGATGTACTAACTCCACAAAACCTAACTTTTTCAACATCAAAGAACTGTATTCAGCTTCATAATATTCACCAAACCTAGCTAATGCAACCTCCATTTCGCCTTTATCTATAATCGCCTTCAAAGCTTCCTGGAGCAGTTCTAAATTCAACTGGCAAATAATTGGTTGATTACCGTAACAGTAGCGTCCAGAATAGTCAAAATATGCAGCTATAAAGTATGGCTCATAAGTCGGGATAAATGCGTAAGGGCCATAATCAAAACTCTCTCCGGTAATCGACATATTGTCAGTATTCAGAACTCCATGACAAAAGCCAGCCGCCATCCACTGCGCTGCTAGTTCTGCAACCCGTTTAACTAATTCGGCGTAAAACAGGGCATATTTATCTTCTTCAGTACTTAAGTCTCGATAATACTGCTCAATTACGTGGTCTAACAGCTTCTTAGTTAAATCTGGACGCTGGAAATAGTGCAGTCGCTCAAAAGTGCCAAACCGTATATGAGAACTGCTCATTCTGACCATCACAGCTGAACGCGTAGGCGAAGGTTCATCGCCCCGCCAGAGGGGTACACCTGTTTCAATCATCGTCAGACAGCGCGAAGTACGTACACCCAAGTAGTGCAGTGCTTCCGCAGCCAGAACTTCCCGCATTCCACCTTTGAGCGTCAGCATACCATCGCCACCACGGGAGTAGGGCGTCCTCCCAGAACCTTTTGTGCCAAAATCGTACAATTCGCCATCATTGGCGCGTACTTGCCCGTAGAGAAAGCCTCTACCATCACCCAATTGTCCGTTATATTCACCAAATTGATAGCCGTGGTAACGCAGTGCTAACAAGGGTTTGCGCCCCTGAAATTTACCAAAAGCTGTGATGAAATCTTCGTCTTTGACTACTTGGGGGTCGAGACCGAAACGGGGTAATAGTTCATCGTTACGCCAACGCAGGATGTGTTGGGCAAATTCCGCCCCTGCAACCTCATCGTAGTAGTCACCGCCTAGAGATTCTAAGGCGCTTTCGTAGTTGAGGGTGAGAAAAGGATTGCTAGAATTCTTGTAGTTTGGAGGTTCAGCCAGAGTCATTACGAGCAAAGCTTAATTCATTCTTCCCTTAATACTACCTCTGGCTTCAGCATCAGCATAAACGCAAAAAGCGACCCATATCTAAAATATGGTAGCGCCACCATCAAAATCTGGAGCGGATAATGGATAAAGTTTTGCAATTAAAGAAAAAGTTGAGTCAATTAGCTCTTTTAGACGCTACATTTCAGGTTTTTGGTTCAGAATCACACGAATATCAACTTAAACCTTGCTTGAGTAACAAAGAGATTCAAGTGTTTGAATGCACACACAATATTACGTTACCAAGTGAATATCGAGACTTTCTCTTAGAAGTTGGTAATGGTGGTACTGGCCCAGGATACGGCTTATCTGGTCTGTTGGTAATTGAGTATGAAGATATCATTCCAGAAAAATTATACCAAGAGAACTACGAAATTCTCTCTAAACCATTTCCTTTAACCGAAGCATGGAATGATTTAGATTTGATTGTTAAGAATAATACCGATTTTGTTGCCAACAATGATGCTTACTTCAACGATAAGTTTATCCAAGGTACTCTCACCATTACAAATTATGGTTGTGGAATTTATGCGCTGTTAGTCATTACCGGGGAGCAGTCAGGAAAAATCTGGATAGATGACCGTACTAATGATAATGGGATATATCCTGCAACTTTAAGTTTTTGTCATGCTTTCCATGACATTAATCCTGATGATTTTCATTTTCATCAAGATAGCGAGGAGGAGCAGCCGTTGAGTTTTTATGATTGGTATGAAGACTGGCTCAACCGCAGTTTAGATCAAACCCGCCAGTCTTCGGAAACTTAACCTTAATTAAATAAAACTGAGCTTTTTATTTTTTAATTGGTTGTGATGTTGCTGGAGTAACTGCTGTTGGATTTGATGTTGTTTGTGATGCCTGTGAAGATATAATTTTTTTCACTTGCAGATTATAAGCTTGCAAAATTGCTTGAACTTGTTTCTGTTGATCTGGATTCAGATCCAAAGATGTTAACACTTTTCTGATTCTCTGACGAGATTGTAGTGCCGCCTTAAATTTAGTATCTTGGGACGGGTTTAATAGAGTCTCAATATCCTTATCTCTTTGCTGGCGAGCCAGTTGGATTTGTAGGCGCTGTTGCTTTGTGAGTTTGATTGACTGATGTGATACAGGACTAGTCTGAGTTTTTAAGGCTGGTGTAATGGCGGGATTTGGAACTGGTGCTGCCAAGGCAAGTCCGTGTAAGATAGTAGCAAAAGCGAAGATGGTAGAAAAGACAGATAAGCGCTTTATAGAATTAATGGACATTTAGAAAAACTCCTCAAGCATTTAATAAAATTGCACACATTGGCTCAACTAAACTTTGATGACTGAGCCAAGTAGGGAATAAATATTACTATTGCATTTGCTTGTGGAGTTGTTGTGTATTTATTATGAATTTACTATGAATTTATAGATGTTCACAACTGAATATATCTAATTCATTCAAACTCAGATATTGTCCCATTATTAATCACTCAGGTTAGGTTAAGGTGCATAGTCTTTAAAGATCCCCCTTAGTCCCCCTTAAAAAGGGGGAGATAGAGCAATTCTTAGCCCAATACGCTTGGGTTAAGGCTAAAACTCTGTTGTCAAAGTCAATTTTTTTAACGAACCGCATTCTCTGCGAGAGGCTTCCGCCAACGCGCAGCGTCTCGTAGAGAAGGACGCAAAGGAAGAGAAGGAAGAGAAGGAAGAGAAGGAAGAAATGCTTAACTGAACTGTATTGATTCATCGCCCCCTTTTTAAGGGGGTTGGGGGGATCAAGTTTTATCCGAACCGTATTGCCATTATTAATAGCTGTAGTGTAAGCAGCATTCACAAATAGCAATTTATCAATAAGAAAATTCCGAAATAGGGATAGTTTGAAAGAAAATAAATATTCTTGACAATTATACTCAGCTATTTTTAAAATTTAGGTGCTTGCCAATTAGGATTGATCAGACTTGTCATAATATGATCTTCCCATTGCCCATTAATTAACAAATACTCTCTAGCATATCCTTCAATCACAAAACCGAGCCTTTTGAGTACATTGCCACTGCGCCGATTGTGAGGCATATAATTAGCCATAACCCGATGAAAATTTAACTCTTGAAATAGATATTTAGTCGCAGCTTTTAGCCCTTCTGTCATATATCCTTTACCTTGTTTCTTTTCAGCAAGGCTATATCCCACATAGCAAAAATGAGCGGCTCCTCGGACAAAATTACTAAAATTCACAGTTCCAATAATTACAGTGGGATTTTTTTTGGCAAAAATAAATAGTTTTAATGATTGCCCATTGAGAAATTCCAGAAAACTATTTTCTATGTGATACTGCCAATATTCTTCAGTGAAAAAACCATCAGCCCAAACAGGGTAGAATGGAGTGAGATAAGTTTTATTATCAGTGAAGTATTTCAGAATTTGGGGTACATCTTCATGGATCGACGCTCGTAATAATAGGCGATCGCTTGTAATTAGTGGCAGTTCTGATATCATAAATTACTTAATATACGGCATTTCTTCCCACAACATTCTCGCTAATTTTGTAAATTCTCTCATACCTGCGGTTTAGCAGCAGTGAAGTGAGTATTTTTGCTCTTAATCTGCCATTGAAGCAAAATCTTGATAAGCTGATGTCTAATATCTACAGCGCAAGGATTGAGAGCCAA
Organism: Nostoc sp.; assembly: GCF_036919815.1. Classification (GTDB taxonomy): domain Bacteria; phylum Cyanobacteriota; class Cyanobacteriia; order Cyanobacteriales; family Nostocaceae; genus Nostoc. The sequence continues at coordinate 95,897 of NZ_JBALCE010000011.1, forward strand.
TGGGTGATAAAGCACAGTGTGCGGCATAATTTCGATAAAATCGCTTTGCCCAAACGCTGTACCGCAGGAGATTCAACCAAAAGACAGCTCTTGATTAACCTCAGTCTACAAGAAGGATAGTGATGTGGTGGGAATACGCTACGATTGGCAGGAATTAGAGATTCAGGCGATATACAACACGCCATTGCTAGAGCTGATTTATCAAGCTGCTAGCGTGCATCGTCAATATCATGACTCAACAAAAATACAAGTTTGTAAGCTCATATCTATTAAAACGGGAGGTTGTCCAGAAGATTGTAGCTACTGTGCCCAATCTTCCCGCTATAAAACAGAGGTAAAGGCGCAAGCACTCCTAGAAAAGGAAACGGTAGTTAATATCGCCCAGAAAGCGAAAGAAACTGGTGTTAGTCGCATCTGTATGGGTGCTGCTTGGCGAGAAGTGCGGGATAACTCACAATTCGAGGAAGTCCTGGAAATGGTCAAGGATGTAACCGCAATGGGTTTAGAAGTGTGCTGCACTCTGGGGATGTTGACGGCAAATCAGGCCAGGAAATTAGCAGAAGCGGGACTTTATGCCTACAACCATAACTTAGATACCTCACAGGAATATTACAGCACAATTATTACCACCAGGACATATAGCGATCGCTTGAACACAATTGAAAATGTCCGTCAGACAAATGTAACTGTATGTTCCGGTGGTATCCTGGGTTTGGGCGAAACTGTCGATGACCGTGTTGGGATGTTACAAACTTTAGCAAACTTACATCCGCATCCTGAGTCTGTGCCAATTAACATTCTCTCGCAAGTAGTGGGTACACCCTTAGAAAATCAGCCTGATGTCCCCATCTGGGATATTGTGCGGATGATTGCCACAGCCAGAATTTTAATGCCAGCTTCCGATGTGCGTCTTAGTGCCGGTAGGGCTAGACTTTCTCAAGTAGAACAAGCTTTCTGTTTTATGGCAGGAGCCAATTCTATCTTTTCCAGCGACGACAACAAGATGTTGACGGTAACAACTCCCTGTCCAGATTACGATACTGACCGAGAAATGCTGAATTTACTTGGTTTAGGAATGCGTCCACCTTCCCAAAGACAGGAGAAGGTAGCAAGTCCGGCTGTAGTAGGATAAATATCTTTTGTGGGATGGGTGTCTCACCCGTCCTTAGTAAACTGAGGGCAGGCAAGACTTCCCTGCGGGACGCTACGCGTAGCTTGCTTCCCCGGAGGGTTACGGCGTGAGCGCTCAGTCGAACGCTGCCCGCCCCACAAGAAAGAGTCTTGGTTAAATTATTTTGGCAGTCCGCAGACCGAACAGCAGAGCGACAGATAAGCCAAAGAACAAAGCTAAAAAGCCGATGTAAGCTAAAATTGCAAACATTTATGTTTCTCCACAATACTTTCTAAATCTATTGAATCATTAGTTGTTGAGTATTGGGCATTGGGCATTGGGCATTGGTTGTTTCTCATTGATCTCCTTGATCCCCCACCCTGCGGGAAGCTAAAGCTACATCCCCTACTCCCCACTCCCAGATTGCGATACAATACAGCCCACGGGCGCTTCTTTGGGGTTGGGCAATGACTTCTGTAATTAATGTAAATTTACCAGAGCAGTCTTATGAGATTGCCATCGCACCTTCGAGTTTAGATCAACTGGGTCAACAGATGGCCAGTCTCAACTTAGGCAAGAAGGTATTGCTGGTTTCTAATCAGACGATTTTAAAACATTTTGGGGAAAGAGCGATCGCATCCCTGACATCTGCTGGATTTGAAGTTGCTAGCTGCATCCTACCACCTGGGGAACGCTACAAAACCCTTAACTCCATCCAAAAACTTTACGATATCGCCTTAGAAAACCGCCTAGAACGTTCTTCTACTATGGTGGCTTTGGGCGGAGGTGTAATTGGCGATATGACTGGCTTTGCGGCTGCAACTTGGCTGCGCGGTATTAATGTTGTCCAAGTGCCTACCTCTCTCTTGGCGATGGTGGATTCGGCAATTGGTGGCAAAACTGGCGTGAATCATCCCCACGGCAAAAACTTGATTGGGGCATTCCATCAACCCCGCTTGGTTTTGATTGACTCAGATGTGTTAAAAACTCTTCCGATGCGCGAGTTTCGGGCAGGAATGGCAGAAGTTATTAAGTACGGTGTGATTTGGGATGCCGAATTGTTTGCCCAATTGGAAGCAAGTAAACGCCTCGACCAACTCCGCTATGTAAAACCTGATTTGATAAATTACGTATTAACGCGCTCTTGTCAAGCTAAAGCTGATGTTGTTAGCAAAGATGAGAAAGAAGGCGGATTGCGGGCGATTCTCAACTATGGACATACCATAGGTCATGCAGTGGAAAGTTTGACTGGTTATCGTTTAGTAAATCACGGTGAAGCGGTGGCCATTGGTATGGTAGCTGCCGGTCAAATTGCTGTGGATTTGGGAATGTGGCAAAAGGAAGACACGGAACGTCAAAACGCTTTAATTCAAAAAACGGGTTTACCGACTCAGTTACCACCTGGGGTGGATATTGAAGAAATTATTGAGGCGTTGCAGTTAGATAAAAAAGTCAAAGCCGGGAAAGTGCGGTTTGTTTTACCAACGGAGATTGGTGTAGTGACAGTTACCGATGAGGTGCCATCGGATATCATTCGGCAAGTTTTGCGGGGAATGTGAACAATTTGAAGAATTCAGGAGCGGAGCCGGAGACGCTCCGCCGAGGCGTCAGAATTCAGGAGTCAGAATAAAAATTAGTTGCTCTGTCCTTCAATTAGGAATTACGAATTAGGAATTACGAATTAGGAATTACGAATTAGGAATTACGAATTAGGAATTACGAATTAGGAATTACGAATTACGAATTAATGAGCCATGATACTCCAAGCCAAGAATCAATTGACCTTGCAAGAGTTCTTGAATCTTCCTCCAGGCGAAGGAGATATAACTTATGAACTCGTTGATGGCCAGGCAATTCCTAAGATGGCACCAAAAAAATTCCACTCTAAACTCACCCGCACCCTTCTGAATTTGATTGAGCAATGCTGTGAGGGTCAAGGAGAAGTTTGCCCACAATTAGCTGTTGCATTAACCCGTCGAGGGCGAGATTGGATGCCAATACCGGATATTTTATATATTTCTAATGAACGTTTACCCCCTGATTGGTATCAAGAAGGATAATGTTCTGTTCCTCCTGATTTGGTGATTGAGATTATTTCCCCCTTCGGGTTCGAGAGTGACGCTCGAAGACTCGCTAACGCTACGCTATCGCAATCGACGGAAACCGCCATCGCTCTTAGCGTCTTAATCGTAATTCGCAAAGATAGCCTGCCAGTGCATCGCAATCGACGGAAACCGCCATCGCTTCATGAGTTAGGCGCTCTATATTAAGTATAACTTTGTGTTAAAATTGAGAGGTATTCAGCAAATTTAATAAATTGTCCTCCATCCAAAAAGCATTTAAAGTTACTCTCATACCCACACACAATCAACAAGTCTTAATCAATAAGACGATCGGTTGCGCGAGATATGTATATAACCGCTTTTTGGCACTAAAACAAGAGTTCTACACGACTGAGCATAAAGCCTTAAATTACAATGCTTGTAGCCAGCAGTTAACTCTACTTAAAAAGGAGATTGAGTGGTTAAAGGAAGTAGATAAATTTGCTCTGCAAAATTCAATTAAAAATTTAGATAGAGCGTACAAAAACTTTTTTACTGACTTAAATAAGATCAAAAAGAAGAATGGTGTAGGTTTTCCTAAATTTAAAAAGAAGCATGGTTGCAAGCAGTCTTACAAAACCAACCTTACCAACGGCAACATCCAAATAATGGAGAATCGTTTAAAGCTTCCTAAGTTAGGGTGGATAAAATTCCACAAATCACAAGATATTACCGGGAAGCTTGTAAACGTTACGATAACTCGGACTTCTTCTGGTAAATATATTGCTAGTATTTTATGCGAAACAGAGATAGAGAAATACCCTCAAGCCACCCAAAATATTGGATTGGATTTGGGAATTAAGTCTTATCTCGTTACTAGCAATGGTGAAATTGTAGATAACCCCAAGTATTACAGAAGTCAAAAGAGGAAGTTACGTAAGGAACACAAGAAACTATCCCGCAGTCAAAAAGGTAGTAGTAACCGAGTTAAAGCGAAAAACAAGCTGGCTCGTACAAATGATCGCATTACCAATTTGAGAGATGATTTTCTGCACAAGCTGTCAACTCGTTTAATTAAGGAAAACAGCATTATCTGTATCGAAGATTTACGAGTTGCGAATATGGTCAAAAACCATAAATTAGCCCTGAGTATTTCAGACGCTAGTTGGTCAAAATTTACCACTATGCTTGAATACAAAGCTTTGTGGCATGACCGAATCGTGCAAAAAGTTGGTACATTTTATCCCTCATCTCAGACTTGTAATCACTGTGGTTTTATCAACCCATTGGTTAAGGATTTAAAGTTGCGCGAATGGTTTTGTCCGAATTGTAACACTCACAACTTGAGGGATAAAAATGCCGCGTTAAATATTTTGAGTGAAGGGTTGAGAATTCTAACACTTCTCTGCCAGACGCTGGGCGAATGACTTCTCTACGAGACGCTCCTTCGCGTTCGCTCAGTACCAGCAGCAGCCGTCGGTGCGCCGGATGCTATATACGCCTGTGGAGAACTTGTAAGTCCTGAAGTAATTCAGGCAGAGATCGTTGAAGCAGGAATCACGCCACTTCTAGTGGTGTGAGGTTCAAAATAGCTATAGGAATGTTACCAGAATTTTGCAGTTCCTAATTTGAGTTTTCTAGGGATAAAAGCCTACCCTTTCTTAGTTCCCAGGCTACTGCCCAGGAACTAGAATAACCCTGCTAAGATTAAGCGTTAGAAAACATTGTAAGCATTACTAATAAAACAACCAATGCACTAATCCAAAGGGCTAACGATCCCCAACTAACTGAATCTTTTTGTACTTTTTGCCAGAAATTAGCTACTAAATTATTTCGAATTGCCATTTTATAACCTCCTATTTTTATGAAACTTGTACTGATTCAATCCATTCAGCCTAGATTGAGTAAACAAAAGTTCATCTTTGGGCGTATCAGCCTTGATTTGCTGACTCCCAGAGATTAACCAACAGAGATTTAAATTAATCCATGCTGCGATGCCTACGCCTGCGCGAATGCTTATGTCTCAACGCATTACTGAACTAAAAAACAAAAATTTACAAAAAGATATTTGTTTATGCTTAACTTGATTTTCCCATACGTAAGTGTTTACACTCCGAAATTTGGCGATTTTGAGAAAATTCTTAACGTTGTCTTAACCAAGTATAAAAATTAGTGTTTTTCAAATCCCAAACTACTTAAATACTGACTCTGTTTGAGGAGGATTATCCTAAAAAGCGCATTGGGCATTGGACATTGGGATGACTCTTTGATACTCTTTGTCAGTAGATTTACCGGATAATATTTCAGGAATATTTCATAGTCTTTGCAAAAATACAAGTCCTAGCAATTGGAGACAGCTTGGCAAATGTTACTAAAGCCAAGTATCGATATTCTTGATAACCACTGCTAAAGTTGATACAGCACACAACTATGATGTTATAAGTGCAAAATTTAAATCTGTAGGAACTGCAATCAAAAATTAAGTCAGGAAATCAGGATTTTCAAGTCAATATTATGGAGCAAATTCAGCCACAACAGCGCCGCGTCGCTGATCAAGTGTTTCAAGAATCCCTCGAAGAGTTGGAGGATATCTTACAAGAAAGTTCGACCGAGGAAGAAGAGATACCCCAACTGCATACTATTACTGCCACTGAAGTCGAACTCGATCAAGACTTAACAAATATTAATTTAGCAGCTCTTGAGGACGCAGTTGCTGATATTGAACAATATCTCGAAGAAAAAAGAAAAACGAAATAAAACTTAGGAACGTGGATTAAATAAAATGCAAAACTTCATCCTGTCTCTAGCTTCCCTCTCCAATATATCGGAGAGGAATTGAGGGTGAGGTAAGCCAAGGGCATAAATTGTATGTTATTTAATTCTTCTTATTCCTTATGAGTTTTAACTCCAAACTCCTGTACAGACGCGATTAATCGCGTCTCTCCTAACTCCAAACTCATTTGCCTTTGAGCTTCGTACAACATTAAAGCGGCTGCGATCGCTACATTCAAAGATTCTACCCCAGGACTCAAAGGAATTCTAACGTGCTGATCAGCGATCGCTGCTAAATCTGCTGACAATCCAGCACCTTCATTTCCGAGTAAAATCAGAGTAGGTTTTCGCCAGTCCACTTCCCAATAAGTTAAAGTCGCACTGGGTAAGGTTGCTACTACCTGCATTCCTGCCTGCTGACTTTGTTGGACTGTGGCTTTTAAATCTTCGCTAACGGCTGTTGCTAGGCGAAACCATTGTCCTGCTGAAGCACGGAGAACTTTGGGACTGTCTAAATCTACACTATCTCCACTTATCCACAAACCCGATGCTCCAGCAGCAGCAGCAGTGCGGATCATTGTACCCAGGTTGCCGGGATCTTGCACTGTTTCTAAAGCAAGCACTAAACCAGTAAATGGTATTTGAGTTTGGCCAACACTTCGTTTTGCTGTTGCCACCACACCATCGGGTTGGACTGTAGTAGCGATCGCATCCAAAATTTCTCGACTGACAATTTCGGCGTGATCGCATTGGCTACAAGCTTCCTCCCACAGCGAAAGGTGGGCCGCTTGCCATTCTGGGGTACAACACACTGTTTCTAGTGGGTAATTCAGCGCACAAGCTTCTTCTAACAGGTGCGTCCCTTCCAGCAAAAATAACTGCTGCTTGTGCCGCTCCTTAGTGGAGTGGAGTTTGCGAATTTGCTTGACTAGGGAATTTTGTAAACTGGTCAACATCAAAAAGTTAGGAGTTAATTTAGTTCTCTTTCAACTTATAACTCTTCACTTCTAACTCCTAACTTAAAAAATATGCGGAACCCGGGACTTGAACCCGGAAGCCTTGCGGCACTAGAACCTGAATCTAGCGCGTCTGCCATTCCGCCAGTTCCGCTGGCAATTATCTTTATTGACAATTTCCTATTTTTGCGTAATTTTTTACTTTTGTCAAGTTAAAATATCACGCTTTGTTAAAAGTCTTAAACTAGAAAGGAGTTTTTCCGGGGAGAGGTCGAGTCAAAATATTAACTCACCATTAGAGCATTGATTTTTAGAGAACACTTAAGTTATTTTACTGAGTATTTAATTTTGCTTAAAACCACTACTTCTTGGTAATTTTTTGTTAAATTTTTCAAAAGCTCATAAAGCTTGCTATTGCTTCTTTTCAGCCCGAATTATTCATCAAAAAAACAATTTTTTTATGCAACATCTTGCCTGAAAACGTGGACAAATTGAATCTTTACTGTAGAATCAAAACCAACTTCAAACATATAAAATACGTATTACTTTTGGAGGTAGGCTTATTAATCCTTCTACCAGCTTACCAGATGCCAAATTTACTCCCAAAGCAGACTCCTCAGTCTTGCAAATTTGGGGTGGGCATCCTTTGCGAGGTCATGTGAAAATTAGCGGGGCAAAAAATGCAGCACTGGTAATCATGGCTGGAGCCTTGCTGTGTCCGGGTGATTGTCGTATCCGCAATGTCCCCTTATTAGCGGACGTAGAGCGGATGGCTCAGGTGTTATTGGCTTTGGGTGTACGCTTAACACGTCAAGGTGACATTTTAGACATCAACGCCAGTGAAATTAAAACATCAAAAGCTCCCTACGAACTAGTTACCCAGTTGAGGGCGAGTTTTTTCGCCATTGGAGCCATTCTCGCCAGATTGGGAGTAGCACAGATGCCCTTACCAGGCGGTTGTGCTATTGGAGCAAGACCAGTTGACTTGCATGTGCGGGGACTGCAAGCAATGGGGGCTGAGGTGCAGATTGAGCATGGCATTTGTAATGCCTACGTCCCCGGCAGCAGCCGGAGATTAAAAGGTGCGAAAATTTACTTAGACATCGCCAGCGTCGGAGCCACGGAAAACTTGATGATGGCGGCTACCCTGGCAGAGGGCGAAACGATCATCGAAAATGCTGCCAGAGAACCAGAAGTAGTTGATTTAGCTAATTTCTGTAACGCGATGGGAGCCAAGATTAAGGGAGCGGGGACTAGCAGGATTATTGTCGAAGGAGTCCCCAAGTTGCATTCTGTTGACTACAGTATAATTCCCGATCGCATTGAGGCCGGGACATTTTTGTTAGCAGCAGCAATTACCCGCTCAGAACTTACCCTCTCGCCGGTGGCTCCAGAACATCTTGTACCAGTGATTGCCAAGCTGCGGGATATTGGGGTGACAATAATTGAGGACAAGCCTGAACACTTACGCATTCTGCCAGCGCAAACCTTGAAGGCAACGGATATTGAAACTCAATACCATCCAGGTTTCCCCACAGATATGCAAGCGCCGTTCATGGCTTTGCTGACATTAGCGGAAGGTGACAGCGTGATTAACGAATCCGTCTTTGAAAATCGCTTGCGTCATGCCTCAGAGTTGAATCGCTTGGGGGCAGATATTCGTGTCAAAGGCAACGCTGCTTTCGTTCGCGGAGTACCAAAATTGTCTGGCGCACCAGTATTAGGCACAGACTTACGAGCATCAGCAGCGCTAGTCATAGCAGGACTGGCGGCAGAAGGACAAACCACGATTCAGGGATTACAGCACCTCGATCGCGGCTATGATCGACTCGATGTGAAGTTGCAGCAATTGGGGGCTAAAATCCTCCGCATCGGCGAAACATCAGCAGATGCAGAAATCGCTCCCACCATCAGTAGCCTGTCAAGTTGATCGGTTAAGACTGACGCAAAGACAAGGGAGACAAGGGAGACAAGGGAAAATTTTCTCCCCATCTCCCCTCCTCCCCAGACTGTCTAATTAGGATTTTTCAGAATCAAGGAAGAATTGAACTTTGCCAACTGTATCCGTTGATACTCACAACCCATACTTGTCATACCAATTAAGATAGCGTTGTAGGCGATCGCGCTGGTAACTCGGCTTGCTAATACTGTGGGATTGCTCAGGATAAATAATCAATTGAGTATCAACCCCTAAACTGTTGAGTGCCTCATACATCTGCTCGGAGTTCTGCAACGGAACAATAGCATCCCGATCACCACCCAGAAATAGTGTTGGCGTTACAATTCGGTCGGCGTGCAGGAACGGAAAGGAAACTCGTAGCCAAGTATTGAGATTTTTCCACGGCACGCCGAGTTCCTGCTCGTAGTCATAAGACTCGTTAGTACCGTATGCTGCCAAAAAATTGGAAATACTAGCTCCACTTACCGCAGCTTTGAAACGGGTATCTTGGGCGATAGTATAGTTTGTTAAGATACCACCGTAGCTCCATCCACCGATTCCTAACCGAGATGGATCGGCTATCCCTTGTGTCTCAAGGTAGTCAACAGCAGCAAGGATATCTTGAACATCTTTATTTCCCCAGTCAGCGTAAATAGCCTTTGAGAACGCTTCACCCCGTCCCGAACTACCCCGTGGATTAGCTGCAACGACAACATAGCCGTGAGCTGCAAACAGCTGCCAGTCAAACATAAACTGGTTTGTGTACTGCCCGACTGGGCCACCATGAAGCTGAAGGAGTATTGGATATTTCTTTCCTGGTTGAAAATTCGGTGGTTTGACTAAGAAACCGTGGATTTGGGTGCCATCTTTACTCTTGAAACTAATTTCTTCCGTCGTTGCTAATACAAGTTGGACAAGCAATTCCTGGTTTTGGTGCGATATTGAACGCAGTTGAGTGCCTTTGAATGCGAAAACCTCACTTGGTTCCTGCGGCATTGAGGATAACAAAGCAATCCTATCGTCACTGCCTAAGTCAAAGGCACTGATATTTCTACGTCCAGCTAGCAATCGCTCTATCTTACCGCCTGCTACTGGTACTTTTGCGAGGTGAACATTGCCATCGTCTTCCAGCAAAAACAGAATTGATTTGCCATCAGATGTAAACCGTGGCTTAACAACATTGCGATCAATATTTGCTGTTAATAGACGTGGAGTACCTCCTTCCGTTGGAATAACGGCAAGATGGTAAACGGCCTACTCAAGTAGCTTTTGAGGTCCTCCTTGCAGGTAGGCTATTAACTTCCCATCTGGACTCCAAACAGGTCGGCTATCCCAGGAGGGATCGCAATTGGGGCCTTCATTGATAGTTATTTGACGTACTTTTACTCCTGGTTGGGCAACGATAGTGTAGACATCCCAATTGTTATGGCGATGAAAATTAACACCACGCTTGCTGACAAAAGCAATCTTGTTCCCATCTGGAGACCATTCGGGCAAATATTCATTAAACTCACCTGGTGTCAGAATATCTGCTTTGTGAGTTGCTAAGTCAAACAGGTAGAGATGTTGGCGACTTTTTTCGAGATATCCTTTAAAGCGATCAATGACAATTGGCTGTGCGGTCTTTTGTTCGTTGTGAGTTTTTTTTTTGTGATCGATCTTCGGCGATTACAGCTAGTCGTTTGCCATCGGGTGACCAAACGAAATCAGAAACGCCTCCTGGAAAATCTGAAATCTTTTCTGCTTGTCCATCGGCAAGGTTTAGCAGCCAAATTTGATTGCCTTCACTGTCGGACTGACGACTGGAGAGAAAGGTGAGGTACTTTCCATCGGGACTGAAACGAGGGGAACTTTCGCTATCTTTGCTGTTAGTTAATTTTCTGGTGCGGGAGCCATCCCACGAAGTCATATAAATATGGTTGTTGGCAGAATCATTCTTGATATCGGTACTCTTCACCGTATAGGCTATCCAGGCTCCATCTGAAGAAATTTGCGGTTCACTGACTTGGTGAAAAGCAAACAAATCGTCGAGGGTAATCAGCCGCCTGGACGTTGCCTGAACTTTGAGACTCGTACTGATCAAAGCAGCGATCGCACCACAAGCTAATGCGACTTCCCTGAACCTTTTCATTTTTGTTGTAAAAATTAGCATGGACGCTGATCTTACATCTGTATATTGGACTTTAGTGCCTGTTACTTGCAACTATTTTATAAACAGATGGTTAGAGAAACACGATAAATCGCCGTTTCTACAAATGGGTAGCCCCTGCTCCCCCTACTTAAATCGTTATACTAACTATGGGAGGCTGTTAAAACCAGCCAGATTCCATAGTTGTGTTTTTTTATAGCTTGCTGCACCATGTCTTTCATCAAAACCCCGCTGATTGGTTTAAAAGCTGACTCATTTCGTCATCCATTAGACCTGGAAGCTACCACAGCGCTCAAGCAGATACCAGGCATAGATATGTTGGTGCGAAATTTGCTCGGGCCAATGGCAGAGCAGGTTTTCTATGTAGAAAATATTGCCTCCAGCGTTCTGGTGGGTGAAAAGCAATTGCCCGATTTATACAAGCTGTTATTAGACGCTTGTAAAATCCTGGATATAGAGCCTCCCCAGTTGTACGTCCGGCAACATCCGGCTCCCAACGCCTATACTTTTGCTGTGCGGGGTAAGCAGCCCTTTGTTGTACTACACACATCCCTAATTGATATTCTCACACCAGAGGAAATACAGGCAGTAATTGCCCACGAGTTGGGGCATCTCAAGTGTGACCATAGCGTTTACTTGACTCCTGTAAATTTATTAATATTAGCTGCGGCGATTGTGCCCAATGTCGGAACCTTCGTTGCCCAAGCGATACAGGCACAGCTTTTAGAATGGGTACGCTGTGCTGAGTTTACCTGCGATCGCGCCGCATTACTAGCAACCCAAGACCCGAAAGTTGTCATGTCAGTGTTGATGAAGCTGGCGGGTGGTTCCCCCACCTTAGCGCCACAACTGAATCTTGACGCCTTTGTTGCCCAAGCCCGCGCTTATGATGATATTAGCAAGACTGAATTAGGCGAAATGGTCAAAGCCGTCCGCACAGCCGAATTAACCCATCCAGTGCCAGTGTTGCGGGCGCGAGAAATTGACCGATGGGCAAGTAGCACAGAATATCAAACTCTGTTACATAGTCACGGACTTAAGTCTACTAATGAAGTTACACCCAAAGGCGGATGGCGTAATTGGTAGAACTGCTAATCACAACCACTTATTATAATTTTTAGTGAATAGCAGGCGTACAGTTTACTGTAAGTAGTAAGGGAACTCCAGGAAATGCGATCGCACTTCCTGGAGTTTTTAAGGTAAGCTGTAGGCGATCGCTTTACCAAATGCACAATATCAACAAAGCTTTAGAGAATTCAATCAAAATATAGACGATGAGGATAGAGATTTAATTATGCGCTTATCACCTATTTACGAGCAAAAACTAGCAGAAGCTAAACAAGAAGGAATCCAAGAAGGAATTCCAGAAGGAATTCAAGCAGAACGTCGTAATGTTATAGAGAATGTGTTGCAAGTTTGCTTTGGTTCTTTAGATGCGGAACTAAGAGTAATTATTGAAGCTTTGTCGGCATTATCTCCAGAGGAATTCACTCCTTTATTACTGCAATTATCTAGGGAAGAATTATTAGATAGGTTCTTTTAGAAGAACTCAGTCGGAGATACTGGGTTCTCGATCTTTAGTAATAAATAGATGATTACTTAAACTGGTTGAATTGGACAATCCGATTAAAGAATATCCGAAGGGTAAGCGGCTCTAGTCTTTTAAAATCTTATGTAGAGCGATAAACCGCTCACTACAAACAAAAGTTCTTACATTTAATTATGTCTACCTACTTATCCAACAACGATCGCTTTCAACCCATAAATCTCTTTGAGTACGAAAAGTTAGCAAAAGACCATCTGTCTCAAATGACACTTGATTACTATAGTAGTGGTGCTTGGGATGAAATCACATTGCAAGATAATCGTGCTGCCTTTGAGCGAGTCAAGCTACGACCTCGGATATTAGTCGATGTCAGCCATCGCAATCTAACTACCTCCATTTTAGGACAACCCCTGCAACTACCTTTATTAATTGCGCCGATGGCTTTCCAATGTCTAGCCCATCCAGACGGAGAAGTTGCCACGGCTCTAGCTGCGGCATCAGCTGGTGTGGGCATGGTTTTAAGTACAATGGCAACAAAGAGCATTGAAGAAGTAGCGACTGCATGTGATAAATTTCCAGATTCTCTGCGATGGTTCCAGCTTTACATCCATAAAGATCGGGGATTAACTCGTGCTTTGGTAGAAAAAGCCTATAAAGCAGGCTACAAAGCACTTTGTCTGACTGTAGATGCACCTATTCTCGGACAGAGGGAGAGAGATAGACGCAACGAGTTTGCCTTACCTCCAGACTTACATCTGGCTAATCTCGCCACCATCTCAGGACTAGATATTTCCCATGAAAAAGCCGAATCTGGGTTATTTACTTATTTTGCCCAACAGCTAAACCCAGCAGTAACTTGGCACGATTTGGAATGGTTACAGTCTTTATCTCCACTACCTTTAGTCATCAAAGGAATTTTACGGGGAGATGATGCTGTTCGGGCTGTAGAATATGGAGCCAAAGCAATTGTTGTTTCCAATCATGGTGGTAGACAACTCGATGGTGCGATCGCTTCTTTAGATGCCCTAGCTGAAATAGTAGCAGCAGTGGATGGTAAAGTAGAAGTAGTGTTGGATGGCGGCATTCGTAGGGGTACAGACATTCTCAAAGCTCTGGCATTAGGAGCAAAAGCGGTACTGATCGGACGACCCATTTTGTGGGGACTAGCGGTAGCAGGACAAGTCGGTGTATCTCATGTCATCTCACTACTACAAGATGAGTTAAATCTGGCAATGGCACTTAGCGGCTGTGCAAAACTAGAGGATATTGACCCTAGTTTATTGAGGCTGCCATGCCTTTAAGCCTTAGAATGATCAGAAATATTATTCCCGCAAAACTTTGAGAATTAATTTTCAGACTTGTGACAAAATCCCTCAAATAAAGTATACTAGTTAAGATTGGATATAAGGGCGGGTGGCGGAATTGGTAGACGCACCACACTCAAAATGTGGCGGCCTTGCGGTCATAGGAGTTCGATTCTCCTCCTGCCCATTACCAAACAAATACTAGATAGGTGAAAAAATTATGCGCCTAAAAAGATGGGAATCTCCCCGCAAAGAAGGCAGGAATGAGAAAGGTAGAGGCGGTTCTGCAAGGAAGCGTCAACTCAAAAAGCAAAGGCAAATGTTACTGCAAAGACTCAAGGAAAGTAACAAACCAGACAATAACAAAAATAATAGAGCAGGGGAAGATAAGTTTATCTTCCCCTTATTTTTTGGGCTTTTATTTCAGAAAAAAATAAATTGTAGGGATTTTTCAATACATAGACTAAATTAAATCTGTAATAAATTTGGAAATTCATCAGAAAAAATTATTAGCCATTGTTTAATATATACTAATTCAATCGAAGCTCTTAAGCGCATACTTAGGTATGAAAATCGTCAGACTTAGTGTCTGGGATTTTACTGGACTAATTAGACTTTTGTGTAGTAAATATTACCTATTAAAATCCATATCCATCGGAACTTATCTCAATTGTAATGCTTGCAGGAACAAATCAAAAATTAATTATGAAGGAAGTATGAATTTTGCCAAGCAACGTCTAAAATGCCTAGCTTAAAAGAGTAAGCTAGGACACAGCAGCAAATAATTCTAATTTTAGTATTACCGATTAAGCCAAAAGTATACTAAGAAGGCAATTGCACCTCCATGTGTTAACTTCCAAGGATGACACAAGCCTACAAAAAGTCAGGAGTCATCTGATCTGAATTATTTAATATTCGGAATGGTCTAGGTAATGTATGGGTTTTTTTCTTGGACACAGGAGTTATTGATCGTGGCAAGAGTGCTTCTACCTACTAAAAAAGTGCTTGATTTTCCGATTACTGCTTTACGGTTTGACGATCAGGTACAAACAATACTTAAGTGGTCTATTCGGCATGAGAGTAAAATTGTATACGTAGCTAATGTACACATGCTCATTGAAGCTCATTGGAATCCAGAGTTTGCCAACATATTACGAAATGCAGATATAGTTACTCCTGATGGGATGCCTCTTGTATGGATGATGCGAAAAATGGGAGCGCTTTATCAAGACCGTGTGGCAGGGATGGATATTTTTCTAGCATTGTGTCAGCTAACTCAAACAGAAAATTTTAGTATTTTCTTTCTAGGTTCCCAAACAGAAATTCTTTCTAAGATGCGAAAAAGGTTAGAGAAGGAATTTCCGCAGGTGAAGATTGCAGCGATGGAACCTCTACCCTTTCGTCCCCTGAGTGAAACTGAAGACGAAGCTTTAGTTAAAAAGATTAATTCTAGTGGTGCTAGCGCCGTCTTAGTATCTCTGGGATGTCCTAAGCAAGAAAATTGGATAGCTCAACATAAGGGTAAGATACAGGCTGTAATGATTGGACTGGGTGGAGTTTTCCCAGTTTATGCAGGAATTCACAAGCGGGCACCGCGCATAGTTCGAGACTTAGGACTTGAATGGCTGTATCGATGGATTCAAGAACCGCGCCGCCTTTGCAGTCGCTATGCTAAGACCATTCCACTATTTATATGGCTGGCTACTAAGCAACTACTATCATCAAGTCGGATTGCAGCAGTCTTCCTTCACGAGACTGGGGATTAAGGAAAAGGAAAGTAGATTTTAGATCCAAAGGAATTGCGATCGCACAATTTTCTCCCTTAACCCTCTTTCATCACTATCGGATACGATACAGCCAAACGTTGATTCAGATGAAACAGCCTAAGTGCAAGGATTCCGACCAATCAATGTCTTGCTGTCAAAACCGATTATCTCAAATCAACTATTAAACTACTTGACATTAACCCAGGACTAAGTGTTATATTAACTAGAGTAAAGTCGTTGGGGCGTCGCCAAGTGGTAAGGCAGCGGGTTTTGGTCTCGCCATTCCTGGGTTCGAATCCTAGCGCCCCAGTAAATCTAAAGACAGGCATAACAGCCTGTCTTTTAGAGTATTTAATTACATTTTTAAGATGCGTCTCAATGCATCCAATTCTGTAAACGTTACTTGTCAGGCGATTTCAGAGCTTGATCCAGAGTCTGCCGAGCCTGTTCTGCTTTAGATCGCGCTTCCTGGTAACGCACATTAGCTTGGGCAAAATTTTTCAGAACTTTAAAACCTTCCTTAAGTCGAGTAATTTCCTCTTCTGTCACCGACTCGTCAGTGAACAGAACATCAACCGCTTTGCGAATTTCCAACGCTTCCGCTCGTGACTCCTGAACTTTTAGCTTGAGTGTGGCCAGGTTACTCAGAACCTGGACAGCTTGTGTAATCGTATCCTCACCGCTAGCAGAATCAATAGTTGACTCTTTAACCTCAATTAATTGTTGAGGGCCAAATCCTTCTTCCAGTTCCGTGGGTAGCTTACCTGCATCCATCAGTTCCATCAGCTGATCCATTGCTTTGTCACGAGCTTTAGCTGAATCTTTTCCAGAAACAGTAAGGATAATTTCTGGACTTTGAGCGAGAGTGTACTGAACCATATTTGAGCAGAAAGTTTTCTGGTTAACCAAGCTGAAGCAAATAACTATAACATATTGCGTGTCAGGTTATTTTTTCGTTTATTGACTTTGGTGTGGGTTTGCCAAATTCATCTGATTTCTATTTTTAATGATTTCAAGCTTTATTGCTGCCCCTGCCAAGTCGCTCAAAATAAAACTTTATACTTAAGAAAACGGGAATAAGTTTCAACAGGAGAGGAGAGCAATGGCTCCCAGTCCCACCATCATGCAAGCTGTGGAACAGCTGGGTTACCGTGTCACCGTTGGAGATGTGGCAACTCAGGCAGGATTGAACGTCGCTGAAGCTAATCAAAGCTTGTTAGCCCTGGCATCTGATGCTGGGGGACATTTGCAGGTAGCGGATTCAGGTGATATAGTTTACCTTTTCCCAGAAAATTTTCGAGCAATTTTGCGTAATAAATACTTCCGGTTACGATTGCAGGAATGGTGGAAAAAGGTCTGGAGTGTTCTGTTTTACTTGATTCGCATTTCTTTTGGAATTTTCTTAACTGTTTCCATCATCCTGATAACTGTTACCATCTACATTATCATTACCTCTACCAACTCAGACCGTAACGGCAACAGTCGGGGCAGTAATTTCGGTGGCGGATTCTTCTATTTTCCAAATTTATTCTGGTATCTTAGCCCAAATTATGACACCCAGAACCAGGAACGGCGACGTGAAAGGCGCGAAGAAAACAATCTGAATTTCTTTGAAGCTGTATTTTCGTTTTTGTTTGGCGATGGTAATCCTAACGCCAACTTAGAAGAACGTCGCTGGCAAGAAATTGGTACGGTGATTCGGATTAACCGTGGCGCAGTGGTAGCGGAACAAATTTCTCCATATTTGGATGACATTGGCCAGGGATATACAAGAGAGTACGAAGATTATATGCTGCCCGTTCTGACGCGATTTAATGGGCAACCGGGGGTAAGTCCAGAAGGGCAAATTGTTTATTACTTCCCAGAGTTGCAGGTGAGTGCAACTAAAAAGCGCCGTCATGCAATATCAGATCACTTGGAGGAATTTCCCTGGCGTTTTAGTGCCGCAAGTTCAGGGCAAATTATGCTGAGTGCTGGGTTGGGTGTACTAAATCTTGTTGGTGCCTTAGTACTGGGAAGTTTGTTGAAAGATGGCACAGTTGCCGCCCGATTAGGTGAACTGGGAGCTTTTGTAGGTTTTGTGCAAGGAATTTATTGGCTGCTATTGGCTTACGGAGCAGGTTTCTTAGGCATACCGTTATTGCGTTATTTCTGGATTCGGTGGCGTAATCGCAAAATAGGCGATCGCAACCGCGATCGCATTTCCAGAGCAAGGCTATTGGCAAGTCCTGATGCACCTTTGCAACAAAAAATCGAGTATGCTCAACAATTTGCAACACAAAAAGTCATTGGCAACGAAGATTTAGTGTATTCTAGCGAAACTGACTTACTTGACCAAGAAGTTGAGCGTTCTGCACAAATTGACGCTGAATGGCAACGGCGGCTAGATCAGTCATAAGCAATTCGCTTATCCAAAATTTCCTATAATCAGAAGCTAACAAAAATGGGCGGGCATCTTGCCCACCCATTTGAGTTTTTGCGGGAGGAATCCATTTAAAACTCCCTTACCTCTGAGATAACTTTTGGGCGATGTGAAAAGCAGAGATATATGAAAGTTCAAGACTGCCTCCAAAATCATCTTCTATGCGGTTAGTCTATTCAATTTGATCGTACAAAGGCTTAGTAGCTCAATTCTTATTTTTCTGAAAAGCTCGGCGTCTGCGCCCATTTTCAACCAAGGGTTTTCGCAACGGTAGTACCTCAGCTTCACTACTCTCGCGTGCTACCCGAATCAGCAACCCAGCAGCGATTAAGCTGGCAATCATGGAATTACCACCATAACTAAACATGGGCAAAGGTAAGCCAGTAGTTGGTAAAGAACCTGTAGCAACACCGATGTGGAGCAATGATTGTCCTACCATCAAAATCGTCACGCCGATCGCTACCAATCGATGTACTGTATTTTTAGCCTTCAGGGCCACAATTAATCCGAGAGTGGCGAATGTCGCTAAAAGTGCTAACAATACCATACTGCCAACAAAGCCAAACTCTTCAGCGAACACAGCAAAAATAAAATCGGTGTCCTGAATTGGTAAATAAAACAGCTTTTGTTGAGAAAGCCCATATCCAGCTCCCCAAGTTCTACCAGAACCCACAGCTAGTAGACTTTGTACCAACTGGTAGCCATCTCCTGTAGCATCCGCCCACGGATTCAGGAATGACATTACCCGCTTACGCTGATACTCTTTAATACTAATACTCAGTATTGCCAACATCACTCCACCAATTGCTGTTCCTCCCAGATATTTGTAAGATAATCCAGCTGCTAGAGCAATTAGCCAGATAGTCATGCCGCAAAGTGCTGTTGTACTCAAGTTAGGCTGGGCAAGAATTCCTAAAAGTACCAGACCGAAAATACCCAACCAAGCCAAGCGAACCCGCCAACTGATTCGTTCCCACTGACCAAAAAGCCGCGCACTTTGCAGCACCAAAAAGGGTTTAATTAATTCTGACGGTTGAATCGGAATTGGCCCGATCGCAATCCAACGCGCTGCATCAAAAGCTTTTTTTCCCAATCCTGGGATCAATGTGACAAAAATTAACGCTAAAAACAGCAACAAAAACCAATGGGATAGTCCCAAAATTTTCTGCAACGGCAAATTCACAATAATATTGAATCCGATTAAGGAAACTAACACCCAAAGCAGTTGACGCTTAAAGTAGTACAACCCATCATGTTGACGGGCATCAGCGACAGGATAGGATGCTGAAAATAGCATGATTAAGCCGGCGAACAGCCAAATCAACGTTAACCACCGCAACAACCGCGCTTCTAATGCCCAGTTGGAGACGGAAATATCAAAAATTGGAATCAGGCGGCGTAGATTCACGATCAGTACAGGTAAAAAGTTAGAAATTAGGAGTTAGTAATAAAACTCATAAATCATAACTCATAACTTATAACTCTTAAGTAGCTTTGACAACGATACATTTGATAATGGTCAACTTTAATACACTCAACTAGCAACTGTTAATCTAATTCTCAGTCGCCTTGACTGGGGTTGTTCTAGCGATCGCTAGGATATTTTTCTCAGACGACTACCAAATTTGACAACACAATACTTCTTGCTTTCCTTGATTTGACTTTTGACAAACCGAAAAATTTTTAATTTATCATGCATCCAGAAAGTTTCTCATAAAAAGCCCAGATAAAGTTTCAGTAATATTACGGTAGTGGCTTAACCTTCTTAGGGCTATGGTTAATTGAACTTATTTAAAAAGCTTGCGTGAATATGACGAATAACAGCCAAACCACCACAAACACAATTGTGCGTAAATCTACTCGTCCAGCATTAGTAGGTGAGTTTCACATGCATATAGATGCTCAGACGCTTTCAACTCCTTTTGAAAAATTTCTGATCGAGACTCAGAACTTTTGGAATTCCGATTTCTCAGGTCATCCCCAAGGACTTGCTCATCGTCCTCCAAAAAAGCACTTGACAATGAAAACTAAATATGCGTCACAACTTCGAGAAAACTTTGCTAGTGTTCTCCGCTACTTAGAGGATAATTCTGAAGCTATAGAAGGGTACATTGAGGCGGAATATATTCCCGTTGACGTAGAAATTGAGGAAAAATCTTTCAATCCAGAAATCGAAATTCCTTTTAAGCTTAAGTTGGCATCTTTAGCACCTGGAACATTTCGTCAAGATGAGCTCCACATCACTTTATCGCGGGAGCAGTCAGACCCAAGATTAATTAATTCCTTGCGAGATATGGGATTCTACTCAGTCTATATGGAAAAATCATTTGGGGAAGTAGAAATCTTTACTGCCCAAGGAACACGCAAAATGATTCGTCAGCTTTTGCCAGAGGTTATTACATATCTAACAGCAGTGGGGGGTGCCGTACAGTGCAGCGTTAAAGAAGAAAGAATTATTCGCTGGTGGATGAGTTCACCAGAACTTCTACTGCCTTCTGTTATCAACACTGTTGAGAGTTAATTAGCTCTGTTTCATCACTGTACTGGGAGTAATATTTTAAAGTAGCTCCTATAAAATTCCAGGTAATCTAAAACCTTTGCTGCAACAAAGTTTTAGACTCTTCCGAAGGGCTTGATAGAACACCTAACCGTAGTACCGCTACGTAGAATTCAAAATTAAGAAAGCTTACCAAATAAGGTTTTGACTTGTTTTAAATGGTTGGTTTATTTGCGCCCTGCTGTACTGGTTAGAGTACAAGAATGAAGGCTACTTTATATAACTGTAGCAGAATTCTTTACTCTAAAAGCCAGAATCTTGTGAAGAGTCAACCCAATCTCATCTGTCGATTTATCCCATTACAAACTCGTTCAAACAGGATATCAGACATCCTGCATCGTTTGAGTTTAAGAAACAAAATTATTGGCGGCTATGCTGTAGCTCTGAGCATTGCTGTAGGAGGAACGATCGCTGGATTGACCCTTGGCAATTACTACCAGCAACAAGCGAGTACCAGTCAAGACAGTGCTAATCAACAAGGTCAGCTCTTGAGTGACTTGCGACTAGCCATGCGTTGGACTTTACCTACCAAAGAGTTTGTAGCTTTACTCAAAAAGCCGAAAGAGTTTGAGCAACACAAGTCGGAATTGTCTGAGCGAGCAGAAAAAATTAAGCAGCTGATCAACGAACTCCAGCGATCACCACAAACCATAGCTACAAAAGACTTGGATCGTTTGTTGTCCAAAGATTATCGGGTGGTGGAAAAATTCTACCAACAGCTTGAAGTCGTGCTCAACCAGATAAAGCCGCAGATGTTACAGCCACAATCAAGTGGTGCAGCTAAGAAACTAATTACAGACTTTACAGGTGGCCCCGAATTTTATGCAATTGCTAGCTCTGCTGACGATCTCACAACTTTTATTAAAAGCGCTAAAGAGCAAGAGAAAGAAGCAAAGTACGCCTTGACAAAAGCAGAAGACCTGCGAAACCAGATTATTCCTATCAGTATGGTACTCTCAGTCTTGTTCGCTGCTGTCTTAGCCTTCTCTACCAGTCGAGCGATCGCCCGGCCGATTGAAGCTATGACTCAGGTTGCTCAACTTGTTAGTTCTTCATCAGATTTTAGTTTGCGAGTTCCGGTCACCACATCAGATGAAATTGGTCTATTGTCAATATCCTTCAATAACCTCATCCAAACGATCGCAATTTACATTCAAAAACTTTCACAAAAGCATCAGAAACTAGAGCAAGCAGAAGAGGCGTTACGAATAGCTCATGATCAGCTAGAAACTCGTGTCAGAGAACGAACAGCAGAACTAGCGAAAATAAATCAGGAATTGCTAATTGAAGTTACAGAGCGTAAGCGAGTAGAATCACAACTGCTACATTTGGCATCTCACGATGCGTTGACAGGGTTGCCAAACCGCACTTTCTTTATGAATAGCCTCAGAAATGCGATCGATTATTCAAAGCAGCATTCAGATTATTTATTTGCCGTGCTGTTTCTAGACTTAGATCGATTCAAATTTATCAACGACAGCTTGGGACACACATTTGGTGACCAACTACTGCTGACTATTGCTCAAAGGCTAAAGGAATGCCTGCGCTCTATAGATGTAGCTGCAAGGGTGGGAGGAGATGAGTTCACAATCCTGTTGGGAGGAATTCAGGATGTCAACCACGTAGTACTCATGACTGAACAGATACAAGAAAAAATTGCGCTTCCCGTAGTTTTAGATGGGCAAGAAGTGTTTACCACAGCCAGTATTGGTATTGCCTTGAGCATGACAGATTATAACCAACCAGAAGACCTTCTGCGTAACGCCGACATTGCAATGTACCGAGCTAAGGCACAAGACAAGGTGCGCTACCAGATGTTTAATACTGATATGCATATTCAGGTAATGGCACACTTGCAGTTGGAGACGGCTCTGCGACGAGCTATTGAACGTCAGGAGTTTCGGATTCATTATCAACCAATTGTGTCACTCACTACCGGGAAGATAACTGGTTTTGAAGCACTGGTGCGGTGGCAGCATCCACAACGGGGTATTATTTTTCCAGAAGATTTCCTGCCAACTGCTCAAGAAACTGGGCTGAGTATTTTAATTGATGAGTGGGTGATGCGTGAAGCATGCCGCCAGACACAGCAGTGGCAAGACCGATTCCCTCCAAAATCAGGGAAGTTGGGTGAGCAAGCCTTGACCATTAGCGTCAATCTTTGTAGTTCTTGGTTCAGTCAACAAAAGCCACTGCTGCACATCAATCAAGTCTTACAGGAGACTAGTTTAGATATAGAGAGTTTGAAATTGGAGATCACAGAAAGCGTAATTATGGAAAACGGCGAGAATGTCACCACCACGTTAAATCTACTCAGAAATTTAGGAATTAAGTTGGCAATTGATGACTTTGGTACAGGCTATTCTTCATTAGGTCGCCTTCACCACTTTCCGATTCATGAGTTGAAGATTGACCGCTCCTTTGTTAGTGGAAGCAGTGTTGGTGAAGGAAATTTAGATATTGTTGAGACAATTGTCACCCTCTCTAAAAAAATAGGTGTAACTGTGACAGCAGAAGGCTTGGAAACGGCAGAACAACTAGCACTCCTGAGAGCAATGAAATGTGAATATGGCCAGGGAAACTTTTTCTCGAAGCCCTTGAACAGTTCGGCAGCAGAGGCTTTAATCGTGGCTAATCATAAGTGGTGATTATGGCAATTTTTTACACAGTTGCAGACAACGACTTCAACTAACAACAAATCTTATTCTGATGCTATTTACTTAATATAACTCAATGACTTAATCCGATTAACTGCTTGGCTTTTAGGAGATATGATCATGCAAGGATTGTTAACAGAATCACCAATGAGCGATCGCATTTTCTAACTTTCAAAAATCCAAGCAACAAAAAAGAGGTCTTTTTCGACCTCTTACCAATTCCCTAAAATAATCTTCTATTTACAAAATTACGACAAGCCAGTATTAGCACCTTGCTTACCAGTTGCCAGTTCCACCTTGATAATTTTGCCGCCTGCTTTTTGAATGCGTTGCTGTTCGCGGAACCAGTTCTCATAGGGAACTAGCTTAGTGAAATAAGTATTTTGCAGTTCGCGTTGGGTACGAATTCGGGTTTGGCTGGGAACTAGAGCAGTAATTTTAAACAAACGGGACATATTCTGAAAATCTCCTGTATACTTTGTGAAAACTTTTTTTATCTCAAAATCTTGAGTGCAAATCTTTTAATCATTCAAAGGCTGGAAATCAAACATAAATACTAGACCACCAACACTCATCACTGATAATTTACCAAGATAAGCAATATAACGTTCTAGCACTCACGCTTGATTTCCAGACCTTAATAAAGCCGCACCTAAATTCTTAAGCGCAAACTAGCTCTTAGCTTAAGCCAGAAGAGATATAGTCTAAGTAAACACCCATTTCCTTACCAGCATCAGAACCAACTAAACTAGCGGTTACTTGTTTAATTGCTTGGATAGCTTGCACAGTAGCACCAACAGGAACACCTAAGGAGTTGTAGGTTTCCTTCAAGCCATTTAGTACACGCTCATCCAAAATGGAAGGATCGCCAGCTAACATCGCGTAGGTAGCATAGCGCAGGTAGTAGTCCAAGTCACGGATGCAAGCAGCATAACGGCGGGTAGTATACATGTTGCCGCCGGGACGGGTGATGTCAGAGTATAGCAAAGATTTTGCTACAGCTTCTTTGACGATCGCAGCAGCGTTGGCGCTGATGGTGCTAGCAGCACGTACCCGCAGTTCGCCAGTGGAGAAATAGCTTTTTAGCTTCTCTAAAGCAGAAGAGTCGAGGTACTTACCTTGAACGTCTGCGGAGTTAATGACAGCGGTAATTGCGTCTTGAGCCATGTTGTTAATTCCTTATTTCCAACCGTATTGCAATACTTCTGTTTCAGTAGGTAAACAGTTTCACCCTACAGTAGGGCGCCAACTAGGTAGTCGAAGTAGTTACCAGCTTCAGCAGCGTCTTCGCCAGACAGCAAGGTAGCAGAGACATTCTTCAATCCACGGATACCTTCAGCAACACCATCGATAGGAGTTCCCAAGGACTTGTACATTTCGCGGACACCGATAACACCAATTTCTTCAATAGGTGTAACATCACCAGAAACGATACCGTAGGTAACGAGACGGAGGTAGTAATCTAAGTCACGCAGACAAGTAGCAGTCAATTCTTGACCGTAAGCGTTCCCACCAGGAGACACAACATCAGGACGCTTTTGGAACAGTTGATCGCCAGCTTGCTTAACTAGCCGTTCCCGGTTTTCTGACAAAACTTGAGCAATCCGTACACGGCGCTCACCACTTGCAACAAAGGATTTGATCCGATCTAGCTCACCAGGGCTGAGATAGCGGGCTTCTGCATCAGCATTCACGATAGCTTTCGTGACGATACTCATTAATGGATTCCTCCAATACGAATGAAACCAGGATTTGATTAAACTGGTGCGACTTTAAATTTGGTTTACTGAGTTTGTTTTCTCGTCGTTTTAGACACAACAGTTCATCACTGCTACGGCTAATAAATTACGAGTTCGCCTGAGTCAACATAAGTAGACAAGCTTTAAAACTCAATTACCTTCCGCAAAACATTTTCCGGTATTCTGTTGAGCATTTATGACTGTTCTTAACACTTTGTAATATTGCTTTTCAGAATTCACTGTTTTAGCTGCAATCTGAGAGTTATATTACGAAAGGTTACGAATGGGGCATTGGGCATTGGGCATTGGGCATTGGGAAGAGAATTAAGTCCCTAGCCCCCAGTACCCAATCCCTAATCCCTAATCCCTAATCAACCGCTACACTGCCCAGGTAGTTACCTGCTGCTAAAGATGGGAAGCGGTTGTAAGGCACAACATCTTCACCGAAGTAGCGGCTATATTCTGGATTTTCGATTATTGCTTCTACAGCAGCTGACAAACCGCGATCGGTCAGCAGCTGGTTATACTGACGAATTTCTTCCTGAGTTGCGGGTGTACGCCCCAACAGGTGACGGAAGAGGAACTCAATCACCTTGGCATGAGGATAAGGTGATAAGAAGCGCTGGCGATAGATTTCGGAACTGGCTAGTTCACGCACAAACTCCCGGATGGAAATTTCACCATTTTGGAGTTTGCCCTCTAGGTCAGGACGGCGGAAATTATCAGGCACTTCCTCGCTAAATACATCCAACACTTGACGGTAAATGGCGTTGATTGCCTGTTGTCTTTCAGCTTGGTTGGTACTTTCCGTTAGACGATAAATACGTGAATGTTTACGTACACCCAGTTCCACAGATTGGTCGCTACCATCGTTGTAGGAACGACCCAGATCAGCAAAGGATGGCTGGCTCTGGTTTAGACCATTTGCTTGCGCTGCTATATCTGCGATCGCCTGCGTCGAAAGCGGTGTATCGTTACTAACTCCGACGCGCGGTTGCACTGGCTTAAAGCTCGGTACAACTACCTCATCGTTTTGCTTAGTAAGCTGGTTATACAGCTTCTCCGTATTCGGGAAGTTTGCCGCAGGTAGGGTGGGGAAGCGACGGTAAGGCACCGTATCTTCACCAAACACTTGGTTATATTCCACACTTTCTACCAGGGCACTAATAAAGGCACGAATACCTTGAGTAGCCAAAATCTGGTTATACTTGCGGATTTCTGCTTGGTCTAATGGCGCACGTCCGAGGAAGTGTTTAGTTCCCAACTCAATGACTTTGGTATTGGGGTAGGGTGTGTAGAACTCTTTCAGGTAGAGGTTAGAGTAACCCAAACCTTCAATAAATTCCTTCACACTGATTTCGCCATTCCCCAGCTTGCTTTCCCATTTTGTAAATTCATTTTTGGCGATGTAGGGTGCAATATCACGTTCAAAAATCTGACGATATGCAGCGCTAATCAAAGTTTGGACTGCAACTTTGTCACTGATATTGGATACCAGCTTGAAGATTTTGGTTTGTTCCCGTTGCTTACTGACACCTTGGTTAATGCGGAACTGAATATCTGGTTCTGACCGGTTTTCTGTGACTGTACCCAGTGTCACAAAGCTCGGCGTTACTTCCTTCTGGACTTTGATGCCGATATCTTCGCCAATGCTACCAACGCGCAATTGTCGCCCGGCTACACCACCAGGAGTCAGATACCGTTCGTAAGGAATCGTATCTTCACCAAATGCTTCGTTGTATTCTACGCTGTTAATAATCGCATCAACCACGGCGTAAAAGCCCTGTTTTGAAGCGATGTCAAAGTACTTGTTGATTTCTTGACGCCCATAGGTTGGACGACCCAACAAGCGGCGGTGAATATACTCGATCGCTTTACAAACATACAGCGATGTCCAGTAGAGATTGCGAAATACATCCGACTTAGCCAAAGCGCGGATAAACTCCCGCACAGAGATGTCGCCGTTTTCCAGCTTAATTTCCAATACCTTCGGGCGCTGACCTTCGTAGAGATCCCGACCGAAAACTTGCAAATAAGCAGCTCTAATCACTGCTTGCGTGGAGCTTTCGGAGAATTTGACGCTAGAACCTTTAATAGCCTTTTTACCAATAGTACCAGGCAGTTGGTCTAACTTGAACACCTTGGGGCCAAGAGTACCAGGAGCTTCACCCCGCGCCTTGGGATTGCTATTTTGGTTATTAATCCCTGCTCCTTGGTGAATCAGGATACGTTTGGTATCCTTACCAAAAGGAGCCGGACGGGTGCTGGGGTTGCGAGTTTCTTTCGGGAAAATCGCCCCAAACTGAATTTCCAAGGGGTCATTTCCAGAACCGTAAGGATGTTGGTCTGGTAGGGGTTGCTCGTAAGCAGCAAATGTGGTAATGAACTGAGGTATCTTGCGGAAAGGCGCACTATAGTTAAACAGGTCTTGCTGCGGTCCCCAGTTGCGACATTCTTGTGCTTCTTGACCCAGACCCCGGAGGTAGGGCACTGTTTCTTCGCCAAAATAGTCGCCGTATTCAGCAGAATCTACTAAGGCATCTACCAAGGCTGGTAGACCACCGTTAGAAATAATCGAGAAGTATTTTTGTACTTCTTCGCGGCTACTTGGGCCTCGTCCTAGAATATGACGGAAAGCTAGTTCGATGACTCGGCTGTTAATAAAAGGCTGGTAAAACTGTTTTTGGTAAAGGGGAGATTTAGTTAGACGACGGACAAACTCCTTCACGGAGATGTCGCCATTCTTCACCTTAGATTCTAGGTCAGATATCGACAAGCTATAAGCACGGGTAATGTCACGCTCAAAGATTTGCCGATATGCAGCCTTGATTACCTCATTTTTTTCGCTAGCTGATAACCCAGTTTTCATCACAAACTTGGGACGTCGTTCTGCGGCATTGAAGTAAATTTGTGGCAGTTGCAACCCTTGCTGGTCGCTAGAAGGGCGTTGACGCACTTTATTTGAAGGTGTGGCTGCTTTGAATTCTGTTAACAAAACATCCATGTACTGAGACACAATTTCTGTAGCCTCAGCATCGTTGCGGAAAAAGGAAAGTGACCCGATTTTGATTTCCTGCAAAGCTACTAGCGTTGCTTCACCAGAGCAGGCATTTTCAATTATTTCTCGCAAACCCCGTGTATTCACCGCTATGATGTTGGGGTCGCCAGCAACGATCGCATAAGTAGCGTAACGTAAGAACCAGGATAAATCCCGCAAGCTCTTGGCCATGTTGCTCGGACCATAACGAGCAATGTTAATTGGTCTGAAACCTGGGGGTGTCGGGCCGCTGGGAGATGAGTTAAAGATTGAGCGTAAATTTTCTAGAAACCCACCACGACTTTCAACGTAGGTTACAGTTCCTAGTTGCATCCCTTGCTGAACATTAGCACCAGCACTAACAGGTACTATTTCTATTTCTCTGGGCTTTTCTAAAAAAGCCATTGGCGAACCACCGACAAAAATCCGGTTCGCAGCGCGAGATACGATAATTTCGGCATTATCGGTCAGCGTCTGGGAAATTTCTAGACGCTTTGCACCAGATGCAAAATAGCTTGCCAGTTCATTTAATTCACCATTTCCCAAAAACCGGTCTTGCTGATCCGCTTGGGTAATTGTGGCTACAGTTAGGGTTTGATATAGTTGCGGACGCGCAACTGAGCTTCCACCACTCGCCTTAACACTCATCGGCTTTGTAAAACTCCCATCATAATCGTTTATATGTTAAGTCTGGGCCGTTTTGAGGCTTGACACATCGGTATGTCTATGCTTTATGAACTTGAAAGTACTGCCTGCAAAAGTGCCAGTAAATTAACCCAGTTAGCTTTTAGATTAGAACGTTTTGCGTTCTCAAAGCTGGTTTATTAAGAAGTGTATAGAACCTCGATCTCAAATGTATCCAATCTTAAAATGCATACCTCGGTTTGCCTGAGATAAAATATAAGTTTTGTAACTAAGTAGGAGGTTGAGAACTGTCTACCGATTTCTTTTTTTTCCATCCCGTCATCTGCTCTTGATAAATTTAACTTCTCCTCGCTTCTCCTGCTTCCTAGTCACTGGACAGTGGTCATTAGACGATGTTAAGTTATTTTTAACACTAATAAATTTATACTTACAACTGATAGCGGGCTGGAAGTAATTCTTAATTTGTAGTGGTTTAATCTGTAAATATCAGTATTTACATACAGGGAAAATACTATGGACAAAAGTTGTAAATTTAACTATTTATTCAATGTTACCCTGTCTGCGATCGCAGTTATTTTAGCTGTGACTCCGGCAAATGCACTTCCAGAACAAAACATTAACAGTGTTGTTAAGTGGGCAAAGACCAGACCTCAACTACCAACTCTGAGATACAACAGCGAAGCCCACGGCTATGAAGGTACAAAGGGAAATTTATACTTTTATGCTGATGTCACTTCTCAAAATGGGACAGTGACTAAAGAAGGAATAACCGTTAGTGGTGACTCAAGCCTCAAATTCACCACAAAAAATGCCAAAGCAGTGAAATTGTTACAAAATATTTATAATTCTAATATTGCCAATGACTTCCAGAAGTCTCGATATGTCACCAAAATTGGACGTGACCAGTTTTATCGCGGGCAAAAGTTTGCTTACATTGCTGCTGAGGTAAAGGGTGGGTCATCATTTCAGATAATTCCCTTGAATAAGTTGCAAGAGTTTATAAATAATGCCAAATATTGTCAAACCAATCAATGCGACATTTAATTAAGCTTGTAGCCTGTAATTGATATAAGCATTATCAGTAAACAAAGGCACGCAATCACTAACGTTGTAGGTTGCTGATAATTCAACATCTGACTCAAAACCTTTTTCAATCAACTCTTTACCCGAACTGCATTTTTTCAAGTACCCCAGTAAATCTTGCCGGAAAGCTTGAAATGTTGCCACAGCCACTTCAGCTTCTGGTGATAGACTACCATTTAAATAACTGAGAATTGCCCCAGCACCAATTAAATCTTCAAATGCAGGACGTAGGCTACCATCATCTTTCCACCTCTCACCAGCAGGAATCACAGCGATTTTATCGCCATACTTTTGAGCAAACTGCGCCACAGCTTGGCAATTTCGCAAGCAACCAGCCAAAGTTGGTGTATTCCCTGTATGTAAGGTCATAAAAGAACCATTAGGTGAGGGTAAAACTAGTCTAGTTCCAGCCGGAATCTGAACCACCGATTTTGGCGAGAGAGAATATCCTGTTGTAGTCCAACGTTGTCTATGACTTGCTAACTCTGCTCGCACTGACTTGGCATAATCTATAACAGATTCATCTCTGATTGCATAGGGAAAAATTATCGCGCCATTGTTGGTGGCAATTTCCACGCAGGTAGAAAAAGAGAGAACGTCAACTATCACAACTACATCACTGATAGGAGCGAGTTCAGCAACTGCTTGTGGTCCCCATTCACAGCGCAAATTAAATTCGGATTGGTTGTAAATCATTGGAGGTATATTTAAACCCTGGTTGAGTTAAACTATAAACAATAACATTGTATAGATAAACGCCAGACATATTGATTACTAAGCTCATTTCTGTAGACTTTAATTAGAACAAGGTAAAACCCTAAATCAATCAACATAAATTTATGGCCAAAAATATCTATCTATATTGTTATTAAATGCTAATTTTCCTATGCCATCTAAAGATATATTTCATCAGTCTGTCCGCACTGCTTTAGAAAAAGATGGTTGGATGATTACCCATGATCCACTGCATCTGAAAGTTGATGACATTGAATTTTTTGTGGATTTAGGAGCAGAAAGACTATTAGCAGCACAAAAACAAGGTCAAAAAATAGCTGTAGAAGTTAAATCATTTGTAGGTGCATCTGAAGTAACGGAATTTCATCTCGCTTTAGGTCAAACCCTGAATTATCGGCTAGCATTAAAAAAAGAACAACCAGAACGCATTTTATATCTAGCTATTAGCCAAGATACATACCAAGACTTTTTCTCACGTCAATTTATTCAAGATTCTTTAAAAGAATATCAAATTAAACTTTTAATATTTAATTCCTTAAGTCAGGACGTTGTTTTATGGAAGGAATAAATTACTCTCAAATAATTCAAGATATTTTAAGTAACCATTCTGCTAATGACGTGGCTAATGGCTCAGAAGTTCAACTGTTGTTTGACGCAGAACGCCATCATTATCAAGTCTTAAATATTGGCTGGAAAGAACAAAGGAGAATTTATGGAGTCATTATTCATGTTGATATCAAAGACACAAAATTTTGGATACAAAGAGATGGTACAGAAATCGGCATCGCTAACGAATTAATCGCGGCTGGAGTCCCTAAAAAAGATATTGTATTAGGTTTTCACGCTCCTTATAAACGCGAATTTACAGACTTTGCTGTTGAATAAGTAGCAGGAAATAAGCAATAGTAACCTTTGCCCTAGTCAACCACTATCCGGTAAACTCAGAAATACTGCGTTATTCCTGATCATGTCCGATTCTCAAACTGTTAGTGCTGCTGTTGCCAAACTCTACAATACCTACCCCTTTCCGCCGGAAGCCCTGTTGGATGAACCACCTCCAGGCTACAACTGGCGCTGGAATTGGCTAGCCGCTCATAACTTCTGCACAGGTCAAAAACCCCAAAAGCAAGATATTCGGATTTTAGATGCAGGTTGCGGTACTGGTGTGGGTACAGAGTACTTGGTTCACCTCAATCCTCAAGCTTCTGTTGTGGGAATTGACCTGAGTACTGGCGCTTTGGCTATAGCCAAAGAGCGTTGTCAGCGTTCAGGGGCTACCCGCGTTGAATTTCATCACCTCAGCTTGTTTGATGTGGAACAGTTACCGGGTGAGTTTGATTTAATTAATTGCGTTGGTGTTTTGCATCATACCCCTGATCCCATTGGTGGTATTCAAGCTTTGGCGAAGAAGTTAGCCCCAGGCGGCTTGATGCACATTTTTGTGTATGGAGAATTGGGACGCTGGGAAATTCAACTCATGCAAAAAGCGATCGCACTTATTCAAGGTGACAAAAAAGGCGACTACCGCGATGGTGTCCAAGTCGGGCGACAAATATTCGCTTCTTTACCAGAAAATAACCGAATTGTCAAATACGATAAACAACGTTGGTCACTAGAAAACCACAAGGATGAAAACTTTGCTGATATGTACGTTCATCCCCAGGAAATTGACTACAACATTGAGACGCTGTTTGAATTAATAGATGCTTCCGGATTGGAGTTTATTGGTTTCTCGAATCCGAGTTTCTGGGATTTGCAGAGACTTTTGGGCAAAGCACCAGAGTTAGTAGAACGCGTAAAAGATTTGAGCGATGCCTGCGGCGGGCAAGGCCAACGCCAGCTTTACCGTCTGATAGAATTACTAGATCCAGAAGTAACTCATTACGAGTTTTTCCTTGGTCGTCCTCCCTTAATCAAAGCCGATTGGACAGACGATAACACTCTATTGACGGCGACTCCTGAACTTAATCCTTGTATTGAAGGATTTCCCAGTCAATGTTTCTTTAATTACGATTACCAGATTGTTAATTTATCAGTAGCAGAGTTTGAATTTATGCAAAAGTGTGATAATAATTCCACAGTTGCAGAGATTTTGGCAGGTGTAGAACTAGGATTGGATGGGGTAAAAACGCTTCTTCAGCAACAGCTGATTTTATTAACACCTGCTTAATTAGACTGCACTCGGATACTGAATTAACAAAATAAATTGATACTGGTGGTCAGGAGCGATCGCCCATCACTATTTTTGGTAAATTAATGTAAATTAGAAAAGTGTCCCAGAAACGGGTATTGTCCATCCCAAAAGTTGGAGTTTTCTGGAATTCAGCAGTGGTGCAATGTTTAATGACAAGCCGCTACTCTGCGATTTCTGATTTGCGGTATGTCCATATACTCCTCAAGCACCAGCTGATTTTATTTACACCGACTTGATCAAACACCAAGATGCTATCTCAGGACTTTAGAGGACAATTATTTCCTCAAAAAAGCTGGAATTGGAAGAAATTTTGAATTTTCAGGCAGCGATTATTGATTATTCACCCCCTGAGTCCCTCACATCATCAGCCGCTCTCTCGCTTCTGGGGACGCGACTTTACTGACTGTCTAACCTTGGCAAAAGTTAATTGTTTTTCCCTAAAGTATTGTTACCGGATCGTGATATGATTCAGCTGACTGAATGTGCAGTCATCATAATTTAGCTGTACTGGTTTCAAGTCTCGTGAGCTTGTCTGACGAATCAATTGCGCCCACTCCGACAACGCAACAAGATGCTAAAACTGGTTCTGAAGACACAGAATCAGGTAAGTCCATGCAAGAGTTCCATCAACTCTTCCAGCGATTGTTGGTAATCACGCTTGTCTTGACGGGGGTTATTTTTATCTCTGTGTGGATTTTTTATTCCTTGAACATTGCCCTTAATTATTTAATTGGGGCGTGTACAGGTGTGGTTTACTTAAAAATGCTGGCTAAAGACGTTGAGCAGCTCGGTAGTGAGAAAACCAGTCTGAGCAAAACTCGTTTTGCTCTGTTTATGGGAGTGATGATCGTGGCAACTCAATGGCGTGAGCTACAGATTCTCCCCATTTTTTTGGGATTTCTGACTTACAAAGCCACGCTACTCGTCTATATGGTGCAAATTGCGTTCATTCCTGATTCTTAAAAAGTCAGGCTCACAAACATAGTAATCCCATCCTCGATCGTTGGGGAAAATGCTTGAAGAATGCAAATGCTTAGTGTCTTAAACGCCTTTAATTCTTTTCCCCTTGCCGCATTAGAAGTAGGTCAACATTTCTACTGGCAGTTGGGCAATCTTAAAATTCATGGGCAAGTTTTTCTCACCTCATGGTTTGTGATTAGCATTTTAGTAGTGGCTTCAATAGCAGCTACTCGTAATGCACAAAGAATTCCCAGTGGCATCCAAAATTTGATGGAATATGCCCTAGAATTTATTCGTGGTTTGGCGAAAGACCAACTAGGTGAGAAAGATTACCGCCCTTGGGTGCCATTTATTGGCACATTGTTTCTGTTTATTTTCGTATCGAACTGGTCAGGGGCGTTAATTCCCTGGAAGCTCATCAAGCTGCCTTCGGGTGAATTGGCAGCTCCCACAAATGACATCAATACGACTGTTGCATTGGCACTGCTGACCTCTTTAGCGTATTTTTACGCAGGTTTTAGCAAGCGTGGTTTGGGCTACTTTAAGAAATATATAGAGCCGACACCCATTCTATTGCCGATCGCAATTCTCGAAGATTTCACAAAGCCCCTCTCCCTAAGCTTCCGGCTATTTGGCAATATATTAGCGGATGAATTGGTAGTAGCGGTGCTGGTTCTGCTAGTTCCTCTATTTGTACCTCTACCTGTAATGGCTTTGGGTTTGTTTACCAGTGCCATTCAAGCCCTGGTTTTTGCTACCCTAGCTGGAGCATACATTCATGAGGCGATCGCCGGACATGGTGAAGAAGAGCATGAGGAGCATTAAACTTCTCAGTTGATAGCACAGTTCCAAGAGCATGTTCGCTCAAAACATCGCAAAGCGCGATCAAAGAACCCGGTGCAGCGTGAAAAACACGTTTCTATTCGTTAACGTACATTTGTTAGTTTTGTAATCAAACCAAGGAAAATCAACATGGACCCATTAGTACAAGCTGCTTCAGTTCTCGCTGCTGCTTTAGCGATTGGTTTAGCTGCAATTGGCCCTGGAATTGGTCAAGGAAATGCTGCTGGACAAGCAGTAGAAGGTATTGCTCGTCAACCAGAAGCAGAAGGAAAAATTCGCGGTACTCTGCTATTAACCTTGGCTTTCATGGAATCCCTGACTATTTATGGTCTAGTTATTGCCCTGGTACTACTGTTTGCTAATCCCTTCGCAGGATAAGACCTAAAAGTTTTTTTTCGTGTGGAGACGTGAATCATCACGCCTCTACCATCTAAATATTTTGGGCATTAAGTCATTCTGATGTAAGTTGACTACCAATTTTGGACTTTCCTGCGGAACGCTACGCGTAGCTTGCTTCCCCGGAAGGGTAAGGCTACGCTCAGTCGAACGATTTTGGATTATCAAGAGTTTTCGGTACTTGCCCCTGAGCTATGCCTGCTCTCAAATCTAAACTCGTCAATCTAAAATCTCTGAACTACGCAGGCTTGCGGACAGTATCAATTTGAAGTCGTCAATCTAAAATCCCAAATCCCTTGCCCCTTGTTGGCTCTGGGTTTCTAAAATATGAAAGATTGGATGATGTTGCTAGCCATGAAAACTGCTACTCCAGCCAAAGAGGAGAGAAATGTTTGATTTCAATGCTACCTTGCCCTTCATGGCATTGCAGTTCCTGCTATTGGCAGCTTTGTTGAATGTAATTTTCTATAAGCCACTGACCAAGGTACTCGACGATCGCGATAATTATATCCGAACGAATACTCTTGAGGCAAAGGAAAGCTTGGCAAAAGCCGAGCGTTTAGCCGCCGAATATGAGCAGCAACTCGCAGATGCTCGTAGACAATCGCAAGCTACTGTCGAAGCAGCTCAACAAGAAGCCAAGAAAATTACTGCCGAGAAAATCGCTGAAGCCCAAAAAGAAGCTCAGTCTCAACGAGAACAAGCTGCTGTTGAAATAGAACAACAAAAGCAGGAAGCTTTACATACCTTAGAGCAACGAGTTGATGCTCTAAGCAGGCAGATTCTAGAAAAACTATTGGGGCCAACTCTAGTTAGATAAGCTAACAAGACTGGTTCTATCAAAGCTATACGCGCAACTGGGCACTAGTCCAGAGCGCTTAATTAAGTGTCAAAAAAAGGCACTTTTTCCCTACTAGATAAAGATACTTTATTTACTACGGGAAAAAATACTTTATTTCCCTTTGGGAAAATACTAACGTATTAGCAAGCGAGCAGCGCACTTGTAAATGGGTATCATGGGCACATTCTTATTAATTGCCGCAGAAGCAAACGCTGTTCACTCTGAATTGGCAGAAGGCGCAGCAGAAGGTGGTTTCGGTCTAAACTTAGACATTTTTGAAACCAACCTGATAAATCTAGCGATTCTGGTTGGCATATTATTCTACTTCGGACGGAAAGTTTTAAGCAAGATCCTGAACGAGCGACAATCCAATATTGCCACCGCAATTCAGGAAGCAGAAGGGCGCTCAAAAGAGGCAAAGATTGCCTTATCCAAAGCCCAAGAGCAGTTGAAGCAATCTCAGGCAGAGGCACAACGCATCCGCAAATCTGCCGAAGAAAACGCTCAAAAGGCGAAAGAAGCCTTGTTAGCGAAGGCAGTGCAAGACGTAGAACGCTTGAAACAAACAGCAGCAGCAGATTTAAACACTGAAACTGATCGAGCGATCGCTCAACTGCGGCAACGAGTTGCTACACTAGCATTGCAAAAAGTCGAATCGCAACTCAAAAGCGGGATTGCCGACGATGCTCAACAAAGTTTAATTG
This sequence comes from Nostoc sp., assembly GCF_036919815.1. GTDB lineage: Bacteria > Cyanobacteriota > Cyanobacteriia > Cyanobacteriales > Nostocaceae > Nostoc. Next base: position 132,295 of record NZ_JBALCE010000011.1, read on the forward strand.
ACCGCAGCATCGCACAACTCGGAGGCAATGTATGACAAGCAAAGTAGCAGCAGCCGAAGTAGCTCAACCTTATGCACAGGCACTTTTGTCAATAGCGCAATCGAAAAATTTGACAGAAGAGTTCGGGGAAGATGCGCGTACTTTCCTGGGACTGCTGAGAGCAGACAAACAGCTAGAAAACTTCTTCAGCAACCCGTTTATTCAGTCTGAGAACAAAAAAGCTCTGATCAAACAAATACTCGGTGAAGGCGCTAACACCTACTTACGCAATTTTTTGCTAATACTGGTAGATAAACGGCGCATTGCTTTCTTGGAATCAATTTTTCAACAATATCTGGCGCTGTTGCGGCAGCTGAATCAAACCGTATTAGCGGAAGTAATTTCAGCCGTTCCCCTCACAGAAGCTCAACAGCAGGCAATCATCCAAAAGGTCATTGCCATCACGAATGCTCGTCAGGTAGAACTAGAAACCAAGGTAGACAACGAGTTAATTGGTGGTGTGATCATTAAAGTAGGCTCGCAGGTAATTGACGCCAGTATTCGGGGTCAGTTACGCCGTCTTTCATTGCGCTTAACCAGTAGTTAGAAAGTTAGGATTAGAGACGCGATTAATCGCGTCTGTACAAGAGTTAGGAGTTAGGAGAGACGCGATTAATCGCGTCTGTACAGGAGTTAGGAATTGGGAGTTAAGTAACAGTAATTTATTTTGACTTTTAACCTTTGCTTTTTTAACTCATAATTCTTAACTCATCACTACTCACTCTTAACTCAGCACTGAATTCCGTCTCGAAACCAAAAAAGATAGACACATGAGCATATCAATTAGACCTGACGAAATTAGCAGCATTATCCAACAACAAATCGAGCAATACGACCAAGACGTAAAAGTTGCTAACGTTGGTACTGTCCTACAAGTAGGTGACGGTATTGCCCGGATTTATGGTCTGGAAAAGGCGATGTCTGGGGAACTATTAGAATTTGAAGATGGCACAATTGGCATCGCCCAGAACTTAGAAGAAGACAACGTGGGCGCGGTGCTTATGGGTGAAGGGCTGGAAATTCAAGAAGGTAGTACTGTAACCGCTACCGGGAGAATTGCCCAAGTACCCGTAGGAGAAGCTTTAATTGGACGAGTTGTAGACGCTTTGGGTCGTCCGATTGATGGTAAAGGAGATATCAAGACTTCAGAAAGCCGTTTGATTGAATCTCCAGCACCCGGTATCATTGCCCGTCGGTCTGTACACGAACCCATGCAAACGGGTATCACAGCGATTGACTCAATGATTCCCATCGGTCGTGGTCAACGGGAATTGATTATTGGCGATCGCCAAACCGGTAAAACTGCGATCGCTATTGACACGATCATCAACCAAAAAGAAGAAGATGTAGTTTGTGTCTACGTTGCGATCGGTCAAAAAGCTTCCACCGTAGCTAACGTGGTGCAGACATTGCAAGAAAAAGGCGCGATGGATTACACCGTCGTTGTCGCCGCTAGTGCCAGTGAACCAGCAACCCTACAATACCTAGCTCCCTACACAGGCGCAAGTATTGCTGAGTACTTTATGTACAAGGGTAAAGCTACCCTAGTAATTTACGATGACCTCTCCAAGCAAGCCCAAGCTTATCGGCAAATGTCCCTACTGCTGCGTCGTCCACCCGGACGCGAAGCCTACCCTGGAGATGTATTCTACATCCACTCCCGCTTGTTAGAAAGAGCAGCAAAGCTGAGTGACGAATTAGGTAAAGGCAGTATGACCGCCCTACCAATTATCGAAACCCAAGCTGGTGACGTTTCAGCATACATCCCCACCAACGTAATTTCGATTACCGATGGTCAGATATTCCTGTCTTCTGACCTGTTTAACTCTGGTATCCGTCCGGCTGTAAACCCTGGTATTTCCGTATCCCGCGTGGGTTCTGCGGCTCAAACCAAGGCAATGAAAAAAGTTGCCGGTAAGATTAAATTGGAACTAGCGCAATTTGACGACCTGCAAGCCTTCGCCCAATTTGCTTCCGACTTAGATAAAGCCACTCAAGACCAGTTGGCACGGGGTGAACGGTTGCGCGAACTCCTCAAGCAGCCACAAAATTCACCCCTCTCGGTATACGAACAAGTGGCAATTTTATACGCTGGTATTAATGGCTACTTAGATGATGTTCCTGTAAATCAAGTAACCACCTTTACCAAAGGTCTGCGGGAATACTTAAAGACTGGGAAAACCCAGTATGCACAAGGCGTACAAGCATCTAAAGCACTAGGTGACGCAGAAGAAACTGCCTTGAAGGAAGCACTCACCGAATACAAGAAGACCTTCAAAGCAGCAGCGTAATAGAGTGCTGAGTGCTGAGTGCTGAGTGCTGAGTGAGAAGAGGAGTCAAGAGTGAAGATATATAAGCATGATGCTTACGAGTTCTCACATTTCCAATTCCTATAAAGCTTGGCATTCAGCACTTTCTGCTACTCAGGACTCAGAACTCAGGACTCAGAACTTAAAGTTATGGCCAATCTAAAAGCAATACGCGATCGCATTCAGTCGGTCAAAAACACCAAGAAAATTACAGAAGCCATGCGCCTAGTTGCGGCAGCTAGAGTGCGTCGGGCGCAAGAACAAGTGCTAGCGACTCGCCCCTTTGCCGATCGCTTGGCACAAGTATTATATGGTTTACAAAGCCGTCTACGATTTGAAGAAGCAAACCTGCCACTGCTGAAAAAACGCCAAGTTAAGTCAGTCGGGCTGTTGGTCATTTCAGGCGATCGCGGTCTATGCGGCGGCTACAATAATAACGTTATCCGTCGTGCAGAAAACCGCGCCAAAGAAATTAAGGCAGAAGGTTTAGACTACACATTTGTAATCGTTGGGCGCAAGGCTACACAGTACTTTCAACGCCGCAGTCAGCCCATAGATGCCACTTACAGCGGCTTAGAACAAATTCCCACCGCAGCCGAAGCCAATCAGATTGCTGACCAACTACTTTCCTTATTCCTTTCGGAAAAAGTAGACCGCATCGAATTAATCTATACCAGATTCCTTTCCCTGGTTAGCTCTCGTCCTGTGGTGCAAACCTTACTGCCCCTCGATCCACAAGGTCTAGAAGCAGCCGATGATGAAATCTTCCGCTTGACATCCCGTGGCGGTAAATTTGAAGTAGAACGGGAGAAAGTGACTAAGCAAGTCCGCCTGTTGGCTCCTGACATGATTTTCGAGCAAGATCCAGTGCAGATTCTCGATTCTTTGTTGCCCCTGTATCTGAGTAACCAGTTATTGCGGGCGTTGCAAGAATCGGCGGCTAGTGAACTAGCAGCCCGGATGACAGCCATGAGTAATGCCAGCGAGAACGCAGGTGAACTGATTGACACCCTCACGCTGTCTTATAACAAAGCCCGACAAGCTGCAATTACCCAAGAACTCCTTGAAGTTGTGGGCGGTGCTGAAGCACTAACTTAGGATATAGCTAATTGTTAGTTGCGATAATAGCTAATTGCTAATTACTTTAAGATTAGCAATTGGCTATTTTTTTTCTGGTAAATTCGCTGTTTCCTTCGGCTCATTCAATGCTGCTAGAAAAGCGAACTGCTGCTGTGGTTGTTCTGCAAGCTTTTGCGCGACATCTACAACTACAAGGGCGAATCTTTAGATTTTAAACAGCAACCAAATATTTTTTGTCTAGTAACACATTTCAAACATTGCGTATTATAATTGAAGAATGAAGCGCATGGGTCCGTCACGGTTTCGACAGGTTGGCGAACGCTGCTCTGTGATTCAGGTCGAGAGTGAGTCTCCTCTCGGAAATCAAAGGCTCGAAAAAAAAGTAAATGCGAACAACATCGTTAACTTTGCTCGTAAGGACGCTCTAGTAGCTGCCTAAACACCTCTTATAGGTTCGAGCGTCTTTAGTTTGACTCCGTTAAGGACTGAAGACCAAACCCCAACGGATGCTCTAGTAAGCGTTCTCTGGTTGGCTTGCTGGCTAAGATTAAATCAGAGCATCCTACGTTCGGGATAATGAACGATTCCCGCCTTGAGGGTCAGAAAGGCTAAACCTGTGAATGAGCGGGGGGTCAATACCCAATTTGGACAGCAGTTCGACTCTGCTCGGATCCACTAAAAGTAACTAACAAATCCACCAAAGACTTTAATGTTTAGGTGGATTTTGTTTTATCTAAACATAATTCAGAAAGAATTGGAGTCCGACTGGTGGATAGCGCCACGGTGAGCGAGTCCGCGTAGATTGCTTTCCCGTAGGAGTGCGTCTTGATTCTGACTTCTGAATCAACAGCTATTCAAAAATCAGCTAATTATTAGACCTGCTGCAAAAGTCGAACACCCGCCCGGAAATAAATTTTCTTTTCTTATAGCTCTAGTCGGTTTAAACCAACTAATGACACTATTTTTAGTCGGTTTAAACGGAGTTTTACTATTAAACAGGGGCTTGATTCCCTGGCGGTTCAAGTATTTTTGCAACAGGTTTATTCTGTTTCTGGGTTTGAGTGCGTGGGCTTCCAAACCTCCTTCCCCTTTTTTTAAGTACCCGTCGTAATCGATCTGCACTCAAGCTTACTTGACGCTCAGATGCCAGTTTTTTTGCCAGTTGTTTAGAGTTATAAGTCTGTGGCTCTTGAGCTAAACAATTTTCTAGATAAACCAAATCTGATTCCGAATATCGGGGTTTTCCTCCTCGGCCAGGAGCATCCCAGAGACCTACTAAACCCATCTTTTCCCAGCGATGAAGAGTTTGACGTACTGTTGAAATTGCCCAGTTTAAGCCTTTAGCAATATGCTCATTTTTTAAGCCGCGAGCATTCAGCAGTAAAACTTGAGCTCGATCCTTAGTACGTTGAGGAACATCTTTGGCTTTTCTTAACTCTTCTAAAGTCAGCTTTTCTTCTTTATTTAGAAAGACTTTCAATCGGCATCCCATAAACGATAACCTTTAACACAGTCAATTGTTTGGTATTGTTATGTCTATTCACGCTTCTATATCTACTACGGCAGGCACTTAATAATATATTGCTAAACTCAATAACAAGTATTAAGTATGCCGAAGTTTAGCCTTATGGCTGTTATACGCAAAGTATTAGATTGAGAACATTGTTAATATTTGGAATTTATCATCGGTAATGAATTTTTGTAAAAAGTTAGGCACACAAAAAACGATACCCTTAGTCTGTATGGGTATATAGACTTGATAGCCACACGCTATAGCTTATGGCTATAATGAAAATAATTTGTTGGCGTTGTCTTGGTTAATGTTAGGTTGATAATAAAGAAACTGTATCATTAAAATTATTAGATTATTCGTATTATTACGGTCATTCATCGAAACTTTAAAAATGATTTTTACGCTAGTTTTTACTTGAATGAGCCGGAAAAGATATACAGTCCCACTTCTTTTTATTTAAATCGTCTCAGAAACTTTGCCTTGATTATCTCTAAGAGGGTATGTATTTTCTCGACTTTATATAAAATTTATATTTTACGTAACAAGATTCTTGCTTCAGACAAAAATATATTTAATACCAATACGCTTGGGTTAAGGCTAAAACTCTTTGTCAAAGTCAATTTTTTTAACGAACCGCATTCGCGCAGCGTCTCGTAGAGAAGGACGCATTCGCGTAGCGTCTCGTAGAGAAGGAAGAGAAGGAAGAAATGCTTAACTGAACTGTATTGTATTTAATACCCATTGGAAAAACAGTATTAACAGCTTATTTGATGCATATCTAAAATGTGCGAAAAATTTGTCCTACCTTTCCTACTTAGGGAAACTGAAAGCTGAAAGAGAAGTAATCAGGACTTACGTAAACAATAGCTAAAAATAATGATTTTTAGGTAGGGGCAATACCCTGCGGTCAGCCTTCGTCTAGATGAATTGCCCCTACAACATCTGTGGTTGAATTAAATGAAAACTGCTGTAACTAACAGTTTCAGTTATGCTTTTATGGCTTTTTCACAGCTTCAACTTTTGCTTCCACCTTCACTGTCTTCACACCTTGGACTTCTTTAGCCAAGGTTTCAGCTTTCTGAAGTTCTTCAACAGAAGCTGCTGTGCCTTTGAGGATAATTTCACCTTCTTTGTTTTCAACTTGTAACTTATTGCTTGGTAAACCTTTGTTCAACTTTTTGCTAACTTCCGTTTTTAAGTCGCCCTTGGCTTTTGTTGCTGCTGGTTTTTCAGCATCGGTTTTAACTTTGGTGTCTGTGCTAGCTACTGAAGGAGTAGTTTCTTTTCCTGGAATGTTGGTAGTAGTTTGATTTATTTGAGAAGCTGGTGTTGCTGGTGCTTGAGCGGCTTCATTAGTAGTGTTAGGAGTTTCCGAACCAGTTTTAGGAGCCTTTTGACAGCCAAAAGTACCAACTACCAAAATGCTGCTAACTAGTAAGAGAATTAGGTTTTTCATTATCTATCTCCGAATTGAGTACTTGAAGTCTGTGTCATGGTGAGGAGCAGATGTTAAAAAACAATCAAATGTGAAGCAGTAAATGTACCCAAAGCTCGCACTCAGGTTACTGAAAATTGAAACTTGGACGATTTTTTGAAGGTAAGATTTTTCGCCCAGTTTTGAGAAATGCCAATTCAATTTTCCTGACGGCTGCTAACCAGGATGTAGCTTTCTATGAATTTAAGGTAGATGCTGAGGACTATGCCATCCCATAGTGGTGACTCGATGTTATCAGATTTGAGTCTGTTTGGCGATGTCTACGATGGTTACTGACTTGTGCCGAGCGCAGCCGTACTCCTGGCGGAGGACAAGCTACGCGGAGCGTCTCGTAGAGAGGTAGCTTGCCGTACCACTTCTCTACGAGACGCGCTCCGCGAACGTGGAAGCAAGCTACGCGCAGCGTCTGGTAGAGAAGTACGGGCGTTGCGGCGGTAACTCAAAACTTCAGTGTTTTTGCAATACTGTGCCAGCAAAATTACCAACAAAATGTTACTTTAGAAAACTATGGCTTGCTTACAATGCCCTAAATATCAGAAAATATTAGCCAATGCCGTACCTTACTTCTGCGGACGAAATTTGTGCCATTGTTGCTGAATATACCAACGCTAAAACGCTGTGGATAGATACAGAAGTGGCTGACTATAAAAGTCGTAATCCGCGACTATCGCTGATTCAGGTATTAGATGATCCTCAAGATATGAGTGGCGATCGCGTCTACCTTTTAGATGTCCTAGATCAGCCTAACATTATAGCTGAATTTATTGATGAAATTATGATAAATTCTGCAATTGAAAAAGTTTTTCACAACGCCAGTTATGATCTAAAGCTTCTCGGTAACAAGAAAGCCAAAAATATTACTTGCACTTTGGAAATAGCAAAAAAAATTCCCTACTATCTTTTACCATTACCCAACTACCAACTCAAGACCATAGCTACAGCACTTTGTAGCTTTAACAATATCGACAAACAAGAACAAAAAAGCGATTGGGCAAAACGTCCCCTAACTGAAGAACAGATAGAGTATGCTTACTTAGATTGTATTTATCTTGCTCAAATCCACTTAAATTTGTTAGGATTACAAGCCCAAGCTAGCCCCAACTCTGCAACGGAAGACTTAATATCACTAAGTAGCAGATACTCACAACTTCAGCAGCAATCGAAGTTGTTGAATTCTGAATATGAGCATTTAGAAGAACGCATGAAAAAAGCTATGCAAGCTCAGAATATATCCGAAACTTCTGATTATAAGCTGACTAGTTCTGAGCGCACTACAGTCAAAGCTACTTTTATGGAATTGGCAAGGTTAGCACAAACTCAAGGTATTAATTTAGATTTTCCGATCACACTAACTCAGAAACTCCAAAAAGATTTAGGGCAAAATCTGGAACATCTGTCTGTAGATATTGACAAAACTATTTATTGGCGGCTAAATTCCAAAACTCAAGAGAATCAAACTGAGGATGAGTAAATTGTTCATCAGGCTACAAATGTCAGAATTTATCTAGCAAGTTTGATACTTTATAGTTGATAATTGCTTTGACAAATAACCATTAAATAAAGCTATTGAATATCACCTAAATTTGTCAATTCACTTTACAGTTATATCAAAAGTTAGAATAATTATTGAGTGAAAGAATTAAAATCTAGATTTTGGTAGTAATCTTATTCCGGCGTTATGGCAGTTTATATTAACTTATGAGACGGCGTTTATTTGGGCAAAAGCGAACAAGGGTAAATACTTTATTTACCATAGCTATTTTTAGTACATTGACTGCAATTAGCAGTGTTTCTTGCAGTCAGAATGAGAATGTATTGGTGACAGAAATAGGAGTCAGTCCACCTAGCCGTCGTTCAGCGACAACATCCATTGGTGGGAAATTCTATATTCAGGGAAAGGATCAGCATTTAAACGGCGACTTGCAAGCCGCGATCGCTTCCTATAGTAAGGCAATTAATCAAAATTCTCAATATGGCGCTGCCTACAACGGTCGGGGATTAGCCTACTTTGATTTGGGAGACAAGGATAAAGCGATCGCAGATTACAATCAAGCACTTCGCATCAACCCTGATGACGCTGAAGCCTACAATAACTTAGGAAATGCTCGCGCCTCACTGGGAAGCAACAGAGAAGCAGTCAAAGATTACAGTGAAGCGATTCGCCTTAATCCCAACTATGCCGAAGCCTACAATAATCGAGGGAATGCCCGCGTCACCAATGGAGACAAAAAAGGGGCAATAGATGATCTTGATCAAGCAATTATCCTCAACCCCAAATATGCGATCGCTTATAATAACCGAGGAAATGCCCGTGCTGCCAATGGAGATCCACAGGGTGCGATCGCAGATTACAATCAAGCCATTCGCCTCAATCCTAACTTTGCCCCTGCCTACAATAACCGGGGAAATGCCCGCGTCACCAATGGAGACAAACAGGGTGCGCTTAAGGACTTACAACAAGCAGCAAGCATTTTTCAAAGTCAAGGTAACAACGACTTATATCAACAAGTGATGAAAAACATTAAAGAACTTGGACAGTAAGGAAAAGCAGGGTTTTAGTTACAGCTATTTTCAGGTAAATAGACCACACAGTAAGGGCACAGCAATGCTCATTGGTGTCAACTTAAGCTGAAATCTTCTGACTGTATGAGTTTTGCCCTCACCCCCAGCCCCTCTCCCAATATGGGAGAGGGGAGAAAATTCCCCTAACCCCTTCTCCCGTCTTGGGAGAAGGGGTTAGGGGATGAGGGCAACCGTGGAACCCTTTTTTTGCCTGACTTCTACCTTAAGTTGACACGTATGAGCTTTTTCTGTGCCCCTACGACAGATGTGGTTCAAATACTTGAATTCTGCTGTAAATCAATGGCGATGAGAATAGCGTGTCAATGGAAAAACAGAACTTTGCGATCGCTAAAATCGCAATTGCAGTCACAAAATCGATAAATGCGTTGGCGTAGCCCAACCCAGGCATCGCCGAAATAACAAACGCGAACGCCGAAATAACAAACGCGAACGCCGAAATAACAAACGCGAACGCCGAAATAACAAATGCGAACGCCGAAATAACAAATGCGAACGCCGAAATAACAAATGCGAACGCCGAAATAACAAACGCGAACGCCGAAATAACAAATGCGATCGCCGAAATAACAAATGCGATCGCCGAAATAACAAATGCGATCGCCGAAATAACAAATGTGAACGCCGAAATAACAAATGTGAACGCCGAAATAACAAACGCGATCGCATGACTTGTTTGTGCGTTGACAAAATCACATTCCAGAACCAATGTGAATGCGATCCTCAACTTCCGCAAATTTTTCTAGTGCCTCCTGTTCAGTACTCAATAGTGAAACGACGATCGCCACAATAAATGCCAATGGGATACTGATTAATCCAGGATTTTTCAAAGGAAAGGGTGCTGAAGCGTGCTTGAGAATTGTTACTTGAATTGTAGGTGACAAATAAATTAGCACTAAAGAGGAGACAGTACCTACTAACATACTCGCAACCGCCCCGTTAGTGGTGAAGCGTCGCCAAAGCATTGATAAAAGCAACGCTGGGAAGTTTGCACTAGCTGCGATCGCAAATGCTAAACCTACCATATAAGCGACGTTTTGCCCTTTAAACAAAATACCCAGAATTATCGCCACTAACCCCAAAACCATTGTCGCACCACGAGCCACTTTCAGCTGTTCTGACTCGTCGGCATGGCCAGAGCGCACCACATTTACCCATAAATCGTGGGACAATGCAGCCGCACCTGAGAGCGTCAACCCCGCTACTACCGCCAGAATAGTTGCAAAGGAAACAGCCGAAATAAAACCTAAGAAAGGATCACCACCGAGAAATTCTGCTAACATCGGTGCAGCCATATTACCACCAGTACCAATTTGCTTGATAGCATCTTGACCTACCAGCACCATCGCTCCAAAGCCCAGGATGAAGGTAAGGAGATAAAAAACGCCAATAATCGCTGTAGCGTAAGTAACAGAGAGCCGCGCGGCTTTGGCGTCGGGTACGGTGTAGAAACGCATCAAGATGTGGGGTAGTCCAGCCGTGCCGAACATCAACGACATCCCCAAGGAGATAGCATCAAGGGGATCAGAAACCAGTTTACCCGGAGCTAATACACCTGTATACTTTTCAGATGCAGCCGCAAAAAGAGCGATCGGGTTAAAGCCAAATCGTGCCAGTACCAAGATAGCTAGTAAGATTGTTCCGCCGAGCAACAAAACTGCTTTAATAATTTGTACCCAAGTGGTGGCAATCATCCCGCCAAAAATCACATAAGCCATCATCACGCAACCGACGATAACCACAGCTAATTCATAATCAAAGCCAAATAATAGTTTGATTAGCTCACCAGCACCTACCATCTGGGCAATTAAATAAAAGCTAATTACTACCAGCGTTCCAATCGCCGATGCTATGCGTACAGGTTTTTGCTGCAAACGATAAGCTACTACATCCGCAAAGGTGTATTTACCTAAGTTGCGTAGTGGTTCGGCAATTAGGAACATGACAATCGGCCAGCCCACCAGGAAGCCGATAGAATAAATTAAGCCGTCAAAGCCGTTGAGTGCTACCAGCCCAGTGATACCTAAAAAGCTAGCTGCACTCATAAAGTCTCCCGCCAAGGCCAGCCCATTTTGGAAACCGCTAATCTTACCGCCAGCTGTATAGAATTGTGCTGTATTTTTGGTGAGCTTTGCCGCCCAAAAAGTAATGCCTAAAGAACTTGCAACAAACAGAAAAAAGAAAGCGATCGCTAACGGGTTAAACTTACCAAGACTGCTAATATCCGCCGCTAGTGGCAGAGCGAACCATACACTATTCATGCTTAATTTTGGGTTTGATAATTTGGATTTGGGACTAGAAATTGCTAATAGTTAATTTACTTGCGTGTCAGCCTGGCGATTTGATCGTCGTAACTACTATTTGCCCAGCGCACGTAGATAAAAATTAATACCCATGCTGAGACAATTACCAGCGCCCCTAGTAAAATTCCCAAGCTGAGGCCAGGAACTACTAATGACCCCAGTAGGGGCTTATTGAATGCGATTAATAGGATAAAGCCAAAGTAAATAAACATCATGGCTCCACTGAGAATCAGGGATACCCGCCAACGTTCTGCCGCGAGAGCCTGTAGAGCCTTTGTGCGATCGCTCATGTCTGACTTTAGGTTGAGAAGATTAGGTCAGATTGTCTCATTGAAGTTGATTTCTGCCTAATTTTCTTAAAGATTATTAGTAAATCTATTGCTATTTCAGGTAATAAAATTAACTTTGCAAAGTGATATACCAAAATCAAAGTACATATGCTTTTTTATACTACTTTATTCTACTAGTATCCAAAAGTCTCTAATCTTTATATACTAAAAGTTATAATAAATACGTAGTTATTACCAGGTTTTAAAATCCCAAAAGTGTTATGGAATGTTTTTTTAAGCTATTAAAAATCAATTGATATTAATCAAAGTAGCAAATTTTGATTTATAAAATATACCAAAATTTACCGTAGCAAGTTAAGCAAATATCTTGTTAAGCTTTATACACAATAATTTCTATTACATAGATATTACCTCACCAAAATTTAATAAAGTATGTTTATCCAAACACTCATCACAGAGCCGATTCATTTTTTCAGAATCGTTGTAATTGTCATTTTTTCCATCACTTTGCATGAACTTGCTCACGGCTGGGCTGCGATGAGTCAGGGAGATAACACTCCACAACAAACTGGTCATCTCACGCTTAATCCTGTAGTTCACATGGGCAAAGAATCCCTCATCTTTCTCTGTCTCATGGGTATAGCTTGGGGACAAATGCCCGTCAACCCATCTAAGTTTCGCTCTGGGAAGCTAGGCAATATTTTGGTATCAGCAGCTGGGCCATTATCAAATCTGGCTTTAGGCATTCTGTTTATTGTGCTGCTCAAACTTTTCTTTAAACCTAGTCTTTCAGGACTCTTCAGTGTCGAATTTTTTTACCTAGCGGCTCGGATTAATTTGACGTTATTTCTGTTTAATCTGCTGCCAATCCCACCACTCGATGGTTTTCATGTTTTCAGTGAGATTTTTCCTCAGCTAAAACCACTACAATATACCCAGTTCGGACTCTTTGCCATGATGCTTCTATTTCTAATTCCGGGTTTGGGGACAGGACTTAGTAGGATTGCTGATTTATTTATCCGATCAGGATTGGGGATGTAAACAGCAACTTTTAGGCAAAGGCAAAGGAAAACTTGAATGAAAATCAAACAAAAACTTGTGGTTGCTATTATTAGCATTGCCTGTTATTTTTCCCACATTTAGGCTCCCGGTTTGAAATAATCGAAAAGGCGATCGCCTGAATCGGCGCGAATCAATGCTACAACTACATCAGGTAAGGCGGTTAAACTGGGGTAAACCAAATAACGCGGTTCCCAACGGGGGCGGAACTTCTCTCTGTAGGCGTGCAATCCCTTGAAATTGTAGAAGCGATTCAAATGCCCATAAAGATAGTGCAATACTTTCTCCAAGCGGCGTGATTCTGGGTTCTCTCCAACTCCAGCAAGTGCAGAAAGACCGAAATTAAAGCTATCGTAGCCACACTCTTTAAAATGTTGAAGCAGGGAAATAAATAGAAAGTCCATTGTGCCATTTTCAATCGACGAGCGATGTCGCATCATGTCAATAGTGGCTTCGTTGAGTTGGTACTCCCGGAGAATGTTGGCAAAGGCGCTGATTTGACCTTCGGGATTATGCACTACAGCAATCTCGCACTCTCGCAGGTAAGCTTCCTCAAACCAACCCAAAGAAAAGTGTTTTTCCGAACCTTGTACCATTTTCAGCCATTCATCACTCACAGGTTTGAGTCGGTGCAACAAAGCATCGGCGATGGGTGGTTGGTAAAAGTCGATTTGGTATCCTAGCTTAGTTAAACGATTGATTGATGGTCTAAAGTTTTTACCGGCTTTACCTTGTAATGTAAAACTTTTCAGGTCAACGATCGCTTCTTCTCCAATCTTGAGTACCTTAAACCCCAATGACTTATAAAGCTCAACATCATCGGGCAAAGTTTGGTAAAAGCCAGGATACCAGTCATTGCGCTGGCAAAACTGCTGAAAAGCAATAATTGTCTCTTTGCGGTCTTCAATCGGGCCGATGGGATCTCCTAAGGCGATCGCGCCCCGTCCTTTAGGAACATAAGCAATTACACTATTACCTGAAGGACTGAAATAATAACTTTTATCATTTAAGAGTGTGAAAGCTGCTAAAGAAGAACATCCATATTGCTCGACAATTTCTTTAACTTTTTGCCGCTCATTTGTGGTTGCTAGATTCCGCGAAAACACAGGTTGCAATAGCATTACTATTGCATATGTAATCGTAACTGCGGCAATAATATAGATAGAATTAGCAAAGAAATCTCCAAATCGGCTCTTTGGTTGTAGTCCCCAATTATCCTCGGTGAAGAACATCGCCAAAGTCTGAAGCATCGCTTCCCGCCAATTAAAATTCTCGGAAAACTTGCCGTCTAACAAGTAAAATCCAATAGTTCCGTATGCCAGGGTAAATAGTAAAGCACCGATCAGGGCTCGAACTCCCCGTGCAATGGAAGGACGGTCTGATTGCGCCGTGAAAAAATGGCGCATCAAAATTAATTGCAGCAGTAAAACTCCAGAGAGTAGGCTTTCTTCATAGTCCAATCCCTTCAGCAAGTGGCTGAAAATCGAAATCACTAGTAAAGTAATCGTCAGTAACCAAGCGATTCTTTTTCGGCGTAATAAGTTAGTAGCAAGTGCTAGTAAAATAAACCCAGTCAACGCTGCAAATATATGACCACTAGCCCGGATTTCAAATGGTAAAAATTCCTTCAACCAGTGATTTCGCCCATACAAGTTAGGTGTCACTGCTGACAACAAATTTACTACTCCGACTAAACCTGTAAGGAAAGCTGCACTCCAAAGTCCAATCTGAGTTTTTAAATTATTAGTCATTTGTTCTTTGTCATTTGTTCTTTGCCGTTTTTCATTTGTTTTAGCGTTAAAACTCTTAACTCCTAACTCCTAACTCTCAACTTTTTTAAACTGTTCACCTACATAGAAGAGCGAATCTTTGAGATGTTTGTGAAAGTAGTTCCAGCCTATATCTGCACCAGACAAACCATGACCTCCAGGAAATGCATAAAATACGTGAGCAATGCCTAATTTATTTAAGGTTTCGTTGAAAACTTTGGTAGAAGCCAGTAAATTAGTATCGTTCAGACCTGCATCTAGGTAAACACGCAATTGCTTTCTATCTTCAACTGGTAGCTGTTGCACGATTTCTTGGGGACTATTTTGTGAACCACTATTATCGGTAAAATAACCGCTATGGCTAAACAGAATGTGGAAGTTGTTAAGATGGCGTAACCCGATATTAAAAGCCCCCCATCCCCCAGAAGACAGACCTCCTAGCGCCCAAAACTGGGGTTCTTCCAAAGTGCGGTAGCGCGATTTGACAACTTTTACTAATTCTAAACCAATCAAAGTCCCCACTTTGCCATTCTGCCCATCAAAATAATCAGGATCATACAAAGGACTGGAACCGCGATTATCATTACCATCAGGTGTAATCACAATCGAGGGCGGTAATTTTCCACTTTGATAAAGTTCATGCAGTACGTCTAAGAGTGCATACTTGTCAGCGTAAGCGCGAGCATCATCATGACCACCGTGTAATAAGAATATCACGGGGTAGCGCTTTTGCTGATTTTTGTTATAACTCGGCGGCAAAATCACACCGTAGTTACGGACTGCACCCATCGCTTGGGAGTTGAAGGTTGCTAATTGAAACTTTAGCCCGGTATCTGCCTCTTCTGGGGGCGGGTCTAGTTGTGGCGCACCTAAGATGAATACATAATAATAACTAGCAGTCGTGAGGAGTGCGATCGCTCCTACCAAGCTAATTAAAAATTTAGAAATCTTCATATTCTTTTGGCGGTTAAAAAAAATCACCTCAATTAGAACTTACTATAGTTAATCTGCTGAAAAACTGCACCAAATTTTTCCACGTTCACCTTTGGATGTCAACGTTTTGGCAAAATTGCATTTTTTTCACCAAAAGTTCTAATAACTTCGAGTATTTTTACCCCGATTAAAACCTAAATTCTCATCTCTATGAGCTATCTCAGAAGCTCTAAATTGTTTTCCCACAAATGTCAAAGAATCCGCTAAGTGTTCACGCCAGTATTGCCAAGTGTGACTGCCAGGAAACTGACGAAACGAATTATAAATTTTATGTTCGTTTAGTACTTTAGTAAATCCTTTGGCTTCGTCGATTTCTTCAATATCTGATTTACCTGAATCTAGGTAGATCCGTAACCTTTTTTGAGCTTGTAGGGGAATGGTTTTGATATAAGATATTGGGCTATTTATCGGGCCACTTTTATCATGAAAATAACCACTATGACTAAATAAAATCGAGAAATGATCCAAGTTGTGTAATCCCACATTCATTGCTCCCCAACCACCTGAAGATAAACCACCTATCGCCCAAAAATCTGGATTAGTTAGTGTACGATAACGGCTTTGCACAACTTTTACTAACTCATCCCCTACGGCTGTGGAGACTTTACCGTTAGGGCCATCGATATATGCGGGGTCTCGGTAGGGACTAGAGCCACGTTTATCGTTGCCATCTGGTGTGATGATGATGCTGGGTGGCAACTTACCTGTAGTATAAAGTTTTTCTACAGTCTTAAGAGCTTGTCCCTTGTTCTGAATAAACCAATCAGTAGGATAACCATGTCCACCGTGCAGGAGAAAGATTACAGGATAACTTTGTTTTAGGTTTTGTTTATAGCCCGGTGGTAAAGAAACGCCGTAGGTACGACTTGCACCCATTACCTGACTATCATAGGTTTCAATCTTGTAAGTTAGAGGAGTAGCTAAATCCCTAGTATCAGGCTGGCTTGAAAAAAGAGAAGGCGTTGTTTGTAAATCCTGCTGTTGAGGTATTGCTGCTACACTTTGACGGTAATTACAGCCAACTAGAGTTAATACGGAAACTAGGAAGAGAATTTTAGATTTTTTGTAGTTCATTTATTTAGTTATCACTATAAAAAAAACTTTGTAGCTGGTGTTTATCTTCAAAAGCTTATGCAAATGATATGTCAATGCTGTGTCAAACCGATGGAAATTTGGCGACTGCTAGGAAGTTAAAAGTCAAGACTTAGAATAGGTTTCTTCACTTAGTACTCAGGACTTTTAAAATGCTTAAAAAGTTTCGACTCAAATTTAGCACGCTGTTCGGCTTGTCGCTGCTGGTGCTTTCTGTGTGGGCGATCGCTAACGAATTGCATGAGTATAATTATCGTGATATCCTCAACTCTCTGGCCGCTATTCCCAAAAGCCGCTTAAGCTGGGCAGTTTGGCTGACAGCCTTGGGTTATCTAGTGATGATTGGGTACGATATGTTAGGTTTTAGCTACATTAATCGTTCCCTAAGTTGGAACAAGATTGCTTTAACCAACTTTATTAGCTCTGCGTTTAGTAATACCATCGGTTTTGCCTTGCTAACTGGCAGTGCTATCCGTTATCGATTTTACTCTAGTTGGGGAGTGTCAGCAGTAGCGATCGCTCAAGTAATTGCTTTCGCCAATTTTACCTTTTGGTTGGGGATGTTTGCTGTTGCAGGTTTGTTGTTTATCATCAACCCCCTCAAAATTCCCACTCAACTACATTTACCTTTTACCACTGTGCGTCCCATCGGCGTGATTTTTCTGCTCCTGGTAGCTGCTTATTTGCTAGGAAGTATTTTTATTAAACAACCGTTAATAATTCGGGGACAAGAATTTCGATTTCCTTCTTTGAAAATATCCCTGGTTCAAATAGCAATTTCTGGTTTTGATTGGATTTTGGCAGCAGCAGTTCTTTACGCTGTGCTTCCCACTAATATATCTCTGTCCTATCTAGACTTTTTGGGAATCTACTTACTAGCGATGTTTGCGGGTGTTGTTAGTAATGTCCCTGGTGGGTTAGGAGTATTTGAAACTGTAATTTTGCTGATTCTCTCCTCAAAAGTTTCGGCGGCGGCAATTTTGGGATCAATGTTAGCTTATCGGGGAGTCTATTATTTCTTACCTTTGCTAGTAGCAGCAGGTTTGCTAGGACTTTATGAAATTAGATTTAGAGCAGGGAGTTTAAAAAAATGAATCATCTGTAAAGGTCTATATAGGAAATTCTTGGGTCAAATTTTTTAGCAGTTGGTATAATCACCTTTGCCCAAGCCCAAAAATATTTCTCAACAATTCTAGCTTTTATTAAAGATTGTTCTTTCTGTTCATCAAAGAAAGAAGTATTACTCATACGCAACCCACTTATGTATTACTCTAATGTAATAATTGTAGGTTGCGTAGAGCCTTTGGTCAAAGTAATAACCTAATAAAAACGCATAGACGAGTAGTAGTTAGTCGTAGACAACGCTCTTTTCGACAAGTCTATTGGTCAAAAAGCTTACTTCAAAGTTCCCAAGATGGGCGCTACTTCAACCTCTGAAATTTGCGGAACCAATAATGCCTTAGCATAAATCTGGGGATTTGTTTGCGAGACTATGGCATAAGACTGGCGAAGATTAGCATTCACTGCGACAGTCTTCACGTCGTACATCTGCATCGCCATTTTGGGATAGAAACCAATACCAATAATCAGCACCAGAAAACAGGCAGCGATAAACACCTCACGCGGTCTAGCATCGTCGTAAACTGCATCTTCTGGCACGAAGCAGTCTGTACCAAAACAAACTGTTCCGTCATCTTCTTGATTTTCTAAGCCTGCATTATTGATGTCGCAGATGAGTGCTGCACCGTCACCATAAAATACCTCTCGTAGCATGGAAAGTAGATAGATAGGTGTGAGGATGACTCCTACTGCGGCGAGAAAAACGGTGACAGTGCAGAAAGTTGAACTGTAAACGTCACTGCTTGTCAGACCAACGAATACTGATAGTTCGCCAGCAAAGCCGCTCATACCGGGAAGTGCGAGGGATGCCATTGCTGCGATTGTAAACAGGGCAAAGACTTTGGGCATGGCTTGACCAATACCGCCCATATCTTTCATTATCATTGTGTGGGTGCGATCGTAAGTAACGCCTGCTAAGAAGAACAGCACCGATGCAATTAAACCATGCGAGATCATTTGCAACATTGCACCGTTGATTCCCAAATCAGTGAAAGACGCAATCCCAAGCAGTACAAACCCCATGTGAGAAATCGACGAATAAGCCAAACGCCGCTTCATATTCGTCTGAGCAAAGGAGTTCAATGCACCATAAATAATATTGACAACACCCAGAATCGCTAGAACTGGCGCAAAGTAAATGTGTGCATCGGGGAGTAGTTCAAGATTCAGGCGAATCAGCCCGTATCCGCCCATCTTCAGCAACACACCAGCCAAAATCATCGACACAGGCGAGGATGCTTCGCCGTGGGCATCAGGTAGCCAGGTATGCATCGGGAAAACAGCGAGTTTGACACCAAATGCAATCAACAACCCTGCATAAAGTAGCAGTTGTAGACCAAGGGGATATTCCTTTCTGGCGAGGGCGGTGATATCAAATGTCATATCACCGCCACCGTATAACCCCATTGCCAGGGCCGCCACCAAAATAAATATAGAAGCCGCTGCGGTATACAACAAAAATTTCGTAGCCGCATAACGACGCCTTTGCCCACCCCAAATGCAGACTAGTAGGTAGACGGGAATCAGCTCTACTTCCCACATAATGAAAAATAGCAGCAAGTCTTTGGCAACGAACACCCCTACCTGTGCGGAATACAGCACCAGCATCAAGAAATAGAAGAGGCGGGGGCGGTGATCAACTTGCCAAGCCGAAAATATCGAGAGTGTGGTGACAAATCCTGCTAGAAGCACAAGTGGCACTGAAAGTCCATCAACTGATACCGCCCAGTTCAAACCTAACTGAGGCACCCAGGCATAATTTTCCACAAGTTGAAAACTAGCACTGCTGGCATCGTAATGTTTCCAAAAGGCGTAGCACATCAAAGCAAAGTCTGCCATACCTACACCCAGTGCATACCACCGCACGCGCTTGCCATCTTTATCAGGCAGCACAGGGATGAGCAAGGCAGCAACGAGTGGCAGTAAGACGATCGCGGTAAGCCAGGGAAATTGATCCGCTATCATGATGTATATGAAAAAAAATACTTATTTGTGAATGCTGTTATTCTACTAAACTTTGTAACAATTTGTTCATAAATCTTTGTTCCACTTAACCGCTTTGACCGAAAAAGAATTATGACCAAGCATTTCGTTAGCGCAGCATCTCGGAAAAAGTTACAGTTTTGAGGTGGATAGTTCAGTACCCGTTTTTAAGGAATTAAAAATTACTGTGGAAATTGCAATGTGAGTAGGTGAACTACTCACGGTACTAATCCAGCACGCAAAGCCCGGACAGCAGCCTGTGTACGGTCAGCAACACAGAGTTTATTGAGAATACCTCGAACATGAGTTTTTACAGTACCGACTGTTAGATACAGCCTTTTAGCAATTTCTGCATTGTCACACCCAGCGACAATCAACTCTAAAACATCCATCTCTCTATTAGTTAAAGGATAGCCGACTATACTTTTCTCAATATCTGGGTCAATACCTTCAATTAAGACTCTTTTTCCAGATGTGCCTCTGCTAGCATCGGGGAAATCTTGACGTATTTGTTGTAGTACAATATCTGCGATCGCTGGATCGATCCATGATGCACCTGCATAAGTCGTTTTCACAGCCTCAACTAGTTTCTCAGTTTCGATATCCTTCATGCAATAAGAATCTGCACCCGCCGCAAATGCTGCTAAAACTGCCTGTTCGCTATTCTGCATCGTTAAAATTAGCAGCTTTGTTGTATAATCTTCATGTTCTGCTTGATATTGCCTAAATGTGCGTGTTAGCTCAATCCCATCCATGTCAGGCAAACCAATGTCAATAGTAGCAACATCAGGCTTGAGAGTTTTTAGAAGCTTGATGCCGTCGGCAGCATTCGCGGCTTCACCAACAATGTTTAACTCTGGCTGCGTTTGTAAGGCAGCCCGTAAGCCGATTCTTGTCAGGTTGTGATCTTCAATCACGAGGATGTTGATTTCACTCATAGTTGCTTAACTTTACTGTGATCTATCTAAAATACAGATTAAAATAATCTCGTTCTTCTATTCGGGATTTTATCCAAAAAGCAATGCGTTTGGGATTATTTCCTTAAGTTCATCTACCATTGCACATAAATAACCTAATCTCGGAAGTTTTTCTCAAGCAAGAGTTGCGATATAACAATATAACTCAATCAAAAAATATTTTTATACATTTACTTGATGATAGATGTTTGATGGCAAACAACTCCTCTCTGAAAATCCTGTAGCAAGCAAGAGTGGGTGACTATTTAATAGTTGCCCTTCCAATAGCTAGAATGATCCACATAGAAGGGACGTAAACTACCTCACCTTAAGACGCCGACACAAATATTGCTTGGATAATCAGACGGCTAAGATACCTATGAAATAGTTTTAATTGATACATTAATTAATAACACAAATAGTGTAATTACGTACAAGAATAAAATAATTCAGGAAACTTTAAAGGAAAATACGAATCCTTAATAATCTCAGCGCTAGTGAAGTAAGCTATTACTAGATTTGCTAGGGATAGCCAAGCACTTCTTTTTTTATTTAGCCATGTCTTTAACCAAAAGTGTCAAAAAAGATAAAATTCTCGTTGTCGATGATGTTTTTGACAATTTACTGGTCTTAGAAGCAGTTCTAGAAGATGAGGACTATGAGATTAACTTGGTGGAAGATAGCAAAATTGCTCTGAGTATGGTTGAGCAGTCGCCGCCAGACTTAATTCTCTTAGATGTGATGATGCCGGAGATAGATGGCTATGAATTTACTCGACGCATCCGCCAGAATCAGGCGTTGCCATTTATCCCCATTTTGCTGCTCACGGCTCACTATGAGTCTAGCGTTGTTGAAGGACTTGATGCGGGTGCAGATGACTTTATTCGTAAACCATTCGATCCTGATGAACTACATGCACGAGTGCGATCGCTCCTGCGCCTCAAGCATAGTATCGACGAACGCGATCAGATGGCTAACCTCCGTGCAGATTTTGTCTCGCGTTTTACTCACGATTTACGCATACCTCTAGTAGCCTCCAACCGCGTATTAAAATTATTGCTGTCAGGCAGGTTTTGTGAAGTTTCGCCACAATTGCAAGAAATAATTGATACCATGATTGGCAGTAATCAAGACCTGCTGGAAATGGTAAATACCTTGTTAGAAGTTTATCGTCATGAAGCCGGCTGTAAAACCTTAAAAATTTCTCCCTGCAATATTCAAGAATTAGTTAGCGAAGTTTCCCAAGAATTAACTCCCTTAGCTGAAGAAAAAAGATTAGTTGTAAACATTGATATAGGTGAAACTGCAAGCACCATCATGGGCGATCGCGTAGAACTGCGGCGAGTTTTGACAAATATTATCGGTAATGCGATCAAATTTACAGACAAAGGTTCTGTAGATATTCACTGCTATCTCACTCCGGTAGCTGTGACTATTGATATCCAAGATACAGGGTCGGGAATTTCTAAACAAGATCAGGCAATATTATTCGAGCGATTTCGCCAAGGTAAACACCAGCGTTCTGGTAGTGGTTTGGGACTCTATCTATCTCGCTGCATTATCGAAGCACATCAAGGCACAATCAATGTGACATCTGAACCAGGGCAGGGTAGTACATTCACTATACGTTTACCTGTAGCTGGCGAAAACTAAAAGTAGCGATAGGCAAAAAATCTCAGGTAAAACACAGATTTAAGAAAGGGAGAATATTAGACGAGATCGTTGAAAATAGTTTCGTCTTTAATCACTAAATGAGGTTAGTCAAATGTCTGAACTTATGGATGAACTTCAATATATTTTGAATTGGTTAAAATCCACTAATGTTGAATTCTTCGATTGTTACAATCCAGGTTTAACTCGCCAGCAAATTGATGAAATTACTAAGGATTTACCATTCAGGTTATCCGAGGAAGTATACGAGCTTTATCAATGGCGTAATGGAACCGCCGATCTTGGTTATAACAATGGCTATCTACCACTCTATTTTTTGTTTCCTGACCAATTTATGAATCATTCACCTATTCCATTCTATACTTTACAAGAATCAGTTTCAAATTATCATGATTTATGGCAACTTGCACAATCAATTATGATGAATAAGCCATATAATAATCATAAAGGATGGGATCAAAAATGCTTTCCTATTGCCTCATTTGAGAACAAAACAATTCTATATATAGTTGGCGATCTCAATCCATCTCCAATTTATGTTGTCGATTATATTTTTATTGATAATCCATTAAGAGTATATAACAATCTCACCAGCATGATATCTGTAATTGCAGAGTGTTGTGAGTTGGGTTTATATAAACTTATACCAGATGAAAATGGAGAAGAAGATGACATGATAATACGAATAGATCAAGAAAAGCTGGAACTTGAAAAAGAGATATATCGAAAATATAACTCATAATTATAGTTAATCTAAAGCTAAAGAATTTTATTCTGTGGTTTAGGAATTTGACGATTCCATTCTGACCTAATTATTTATTAGATTTTATCAAGGTTAATCACGGAATTTGCCAAAGCGCTACCACAGGAACTTTCTGGTGGGATGAAACAACGGGTAGCGATTAAAGAAAGTATCCCATAGTAAAAATAGATACTCTAAACATCGACTGCTGCGTAAATTTATGTAAGTAGATGAAATTTTCTTCAGTTCAAAAACGAACTGAGGCGATTTATCATTTGGATTTGACGCTAAGATTTTTTATTTGTCCAAAGTCCAATCGAATTGTTCTCGCGTACTTCTGTACGAGAGGCTGCGCTCAGTACAAGTTTAAATTCGCTTGCTCCTCGTGCGATCGCTGCGTGATTGCCTACGGCAGGTACGCGATCGCAGTTGCTTTCATGGCGGGTTCTCCAAAGGAATACAAGTCGGCATAGCTTTTATATGTTGCCTGACTTTGCCTTTCATATTAAAATTTGGAAGTAATACTTCATGGTTAATGCAGTTAAACTTCAATTCGGATATTAAAGATGCGCTCCTGTATGTCTGATTTCCTTTATCACCCTACAGAATTTATCTTTTTCCATTTCCAACCCTTTTTTGCGGTGGGCTGTACTTAGGGTAAGTGGGGGCGGGCGATCGCCTAGATGCGATCGCATCACTGATTAACTAACCACTGGATGCAGAGAGTTAGCTCCTATGTCATCCTAGATTAGGAGAGTTAGTTCCGTGATGTCTTTGATTTTAGTATTGAAGGGCTTTTTCCTTTTAGTATTTACAGACTTCTCAGAGAAATTAAAATCTCTACACAGTGATGATTTTGGAGATAATCGATGTCAATTTATGTAGGTAACCTCTCTTATGACGTTACACAAGAGGATTTAACTGGTATTTTTGCAGAATATGGTGCTGTCAAGCGGGTTCAAGTACCTACTGACCGTGAAACAGGTCGTCCGCGAGGCTTTGCTTTTGTGGAAATGGGAACTGATGCTGAAGAAACAGCTGCTATTGAAGCTCTAGACGGTGCTGAGTGGATGGGTCGTGACCTGAAAGTAAATAAGGCTAAACCCAAGGAAGACAGAGGTGATAGAGGTTCCTTTGGTGGTAATCGAGGCGGATATGGTGGTGGCGGCGGTGGACGCTCGCGCTACTAACTTTGGAAACAAAAAAATTTACCTAGAGTCTTAAGTCAGACAAGGAGTCTGTCTTTTTTTTGCACTTAGGACTTACGCAAAACTACATGAGGTAGGGGCAATTCATGTAGCTTTAGCTTACCGCAGGGTATTGCCCCTACCTCAAAATCAGGGTTTCGGCTATTGTTTGCGGAAGTCCTGGCACTGTTACTACCTGCATACCCATTGATTAAGTCAACTTAGTAGGAGAGATAATGACCCAAGTAATTGTAGGTGACAATGAACACATTGAGTCAGCCTTACGACGATTTAAGCGAGAAGTTTCCAAGGCTGGAATTTTTCCAGACATGAGAAAGCATCGTCATTTTGAAACGCCCCTAGAAAAACGCAAGCGCAAAGAAGTTGCCAAGCACAGACAGAGTAAGAGAAGTTTTCGTAATTAAGGGCTGACATAAATATAAACGAATGCCCTCATAGCTTTTATGAGAGCATTCGTTTTGCCTATTTTAAAATCAGGAAACCTAAAGAAACGCTAAAATCAAGTCAGCCTTTGTATTGTAGCGGTTGTGTCCCACATCACTCAGAGGGCGGTTCACTGCATAAATCCTGATTGTCAACGTCCTTATCCTCAGCCTTGGGGAAACAAATTTTGCAACAGCTGTGGCGCACCGCTAGAGCTGTTAGACCGCTATGTTCCACTTCAGCCGTTGGGGTCGGGAGGATTTGCTCAAATCTACACGGTTTGGGATGAAAAAACTCAAACCGAGAAAGTACTGAAAGTGTTGGTAGAAGATTCACCAAAGGCACTGGAATTATTTACCCAAGAGGCGGCGGTTTTATCTAACTTGCAGCATCCGGGTGTCCCTAGAGTCGATGCTGATGGATATTTTCACGTAAACTTGTTTAATCCCAAACCGCACCAACTGCCTTGCCTGGTAATGGAAAAAATTAATGGGCGGACTTTAGAGGAGATATTAAAAAAGTTTCCCCAAGGGTGTCCAGAGGATTTGGTTTTAAACTGGTTTGCCCAAGCTGTACAAATTTTACAGGAATTACACAAACGTCAGATTATTCACCGGGATATCAAACCCTCTAATTTAATGCTAGGCACCTCTTCGTCAACTGTAACCCGATCCCAAGGGCAAATAGAGGGCGATCGCGTGGTACTAATTGATTTTGGTGGGGCAAAACAATTTAGCCCCTCTAAGCTGCGTTCTCAGTCTAGTTCCACGCGATTATTTTCTTCTGGCTACAGTCCACCAGAACAAGTGACTGGAGGGATTGTTAGACCGAGTGCTGATTTTTATGCCCTTGGTCGAACGATAATTGAACTACTAACAGGCAAATACCCGCTAGAGTTGGAAGATCAGCAAACGGGTAAATTGCACTGGCGAACTGCGGTGAATGTCAACCCGCAATTAGCAGATTTGCTAGATGAGATGGTGGAGGCGGATGTGCGATCGCGTCCGGCAAATGCAGCGATAATTCAAAAACGATTGGCGAAGATTTCTCAATCATTACCGCCGCCAGGGTTGTTTTCCCACCTGCGAGACAACCTTAAGCAAGCCTCAACGCAAGCTTACCAGAAATTTACAGTGCTAAAGTTAGCTATTGAACAAGTTTTAGCTAATTTTAGCCAAGCTGTAACTAAAACCGTTGTTTTCATCGCTCAGACAATCATCAAAATTTTCCAAGCTTGTTTGGCGACGATTTGGGCGATAATCCTGAGTAGTATCGGCGCTTGTTTTGGTGCGATTGCTGGTTTTATTTTGGCCTATCGCACCAGCTTGGGGCATCGGGTTGTGGAATTTCTTGGGAGTCAGCTAAACCAATTAGTGCCAAATACTCAACCCCACTTCGGGGCAGATATTTTGGTGTTTGTCGCCGCAGGCTGGGGAACCGCTTGGGGGCTGACAGTATCCGGGTGTTTTGGTCAACGGCGGCGCTTTTTAGTGGCGTCGCTGATGGGTATAGTTAGCTATGGCTTCGGCTGGTTGATTTTGCAATTAATCACCCCAAAAGATAGCGGTGAGGGCTTAGTGGCAGTGATTTTAGTGGCAGTTTCCCTACTCACCTTGAGTTTAGGTCTTCGCAGCCATCATATAGTGTACGCTGTGTTCGCTGCCTTTGGTAGTGCGATCGGCTATGCACTTTTGATTCTTTTGAAGTTAGCACCTGCTATCTTGCAATTATCTAGTCAACCAGGCTGGTCGGAGTTATACCAGCCTCTGATTTTTTTTGGTTCTGTGGGCTTCTTTGTCAGCTTCTGGTTAGGAGTGAGTTACTACCTAATTGTGCCTGGATTGCGCCTTTTGGGATGGCGTTAAAATAATTCGTAATTCGTCAGGACTTACGCAAACAATAGCTGAAATCCTGATTTTTAGGTAGAGGCAATACCCTGCGGGTTCGCGTAGCGTTCCGTAGGAAAGCTAAAGCTACATGAATTGCCTCTACTGCGTGTAGTTTTGGGTAAGTCCTATTCGTAATTCGTAATTCGTAATTAATCAAGTGCCCAAAAACAAGATCCCCCTAGCTCGATAAAAAATCGACTAGGGGGATCACATATTTGGTAGTCTATAATTGGTTCGGTATACTTGCCTACAAATCGATTCTATAGCCTAGATTTCGGTTTGAGTAGTTTTACCATTAGAATTCATACTACTTTTACACATTCTTAATCAATGCTTCATCCCTGTTCTTCCTTAGAGAAGTGGTATATGTAAGTATGACAGTACGCAATGTGCGTAATTTGTCAAATTGTGAATATCTGTAAAAAATATGAAACTCAAGATTGTCGCTACCGTCGCCCTGTTAGCTTGTTTCGGGTTTGCAGAGCCGAGCCTTGCATTAAATCAGCTAGACTTGGATCAGTTGAAGGCAACAAGTACCTGTCCCCGGTGTAATTTGAGTGGTGCTGACCTAACTAAACTGAATCTAAGTGGAGCAAATTTGCGAGGGGCTGACTTGAGCAGCGCTACATTATCTCAAGCTAATCTCACCAATGCCGATCTCACCGGTGCAAATTTAGAAAGTGCTATTTTGAATTCGGCGAATCTCAGTGGTGCTTCCTTAACAGGTGCCAATTTGAAATCAGCATCCCTGGAAAATGCCGATCTATCTTATGCCGGTTTCATCAGCGCCAATTTAGAAGCAGCAAACTTAAAAAATGCTAATTTGCAGTTTACCAATTTTCGGGGGGCTAACTTCCGACTAACAACTCTGGCTAATGGTGTCGTCACCTCCGACAAACCCTATGGCTGGTCGTTAGAGCGTCAAAATCTCAGAGAATGTAATGAGTTCAAACCCGAAAATACCCGAGGCACAACCTGTTATTCCAAATAAACTGGGCATTGAGTATTGGGCATTGATTATTAATTCATCTCCCACGCTGCGGGTTCGCGTAGCGTTCCGTAGGAAAGCTAAAGCTACATCTCCCTTATCTTCCCGTCCACCTTTGCTTGTTCTCAACTCTCGTTGTAGTATGCCAAAAGCATTTTGTTTGTTAACAGTTCTTTATCATGGGAAAAAAGGCTGGAGATTAATTTAATCAATGCTTACCCGTATTAAAGACTTAGCAGCAAAACTAGCACCCCGCTTAATTGAAATTCGCCGCCACATCCACTCTCACCCAGAACTTAGCGGTCAGGAGTACCAAACAGCAGCCTTCGTAGCTGGTGTTCTGTCTTCCAGTGGGCTACACGTCCAAGAGGGAGTCGGCAAAACCGGCGTGATTGGAGAACTGCAAGGCACTAGCCAAAATGACCGTTTATTGGCAATTCGCACCGATATGGATGCCTTACCAATTCAAGAGGGCACCAATTTGGAATATGCCTCTCGCGCAGATGGTATTATGCACGCTTGCGGTCATGATGTCCACACTACAGTGGGGTTAGGAACGGCAATGGTGCTGTCCCAAGTTACAGAGGATTTGGGTGGGAAAGTGCGGTTTTTATTTCAGCCCGCCGAGGAAATTGCCCAAGGCGCAAGCTGGATGGTGAAAGATGGGGCGATGGAAAATGTCTCGGCTTTATTAGGGGTTCATGTTTTCCCTTCTATACCCGCAGGTTCTATTGGCGTGCGTTATGGGGCATTGACAGCCGCCGCTGATGATTTAGAAATTCTGATTATGGGAGAATCTGGGCACGGGGCGCGTCCCCATGAAGCGATTGATGCAATTTGGATTGCTTGCCAAATTATTACTGCACTGCAACAAGCAATCAGCCGCACCCAAAATCCCTTGCGTCCTGTAGTATTGAGCATCGGGAAGATTAACGGTGGTAGAGCGCCGAATATAATTGCGGATAAAGTGCAGTTATTGGGAACCGTGCGATCGCTCCATCCCGAAAGCCGTGCCCAGCTCCCAAACTGGATTGAAAATATTGTATCTAATCTCTGTGATACCTACGGGGCAAAGTATCAAGTCAATTATCGCCAAGGCGTACCCAGTGTCCAAAATGATTACGCCCTAACGCAATTGTTGCAATCAGCCGCAGAAGAAGCTTGGAGTTGCGATCGCGTTCAAGTCTTACCCGAACCTTCCCTTGGGTCTGAAGATTTTTCAATGTATTTGGAACACGTCCCCGGTTCCATGTTTCGCTTGGGTGTAGGCTACAAAGAAAGAATTATTAACCACCCATTACATCATCCCCAATTTGAAGTCGATGAATCTGCGATTATTACCGGGGTTGTAACTATGGCATACACCGCTTATAAATACTGTCAGCAAAATTTGTAAATAAAAAGTCCCAGCAGATAAGTGCTGGGACTTTTTGTTTAACTAACCTTTTTTAGCGGATATCGAAAGCCCGAAAGCCCACGATACATTTTATTCAGTAACAACACCGAGTTTTTGTTGAATTCGAGTCTTAGCAGCTTTGAATTCAGTAGCAAGTTGTTCACTTTGCTCAGTGGTCAAGTTGTTACGAATGGCAGCAAACATTGTGGTTTCTTCTTGACGAATATGATCCCCAAGTTTAGCCAATAGCTCTTTGGCTTTATCTTTGAATTGGGGTGAAGATGGGCTAAGAGCCTTAATTTCCTCTAACGCCAGTTTCGCATGAGCTTGTTCATCAAACAGTTCTTGGGTGTTTTCTTGACCGTAGAAAGGACGTACTCTTGGATAGACTACTTCCTCTTCAGCTTCCGAATGGGCAGTTAAATCTTTGTAAATTTGACCAAAGTATTCTTGGATCTTTTGTGGATCATTGCTTTGCAGCAGTTCGGTGAACAGGGTATTTACCTTGCCGTGATCGAGGCGGATGACATCTTGGATATTTAGATCCTTTTTGTCGCTGGTTTGGGTAACAGCACTACCTACCACACCACTGACTGCCGCCATAGCATCCTGGACTCGTGCCCAAATTCCTTGATCTGCATCTTGTCCAGTGAGTTCGCGGACACCTAGAACCTCCAGAATACCTTTGAGTTGCTCTTGGTGAGCGCGGTTTTCAAAGTTAATTGTATTCAAAGGTGCGATCGCTAGCAAAATGTCAGCACCAACTTTTTGAGCAGCTTTGTGAACTATCAAGCCACTCATTACTAGTTGATGTTTGAGCAATTCATGCTGAGATACTTTTTCATACAGGCTCAACTCAGAACCTTTAAACAATTCGCCAGCTTTTTCAATGAATTGTGTAACAGTTTTTTTGGGTTCAGCCTGAATGCCATACTGACCAATTACAGTTTCCAGAACGCCAAGATTTTTTTCATCATCATTGATGAAATTCCGAATGCGATCGGCAATTTCGGTATCAAGTCCTTCTTTCAAAAGCAATTTCTCATTTTCAATTACTAACTTTTGCAGTGCTTTGATACTTGCCAATTTTACAGCAATAGCATTGCGTTTCGTATCATCTAAAGTAGTTACCATCCGTGTTCTCCTCGGCAGTGTTCATAATTCTTAACTTATATAACCTTGACATAGAAGTTAGGTATATTGCCTCTTTCTTTTGAGCGATCGCTCTCACAACTCTGGGTAGATAAACATAACTTTTCGTTACAAACTCTGTTTTTCTACCTTTATATAGATATAAATTTAAATCTGTATTCTATCCCCAGGCAGATTAATTTTTAATGCTAGTTTTATATTATAATTAAATATTTTTGATAAATCTAAAAACTTACAATATTAATAATCTAAGATTTCCTTAAAAACGCTCTTTTAAATCCACCTCAGTAGGGCGTTTTGCAAATTGCTCATGGCTATAAATCCACACAAGCTTGATTACACAATCAGTTGTATTGACTAAATACATTAATCTAATTTGTCCTGAAGCGCCTTTAGAGGTTGTTTGAAAAGTGATATGTTGTGATTTTAATCGAATTGTTACCCCCCTTAATCCCCCCTTGTAAAGGGGGGAAACAAGAAAAATTCGGT
>NZ_JBALCE010000012.1:0-47068 GCF_036919815.1 Nostoc sp.
ACAGCTTACAGAAGGAAAGTTAAACTTCATCTAAGTTGAGAACCGTAGTTTTTGCCCTCACCCTAAATCCCTCTCCCAGATATGGGAGAGGGACTTTGAAATTCTGGCTCCCCGAACCCCAAATCTGGGGTTCGGGGTTGGGGGATGAGGGCAAATCCTTTTCATCACCGAAGAACTACAGGTTTCAAGATAGACGTGGTTTAACTATCCTTCTGTAAGCTGTTCCCTTTTTTTAAGAAACCTTTGCCATTAGTCAGCGTCAGAAGAGTAAATAGTCTCTGAGTTATTTTTTAAGGGCATCTAAAAGTCAGACAACTGACATCTTGCACCATTATCAATAACCGTAAGATAGGCACTGCCAATCCCCAATCCCCAGAGTTCTCTAAAAAATGGACGAGATTTGGGTAATATAAAGGAGCTATCTTTTCTGCATGGCAGATCCTGAAAGAAAAGCTCTCTTTGTCTTACCCGTTGGAGATATTTCTATGCTGACTTTAAAAATCGCTGTTTATATTGTTGTTGCCTTCTTCGCCGCTCTGTTCGTCTTCGGATTTTTGTCGAACGATCCTGCTCGTAACCCCGGCCGTCGGGACTCAGAGTAAAAGGACGATAAATCATCCGCGACTTTGGAAGGCGGAAGATACTAAACGCCACGGAAACTTACTAAACTTTCAAAGTGGTAAGTTTCCTCTTCCAAGTGGCTTGCTCCAGGTAGCAGAAGGCGACAGTCGGAAGGCAAAATGTATTATTTATCCTTTCGTCGGTCATTTGGCTGTTTGTTAGCCCGATTTTGCTCAAATATGCTTCATCCAGTTCTGCCGCCCAATCCGCCTCCTATCCTCGAATCTTTACAACCTGTAAATCCTGCCTCATCTTTTAGTCATACAAAGTTTCTTTCAGGTGTAGAAACTGGAATACACGAAAAGACAGACAAATCCCAGCAGCCCAAGGATTTGGCTCAGTTGGCAATTGCGGGTGACACCAAGAGTAATCCGCCATTGCCAACTCCGATCAAATCAATTCCCGATGACTTGGTAGTTGTCAAAACTCACTCTATACCTCATTCACCAGAAAGTTTACCACTAGAATTTTCCCCGATCACCGCTTCTAGGAATGCTGCACTTTTGGGGCAGTCGGTGGTAGTTGGTTATCCCATGCAGGAAGTTCTAGGCTCTAATCGCCATCAGAGCAGGGAGACTCAAAACCCCTACGGAGTCCAAATTGGAACAATAGGGGAGAAACTTCCTACATTCTCCCTGCTCCCTGCTCACCTGCCTTTGCTTGACGTTGCTCCAAGTGTCACAAACAGCGACAAGTTAGTTGAGTCGAAGGCGGAAATTTTAGCTGAGAAGTTAACCCAACAAAAACAGCAAAGTGATATTACTGCACAACAGTCTCCAAAAGCAGACAATATCTCTGTATCTGCTGCTGATCTTGCACCGAGTTCTCAATCAGTACAAAATTTTATAAAATTCAAGTCTCGCAGCGCGACAAACCAACCCTCAACGCCGATCATTGTAGAATTCAAGTCCCCAACCCAGCAACAAAGTCAAGTACCACAGCGAAATAGCACTAATCAGCCACAAAGTCAACCATCTGCAACAACCGCGCCAGCCAGACCGAGAACTGTAGAAGTCACTTCCGATCGCCAAGAGTATGACGAGCAACGGCGAATTGTTACAGCTGTAGGTAATGTAGTTGTGCGATTTGATGGGGCGGTGGTGGATGCCGATCGCCTGCAAGTGAATTTGGATAACTTGATTGCTGCGGGGGAAGGCAACATAACTTTAACGCGGGGCGATCAGATACTACACGGACAACGTTTTACCTATAACTTTGTTCAAGATAGTGGCGAACTGGAAAATGGTAGAGGAGAAATTTACGTACCCTCAGCCCAAACAGATTTTGCTTTCTCGCCCACGAATGTAACTACTGGTGGAGTCTCAAAACGCCCACCAAGCGATCGCATTCTAGCCAATCAGCCCCTTTCCGGTGTGAGCAGCCCTGGAGGAATTGATCTGACAATTGGTGGTCAGGCAAATGCTACCAACATCCCACCACCGAAAAGTGGGGGTGTAGTGAATCGGCTCAGGTTTGAAGCTGAACACATTAACTTCTATCCGCAAGGCTGGCAAGCAAGCGATGTCCGCATCACTAATGATCCTTTTTCGCCGCCAGAACTAGAATTACGCGCAGATAAAGTAACTCTGACGCGAGAGACACCCTTAGTAGATCGCATCAAGACAGAGCGACAGCGTTTGGTATTTGATCAAACACTCTCCTTACCAATTCCAGTAGATGAGCAGACTATTGACCGCCGGCCGCGGGAGGTTACACCTGCTATAGTCTCCCCTGGCTATGATGGAGATAAGCGGGGTGGTTTGTATGTTGAGCGTGGCTTTCCAGTGATCAATACAGACCAGACTCGCTGGACGATCACGCCGCAGTTATTAGTACAGAAAGCTGTGCAAGAAGGTACGGGTGACTTAGGCGCACTATTTGCTGTGAAGACAAAGATAAATTCCGTTTTGAGTCCACGGACGGTAGTTGAGGGGACTGGGGAATTAACCAGTTTTGACTTGAACAAAGTGGAAGATAATTTGCGGGTGAATTTGGGATTGCGCCAGACATTAGGCAGTTCCCTTCCTCATATCTTGAATCTGCAATATAACTACCGCGATCGCCTCTACAATGGTAGCCTTGGCTTTCAAACTGTCCAAAGCAGTTTTGGCGGCATTATTAGCTCTCCTGTGATTCCTCTAGGAAAAAGTGGCATCAACCTTAACTATCAGGCAAGCGCTCAGTATATCGATGCCAACACCGATCGCCAAGACTTACTAAAACCGCAGCGCGAAAACGATCGCATCTCACTAGGTCGTTTACAAGCCAGCGCTACCCTTAGTAAAGGGCTGTTACTGTGGCAAGGAAAACCATTACCACCCACTCCCACTGAGGGATTACGATACACGGCTCAACCTGTAGTTCCTTACTTGCAAGCGATCGCTGCCATCACAGGTACTAACAGTTATTACAGCAATGGTGATAACCAAAGCATCTTAACTGCTACAATTGGCTTACAAGGTCAAATTGGTCATTTTTCTCGACCTTTTTTCGACTATACCGCCTTTAATATTAGTTATTCCCAAGGCTTAAATAACGGATTATCGCCCTTTTTGTTTGATCGCTCCGTTGATAACCAAGTGTTGAGCGGTGGGATATCACAGCAAATCTACGGCCCTTTTCGCTTAGGCTTCCAAACATCTGTTAACTTGGATACTGGTATACAAACTAGTACCGACTACATTTTGGAATATAGCCGTCGCACCTATGGCATCACCTTGCGTTACAATCCGGTGCTGGAGTTAGGCGGCTTTAGCATCCGAATTAGTGATTTTAACTGGGGTGGCGGCACTGATCCATTTTCGGAAGTTAAGCCAGTAGTAAACGGCGTGCAACAGGATAATTAGTCAAACTAGTTATTAGTGATCATAAGTAATCACTCTCACGCCTGGGAAACTTCACCGCCCTAACTTGGGAATAAGTTGATGCACCACTAGGTATTCTCAGCTTGGCATAGTCGCCGCTTAGTTGAACACTTGACGGTGGTTGGTGTAGGGTTGCACACCATCTTTGCACTGCGGCTTGGTACTCTCGCCATTGCTTGCGGATTGCAATACTGGCGGTATCGTTACCTAAGTCTGAAAATCTTAGCCCCGCTCGAATCAGCCAAGATTCCACGTCAGTTGTTTCACCAACTATTTCTGGAATGGGATTAATGTTTTCCATGAGTAATATCTTTTATGCATATTTAAAATTGGTTATTTAACTTTAAGAGAAACTACTGATAATAACCAATACAATTGTTTATCAAAATCATAAATGAAAATGATTAAAAAAATGGCTCATATCTGAGTATGGATACTCAGATATGACAAAACGAATTATTTATTATTACGGCTCTCGTTTGGATGCAATACATGGTAGGGGCACAGAAAAATCTCATTGGTGTCAACTTAACGTAGAAGTTAGGCTTGGCAAGCTTTCGAGGTTTGACCCTCACCCCCAGCCCCTCGACCAATTTTGGTCGAGGGGAGCAAATTATCTAGTTCCCCGAATCCTAAGTTGGGATTCGGGGTTAGGGGATGAGGGCAAAACGTCTTCTCAAAGCAGATTTTTTCTTAAGTTGACACTTATAAGCATTGCTGTGCCCCTACGAATGGTTTGTATTCTATGCAATTGAGAACCGCGATACTAGGGCTGGCAAATATCATTGCTTTAGCTGATGAATAAGCTGTTTTCTAGCTCGTAATTACTAGAAGCGATAGCCTAATCCGGCTTGGAAGCTCAGAGCATCAGCATCACTATTTCTGTAAGCGCCAATACCCCATTTAGTATCGCCATAGGCAATAACATTGTTGCTAACTTCTGATTCAATCCCAAGGGTGACTACAGGTGCATTCTGATTGCCCAATGGGGTTTTTTGACCTTCGTCAGTTACAAAAGAATAACCACCACCGAAGTAAACATTAGTATTTTTGGCGATAGGCGCATCGTAAGTCACTATGGGCATAATTGCGGCAGCATCACCACCATACAGCACAGAACCCCGTAGTGAAAGAGGTGTTTTGGGAACGGCGTAACGTCCTTGGATATTGCCACCAACTTGTGCTTCATCGTTTCCTTGTCCGCCACTGGTTGCACCAACCGCAATTCCAGCACCGATGTAATTACCGTTTGTACCGGCTGTTTGAGCAGATGCAATACCGCCTGAAAAGACGATTGAAGCAACAGCAAGGAAAGAGGTAGCTAATTTTGTAAGTTTCATAGAATTCTTCTCACCAGAGTTAAGTAAAATCAATGTTCTCTAGTACTAGAATCTCTTTTTTTACAAAATGTAACCTCACACATCTGGTTCACCCAACTGGCTGAATTATTATTCACCCAGTTGGGTGTACCAAGTGAAATATTCAAATAACATACGCCATCATATACTTTGGCTACGAGTCATAAACCATTTTTCTGCTTTCTCCAAACTATAAAATAGTTCGCAATCACATCCAAATAAACGCTTTCCGGCTCCTTTCAGAATTATTCGTTTTAGTAAAGACTCCAAACTAGGAGAAGTAATCATAGCTATACCCAAGCAATATTGCTCAAATTCTTTTTTGTGTAAACGCAGCCAATCACTTTCCATTTTTTCGCCAGCTTTTGATTTTCGAGGTTTACCACTAAGGTCTTGAAAAGCAAAACCTATGCGCTCTTGATAATTGATCAAATGTGTAAAGCGAGCGAGATAATTCTGAGTATCTTGTTCAGTAACCTCTTCCCCAATCCGAATTAAGCAATATGGCTGTTTTCGATTTTCGATGATATTGACCATAGAGTTTTATATCTTTTATCTGACTGTTAACTTTTGTTTGAAACTTAGTAAGTTCGATAAACATTTCTTCTCATTTTGCCATTAGCGTTGGCCTAGCCTGCCGCAGGTATCGCCTGCGTTGCCAAGTAATACCAAGTTACGATAGATAGTATTATTTGCTCAAAAGTTAGTCCAGTAGCGGCCTTGATTCCAAACAAGACTAACTTTGGCAACTTGGTATAAGTCCTATAACAGTTATTTCTTTAAGCGTTGACGTAGGCGAGATATAAAAGTATTCACCTCTGATATTTTCATCGATGAAGCGATCGCAGCAAACACCGCAATCCCCACGAAGCCAGATATACCCAACTCCAACACCAGAATCAGTAAACCTTCTTTACCTAAAAATTGTTGACAAGCAACCAATGTTCCATAGCTTGCTACGCCAGCGACAACGCTACCAGCAGCCAAACCCAAAATCGGCACACTCCACTCCCGCCAAGGTAAACCATTAAGTTTGCGATCGAGCAACCATAACAGCATTAACATTGAGCTGCAATTTACACCCACTGTTGCCAACACCAAACCGGGAGCGCCAAAAGGTTTAACGAAAAACCAATCTAGTAAGGCGTTGAGCAAGATGTTATAAATACTGATGCGAAAAGGTGTCTGTCCATCGCCTAAAGCATAGAATACCCGCACCAAAACATCACGTCCCAAATAGACAAACATCCCAATTCCATAAGCGACTAACAAGGATGAAACTAGCTGTGTAGCTTCTGGTTTGAAAGCACCACGCTCATATACTACCTGCACAATGGGTACTGATAACGCCACCATCAGCGCCCCTAGCGGTAGCATGGTGAAGGCAGTGAGTAGCAGTCCTTGGCGAATGCGTGATTTTAGCTCTGGCCAATTTTCGGGGCCGGCAAGTTTGGCAAATATTGGTAATAGGGGCAGTAAAATGATATTAGAAATAATCCCCAAGGGAGTTTGTACTAACAGATTCGCATAGTTAAATCCTGCCGCAGCACCAGGGATAGGACTGGCAAAATAAAGGTCAGTGGCAACATTAATTGGCATCATTCCAGACGAAACTGTTGCCGGAGTCATGATTTTAATTACTTCTTGAACGCCTGGGGATTTAAACTCAAACCGCAGGCGTAATGTGCCTAATCCTAACCGCCACTGGACAATTAGTTGCACTAACCACTGGAGAATTGCTCCTGCCAAAGTTCCCCAAGCTAACACCATTCCCCCGATTAAAGCGTACTCCGGCTTAATCATATCCTTGCCCAGTTGCATAGCCAAGATAGCAAGTCCAGCAACAACCGTAATACTAGATAATAAGGGACTAATGGAGAGCAACCAATATTGATTGGCTGTATTGAGAGTTCCAAAGCCAATGCCAATTAAACCTGAAAATAAAGCCATCGGCGCCATAATGCGGAGTTGTTGAATGGCGATCGCTCTGGTTGTCGCCTCCAAACCCTGACCAACGAAATCAACGATCGCATCCGCAAATAAAATCTGAGCAACTGTCACCACCAACAGCACTCCAGCCACCAGCGTTGTCACGGTTTCTACTAGGGGAGCCGCTTCTTCTCGCCGCCGCTTGGCTAAAACGCTGACGATCGCACTGTGTAATGGCCCATTTACACCACCAAGTAATATTAATAGAAAGCCAGGGATAATATAGGCATAACTATAGGCAGTGGCAGCAGCACCAACACCAAAAGCGGCAGCGATCGCTTGCTGCCGCACTAAACCGAAGATTTTACTAATTAATGTGGCTGCGGCAACAATGCCAGCAATTCCAGCGAAAGAACGAGAGGGTTTTTGGTCTTGTTGTGTCACGAATAATACCCGACAACTCTTGCAGAGTGCATACTTTAAAACATTTAACCTGAAATTCCGCAATCTGTCAGGTAAATTTTGACAAATTAGTCATTAGTTTATAGTGCGATGGCTGCGACGAGCTACGCCTACGCTCAAAACGAAACTGCTGCGATCGCTACGTAAAATTAATTAAATTGGCTCGTAGTAAGGGCTAGAGGCGCTTACTACAAACCTTTTATTATTCATGTCTTCTGCTGTATACAAGCCAAAATTATTTTTTAACCCATTACGAAAATAGATAAAGATTGGGGAACTATAACAATAACCATCTTCTGGGAAATAGTTGAAAACTGCAAAAATTTGCAGTTTGTCATATTTTTGACCCCCTTTGACTCCATGAAGTTTGGGATGAGGAGTCATTAATCATATAAAAACGACATAATCCAGAGCAATGGAACCCAATTCAAATTTCACAGAAAATCAACTTCTTTTGTCAAGCGTTCAACTTCAAGAGCAACTAGAGCAACAAAAGGCTCTGGCGAGTGTAATTGTGCGAATTCGGGAGTCTCTTGACTTAGAGACAATTTTTCAAACCACCGTTACCCAAGTGCGTCAGTTGCTTAATGCTGACCGTGTAGCAGTCTTCCAGTTTGACCTGGAAAAAGATTGGGAAGGAAAATTTGTTTCTGAGGATGTTGCACTTGGCTGGGACTCGGCATTGGCACTAAAAGTTTACGATCACTGCTTTGGAAAACAATTTGCTGCCAGTTATCAACAAGGTAGAGTGCAAGCAGTAGCAGATATTTACCAAGCGGGGCTGAGTGATTGTCATGTGGCAATTTTGAGTAAATTTCAGGTACAGGCTAATCTCATTGTCCCTCTATCGCGGGATAAGGAACTGTGGGGATTGCTTTGCATTCATCAGTGTAGTGAGCCTCGTGACTGGAAAGAATCGGAAATTGAGTTTATTCGTCAAATTGCTGACCATCTTACCGTAGCGATTCAACAAGCAAGGCATCTCCATGAAGTCCAATTGCAAGCTGCAAAATTGGCTCAAGCGGCTCAACGCGACCAAGTAATTGCTCAGATTGTTGATGAAATTCGCTCACCCCTTGATATTGAAACCATTTTTAAAACCACAACTCAAGAAATACGCCAGCTGCTGCAAGCTGATCGAGTTGCCATCTTTAGCTTCAATCCAGATTGGAGTGGTAACTTTGTTGCTGAATCAATTGCGGAAGGCTGGACTCCCTTAGTTGGCGTTCAGCCAGCGATCGCTGATACTTATTTGCAACAGACGCAAGGCGGACGTTACGTTAAAAACCAGACATTTATAGTCAATGACATTTATCAAGCCGGATTAACAAAGTGCCATGTAACCCTGTTGGAGCAATTCCAGGCAAAAGCCTTTGCAACTGCCCCCATTCTCCAAGGAGATCAACTTTGGGGAGTGATCGCTGCCTACCAAAATGCCTCACCCAGACAGTGGCAATCTTATGAAGTCGAATCACTGACCAAAATTGGTACACAAATTGGTGTGGCACTGCGACACCATAAGTTGTTGGCACACGCTCAGTACCAAGCAGAGCAACAAAAGACATTAACTAGCGTGATTACTCGAATTCGGGAGTCTCTAGATTTAGATACAATCTTCCAGACTACTGTCACCGAGGCCCGGCAAATGCTGCAAGCAGACCGAGTGACAGTCTTTCGTTTTTACCCTCAAAAAGATTGGGAAGGAGAATTTATTTCGGAGGATGTTGTACCTGAGTGTAATTCGGTAATCGCAGAAAAAGTTTATGATTATTGCTTCGGTGAAAACTTTGCACACCTTTACGCCCAAGGTCGAGTAAATGCGATCGCTGACATTTATCAAGAAAACTTTCCAGGTTGCTATATCCAAATCCTAGAAAAATTTCAAGTGCGTGCAAATATGATCGCACCTCTATTGAAAAAAGGTGAACTTTGGGGATTGCTGTGTATTCACCAATGTAACGCTCCTCGTGACTGGCAACCCTCTGAAATTGAATTTGTCAGTCAAATAGCCCAGCAATTGGGAGTCGCATTAAAACAGGATTCTTATTTAAAGCAAGTTCAAATGCAGGTTGTCCAGTTAGCACAAGCCACCGAACGGGAGAAATCGATGGAACGGCAAGAACTGCTGGCTGCAACCATTGACAAAATCCGCCAGTCACTCGATATTAAAACTATTTTTAGAACCACTACTCAAGCTGTGCGAGAGTTGCTCGAAGTCGAGCGAGTTGCAATCTACCGCTTCAACTCAGATTGGAGCGGTAAATTTGTGGCAGATTCCTTTAAAGATGGTTGGAAACCTGTTGTACAAGCCCAACCAATGATTATAGAAACTTTTGAGGACACAGACGATGATAACGAACTTCCGCGCAACGAAACCTTTGTTCCGATTCGGGAAGGTGAAAAATTGTGGGGATTATTAGTTGCTTATCAAAATTCGCAACCGCGTTATTGGAAAAATGAAGAAATTAATTTACTGGCTCAAGTAGGGGTGCAATTTGGAATTGCAATTCAGCAAGCGGAATTACTCGAACAAACTAAACGTCAAACCTCAGAACTGACTCAAGCTC
Organism: Nostoc sp.; assembly: GCF_036919815.1. Taxonomy (GTDB): domain Bacteria; phylum Cyanobacteriota; class Cyanobacteriia; order Cyanobacteriales; family Nostocaceae; genus Nostoc. The sequence goes on from NZ_JBALCE010000012.1 coordinate 9,802, forward strand.
TGCAAGAATTAAAACAAACTCAGACTCGGTTAATTCAGGGTGAAAAAATGGCAGGTTTAGGACAACTACTTGCTGGAGTCGCTCATGAAATCAACAATCCTATCAGTTTTATTTTTGGCAATCTCATCCATTTAAATGAATATGCTCAAGAACTGCTAAATGTAGTGAAACTTTACCGTCAAAACTCCTCCCTATTGCCAACTGTCCAACAACAAATTGACAAGACTGATTTGGAGTTTCTCATCGAAGATTTACCCAAAACTCTTGAATCAATGAAAGTAGGAACAGAGCGGATTTGTGAAATTGTCCTATCACTGCGTAACTTTTCTCGTACAGATGAGGCTGAATTGAAGCCTGTAGATATTCATGAAGGATTGGATAGTACTTTGTTAATCTTAGGGCATCGGCTCAAAAATAATAATCAACGCCCAGTTCTTGAGATTGTTAAAGAATATGCTAATTTACCTTTGATCGAATGTTATCCAGCGCAATTAAATCAAGTGTTTATGAATCTTTTGAGTAACAGTATCGATGCCTTGGAGGAAAAGTTTAAAACTATACAGGAAAAGTATTTTAAGTTGTCACAAAGGTGTCCGAAAATACCCTTAACTATCTGGATTAGTACGCAAGCTGTTAATAATCAGATTGTAATTAGAATAGCTGATAATGGTCTGGGGATTCCAGAAGAGGTGCGATCGCACATTTTTGACCCTTTCTTCACCACAAAAGCAATAGGTAAAGGTACAGGGTTAGGATTATCTATCAGTTATCAAATAATAGTTGAAAAACATCATGGTCAGATTAAATGTTCCTCTAAACTAGGAGAAGGAACAGAGTTTTTGATTGAAATTCCTAGTGGTAATTAAAGGCGACTGATCTTTGATAATTCTCACTCAGTATTAAGTAGGGGAGCGAAGATAAACAGACTTTTTCTCTGTTCCCTGAAAACATCACAACTGCACTCTGTAGCCCACCTCTCCGACTAGCGAGTTCTTTTTCTATTTCGTCTTCATCTAATAACTGTTTACCAGAAGCGACAATAAGATACGCTTTCACCAGAGTCTAATATATAGCCCAATAAAGAAGCTTGATTTTCCATTTTTTGAGTAAAATATCTCTGTTTTTATGCTCAACGCTGAGATTCTTTACTTACTTACACCCCAAACTATCTCGCGTAGTAACACCCGTAACCGGATTTACCCCATCAGCCCTTTCACACAGCAGCGACACTTGATAACGGTCAACCAAAGCGTCGGTAAAATCAGCACCAGTGATATCAGCATCGTAAAAACGGCTGCTCGTCAAAGTGGCTTCTGTAAAAATGGCATTTTTCAGGTTAGCACTATCCATAGTCACGCGATCGACCAAAGCGCCGCTCAAGTTCGCACCTTCCAGATTTGCTTTTAATAAAATTCCTTTAGTCAGAATTGCATTGCTTAAATTCGCTCCTTGGAAATTCGCCCCCCGCATTTCTGCTGCGACAAAAGTCACACCTGCCAAATCAGCATGAGAAAAGTCACGATTTTCTAAATTTATATTGTTGTAGTTGATTGTGTTTAGTTGAGCAAAAGCCGGTTTGGGATTAAGTATTATCCACAAAAATGCTAGTATCAAAATCGCAATCAAACCAAAAAAGCGCAGTAAAATATTTTTCATAACTTTATTATTTGTCAGTCGTCCTTTGTCATTAGTCTTTTGTCATTTAACCAATGACTAATGACTAATGACTAATGACTCTTATCTATTTCCAATCTTTACCAATGCGGATTGTAAGATCAGATTCTAAATCACCAATCGCCGACACCTCGATTTGACCCAAGCCTAAGACTTTTTGCAAATCAACTCCAACTCGTCGGTTGCCTTTTTGGACAACAATCTGAGTTTGACGTTGGGTATCTGGCCAATCAGGCACTTTGTAAATATTAGTAAAGCCTTTTTGTTTGAGATAAGCAATAACTTTTTCAGTTAGCTGAGGTTGATTGGAAGCATTTTGAATAGCAATTTTGAGGTTAGGAACCCGGCGCATATCTGGCTTCAAACCAGGTACATTTACCCCAACATAATCATTCAACAGGCTCTGTTGTCCAGTCATGTTCAGCCAATAGCTATCACGGTCTTTGCTAAAACGGCTAAACGTACCAGGCAACATGGTCATCTGGAAATTATCCCGATCCAAGTTGAGTCCGAAGTTGACCAACGCCATCATTTCTTCCATCTTCAGGTTGGTATCAAAGTATTTTCGCATCAAACGAGTTAATTGAGGCAACCTGGGTAAGAGGGTAGGACTATTTAAGCGTTGCAGCAATGCTGCTGTTAGTGCTTGCTGACGCTGCACTCTCGGCAAATCTCCTAAACCGGGTTCGCGGAATCGGACAAACTCTTCTGCTTGTTCGCCGTTGAGGGTTTGCCAGCCACTGACTAAATTAATCGACAGCCGACTGCTGGAATCTTTATATTCCATTGATTTGGGAACAAAGACCTCTACTCCGCCTAACTGATCGACTATCTGCCGTAAGCCGCTAGTAGAAATGCGGATGTAGCGATCGATTGGGGCATTGTTTAAGGTACGGCTAACTACCCGTGCAGCTAAGACTGGGCCGCCTTTGGCATTGGCATCTGATACCTTAGTTAATCCCTTTTCTCCCTTTTCTGGGATGGCGATCATCGTATCTCTGGGAATCGAAAGCACCCGTACAGATTTTTCAGTCGGGTTAAGCCGTACCAACAGCATGGTGTCGCTTTTCCCAGCAAAGCTTTCTGGTGAACCATCAACAGTATCGCTAACTGGTTCAATCCCCATAATTAAAATATTCATCGGTCGTGAAATCTGGTACTGGGAGAGTTTGCTCCATAACTCCCCTGGCAGTGGTATTTTTACCGCGTCTTTAGTAGTAGTTCCTAAATCTTCATCTGTTCGATCTAGATTGCTCCACAAGGGAGTCCAAAGTGCTAATGTTGATACCAGTAACCCAGATAAGATGATGCCGATGACAATAGTCGTGATCCACAACAGCCATCGAGGCATGGTCAAGCCCAGTCTCTCGTAAAGCTGATTGGGAATTGCGCCCACTGATTCGACGACGCTACGGTTTGGATTCGCTGGCTGGTTTAGTTCTACCTCCTCCTCCTCTGAGTCAGCTACTGGTGCAGGTGTTACTTGATTTTCCGTCCGTTGAAGTTGCGGCGATCGCACTTCAGTTTCAAATTCTGCTACTTGTTGAGATGTAACCGGATTGTCCGACCATTCGATTTGTTTTATCACAATTATTTCCCCACTCAACCACTCCCTAAAAGTTATGTTAATCGAAGCTACAAATATTGCCAGTGGAAAAGCTCACTGTAAACTTGTAATGTTCTTCGGTAAGGGTGTATGACAACATGAATACTTTATTGTTCCCCGTAATCCTTGCTGGTGGTAAAGGTGAACGTTTTTGGCCTTTGAGTCGCAAAGACCGACCAAAACAATTTTTAAGTCTTGATGGTAGCTCTAGAAGTTTATTACAAGCAACCGCCGATCGCTTGTTAGCACTCGGAGGCACTTGGGATTCCTTGTGGGTTATCACTTCTAGTCAGATAGCTGAAGGGGTACGACAACAATTACCTGATTTACCAGTTGAAAACTTATTGATCGAGTCGGAAGGAAGAGACACAGCCGCAGCCGTTGCTTGGACAAGTTTAAAAATCAAACAGCGCTATGGAGAAGACGCTGTGATTGGCTTTTTCCCTGCTGACCACTGGATTGCTGACCAAAAGGCGTTTGCAGACGCTTTAAGCGCGGCTACGCAACTGGCAGCAAGCACAGCAGCGATCGTTACACTGGGGATCAAACCTACTTTTCCATCAACAGGTTATGGCTACATTGAACAAGGTGAAAAAATAGGTAGCTTTAATGAGTTGCCAGCTTATCACGTCAACCGTTTTACTGAAAAGCCCAACCGGGAAACGGCAGAGACTTTTTTATCTACGGGATGCTTTAGCTGGAATAGTGGGATGTTCGTTTTTCGGGCAGGGGTTGTTCTCAAAGAACTACATACCCATGCTCCAGAAATTATCGAACCTTTAGAAGAACATGGGTCTGATATCTATCCCCAGTTGCCTAAGAAGAGTATAGACTATGCGCTAATGGAAAAGACAAATTTAGCATACGTTTTGCCAGTTGATTTTGGTTGGGATGATTTAGGAGATTGGAATGCGATCGAACGCTTACTGAAGACAGAGGAGACTCCCAATGTAGAACTCGCTACCCACATAGGGTTGGATACGCAGGGGGCGATTATTTATGCCTCAAATCCAGAAGATGTAGTTGTTACTATTGGTTTAGAGGACGTGGTGATTGTGCGCGATCGCAATGTCACCCTCGTTGTTAAAAAAGAACGTACCCAGGAAATTAAGCAGATCCTCAAAATTCTCCAAAGCGATTCCCGATTCACCGACCTGCTATAAAAGTTAAAACCCTTGGCAGAGGCTAAAAAGTCTATTTTTCCATTATAACTTGACTGTCGAAAAGCAGAGCATTGGGTATTGGGCATGGGGCATGGGGCATTGGGCATGGGTCAATAATCAATAGTTCTTCTCCCCCTGCTGCCCCCACTCCCCCTGCTTCCCCTACTCCCCCACTCCCCCCACTCCCCCCACTCCCCACTCCCCAAAATGTTCCTCACCCAAACTGTTCCCCGTCAACGAGAAATTCTTGAAGTATTCCTTCGCAATGGCTGGGACTATATGCGAAGGCTACTTACTGGTGGCAAAGCTGATGAACCGCAGCTACCTACACCTGCGGTTTTAAAAAATATCCTGGTAGACTTGGGGCCAGTTTATGTTAAACTTGGTCAGCTACTCTCCACCCGTCCAGATTTACTCACCGCCGCCTACATTGATGAACTGTCAACCCTGCAAGATGAAGTCCCAGCAGTTCCTTGGGCGGAGGTAGAAATAGTCCTCCGCAAAGAATTAAAACTTTCACTAGCAGAAACCTTCAGCAAAATTAATCCTATTCCTGTAGCAGCCGGATCAATTGCTCAGACACATCGAGCTACATTAATAGACGGTCGGGAAGTTGCTCTGAAAGTGCAACGTCCGGGAATTGATATTACTGTTGCCCAAGATATTGCTTTAATTCAAGGTATTGCCGATTTAGTGGCGCGTACTGAGTTTGGGCAAACCTATGAAATCAAATCTATCGCTGAAGAATTTACCAAAGCTCTAGAAGCTGAATTAGATTTTACGCGAGAAGCGGGTTTTACAGACCAATTGCGGCGGAACTTATCTAAGAGTCGTTGGTTTGATCCCACACAAATAGTGGTTGCGGAAATTAACTGGGAATTGACCACAGAAAAATTAATGGTGATGGAATGGCTGGATGGCGTGCCGTTCCTCTCTGCGGATTTGAACAACAACAACAATGGTAAAGACCCTGCTGTAGAGCGTAAAGAAATAACTACTTTGTTATTTAGGGTATTTTTTCAGCAACTATATCTTGATGGCTTTTTTCACGCTGATCCTCATCCGGGGAACTTGTTTTATCTCAAAGATGGTCGTGTTGCCCTGTTAGACTGTGGGATGGTGGGAAGACTTGATCCCCGCACACAGCAGATATTAACAGAAATGTTGTTAGCGATCGTTGATTTAGATGCTCAAAGGTGCGCTCAGTTAACTTTACAGCTAGCAGATTCTGCTCAACCAGTAATTTTGTCGCGGCTGGAAAATGATTATGACCGGATGCTACGAAAGTATTATAATGTCAGCTTGACTGAGATGAATTTCAGTCAAATAATTTACGAAGTTTTGCAAATTGCTCGTAATAATAAAATTCGTTTACCTAGCAACATGGGTTTGTATGCTAAAACCATAGCAAACTTAGAGGGTGTGGCGCGGACATTCAACCCGGAGATTAATCTGATTGAGGAAATCAAGCCATTAATTACAGACTTGTTTAGCCGACAATTATTGGGCGATAATCCAGTGCGATCGCTATTACGGACAGCTTTAGATATTAAAAGTCTGTCTCTGCAATCTCCTCGCCAAATTGAACTGTTATTAGACCGAGTTACCTCAGAAACCTTACAGTGGAATCTTTCTTTGCGGGGTTTAGATGGCGTGCGGCGCACTATGGACGATGCAGCTAACCGACTATCTTTTAGTATTTTAGTGGGTTCGCTGATTATGGGTGCAGCAATTATTTCCACCAGAGCGCAGACAACTCAGCTATCTTTCTTAAGCAGCATCTTGTTTGCAGCCGCTAGTTTATTGGGTTTGTGGTTAATTATTAGTACATTGCGATCGGGACGTTTACGGTGAAACCTTGTTTGAAACTTTCTTGATCAAAGAAAGATTTCTCAAACACTGACCTTTTTTTAATTAAAAGTTAAAAATTAAAAATTGAGAATAATAATAATTTTTAATTAATTAATTTGGAGTACAAAACAATTAAAAATTAGGAATTAAAAATTAAAAATTAAGGAGTAAATCTTCAATTTTTAATTTTACATTTTAAATTTCTAATTCCCCGTAGGGGTTGCCCCCACTGAAATCAAAGATTTCAGTGGTCTACAATCAGTGGTGGGTACAGAGCTAACACTGATTGCAATTTTTAATTAATAATTTTTAATTTTTAATTGGAGCGAAGCGACTTGACATATACCACCTCACAATTTGCCAAACTCAAAGAAGTTCCATTACTCAGATGATTTGCCGTAATTCATCTAGACTATTCGCGCTCTTAATTCCCTGCTGAATTGCTTTTAATCTATCTAAATCGGAAATTTGAGACATTTCTGGCATCAGTTGCAATCCCTCGGTACCGAATTTTATCTCCAAAGCGAGTTCAATACCTGACAGTATCTCTTCTTGTCGTCCTTCTTGTCGTCCTTCTTGTCGTCCTTCTCGCCGTCCTCGTTCTTCGCCTTCTCTCAAAATTTGCTGATACCACGGAGATTCGTTTAACACTGCCATATCCCACCTCATGATTTGCTGAACTAAAGCGCTGTCTAATACGAAGGTAGCAAAAAAAGCCATGACGGTTTCTAACTGGTTCAATTGCTCATCGGCGCGGAGAATTTGCAATGCCCGTTGCACAGTGGATTCTTCTGCACCTCCCTTGAGAATTGGGACAAAGGGAAGCAAGAAGGGAACAGGTTGAGTAAAAGCGATTTCCACATCGACTTCCCAAAGGTTGATAACGCGGTAGTCTTGACGCGCCTGTAAACCGGCAAATTGCGATTCATAGCTGGTGGGAATTTCAACATCATTTTCTTTAAGGATGTTAACTAGTACCGGATAAGTAGGCAAATTGTACTTTTCTTCTGCCAGTGCTGCGTATGCCCGCATCCGTTTGGGCATTTCAGGTTTGTAGCGTAATTGTAACTCGTTGAGTACGATAAATTTGCCATATAAGGGGCTGGTGGCGCGGACTAATACATCGCTTTCACGGCTAATCCACTGAAATTCGGAGTTGATAATTTCTCCCGATACAATATCGGGAATTTGTGTTACCCATTTTAGCCAATTTTCGGGTGCGAGGCTGATTAATCGTTTGGTGCTAATGTCTGCTGCTTTAGCCATAAAGGATGTAGATGAGCATAGTTGTAGTTTATGGCTAAAGTGGAGATATTTACGATGGTCTACGCCTATCCACTGATCTACTTTGCTAGAGATTTTATAAATTACTTGGTATCGTCTTAAACTTTTCAGCCGTCCCCAAAGAGTAATCTTCTAACTTAAAATCAGCAAAAGGTTTCTTTTCCAACCTATCCCGTAATGCCTCATCCAGAATTAAACCTGCTGATTGTTTTTTAACCCCAATAATTATAATACTTCTCTGATATTTAGTTAAATCCTGATTTGCCTGACAATCACTGCGTTGAAATTGTCCCAAATTTAATAAACGATAACCTTTGACATTTGGTATATTAATAAATAATTTTTTCACTAAAAGTTGTATTTGTTTGGAACGTTCTAAAGCCATACGTTCTTGAACTGCTATATTACCCTTACAAGAAACTGTGCCTACAGAGATAATCTCACTAGGATCTTCCATTATCTTCTGTATACCTTCTTGTTCTAAGTTCAACTTTAAAAGGTCTAGACTAATAATTTCATCATTATATTTAATTTGAAAATTGCTACCTAAAAGCCATTTATATTCTACTGATAAAACAGCTATATTAAATTCGGCTACCCTGCCCTGACTATCTCTACCTTTTTTATAAGGAAAATAATCAATTCTACCTTTGTGATCTGAAGATTGTTCGGAATTTGGCATCAAAGAAAATTTTGATGTCCGCGTTGCTAAAGCGACTATACTAAGTAATCCTAATATCACTAGCAGGACTGCAAAAAATACCAGTAATCGTACTTCTTCTGGCTGTTTATCTGGAGGCGACAAAGTTTTAGTAATTGGCGGCGACAACTGCTCAGTATTAAGATTGCCTACTAAATTAGTATTTGTAGAAATAGTTTCTATTAGTTGAGTTTCAATTTCTTCTAGACACTGTAAAATTTCCTGAGCGTTGGCAGGACGCTTTTCTATATCCGGTAGTGTTAGCCAATCAATTAAATTCAATAGTAAGGGTGAGATATGGATGGCATGATTTTGCCAGTGCAACAAATTGTGCTGCATATCATACATATCTAAGGGATGGTATCCCGTAAGTAAAAATACAAATGTGCGTCCCAAGGCAAAGAAATCTGATTGCGGCACTGGTTGAGCATTCATTTGTTCTGGAGCGCTGTAGCCAGATGACATAAGTGCTGTCATCCCGTCGCCATTCCTGAGTTGCTCTGGGTAGGTTCTATGCATTTCGGTGGCGGTGCCAAAATCAATCAGTACCAAATCCCCCCAACTCTTCCCAATGGGGGATCGAATCATGATATTAGATGGCTTAATATCTCGATGTAGGTACTGTTTGCTATGCACTAAATCCAAAATTTCTACTAATTGTTTTAACCAGGCGATCGCTTGTTCTTGAGAAATCGGGTAATTCTGCTGCTGCTTGAGCCACTCTTCTAAGTTGTAGCCATCGATTTTTTCCATTGCAATGCAATGCAACACTAAACCATTTCGGGTTTGATACTGGAAGTAACTATCTTCTTTGGGAATGCCGGGATGCCTGAGTTGTGCCAATACAGTTACTTCTTGCTGAAATAGTTCTACTGCTTTGGCGTCGCCTGATAGATCATCTTTGAGTATCTTGAGGATTTTAGGTGTATCTTGTTCGTATGCTTCATAAACTTTACTAAACCCTGTTTTGTCACTCAACAGGCACGTCACCCGATAACGCCCTAGCAATTCCAAATGGGAACCACAACTTTGACAAAAGCGGTTTTGATGATTATTCGGGTGATTTGGTTTAGGGCAAACGGGATTTATACAAAGGCTCATGAGTGGGGAGTGGGGAGTGGGGAAGGTGGGGCCCCCTCTGGGGATAAGGGGTAATGGGGAATGGGGAGATGAGGGAGATGGGGAAATAACCAATGCCCAATACTTCTCTACGAGAGGCTGCGCCAACGGCAACGCTCAGTACAAGTGCCCAATGCCCAATGCTCCTATTAATTCTTCTGTTGCTGTATGATAATCCCGTCTAATAATAATCAGATTTTCTATCTATGTTCTGCTAAGAAAGCTGCTACAGTTTGGTTAAATGCGTCTGGTTGTGTCAAAAACGGCCAATGATTGCCAGGAACTTGACAGATGCGTAGGTTTTTAAGATAGGTTTTGTAGGGTTGGATTTGCCAATCTTGGCGATTTAGACCTTGTTCTGGTTGGACAAAGAGGGCAGGGGTGTCAAGGGGAATTGTAAAACCAGGCACTTGCATGACTTCCTCAAAAATCCCGTCGCGGGCGGCGATAGTAAATTTGCTGCCCCAACTACCATTGAGTTTTTGTTCTATTCCTGCTTGGAAAACTTGTTGCTGTAAGGAACTCCATCCTTGATATTGCTTTAACTGCCGTGCTTGTTGTTCAGCTTGTTCATAACTGGCAAAGGGTCCCATGCTTTTGAGAAAAGGCAAGAAGCGATACAACATCGGAAAAGTTACCCTGAAAAGGCTGGGCATTTTCCAAATGAAAATCGGATCGACCAGAATTATACTCCGCAAACGCTTTGGGTTTTGCCTTGCCCAGATGGCGGCTAATTTGCCTGTCCACGAGTGACTGACAATATGGGCAAAAGTCCATCCAAGATCATCCATGAGTGCTTCGAGGTCTGCGATCGCACTTTCAAAGCTATAATCTCTCTCAGGCTTACTACTTTGGCCATGTCCGCGCATATCTGGTGCAACTATGTGGTAGTCTGCCGCTAAGTAATCTCCTAAACTAGACCACACTAGAGCATGATCACCTAAGCCGTGTAATAGCAGTAAAGGTTCTTGACCTTGGTTCCATTCTAAGTAAGAAAGTTGGATATCAGGCTTTGATAAAGTTTGACGTACAGGCATCATTGCATATCGACCAGTGAAGAGATAGTTTCGCGTTTATATATTACTGCGAAAAAAGATGGAACTTGACCGCTATAACCAAGCCTTAAAATTCCAGCCGGATGCTTTTTTCTCAATAGGTCAAATTACTTCGATGCGATCGCGCATTTGGGGTTAGAGTAATTAAATCGTCAATATTGCGTTTCATTGTTTCGCAAATCGCATCTAGAGGTAAGTCATTAGGATCATAACCAAAGGGGTTTTCTATCTCCAAACCGATGGCTTCAATGCCAAATACTGTAAAACCAACGAAAGCAGCAATTAAACCTGTCCACCAACCCAGACTCTCCACTATTTGAAAGGGGAACAGGAAACAATATAGTAACAATAATTGCTTCAAATGAATCGAATAAGCTAATGGCATAGGTGTTTTTAAAATCCGTTCGCAAGCTCCTAAATTATCCACAAGATTATTCAATAATTCTTGCATAGATGTTAACTGGTAGCTATTAAGGCAATTGCGATGATACTGCTGCTGTAAATAATCTCCTATCCAAAAGGCAACCTCTATCGGGGGATTATTCATAATTTTCAGTTTTCTATACTTACTAGATGGCATTAATTCTTCTAACTCGCTATTGACTGCCTCTCCCCGCAAATGTAATTTAGTTGTCACAGCAAAAGCTGCCAATAAGTTTAACGCCGTAATTTTATTATCTTTATCTTCTGGTGAGATTTCATCAATTGACACCCAAATTTCCCGCGCCAAATTTCTGACGTTATTTACTATAGAACCCCAGCATTTCCTCCCTTCCCAAAATCGCTCATAAGCAGTATTTGTACGAAATACAAGTAACAAACCTAAAACAATACTAGGAATAACACTTCCTAAAATAGGTTGGGATATAGGCATCTTAAAATGGTAAAGTAGAGAAATCAAAAATCCGAAAGCTCCGCACCATAAAATATGTTTGTAAATTGCTTTAAGCACCGAACCTTTAAGTTGTAATTTTGTGCGTAGCCATGTGATTTTTTCGGCTGTCATACAGTTATCCTAAGAGAATATTTAGTCAACTGATATAGCAATCCTATCTGATTTGTGAAAATTCTCGGTGTCCAGATTTTCGACTTCTTTGAGAAGTCGGGGTTCTAACTTTTCACGAATGATTTAGGATTGCTATAGATTAAACATCGATACTTTAAAAATAATAACTATAGAAATAGCAGGATTGGCAAAGAGGATATTGTAACAAGTAGTGTTGGGAAGATAACAGGATATGCTGGCAGCAATGACTGTATCCTACTTTCCTAGTACTTACGCACGAGTTACGGAATAACGTAGAGGAGTTGATATTTCGCTTGCTTGGCACAATTCCAAGTATCCAGAGCCACTAACAGTATAAATTCGACAGGTTCCTTGGTCAAGCCTGAATTTTAAGCCCAGCTTTTGTTGGTAGAATTCTGTGGACACATCGAGATCATCGGTATAAAAGAAAGTAACCTGCTGTTCAATGGGCGGATGATCACACATAAAATAAATTTGAGTATATACCCCAACGACATCTGGCGATCGCATAGGTAAAAATTGATTGATGTTAGAAACCTGTTACTACTCCAGATGCCTTAAGCGCATCTGGAGTTTCTTTTTGGAAAAGCGCAGCGTTAGCAGTTCCCGTCGTTGGCGTAGCGTCTCCTTGGCGCAGCCTCTCGTAGAGAAGAGTTGGAGCATCAGTGCTTATCCTTAGACACCTTTATCTACATTTGAGTGTATACCCTGATGACGTAGGATGCTCTCACGGTGAAAATTTGATGTAGGTAAATGCGTATCTTTCCTGACTCCAGATTTGCCACAAACATTTCTGGAGTTTTTTCATTACTAGAATTTAAAATTACCCATCTAGTCTAGACTCCAGTGAATATTTTACTTTTCTATATATTAGATATAGGAGTGAAAAAGAATGTAGAGACGTAGCAGTGCTACGTCTCTACAAGGGTTCTGGGTAACGCATATTTAATTTCACCAGATGTCTATTGATAGAATTAAAAAACAGAATAAGTAAAGCAAAGTCTGACTGAAACAAAACCAGTGCGCCATGTATGACAATATCTGTAAATTCATTGCCGAAAACTTCAAAGATGACTTGGCAAATTGGTTACTAGGTTCACCAATTAAATTAACAGAACTTAGCCCTACTGAATTATCAAGCGAACCAATTCGCGCCGATTCATTAATTTTATTGCAATCTGATGATTTAGTTCTACATACCGAGTTTCAAACCGACGCTGATGAAGATATTCCGTTTCGGATGTTAGATTATCGGGTTAGGGTTTATCGTCGTTTTCCTCGTAAAGAAATGCGCCAAATAGTAATCTATTTACGAAAAACAGGTTCAATATTAGTCAGTGAAAACAGTTTTAGATTAAACAATACTTATCATGAGTTTGAGGTAATACGCCTCTGGGAACAACCTACAGACAAGTTTATGAGTATTCCAGGTTTATTACCCTTTGCCGTGCTAAGTCAGACAAACGAGCCTACAATGGTATTAACCCAAGTAGCGAAAGCAGTTGAAGCAATTACCGATCAACAGCTACAAAGAAATATAGCTGCTGCCAGTGGAATTCTAGCAGGTTTGGTGTTAAGTAAAAATGTAATTAGCAAGATTTTAAGGAGTGATATTATGCGCGAATCAGTCATTTATCAACAAATCCTAGAAGAAGGCGAAGCGAAAGGCAAAGCAGAAGGCAAAGCAGAAGGTAAAGCAGAAACAACAAGAAAGTTGGCTTTAAATTTATTGCAAATTGGAATGAGTTTAGAGCAAATTGCTCAAGTTACTGAATTATCTATTGAGCAAATTCAAGTTTTACAAGAGGAGATTCAAAAATCTTAATTTTAACTAATCGCTTTATAAAATACGAGGCTAGACAAGCAAAACCCGCATTCGCGGGTTTCAAAGTTTGGCACATAATGTACCGTATAGCTTCTACTCCATCAAGTTTACCAACTTAGTGCTGAGTGCTGAGTCCTGAGTGCTGAGTAAATTAAGAAGTACTCACTACTTTTGAACTTGGGTTTTTGCCCCACCCGCAAGTGGCGTGGAATCTTTTCTTTTATGGAGTTGGTTGATACCCCACCCGCAAGTGGCGTGGTCTTTTTACTCAGCACTCAGCACTCTTCATCGCACTCAGTGCTGAGTAAAAAAGGCTGGGCATCATGCCCAACCCACAAAATTTCGAGAATATTCTGTTGCTATTAACCCAACAATTTTTTAGCCTTAGCTAATACATTATCAACGCTAAAGCCAAACTTCTCTAAACAAACACCGCCTGGAGCGGAAGCACCAAAGCGATCGATACTAACGCAATCGCCTTCAGTACCCACGTACTTATGCCAACCGAAACTGCTAGCAGCTTCTACAGATAAACGCTTGGTGACAGCTTTTGGTAGCACGGATTCTTTATAAGCTGCATCCTGTGCATCAAACAAATCAGTTGAGGGCATGGAGACAACACGGACTTTCTTACCTTCAGCCGTGAGTTTTTCGGCTGCGCCGACGGCGAGGCTCAATTCTGAACCAGTGCCAATCAGGATGATTTCAGGTGTACCTTCGCTATCCACCACGGTATATCCACCCTTCGCAACGCCCTCAATCGATGTACCTGCCAAGTTGGGAACGTTTTGACGGGTGAACGCCAATAGAGATGGAGCGTTTTGCTTCGACTTTTCGATCGCTATTTTATAAGCGCCAGAGGTTTCATTACCGTCTGCGGGACGAAACACGGTTAAATTAGGAATGGCTCGTAAGGAAGCCAGAGTTTCAATGGGTTGGTGTGTGGGGCCATCTTCACCTTGTCCAATGGAATCGTGAGTCATCACCCAAATCGAGCCAGCTTGGGAAAGGGCGGATAAGCGGATGGCAGCCCGCATATAATCTGTGAAGATCAAGAAGGTAGCGCCGTAGGGAATTAATCCCGAAGCGTGCAGTGCGATACCATTACAGATTGCGCCCATACCATGTTCCCGTACCCCAAAGTGGATGTTGGGGTTTTGGTATTGCCCTTTTTGGAAGTCGCCCTGTCCCTTGATTTCGGTAAGGTTGGAGTGGGTTAAGTCAGCCGAACCACCAATCAATTCAGGTAAAACTGTCGCTAGTTTGTTGAGGCAGTTTTCTGAGTGTTTGCGGGTGGGTATTCCTTTATCTTCTGGGGTGTAGGTGGGTAGTACCTTATCCCAGCCATCGGCTAGTTTGCCGCTGATGTAGCGTTCAAATTCAGCCGCTTCTTGGGCATACTTAGCTTTGTAGTCCGCAAAAGTCTTGTTCCATTCGGTTTCGTAACCTGCGCCGCGCTCAACTGCTTTGCGTGTGTGGTTGAGAGCCTCTTCTGGTATTACGAAAGGCTCGTATTCCCAACCCAAATTTTTCCGAGTTAATGCTATTTCGTCTCCACCAAGGGCAGCACCATGAACACCAGCAGTATTTGCTTTGTTGGGCGAACCGTAACCAATAATGGTTGTTACCTTAATGAAAGAAGGCTTATCAGTAACAGCTTTGGCTGCTTCAATTGCTTTTTCAATCGCTTCTAAATCGGTGTTGCCATCCTCGACATGCAAAACGTGCCAACCGTATGCTTCAAAGCGCTTGGAAACATCTTCGGTGAATGCCACATCTGTGGAACCATCGATAGAAATGTGGTTGTCGTCGTATAGAGCGATGAGTTTGCCTAATCCCAAGTGTCCTGCGAAAGAAGCAGCTTCCCCAGAAATTCCTTCCATGTTGCAACCGTCACCCACAATTACGTAGGTGTAATGGTCAACAATCTTGGTATCAGGTTTGTTAAATTTTGCGCCCAGGTGCGCTTCAGCGATCGCTAAACCGACTGCATTGGCAATTCCTTGACCTAATGGCCCGGTGGTCACTTCCACGCCTGGGGTCATGAAGTTTTCGGGGTGTCCAGGGGTTTTGGACTCCCATTGACGGAATTGCTTGATATCTTCAATGCTTACACTGTCGTAGCCTGTCAGAAAAAGCAGGGCGTACTGCAACATCGAGCCATGACCGGCAGACAAGACGAAGCGATCGCGGTTAAACCATTTGGGATTCTTGGGGTTAAACTTCAAAAAGCGATCCCAGAGGACAAAAGCCATCGGAGCCGCGCCCATCGGTAGTCCTGGGTGTCCCGATTTGGCCTTTTCAACGGCATCAACAGCCAAGAAGCGGATCGAGTTAATACAAAGTTCTTCGACGGACAGTTCTTTGGCGGATTGGGTTGCAACAGTCATAATTTCTTGTTTTTAACGACAGGTTAGCACTCTTCGTAGCTTCTTTTGCTGGGGTTATTTTAGATTCCCCACATATCCTCATCATCCCATTCCCGCTTGTGGATGGACAAGCGGGATCTCCTGAGTTTCTGGTGATAAATCAAGCTGATAATTGGGTCATGCTGAACGCTTAAGTTATATCGGAATGATATTTCTGATACTTTGGGCATTGGGCATTGGGCATTGGGCATGGGGCATGGGGCATTGGGCATTGGGCATTGGGCATTGGTTATTCCCCTTGTCTCCCACCCTGCGGGTTCGCGTAGCGTTCCGTAGGAAAGCTAAAGCTACATCCCCCTCATCCCCCTCATCTCCCTCATCTCCCTCTGCCTCCTGACTTTTTTTAGACGTATTTCTTAAAGACCAGTGTGACATTATGACCGCCAAATCCAAAAGAATTGGATATTGCCACCTCGACTTTTTGAGCGCGGCTAAAGTTAGGCACGTAATCTAAGTCACACTCTGGATCGGGATTTTCCAGATTGATTGTCGGGGGAATTTGGTCATTAGCGATCGCCATTACTGTTGCTACTGCTTCAATGCCTCCAGAACCTCCCAAAAGATGACCTGTCATCGATTTGGTGGAGCTAATTGCCACTTTATAAGCATATTCTCCCAAGGCTTTTTTGATGGCTGAGGTTTCAGTTGAATCATTAGCTGGGGTACTGGTGCCGTGGGCATTAATATAGCTAATCTGTTCGGGAGTTATACTGGCATCTTTGAGCGCTAGTTCGATCGCTCTAGCGGCTCCGAATCCACCAGGTACGGGGGAGGTGATATGGTAGGCGTCACAGGTCATACCATAGCCGATCATTTCCGCATAAATGTGAGCGCCGCGACTGATGGCGTGTTCGAGTTCTTCTAGAATTAGAATTCCTGAACCTTCACCCAAGACAAATCCGTTGCGATCGCGGTCGAAGGGACGGCAAGCTGTAGTCGGGTGATCATTGCTAAAAGAGAGTGCCTTGCAAGCGGCGAACCCAGCTATCGACAATGGTGTGACAGCCGACTCCGTTCCCCCGCAAATCATCGCCTGGGCGTATCCCCCTTGAATTAGGCGAAAAGCATCTCCGATGGCGTTGGAGCCAGCAGCACAGGCAGTTACAGGGCAGGAGTTTGGGCCTTTAGCCCCCGTGTGAATTGCCGTTAATCCTGCGGCCATATTGGCGATCATCATCGGGATCATGAATGGACTACAGCGATCGGGGCCACGGTTCAGATAGATAGTTTGCTGGTCTTCTAATACCTTGATGCCACCAACGCCAGAACCGATCATCACACCTACCTGTTCTGCATTCAGGTCATTGATCACTAACTCCGCGTTAGATAGAGCCTGTTTTGCTGCCGCAACCCCAAATTGGGCAAATCGATCCATCCGCTTGGCCTCTTTGCGCTCCAAGTAATCATGTGGATCGAAATTTTTCACTTCACCAGCAAAGCGGCAATCATGGCGAGACGGATCAAAAAGGGTGATGTAGTCTATGCCATTGCGTCCACTCAATAATCCATCCCAATATTCTGTTGCTGTATTACCTATAGGTGTAATCGCGCCAACACCAGTTACAACAACGCGTTTACGTGTATAATCTGTCATGATTCAGTTAAAAATGGCGAAAAAGCAGCAGGCAAAAAATTCGAGACTAGCGACTAGGTACTGGTGAGCCAGCGCGGTAGGAGCGTCACCCGAAGCGTCTTAAAGATTTCCTTTATGAGCGACTGCCATTGGATTTCCGACTTAGAGCGACTGGCGTTAGTGTCAGCGTTAGCGACGTTCCTAACGTCACCCTTCGGGTGACTAAGTGCTGGAGAAAAATCTTCCCAATCCCCAATCAAGAGTTAAGCTGATGCGGTAACTTTGTTGTTGATGTAATCTACTGCATCTTGAACCGTTAAAATCTGCTCGGCAGCTTCGTCAGGAATTTCGATATCAAATTCTTCTTCCAAAGCCATCACCAGTTCAACGGTATCCAAGGAATCTGCTCCTAGATCGTCCATAAACTTCGACTGGGGTGTGATTTTGGCAGGATCGTCAACACTCAATTGTTCGGTGACGATTTTCTTGACCTTTTCAAAAAGTTCGGTTTGGCTCATAAATAATAAAAGTCCTTAACCAGTTGCGAGAATCTGCTCTTTAGAGGAGACATTGTTTTGAGCATATACATCTTATCGTCAAGCGCGATCGCCCGCATACTGCTAAGGGTTTTTCTGTGAGAAAACCACTCCCATTCCTAAAATGAATCAGGTAAGTTTTCTCTTAACACTTGGTCAGTGGAGCGTGCTACGCCTTCGCCGATCCCGTGTAAATGCTTCGGGTTTCCAATTATTGCTAAAATTTTTTACAATGTCTAGATCAGTATTTACAGCCTTGCTAGCAATAAGAAGTATGTAGATGCTGCGGCTTTGAACCTAGACGGTTAAAGGGTCGCCCAACGTCAACATCAGAGCTTCGGTGCTAACAAGGGATGATAAAACAGTTATTGTTTAGAGCGATCGCTCTAACCCAAACATACTACTATGCTACCTCACACGCTGAAATACGCTTACTTCCCCGGTTGTGTTGCCCAAGGTGCCTGTCGGGAACTTTACCAGTCAACTCAAGCGCTTACCCAAGCATTGGGCATTGAATTGGTTGAACTTAAAAAAGCTGCTTGCTGTGGTTCTGGCACATTTAAAGAAGATTCCCAACTGCTAGAAGATACAGTCAACGCCAGAAATATTGCCCTAGCAGAAGAATTAAATCTACCCTTACTTACCCATTGCAGCACTTGTCAAGGTGTTATCGGTCACGTCAACGAACACCTAAAAGAATGTCAGACTACTAACCCTGCCTACATTGAACAGGTTAATGGCTTGCTGCATAAAGAAGGCTGTTCGCCTTATCGCGGCACTGCTGAGGTTAAACATCTTCTCTACGCCTTGGTAACAGATTACGGTTTAGAGGAAATTACTAAACGTGTGACGCGGAAATTAACTGGATTAAAATGTGCGGCTTTTTATGGCTGTTATCTCCTTCGCGCTCAAAAATCTATGCCTTATGATGACCCTTTCCAACCGGAAGCGATGGAAAATATGTTTCGGGCGGTGGGTGCAACACCAATTTATTACCGAGGTCGGACGCAATGTTGCGGTTGGCCTCTTTCTAGTTATGCCACTACCGAATCTTTCAAGATGGCGGGGATGCATATTCAGGACGCTTTGGCATCTGGTGCTGACTGTATAGTTACGCCTTGTCCTTTGTGCCACTTAAATTTAGATTCGCGTCAGCCAGAGGTAGAAAAGGTGATTGAACAGAAGCTAGGTTTACCAGTGTTGCATTTACCCCAGTTGATTGCTTTGGCGCTTGGGGTTAGTCCCAAAGAACTGGGTTTAGAACGCCACATTGTTTCTACAAAGCCAGTGCTGGAAAAATTAGGATTTTAGTTTATGGAGTAGAAGGTAGATGCACAAGAATATTCATTGAGATGAATTTAAGGTGAAAGCCAGTCTATAAGCAGCTTTTAGAGATTGTCTCGTTCTCTCGTTCCCAGTCAGAGACTGGGAATGCCTAATTGGAGGGCTGCCGCCTCAAGACTTGCGGCAGAGCAGCAATGAGGAGCATTTCCAGCCAGAGAGGTTTGAAGTTCCGATTTCTGAGCTTGAAGTTCCGAGTTCTGAGCTTGAAGTTCCGAGTTCTGAGCTTGAAGTTCCGAGTTCTGAAGCTGAAGTTCCGAGTTCTGAGCTTGAAGTTCCGAGTTCTGAGCTTGAAGTTCCGAGTTCTGAGCTTGAAGTTCCGAGTTCTGAAGCTGAAGTTCCGAGTTCTGAAGCTGAAGTTCCGAGTTCTGAAGCTGAAGTTCCGAGTTCTGAGCTTGAAGTTCCGAGTTCTTATGTATTAATCATTGCTATTTTTAAATTTACGTTGCAATTGTTTTAACGATTGATACATATCTGGCAAGCGACCATAAACAGCAGATACCTTGAGATATAGTTTGTAAGGAAGGGCTGGACTTCCGCAGACAATTTCTCCTGGTGCAACATCGCTGTGAATTCCAGTTTGAGCAGATGTCATCGCCCCATCTCCCATCTTCACTTGATTGACTATTCCTGTTTGTCCAGCTAAAATAACGCGATTTCCCAGTTTAACGCCTCCTGCGATCCCAACCTGACCTGCGATCGCACAGGCGGCACCGATTTGGCAACCATGACCTATTTGCACTAAGTTATCAATTACTGTATTGTGACCTATCCGCGTTTCTCCGACGGCTGGGCGGTCAATGCCACTGTTGCAGCCAACTACCACACCATCTTCTAAGACTGTATAGCCGGATTGTTCCATTTTTAACCAACCGGTACGGGTAGGAACAAAACCAAAGCCTTCTGCACCGATGACAGCACCACTATAAATGACGCAATCTGCACCGATGCGGCTGCGTTCGTGGATGGTACAGTTGGCGTGTAAGATGGTGCGATCGCCTATTTTGGCATCTGGATAAATCACCACATTCGGATGAATGATTGCGCCATTACCAATTTCTACCCCTTGTTGAATCACAGCATGGGGACCAATATAAACATCACTACCAATTTTTGCGGTGGAGTCAATTACAGCAGTGGGATGAATTTTTGGGATGGGGCGATATGGTTGGTAAAAAAGTGCGATCGCTTTGGCAAACAACAGTCGCGGATCTGCGGTTGCTATCCAGACAATACCGCGTTCTTGTGCAAGTACCTGTAATTTTTCGTCTTGGGGCAAAATTAAAGCAGTAGCATTGGTCTTGCCGATAAAAGACCCAAATTTTGCACCTTCTACGTAGCTGATAGTACCGTTGGGTGCTTCATCAATGGCTCCTACCCCGGTAATTTCTGGGTCATGGTCTGGGTTGCTAGTCAGGCTATGATTGCTGGCGGCGTCACCAAATTGGCACAGGATTTCGCTGAATTTCATTGTTGGGTGTGTTCACAATTGATTTACAAAGGATGGTAGCTTTATTTTTGCCGCTTTGTACTAGTCAGATAATTATTAAACCTATTGCGAAAATACTTGAACCGCCAGGGACTCAAGTCCCTGACTAATAGCAAAAGTCCGTTGAAACGGACTAAAAGTACTGTGATTAGTCGGTTGAAACCGAGTTGAGCTATTTATAAAGTTAATCTTAAAATTATCATAAATATATTTTGAGCCTATATACTCATCACAGTATTTAAATTGTATTAATTTGTTAAAATTTTGTACTCAAGGAAAAAAGCATGAGCGATTTGAGCTTATCCCTAGCCACACAGTCAGCAGAAACCGATGCCATATTGGCAAGTGTATTAGAGGAACAAGCACAGAAAGGGCCTGACTTGCGCCAGACACATCCTAAAAGTCATGGTTTGGTTTGGGGAGAATTAATTGTCGAAGACAACATACCCGAATCCTGGCGGGTGGGTGTGTTTGCCCAAAAACGGAGTTATCCAATTTGGGTACGGTTATCTAATGCTTCTGCACCTGAAAAACGTGGCAAATTCAAATCAGACTTGCAACCAGATATTCACGGCTTAGCTATCAAACTTCTGGAGGTAGAAGGGGAAAAGGTACTTGATGATGAGAAGTACACACAAGATTTTATTTTTCTTAGTCACCCAGTTTTTATAACGCGAACCCTGCAACAGTTTGCTGATTTGGGGAAAGTTGGTAGTGGTCAGGCTGATCCAGAATTATTGCGATCGCTTGCACCAGTATTTGAAATTATCCAAGCTGCTGGCAGCAAACAGGTAGCGAATCCCTTACTCATCCCATACTGGAGTACGACTCCCTATAAACTTGGCTCTCATGTGATTAAATTTTCACTTCAGCCACACCAACCAGATGAAATTCCCGATAGAAAACCTGATTCCGAAAATTATCTGCGTGAAGCAGTAGTCAAATATCTCACTCAAGAAGCAAAAGAAGCAAATTTTGACTTTCTAGTACAGCTTTTTGTAGACGACGAAAAGACACCTATTGAAGATCCCACTAAAGAGTGGAAAGAAGAGGATGCACCATTTATTAAACTGGCTACTGTCAAAATTCCGGCTCAGAAATTTGACTTTGAAGAACGCAACCGATTAAATGAGGGGTTATCTTTCTCTCCTTGGCACACCTTACCAGAACATGAGCCTTTAGGTATTATTAATTTAGCTCGGAAAAAAATCTACTTAGAAGCTGTGAAGTTTCGCCATCAATATACTGAACAGCGTTTAAGAGAACCTCAACCTTATAGTCAGATTTTAGATCAGCCTGATAGTAATTCGTAATTAGTAATCAGATGCTTTTTCATCTTCAACCGGACTCGCAATTGGAAAGGAAATCGGGGTAGACATTGACTGAGTGAATCTAACTGGGGTTTTTCTATTGTTGCCTTGATACTGCTACTTGGTTCATCAAAATCAGAACCAACAATCTTGTCGTAGTTAAAAGCAACAGCTAAAAAAGCCCCCAATCAGCAGTGCCCAGAACCGTAGTAATGACTTTAGTCCTAATTTTCTAAGAGGTTGTTTGAAAAGTAGTTAACTATGATTTTAAACACTTGTTGTTCCCCCCTTTTTAAGGGGGAACCGGAATTAAAGTCCACCAATTTATCGGGGCATCTAAAACGTTTTGCTACCAACAAAAGGACTTTTCAAACATCCTCTAAGCACTAAAGTGCTTACTACAAACTCTCTTAAGCTATCTAGTTAGTCGCCATTGCTATCCCTGCTAAATAGCCGGTTGTCCAAGCACTTTGGAAGTTAAACCCACCGGTGACACCATCAATATCTAAGATTTCTCCAGCAAAATAAAGACCAGGAATTAATCTACTTTCCATTGTCTTGAAGTTGACTTCTTTAAGTTTGACGCCGCCACAGGTAACAAATTCTTCTTTGAAGGCTCCTTTGCCGTTGATTAAGTATTCTCCTTGAGTAAGTTCTTGCACCAGTTGATTTAAAGTTTTACTAGATATTTCTGCCCAACGGTCTTCTGTGGTAATGCCTGCACGAGCAATGATATATTGCCAGAGACGATGGGGTAGATCAACACCTCGATGTAATGCGATCGCTTTCTTTCCCCATTCATCCTTAACTGCTAAAACTTTTTCTCGTACTTGTTCTTGGTGCAAATCAGGCAGCCAATTAATCAATAATCTGGCTTGATAGCGGCTTTCGTGCAGAACTCTCGCACCCCAAGCAGAAAGCTTTAAAACGGCGGGGCCACTCAAACCCCAGTGGGTAATTAGTAATGGCCCAGTTTGTTGTAATTGGGATTTTCCGCCCGCAGATAACCGCAATTGGGCGGGGTTAACGCTAACTCCAGCTAACTCCCTCAACTTTTGATCGAGAATGTTGAAGGTAAATAACGAGGGTACTGGCGGTTCAATTTGATGACCTAACTCTCGGACAATTTTATAACCTACAAGGCTGCTGCCGGTCGCCAGAAGTAAGCGATCGCATTTAATCGTCTCTCCCGACTTCAGAAAAATTTCAAACCCCCCATCTACTGCGGTTCGTTTCACTGAAGTTACATGTGTCCCGATACGGAGTTTTACCCCAGATGTCGCCATCGCTTTAATCAGACATTCCACAATCGTTTCTGAAGTATTGGTGACAGGAAACATCCGGCCATCAGCTTCAGTTTTGAGATAGACTCCATGAGCAGCAAACCAAGCTACTGTATCTTGAGGCTGGAAACGAGTTAAAGCACCCCGCAAAGCTTTTGCACCTCTGGGGTAATTTTGGACTAACTCCTCAGCGTCAAAGCAGGCATGAGTAACGTTGCAGCGTCCGCCACCAGAAATTAGCACTTTCGCTAGGGGTTGGCGACTGGCTTCGAGTAAAGTAACTTCGGCATCAGGATTAGCTTTAGCACAAGCGATCGCGCCAAAAAATCCTGCTGCCCCACCCCCAATAACTACGATTTGTAACGGTAACAATTTCAAAAATGTCTCTTTTACAGCACCTACTCTCTAGGCTAGCTGTTATCTTCACTCTTCATGGGGTTCAAAGTCTGATTTTTGGGTACCGCAAGTGGGACATGACCAATTCTCTGGTAAATCTTCAAAAGGTGTTCCCGGTGCTATGTCGCTATCTGGATCGCCTACTTCTGGGTCATATTCATAGCCGCAAACAGTACATATGTACTTTTCCATGCTCGTTTCCTCTAGTAAATTATTGGCATTGCTTCACTATTAAATACTTTTGCCAGTGAGTCAAAATAGGCACGCTACAATTCTTAAACGAGACTACGCATGAAAATCATCAAATCAAACCGCAACGCGAGAGTCATTAGTCCTTGAGTTACCACGCCCACTTTTTAACGTGGTTTGAATTAGTCCTAATCATTAGTTTTTTCACCCACCCTTCGGCAAGCTCAGGGCATCGCCAAGGGCGAGGTATCTACCAAAAACTCTTGTATCTTAGACTAATGACTAATACTTCTCTACGAGAGGCTGCGCCAACGACGCCGCTCAGTACAAGTGACCAATGACTAATGACTTCTTCATAAATCAGATTAAAAACGCCACCATCTCCTTTGGACATAACTGATAATCGCGATCGCGATCGCCCCAAGTAGCAATAGCCAAATAATTCCCCCTGGAATAAAAGTCAGAATACCAAAGCCTCTCAGTACCCAGATGGCGACGCTAATGCCGAGAAGGATACCAAAAATCTGGATTAATCTACGATTTAAAAAAGATTGATTCACCTAGTTTTCCTCTCAACTCAACAGAGATTACACATAAAATATGAAGTTACGATGAAGTTGTCGTTTCATCAGAAATAATACGTAAAAATCGAGAGATGCTATCCAAACCTTGGGGTAAGGTGCTTGATATTAGGTCGTGTTTGTGCAATTCTAGCCGTTAACAACTCAGTTTTTCATCTCCAAATATTGCTCTGATCAAATTCACTTAAGCATTGATTGTGTTAATTGTGATCACAAAGACAGCATTTATAGTAAAGTCTCTGAAATAATTACCAAAAATCACCGTTTCCAGAAAAGATAAGTATTAGATTGGAACTAGAATTTAGTGGGTTGGATCTAAATCAAGTTTTATGGCTTGTGGTTTCAACTCCATTTAGGTGGATGAGTTGAGGAGTAACTTAAATCTTATGTCTGCATCTTATATATCAGACTCAATTATTGCAGGTTCAGATATGGCTTGGAGTCAAGACAAGCAAAGGTTGCTGGTACAGGGTGAAATTTTGGTAGAAACGCGATCGCACAAGACGTGGGGTGGCGCTGTGACAGCGTGGATGTATTTGCCGATGGTGCGATCGCAAGTCTGGCAGCAATTAACTGATTACCCTCGTTGGGTACAATATTTTCCTGACATCACCAAAAGCGAAGTTTTGCATAAAGGCGACGGCAAACATTTATATCAAGTAGCACAAAAAGCCTTTATGTTTTTCACAGCTCAAGTTGAAATTTATCTCAACGTCGTAGAAGTACTAGGTCAACAAATCCAATTTCGCATGGAGAAAGGGACTTTTCTGGACTTTACAGCCAACTTGGAGCTTGAAGATTGTGGTAATGGGACTCTACTAGCTTACAGTGTAGAGGCTACGCCTAATATCCCCATACCTTCAATTTTTATTCAACAAGCTATGAACTTTGAGTTACCTACGAATATGCGTAAAATGCGACAAGTTATGTGTAAGAATCAATAAAATGGAAAACTTCATCCTGTATCTAGCTTCCCTCTCCTTTATAAGGACAGGGATTGAGGGTGAGGTAAGCCAGGGACATAAATTGTATGTTATTTAATTCTTATTCTTTACAACTTCTTATTTAGTGTTTAAATAGGAAATCGATTCAGGTAATCGTTGCGGATACTTAGATTTGTAGGTTGGGTTGAACGCAGTGAAACCCAACAAAACCCTGAAAATGTTGGGTTACCCTACGGGAAGCGAGCTACGTTCCTCAACCCAACCTACATCAGAGTAATTTTTTAGGCTTAACCTACGCAGTATTGCTACAACTTCTTATTTAGTGTTTAAATACGAAATCGATTTCATGAATCGATTATGAATCGATTCGGGT
This sequence comes from Nostoc sp., assembly GCF_036919815.1. Classification (GTDB taxonomy): domain Bacteria; phylum Cyanobacteriota; class Cyanobacteriia; order Cyanobacteriales; family Nostocaceae; genus Nostoc. The sequence continues at coordinate 35,550 of NZ_JBALCE010000012.1, forward strand.
AATCGTTGCGGATACTTAGAAAAATAGAAAATTTTTAATGAAATAAAATTGATGATTCCAGTCAAACGTATCTCCCATTGCTCAATTAAGGGGAGTGTTTTAGCATACTCCTTAAACAACTGTTGGACTCGCGTTTGACTTGTTCCATTTGTAGAATCATCAAAAGTTTTCGTTCCTGGATAATATCGATAATTTCCCCAAGTTTCATTAAAATATTTGACATGAGCTACTCTAACTGCTTTCAGTAGGAAATCTACATCCATTGCATAATGTTCTTCAACTTTGTAGACTCCAATTTTTTGATGCAAAGATTTGTGGTAGAAGTAAGCGGATGGATTTAAAGGAAAACTAGTATCAATCATTCCGTCATCATTAATTTGCTTTTCCATTAATAAATCAACTGTCCGTAGTCGTTTAGGTTTATTAATCTGAATTAACTTGTCTCGATGATCCCACTTATGACAATTGCCAACAATCAAGCTAGGTTCTGGTAGAGTTTTAAAGAGTTCCGATATGCGGCTAATAACCTTTGGTTCATAGAAATCATCAACGTTTAAAATGCCTATAATCGATCCTTGTGCCATAGAAATTCCTTTATTCATCGCATCTGATTGTCCCTGATCTTTTTCAGAAATCCAGTGAATGTGGGGATGTTGATTGGCGTAATCTTTGATAATATCTATTGTTTTGTCGGTTGAGCCGCCATCGACAATGATATGCTCGACTTCTGCAAAATTTTGGTTGATGACATTCTGAAGGCAGGATTCTATAAATTTCTCACCGTTATAAACTGGTGTAATTACACTAATCATTAGTTATCACCTCGTAAAATGGGCTGGAGACTGGGAAAGAGTTTTTCTAATTCCCAATTCCTTTGATGAACATAATTTATGATTCCCACTTTCCTCTAAATAATTCAAAAACCCGCTCTCTGTTAGAAAACGGGTTTTTGTGTGTGATTTATGAAGTGTAATTATCCAGTAAATACCTCGACTGGTAAACGGCTAAAGGACAACCTTTCATTCTGCACATCTACAAAGATGGTGTCGCCGTCGTTGAATTCGCCGCGCAAGATACCTTTAGCAATTTGAGTTTCTAACTCTCGCTGAATGGCTCGTTTCAGTGGACGCGCTCCATATACTGGGTCATATCCTACTTCTGCTAAAAAGTCAAGTGCAATATCCGAAAGTCTCAAGGATATTTTGCGTTGGCGAAGCCCACTGGAGGTATCGCCCAGTCTTTGGCGTAGTCTCTCAACTTGCAATAGCACAATTTGCCGCAATTCCTTCTTATCCAAACCGTGAAAGATGATGATTTCGTCAACTCGGTTCAGAAACTCTGGACGGAAGCTATTTCGCATCGCTTCCATGACTCGACGCTGCATTTCGTCGTAGTGGGCGTTATCCCCGGCGACATCAAGAATGTACTGCGAACCGATGTTGCTGGTCATGATGATAATAGCGTTCTTGAAGTCCACCTTATGACCTTGGGCATCAGTGACGCGACCATCATCGAGAATTTGCAAGAAGATATTGAATACATCGGGGTGTGCTTTCTCGATTTCGTCGAAGAGAATCACTGAGTAAGGACGACGCCGAATTGCTTCTGTAAGTTGTCCGCCTTCTTCGTAACCTACGTATCCTGGAGGCGCACCGATTAAACGAGAGACGGCGTGTTTTTCCATATACTCAGACATATCGATTCGCACCAGCGCATCTTCGCTATCGAACATATACCCCGCCAGCGCTTTCGCCAATTCCGTTTTACCCACACCCGTAGGCCCAAGGAAAATAAAGCTAGCGATGGGACGATTAGGATCAGCCAGTCCAGCCCGCGATCGCTGAATTGCATCCGCTACAGCTGTGACTGCTTCTTCTTGTCCAATCACGCGCCGGTGCAGTTCATCTTCTAAATGCAGCAGTTTTTCTTTCTCAGATTCCACCAACTTGCTAATCGGAATCCCTGTCCATTTAGAAATAATTTCGGCAATATCAGCTTCTGTGACTTCTTCCCGTAATAGTGATTTACCCGTTTTTTGAGTATTTGCCAATTCAGCTTCTACTGCTTCCAATTGACGATGCAAACTGGTTAAGTTACCGTATTTCAACTCCGCAGCGCGGTTCAGATCGTAGTCGCGTTCTGCTTGCTGAATCTCTAAGTTAACCCGTTCCATCTCTTTTTTAACGGACTGAATTTTGTCAATGATATCTTTTTCTGATTGCCATTGAGTATTCAGTGTTCTTTGTTCTTCTTTGAGATCAGCAATTTCTTTTTCCAGTCTTTCTAGACGTTCACGAGAAGCTGCATCACTTTCTTTTTGCAGCGATAGCTTCTCCATTTCCAATTGCAGAATTTTGCGATCGATTTCGTCAAGTTCTTCTGGTTTAGAGGTAATCTCCATTTTCAGTCTCGCGGCGGCTTCGTCTACCAAATCAATGGCTTTATCTGGTAAGAAGCGATCGCTAATATATCGACTCGACAATACGGCTGCGGCAACTAAAGCACTATCAGAAATCTTTACCCCGTGGTGGTTTTCATAACGTTCTCTCAACCCGCGCAAAATCGAAATACTATCTTCTACACTGGGCTGATCCACATAAACTTGCTGGAAGCGTCTTTCCAGTGCGGCATCTTTTTCAATATATTTGCGGTATTCATCTAACGTTGTCGCCCCAATACAACGCAATTCTCCCCGCGCCAACATCGGTTTTAACAAATTACCCGCATCCATCGCGCCTTGGGTTGCACCAGCGCCGACAACGGTGTGAATTTCATCAATAAATAAAACAATCTTGCCGCCAGATTCGGTAACTTCTTTTAATACTGCTTTCAGGCGTTCTTCAAATTCACCCCGGAATTTTGCCCCGGCAATCAAAGCACCCATATCTAAAGCGATTAGCTTGCGATCTTTGAGAGATTGAGGTACATCCCCTGCAATAATGCGCTGTGCTAATCCTTCAGCGATCGCAGTTTTACCAACACCTGGTTCACCAATTAACACCGGGTTATTCTTAGTGCGGCGTGATAAAATTTGGATAGTGCGGCGAATCTCATCATCCCGCCCAATCACTGGATCGAGTTGACCTTTACGGGCGGCTTCTGTGAGGTCACGCCCGTATTTTTCCAGTGCTTCGTATTTGCCTTCTGGATTTTGGTCGGTCACTTTTTGGCTCCCCCGAATTTGTTTAATAATATTTTTTAGTTTGCCTTCGTCTAAACCAAATTCTTGGAATAAACCTTTACCAAAGCGGTCATCTTTAGCGTAAGCCAGCAATAAGTGTTCAATTGAAATATATTCGTCTTGAAACTCTTTGCGATACGCATCTGCTCGATCTAGAAGTGTATCCAAGCTGCGTCCTAAGTATACTGAACTGCTAGTACCGGATACTTTCGGTTGACGTTGGAAAAATTGTTCAGTGCGATCGCGCAGTTTTTGAAGATTAACACCTGTTTTAGTAAAGATAACGTTGGCTAGTCCATCTTGTTCTAACAGCGCTTTCAGCAGATGTTCGCTTTCTATCTGCTGTTGTTGATATTGTTTAACAATATCCTGAGTATGGGCGATCGCTTCCCAGGCTTTTTCTGTAAATTGGTTAGGATTAGTAGGTTGCATAGGCTTTTTCAGGAATGTAGAGGCGCAACGACTGATGCCAGGCTACCACCAGAACACCAAGTCAAGAAAATTTCTGTTCTCAATAGATATTGTAAGAACAGGAGAGCGATCGCCTAGATCGGTGTTCACATCTTGTGGAAGTGGTATTTTCCCCTAATCCTAATTTCCTATTTGCGATTCTCAAGCTTTTAGCCATGTACTGAGATGCTTCGCTGTGCCAACTATGAGAGCAAAAGACCCTTTTAAAACATTCTCTGATAAAAAAATTTTGCTGGATGTTTTGCAACTGGGCAATCTTACAGTTTGGCTAGATGAACCCGACTGACGAGAACAGGTGGAGGAAGCATTTAAGCAAGGTACATCGGTTTCATTGATAGCGCCTCCTGATGCAAGAGGAGATTTAAAGTTAGCAATGTTGAGTTTGACATTGGAACCAATGTAAGTTGAGTTTTTGCAGGTTCATGCGGTAGTCGAGGGTTTGCAGAGCTATTGCGAGGCAGAGAGGTATTGCAGTAACTAATGGCTACAAAAAACTATTAAAATTTATGTATATTTACTAGGCAAATGATTGAATTAATGTTATGATTTAAAGCTACTTATTTTCTTTTCTATGATTAGGATTCTGAGTTAAGAACTTCTCTTAGCGAATAACTCAAATAAGTACAGACCTTTGATGATTTACACTTTATTGGCTAAATACTAAATAGTAGATAGAAATAATGGCATCCTTTGAAAATATGTGGGATAAATTTCTAACTTACGATAATTTTCTGCTGGCTTGGCAAAGAACAGTAAATGTAACTAGCCGTATGATTATTGATGAGTTGGGGTTTCAAATATTTGCCTTTAATCTTGAAGCTAATCTAAAAGATTTAATCAGGCAAGTATAAGCAGAAGATTTTCCCTATACACCGCTAGCAGATCATAAAGTGTATGTTCCAAAATCGATTCAAGTGGCTCGTCGTTTTTGGGTAGAAGCGGGTTGGCATCCCCCCCAGTCAGATTCACGTCAAGAATAAGAGATAAATGCCCTTTCGCTATATCGACTCACGGCTAAGTTCCCACCAAATCCCCGACTTACTCCAAACAAACTATTTTCGTCGCCGAACTCATTAATTATCGTTAAAGATTAGTTCAGAGGCTTGGCAGTAGTCACAATGATAGTTGGTTCGTTGTGCGATCGCAGTGTAATACCGATTCACAAACTCTCTTGCTCTATCAATGCGGCTGTTCGGGCTGTTGCTGCTCTTAATTCAGCCTCAACCAAAGTATCTAACTCTGCTTGTTGTTCTGGTGGTAATGCTTGCCCCTGATCTCGTGCCAACCGCCATAAACTCATCAATTCCGATAACCGTTTTTGTTGTTTAGCGCTAAAAAACGGGTCAGGGCTAAAGTTTTGGATGACAAGCAGTGCGCTGAACTCCGTTTCACCCAACTGAGTAGTTAACGCATCTAGGGCTTGCCCCGCAGTTTGGCCAACAGAGTGCTTATCCCCTGCAATGGCGCGATAAGTTTTTTCACCATCAGCATCAAAGATTGGCAAGATTGCTACTGTTGTCATACTTCCAGTTTGGAATCCTTTGCCTCAAATTATAGCTCTACGCGAACAACCCCTGAGCAAGCGATTGAAAATTGTAAAAAGCGATTATAGGAAATTCATACTTGCTTTATAAATTAGTTTTTACTTAAAGGGTGTTACCAGATTGAGTTTGATTAGTGGATGCTGAAAATGATTGACCCCTACGACTTTGAAGATGATAACTTTGACTTTGAGGATGAGGATTTCTTGAAAATAAAACCCATCAGCCAAATGACTGAAGGGGAAAAGCTACATCGGTTTAAGCGGTTCTTCGACAGCAGCAGCCGCGCTATGTTGCAAGACTGTCTATTTCGCATCGTCAATTACGAAGATGGTACGGGTACGTTAGAAATTCTTTGCCCTAATGAAGTTGTAAGGCAACGACTTTCCAAGAAAAAGCGCAAAATTACCAATAACATCAACACCTGCTGGAGCCATATCAGATGGTTTTCGCTATGTGTCCAGCAAGATAGTGAGTTGCATTGTCACAAGTTTACCCGTAATGGTGATTTAGTTCGATCTTAGCTGGGGACTAGGGAAGCAGAGGAGAGACAATTGAGTAATGACAAAAAAACAAAAATTTCCTTACCTAGTTGGTTCTAAGTGGACTGCACAGCAAAAAGTTGATGGCTGGCGGCACTTCCAAGTTGTCAACCGTAAAAATCAGGCTAAGTGGGTTTACGCCGAAATGGTTGCTGCTTGTGATCCGAAAGTCCGTTTCTGGATAAATGCCAAATTATTACAAGATAACTCCCAGTGGCAACCTGGCTGGCAAACATTACAGGAAATCCACGAACTTGAAACTGAGGTGTCCTAATTACTTTAATCCGCACAGCCGAAAAATTTTAACAAAATCGCGTAATTCCCCTTGTTCACAGTTTCTGACTGGGAATGCCCATCAGTGGGCTGCTGCCTCTTATTTAGTAATTTAATAATTTTTTACAAAATTCAGAGTAACTTACTCTCAAGCAGCAATTAAAGGATCTTCGCTAGCGACTGAAAACTGCCAATTTATCTGCGATACCTTCTCTACGAGACGCTACGCGAACGGTGAGCTACGCTAACCCAAATTCCAATAGTATTTCCAGCATTAGGCTTGCGTATACCTCTCTTTGCCCTTGACTCTGCGCCCCAATGCCCTGAAAACACATCAGCTAATTCTATGAAAACCATTCAAAAAAGCCAATTAGAGCTTTTTTTATTTTGTAACTATTTTTATAAAAATAACTAATAAAAAGCTTTTATTCACTATTTTTAGAGCTATTAAAGTCTTTGAGCTTGATAAAACCCCAAATACACATAATTAATCTGTAAATCATGATATTAGACCGTTTTACAGATTCAGAGCCACTTTCTTTTCTATGTAATTTGCCCAATAATGACATCAACAGACCTCACGCATCGCCATCTTCAGCACAGGTGAAGGCAAATGTTTGAGCCACAAGTTTGACAAAAAGCTATCAGAGGCAAACAACAGTGAAACTAGCAGTCTACGGAAAAGGTGGTATCGGCAAATCTACAACTAGCTGTAACATATCAGTCGCCCTAGCTAAACGTGGCAAGAAAGTGCTGCAAATTGGCTGCGACCCCAAACATGACAGCACCTTCACCCTGACTGGGTTTTTGATTCCCACAATTATCGACACCCTTCAAGAAAAGGACTATCACTACGAAGATGTCTGGCCGGAAGATGTGATTTACAAAGGCTACGGTGGTGTTGATTGCGTAGAAGCTGGTGGACCACCTGCGGGTGCTGGGTGCGGCGGCTACGTAGTCGGTGAGACCGTAAAATTACTTAAGGAACTCAACGCCTTTGATGAATACGATATAATTCTTTTTGACGTTCTGGGTGACGTAGTTTGCGGTGGTTTTGCTGCACCACTCAACTATGCAGATTACTGCCTGATCGTTACAGACAACGGCTTTGATGCTTTGTTTGCTGCTAACCGCATTGCGGCTTCAGTCCGCGAAAAAGCCCGAACTCACCCACTACGTTTAGCTGGGTTAATTGGCAACCGCACCTCCAAACGCGACTTGATTGAAAAATATATAGAAGCTGTGCCCATGCCAGTTCTAGAAGTTTTACCTTTGATTGAAGATATCCGTGTTTCCCGTGTGAAAGGGAAAACTTTGTTTGAAATGGCAGAGCAAGATCCTTCCCTAGAGTACGTTTGCGACTACTATCTCAGCATCGCCGACCAAATTTTGGCGCGTCCTGAAGGTGTTGTACCTAACGACACACCAGATCGGGAATTGTTCTCTTTGTTATCTGATTTTTATTTAAATCCGGGTAAACCCCAGGTTCCTAAATCAGAAGAGGAACTAGACTTGATGATTGTATAAATCACCAAGTTCTCAGGATGGGGGCAATAATATGGCTTTCTTTCACAGCTTTACGGATTCATTAAAGCAAAAGTGGTTGCAATTTTTCCAGAACAATCGAGACTGGATTACCCTGCACATGCAAGTGGAATCAGTGTACACCCCTGATGGCGGGAAGCGACCACCTTCTTACCTCATCCTGGGAGTAGTTAACGCCCTAGAGCCAAAGCTAGCGCAGTTAATGTTGCCCTTTGCCAAACTTAATCCTGATGCCGATACCCTAATTGAGGTGCTGGATTTGCATTTTGACCCAGATTTCGCTCTCGGTAATCGCTTTGCCATCAACCCAGAACCGGAAAAATACGGAGATGATTCAGCAGTTGTCATTGACGAAAAGCCGGAAGATGAAATATTGACACATTCTCATACAAATGGCTTTGGGTCGGTGCCGGTAGTTGAAGAGTTCGCAATCGTGGATTCCGATGATCAAATCCTGAGGATGATCGAGTTGGAGGAAACCGAAAATGCCTTTGGCGATATTTCCTTATCCAACGAACACGACTCAAAAGATGAGTCTCTCCAAATCTCTAGTCTAGAAGCAGATGAGTTTGGGGAAATTGCCTTCGATACAACAGCTGCAATGGAAATAAAGCTGGATGACGACGAGGCGCTTGAAGAGAGTCCATTAGATGAGAATGCGTTTAAAGACGTGTTGTCAGATGTCTGGGGTGAGCAAATAGCTTTGCAAAAGGCTGAAGAAAGTAACGATTTCTTAGGGGAAGAACTGCCAGCAGGCGTTTTTGATGAATCAGAAATTGCCCGTCTCTTCCCCAACGCTTAATTATTGCCGTTCCTCGGAATTTTAAGTTTTAGATTTGGGACTTTCCTGCGGAACGCTACGCGAACGGCTACGCTCAGTCGAACGATTTTGGATTAGGAATTAGGGAAATTGTCGTCAGACATAGGTTACTTTTGTTGTCCCAGTCTTCAATCCAAAATTGTCAATCTAAAATCTAAAATTGCTTGATCTGCTATTAAATATCAAGGGGAGAAAAAACAAAAATGACTGTCGCTCAACAACCGGAAGCTTTAAACTTTGAATGTGAAACTGGGAATTACCATACCTTTTGCCCAATTAGCTGCGTGGCGTGGTTATACCAAAAAATTGAAGATAGCTTCTTTTTGGTGATTGGGACAAAAACTTGTGGCTACTTCCTGCAAAACGCGATGGGAGTGATGATTTTTGCTGAACCTCGCTATGCAATGGCAGAGTTGGAAGAGGGCGATATTTCGGCACAATTGAATGATTATGAAGAGTTAAAACGGTTGTGCTTGCAGATTAAACGCGATCGCAATCCGAGTGTAATTGTCTGGATTGGCACTTGCACTACCGAAATTATTAAAACAGATTTGGAAGGCTTGGCACCGAAGCTGGAATCTGAAATTGGGATTCCCATCGTTGTAGCGCGTGCAAATGGTCTAGATTACGCCTTCACCCAAGGAGAAGACACCGTATTAGCTGCAATGGCTAACCGTTGCCCTGATAAGGCTCCTGTGGCGGAAACAGAGAAAAATGAACGTAATGCGATCGCAAAATTGCTCAACTTTGGTAAGAAGAAAGAAGATGTCGCCCAAGATGAGTCTGAGTACGTAAATCACACACCACTGGTTCTCTTTGGCTCCCTTCCCGACCCCGTAGTTACTCAGTTAACCTTGGAACTGAAGAAACAAGGCATCAAAGTTTCCGGCTGGCTACCCGCGAAGCGCTTCACTGAACTGCCAGTATTGGAAGAAGGGTATTATGTCGCTGGTGTCAACCCTTTCCTCAGCCGCACAGCTACCACCTTAATGCGTCGCCGCAAGTGTAAACTCATTGGCGCACCCTTCCCCATTGGCCCCGATGGCACCCGCGCTTGGATTGAGAAAATCTGCTCGGTGTTCGGTATTACTCCGAAGGGTTTGGATGAACGGGAAGCACAAATTTGGGCAGGTTTGGAAGATTATGTGAAACTGATTCGCGGTAAGTCTGTATTCTTCATGGGTGATAACTTGCTGGAAGTTTCCCAAGCAAGATTTTTAATCCGGTGTGGGATGACGGTTCACGAAATCGGCATTCCCTACATGGATAAGCGCTATCAAGCTGCTGAGTTGGCATTACTGGAGAAAACTTGCCAGGAAATGAATTCACCTCTGCCAAGGATTGTAGAGAAGCCGGATAATTACAATCAACTTCAGCGAATTTATGCGTTGAAACCAGATTTGGTAATTACTGGTATGGCTCACGCTAACCCGTTGGAAGCACGCGGTATTAATACTAAGTGGTCTGTGGAGTTCACTTTTGCTCAAATTCACGGTTTTACGAATGCGCGTGACTTGTTAGAGTTGGTGACTCGTCCGTTGCGTCGGAATAATAATTTGAAAGATTTGGGTTGGGATAAGTTGGTGAGGGAAGAAGCGAAGATTTAGATTTGGGTTTGAATTGAGCAACAGCATATGATAAAGGCGAACCCAAAAAGTTCGCCTTTTTTGTCTCACAGAGGCGCAAAATAAAAGCTACTAAAAATAGTTACAATCAGGTAGGTATGGCTGAATAGACAGGATAATTGAGGAGATGATCTGATGCCCGAAATTTGTCGTTTTTTAGGGATTATCATTACTATGTACTATAACGACCATCCGCCCCCTCATTTCCATGTCCGCTACAATCAGCAAAAGGCAATTATTGATATAGAAACCTTATCAATTTTAGAAGGTAAACTCACTCCTAGAGTTCTTGGTTTAGTAATTGAATGGGCAGCTATGCATAAATCAGAACTTAGAGAAAACTGGCAACTGGCAAGACAAAATAATCCCTTAGAAACAATTCAACCATTAGAGTGAATTATGCTTAAAGATATTATAGAAGTTATTCCTCACGATAACTATCAACTCTATTTGAAGTTTGAAGACGGAAAAGAAGGTATTGTTGATGTTAACCAGTTAATCGAATTTACAGGAGTTTTTGCACCTTTAAAAGATTTCAACTATTTTAAAACTGTTAAAATTAATAGTGAATGGGGAACAATTCACTGGGATAATGGCGCAGATTTAGACCCAGATGTTCTTTATTCTGTGGTTACTAACCAATCTATTCCCACATATAGAAATCTAGAGGAATATGAAAAAAGTTGGAGTTAAAACAGAAGCAATTCCAGAAGTCGGTGATTTATTAAAGCCTAAGAAATCTTTTCCAGAAACTAAATTAGATGATGTAGCGGGCTGCTTAAAATATCAAGGAAAACCTAAAACTCTTGAGGATATGGATAATGCGATTCGCCAAGGTGTAGAGGAATCGTGATTTAAAAGTAGAAAACTGGCTCAAACCTGATTAAAAAAGCTAACAAGTTTCTATTCCCTAACTCCAGAACTCACCATGACTCAAAAAACCTATCAACTCCCCCTAACCTTCGAGCAAATTCTTAATCTTGTCCGACAACTTCCCGCACAAGAACAAGAAAAACTTATTCAAGAAAGAAAGAAAACTTCTTCAAATAATAAAGATGAAGATTTACTTAGTGTTTTTGACAGAATCGGCAGAAATGCTCAAGCCAAAGGATTAACTGAAGAAACTCTAGAAGAATTACTCGCCGACGAATCATAAACTAATTGTCATTTCAAATTCAACACCCAAAGCGGTGCTGACTTCGAGAATTTCTACAAAACTGGCAACTGGCAAGACAAAATAATCCCTTAGAAACAATTCAACCATTATAGTGAATTATGCTTAAAGATATTATAGAAGTTATTCCTCAGGATAACTATCAACTCTATTTGAAGTTTGAAGACGGAAAAGAAGGTATTGTTGATGTTAACCAGTTAATCGAATTTACAGGAATTTTTGCACATTTAAAAGATTTCAACTATTTTAAACCTGTTAAAATTAATAGTGAATGGGGAACAATTCACTGGGATAATGGCGCAGATTTAGACCCAGATGTTCTTTATTCTGTGGTTACTAACCAATCT
>NZ_JBALCE010000013.1:0-64708 GCF_036919815.1 Nostoc sp.
AGGTCAGGATGCTTTAAGGCTGACAAGATAATATTTTTAACCTCTAATTCCTTTTGATTTGCGTTCTCTCTTATCGCTTTTAGTCTAAACTCCAGAACTTAGACATCGCTCTTTACAGGCGATCGCTCTCAAAATTACCATAGGCGATCTCTACGACGGGCTGCGCCTACACACTTTTCTCTTAACTGGGTTTATCAGACTCAAACGGATTCCACAATTTCAGTTGTGTAATCCAACGGAAATCATCTATATTTCTTGTTATCAAAGTTAGTCGATACACCAAAGCAGTACCGACAATAATTGCATCACCTAAAGTCATTCATTTCTGTTGTCGCAAAATTACCGCTTGATTTAACACATCTTGAGAGATTGGTAGAACCTGAGCAACTTGAAAAAACTCCTCAAAATACTGGCGTTCTTCCTCTTTAAACAGATGATAGCCTAACACTTCCAAATAACTGAGTGTTGATACCGCAGGTACATATTCAGCAATTAACTCTCTCAATTGGGCGTTTTCTCGTTGAGCAGAATATATAATAATATTGCTATCGAGCAGCACGTTTTATCGTCCCGGAAGTGAACGGTCTTGACGGGTTTCTTGCTGCCAAATGACTGGATTAAGATCAGTCAAAGCTTGACTCACAGCAAGTTTTTCTAATATTTCAGCCATTCTTCGTCCCCGTGCTTGTTTATCTATGACTGATTCATTTTCCAGCAATGTAACATGAACTGGGATTTGTTGCTCTCCCAATGTAGGTACATCATCAATCCACTCTAAATGACTTCCTTTCAACCAAGCTCTGAATGTTTTTAGCATTATTTTGCTCTCTACTCTCTATCTATCTTGGCATCGCACTGGGGACTATCGCTTAGGCTGTTACCATTTCCGGGACTGAATCAGGGGATGGTGGCTCAAAATGTAACACCATAATTTGCTCTGGGCGTAAACCAACAGATTCATAGGTGCGCCCATTGCGATCGCTAAATTCAACCTCAAAGGCAGCACCATCAGCTAATAATTCTACTACTGTGCCAACTTGACCACGGTAAAGATTATACTCAGGTAGATCAGATGTCAGTGCTACTACATCAAGCAACTTAATTGTAATTTTAGTCATCTTCTATCACTTCCAAATATTTACAGAGGATAGCAGGTGGTTAATCTTGGGATATCAGAACCTTCTTCGATAATCCAAGCACTGCGAATGGTCGCACTTCTATCTTGCCATTCCAACGTGAAATCTAGAGTGTAGCGTTGTCCAAATTCATCGCGTCGTCGCAAGCGAATTTCATGAGTTTTGACAACTTTAAGAATAATCTGGCGCAATTCCTCAGCATTGTCAGTTGTCATACCTAGAATTGATGAAAAAAGACGGGCTTTATGTTTTCCTTCATCATGCTCTGGATTGAGGCAATAGTCACGCAGTTTACGAATATCAACGACTGCATTTTCTGCATTTGGAATTAGATTGAATGAAGGGGAGCCTTCCATATTCTCAATAATCCCATGAAAACACAAGATTGTATAGTATGCAATTTCATTACCTCAAATCATAAATTTGACAGATTGATTTCTTCATATGTTTTCAATATCCGAGCAGCAAGTTGTTTAAATTGTTCTTCAGTACCTATATAAAGAGGAAACAACTTGAGGCGTTCGATTATATCAGGCGCATTCCCTATCAAAGCTAATTTGATATAAGAAAGACGTATTAATGCTACTTCACAAGTAATAAAGCCAAAGTTATTTCTACCGCTTTCATTAATCCATAACACTGTAAATTTTATAATTTTGTCTCTATATTTTTCTAAATCTCTTTTAATTTCTCCAATAGTAGAATAACCTGAATGAAACAGGTACTCGATTGTATCCGATTCAACATTTTGGTTTTCCAAGAGACGTAATTTTGTTTTGTTAGATATAGCTTGACTTATTTGTTTAACTAAAGGTTCTCTTTGTATAAACTCCTTAATTGACTCTATATCAATTCTTACCTTGTTCAAATTATTTTTATTTATACTATCTTCTACCTGACTTTTGTACTCCTCAATGTCATTACGAATATTTTTAAATTCTTCATCAGCGACTTCAAGAACTCCTGCAAGACGATAAAATCTTCGCTGAATTGGTTGGGGAGGTGAATTTTTGCTTTTGTATCCAAGATCATGCTCTATCTCAGCCCAAGTATGCTGAAGAATTGAACGAATTTGTATTTCAAAACGAAAATCTGAAATTAAATAATTTTCAGGTAACTGACCTCGGATATCAGACAAGGAAGCTACATAATGAAGTGACATATAGCCAAATCTATTGGGATCTAGAGCTTTTCTTTTATCAATAGAATTTTGCTCATCTATCTTAAATTGAGATTCAAGAATTTTTGCAACTTCATCAACAGTATCAGAAAAAAGGGTGATGACTCGAAACCCAACAATATCAGTTATATCTCTTAAATAAGAGTACTTGTTTTTACGCTCTATTTTCTTGCTAAGGCTATCCTTTGATTTTATTCTTGAACTGATAGTATGAATATTTGCTTTATTTGGCTCTAAAAGATCCTGTAAAAGTTCTTTTACCTTTTTTTCAAGCTTCTGGAGTGTTGTCAGGCTGTTATCATACTCATTGAGAATGTTGTTCTGCACGTTATCAGTCATAGTTATCGGGTTCAGTGTAGTGAAGTGTTATATCTCTGAACAGCATACTTTCAGAAAATATAAGGACTTACGCAAAACTACAGGCTGTTGGGGCAATTCATGAATTGTCTCTACCTGAAAATCAGGGTTTCGGCTATTGTTTGCGTAATTACTGAATATGTCGGTAAGCAAAATTGCCTTTCTTGATGTAAATGTCAAGATAGTTACCGTGAGAATCCGCACTCATCAATCCAGTGTACAAGGACTCCGATACACCAGAGTACTGATAAACAGAACCTTTCAGGAACTCAACCTCCAAAATTTGTTGTTTTGCATCGTAACCGATAGAAGCAATGTTTGATGATAAAACAGAAGTTATTTGCATTATTTTTTATCCAGGCTATATTAACTTTGTTTACAACGATACTAGCAATATTACCATATAGGTATTAGTAATATCACGTATCTGGTAGCCACAACCCAAAACTCAACGAGTATTTGCGCTGTCAGCAAACATTCCTCTCCCTATGGAAGTATCGGTGGCAAATGCGAAATGATTTTAGCCGCAGTAGCAGATCATAAAGGCTACATTTACCCTATTGATGGTTTAAATACTGAGTGCAAATTTACCTAATTATCATTTGGCGATCGCCAAGCTGCTTAGAATAGTAGTGATAGAGAGGATTGTAATTATGAGCGTCGTCATTCCTAATGAAATATTAACCGCAACTCGGATGACTGAAGGCGAAATGAAGCAGGAAATAGCGGTGATGCTCTTTCAAAAAGAAAAGTTAACCCTTGCTCAAGCCAGCCGGTTTGCAGGCATGAATCGTATAGCATTTCAGCATCTACTTGCAAGTCGTCAAATTTCAGTGCATTACGGGGTCGAGGATTTTGAACAAGATATAAAGAACTTACGGGCGATGGGTAGACTGTGATCATTGTCAGTGATACTTCGCCCATCAATAACCTCGCCGCTATTAACCACCTTCATTTATTACAACAGCTTTACGAAACAGTCCTAATTCCTGAAGCTGTCTACCGAGAACTGACTGATCCCAACTTTCCAGTTGCAGGTGCAACTGAAGTACAAACTTTTATCTGGATTCTAACTCGTCCACTTCAAAATCGTATACTGGTTTGAAGCACTCAGCAATGAACTGGATATTGGTGAAGCTGAAGCGATGTCTGACGACAAGCCACTCCGTGTCTACGCTCTAGCACTGGAAATGAAAGCAGATCAAGTTTTGATTGATGAACGTCGTGGTCGCATGGTTGCGGCTAGGCTAAATCTTGATTACATAGGGATTTTAGGGATCTTGGTTGAAGCTAAAAGTCAAAGGCTGATTTCTGCTGTGAAACCTTTGTTTGATGCTTTGATTAACCAAGCAGGATTCTGGGTGGCTGAACCTTTATACAAGAGCGTTTTGCAGCTTGTTGATGAAAATTAATTTTTGATCCTGTCCAAGTAGCTTACATAAAAAAAACATCAGTCAGCCAAAAAACCAAAGATAATGAATCATAATTAACCTCTATAGCTTTGAGCTATCAGCCATCAGCTACCAGTCCCAAGCCGGAAGCTGAGATGCCGAATGCTAAAGGCTTTTGATTCAACTTAACTAATTGACTATGAATTCTGAAAAGGTCAAAAATTCTCTAAATATTTCGCCAGCTATCCGCGTGGGAGTGCTGGGTTTTGGCGGACTAGGACAAGCAGCCGCCAAACTACTTGCTGGCAAACGGGAAATGATTTTAGTCGCAGCAGCAGATCATAAAGGCTACGCTTACGCTGGTGAAGGTTTAAATACTCAAGAATGCATCGCCACCTACCAGTCCCAAGATTCGGTAGGTCATTTAGAGCCAGTTGGTACGTTAACAAATCAAAGTATTCAAGATTTAATTGAAATAGCTCAACCTGTGGATGGGTATTTTCTGGCTTTACCCAACTTGCCAAATGACTTTATTCCCACTGTAGCCAAGCAGTTTATCAAATCTGGTTGGCGTGGGGTGCTAGTGGATGCAATTAAGCGCACCACTGCTGTAGAACAACTACTGGCGATGAAAGAAGAACTGGAAGCAGCCGGAATTACCTATATGACAGGCTGTGGTGCTACACCGGGATTGTTAACAGCCGCCGCCGCTTTAGCCGCCCAAAGCTACGCCGAAATTCATCAAGTCGAAATCACCTTCGGGGTGGGAATTGCTAACTGGGAAGCCTACCGTGCCACCGTTCGGGAAGACATTGGCCATATGCCTGGTTACACAGTGGAAATTGCCAGGGCGATGACTGACGCACAAGTAGAGGCACTACTAGATAAAACTAATGGCGTGCTTACCTTGACGAATATAGAACACGCTGATGATGTGATGTTAGAAGTAGCGGGAATTTGCGATCGCGATCGCGTTACTGTTGGTGGTGTAGTTGACACTCGCAATCCCAAAAAGCCCCTCAGCACCAACGTTAAGGTAACAGGGCGCACTTTTGAAGGGAAGATTTCCACCCATACATTTACTCTGGGAGATGAAACCAGTATGGCAGCCAATGTCTGCGGTCCTGCCTTTGGCTATCTCAAAGCTGGTAGACAATTGCACCAACGCGGCATTTATGGAATATTCACTGCTGCCGAAATTATGCCCCAATTTGTCAGGTAATAGTTAGGAGTGGGGAGTTAGGAGTTAGGAGAGAGGCGATTAATCGCGTCTGTACAGGAGTTAGGAGTTAAAAACCTAAACTTGAGACTTAAAAATCTCTAGCTTTATTCAAAATTTGCAATTTAAAACTCTTAACTCCTCACTTGAAACTCCTCACTTCTCACTTTTTCTAAGCTGGTGGAATTTGTGGAGAGAAAATATCTGTGAAATTCTCCTCAAGCAGCGAATCTAGTGTTTGCATAATAAATGGAAGTTCGGCTCCCACTAGTCCTCGTTGAATGCGTTCTAAAGTCTCACTAAAAACGACAAACAGAGGATATATGATATTAGATCCCTCACTCAAAATATGACTGTGGCGCAGAGGCATCAACCACTCATAATCATTGTCTAGCCAAACTTGGGTTTGTCGCCAACGTCCTAACAAATCAGAAAAGTCTTCATGAGCGCGATGAATAAAGACTAAAATTTCTGGTTCAGTTTTGATTTTCCACTCAGGATCGCACATCAAAATTGCCACATCACAGGGTAAGCAAATCGTTTGTGGGGCTGTGGTAGCAGTGTTGCGAAGACGGACAATTGGCAAGGGAATAGTGATCACACTTTCATCTGGACGGCGCAGACTGGGAATCATTTCCAAGTATGGCCGATATTGCTTTAGTAAGGCGATCGCAGCTAGATGATTGCTGTACTCTCCCAAACTCGCTTCGTACTGAGATTTTTGCACAGTCATAATTTATTAAATAGTGAGTAGTTATACCAATTCTGTATGAAGATGCACATAACACACCCCCCTGTAGTCCCCCCGATGCCTTGGGGGGACGGCATAGCCGGGGGGTAAATATATGCAGCTTCACAAAGAAACGGTATTAGAAGTGATAAGTTAAGAATCAAATTTATAAGTTAGAAGTTAGAAATACAAGTTTTAACTCATAACTCATAACTCCTAACTCCTAACTCTTAACTATTAATCCTCTATCCCAACGTTTCAAATACTTTAAACATAGGTAGATACATCGCTAGCAAAATGGTTCCAACCATTCCCCCTAAAACTACAATCATCACTGGTTCCAAAATACTGGTCATTGCTTTTACTGCCTGCTCAACTTCATCTTCATAGAAATCGGCAACTTTCATCAACATTGCATCTAATTCTCCAGTTTCTTCTCCGATACTAATCATCTGAATTGCCATAGCCGGAAAAACGCTTTCACTTTGTTGTAAAGCAATGCTAATCATACCTCCTTGTTGAATCTCAAGGCGGGCTGCATCTATGGCATTGGCAATCACTTGGTTTCCTGATGTGTCTCGGACAATTTCTAAGCAAGTTAAAATTGGCACACCTGAACGAGTCAAAGAACCAAAAGTTCTGCTAAAGCGGGCGACCGAAGATTTTTGAATTAAGTCGCCAAACAACGGCATCTTGAGGGAAAGACGATCAATTGTTAGGCGACCAGCAGGAGTTTTACCGAATTGTCCATAGGCAATTTTCAGTCCGACAATAATAAAGAGAAGGATGACAGCCTTCGGACTTCTCAAAAATTTACTAGCATCCATCAAAAATTGCGTTAGAGGTGGTAATGTAATTCCAATTTGTTCAAAAATCGTGGCAAAAATGGGAATAAGAAAAATGGTCATGCCGAGAAAGATAGCAACTGCTATAAAACCCACGACTACTGGATAAGACAATGCTGATTTAATTTGGTTTTGTAAGCGGGCAACATCTTCTAACAACTTGGCTAAACGATTCAATACTTCGTCTAGAACACCACCAACTTCGCCAGCTTGAATCATACTCACATATAATCCATCAAAGCAGTCAGGATGTTTCCGCATTGACTCTGAAAGATTCATTCCACTTTGAACATCAATGCTAATCTCCACAAGAGCTTGTTTCAGTTTAGGGTTACTACACTGTTCAGAAAGTACCCCCAGACTTCTAACGATCGCAACTCCCGCATTCATCAAAACGGCAAATTGACGCGAAAAAACGGCTTTGTCTTTCACAGAAACCTTAACTAAGGAAGTCTGGAATTTTTTTAAATCAAAATTTAGCTGAAATCCTTGAGATTGTTTGAGTTCTTGAACTACAAAACCTTGATCTCTGAGATTAGTACGAGCTTGTACCAAGGATTCAGCAACAATTGTTTCTGTTCGGGATTTTCCTTGAGAATCCCGTACACGGGCGACATAGTTTGGCATAAATTAATTAAAAATGGGCATTGGGCATTGGGCATTGGGCATTGGGCATGGGTTATTCTCCTTGTCTCCCTCATCTCCCCAGTTCATTTAATGCGCTTTAGCAGCTGCACCGGGTTTTGCACCTGCTGCCTGGGGCGGTGCTGCAGTACCGATGAGACGTTGGATTTCATCTGGTTTAGAAGTCTTAGACATCGCCGCTTCAAAGGAGATCGTTCCGGCTTTGTACATATCGGCTAAAACCTTTTCCAGAGTTTGCATCCCCAATTTGCCGCCAGTTTGAATAGCTGAGTAAATTTGAGATGTTTTGCCTTCTCGAATCAAGTTGGAAATAGCGGGAGTGACGATCAGAATTTCTTGAGCCATTACCCGACCATATTCACCGGGTTTAGGATTTTTCTTGGACACCAATGTTTGGCTAAATACTGCCACTAAGGAGTTAGACAACTGCACCCGCACTTGGGTTTGTCTTTCATGGGGGAAAACGTCAATAATCCGGTCAACTGTCTGGGCGGCGGAACTGGTGTGTAGCGTACCAAATACCAAATGTCCTGTTTCTGCGGCAGAAATTGCCAAAGAAATCGTTTCCAAATCGCGCATTTCCCCTACCAGAACAATATCTGGATCTTCCCGCAAAGCTGCTTTCAAAGCATTAGCAAAGCTCTTGGTATCTTCGCCTAGTTGCCGTTGGTGAACCAAGCTTTTAATTGGTTCGTAGACAAATTCAATCGGGTCTTCTACCGTTAAAATATGCTCTGCCTTGGTGCGGTTAATCAAGTCAATCATTGCCGCTAGAGTAGTTGTCTTGCCGGAACCTGTAGGGCCTGTCACCAGAATTAATCCTCTGGGCTTATCTGTCATTTCCCTCACCACATCTGGCAAACCTAATTTTTCAAAGTTAGGAATCTTAGAACTTAATGCCCGTAAGCAAGCAGCATAAGAACCACGTTCTTTATAGACATTGACTCGGAAACGAGCCAAACCCTTAACACCATAAGAACAATCCAACTCCCAGTTCTGCTCCAAGGTTTTACGCTGGGTATTGTTGAGCATACTAAAAATCAGTCTTTGACACTGATCAGCTGTCATTACATGCTCACCTATGGGGGTGAGTTTACCACTGATGCGGAAGTAGGGAGGCAAACCTGCGGATAAATGCAAATCGGAACCACCCATTTCAATCAATTGCTCCATAAGGTCTTCAATCATCATTTCCATAGTTCTGCTTCCTTTTAATGTTTATTATTTGTCCTTTGTCAGTTGTCCTCTGTCGTTACTAAGCATCGACTAATGACTAATACTTCTCTACGAGAGGCTGCGCCAACGGCTTCTCTACGAGACGCTACGCGTAGCTTGCTTCCACGTTCGCGTAGCGTCCCGTAGGGAAGTGGTACGCTCAGTACAAGTGACCAATGATTAATAACTAATGACTTTGAAACCGAGATGTCATACAGTAGGGACAATCCAGCCATTCTGGTTTCAATGTGGCATCGCAGGTCAGGCAGGTAAGACCAGTCTTGCGTTTGGCTTTTAATTCGGCTTCCAAACCAGTATCAGTAAACGTCACTCGTTCTACTTCTTCTAGGGTGGTAGAACCTTGGCGCACTAAGTCCAAACTGTAAGACAGCAAGGTTTTCATGCCCTCTTCTATTGCGACTTCCTTGATACGTTCCGTGGGTGCATCTTCGTTAATGAGAGTTTGCAGGTTTTCGGTAACTCGCATGACTTCATAGACACCACAACGCCCTTTGTAGCCGACGCCATTACATTTTGGGCAAAGCTGATTTTTAGTTTTGGCTTCTGCGATCGCATCTAATGTCAAGGTGTTAGCTTTATAGAAGGTGACTTCGACATCTGAGGAAGCTGATAGACCATAACGAGCCAATTCTGGGACGGTTGGAGTGTAGGGAATACGACATTCAGAACAGACACGCCGCACCAAACGTTGAGCTAAAACGCCAATTAGGGAACTAGAAACCATGAAAGGCTCAATACCCATTTCTCCCAAACGAGCGATCGCACCTGGGGCATCATTGGTATGTAAGGTAGTTAATACCAAGTGACCAGTCAAAGCAGCCTCAATTGCTGTTTTTGCCGTTTCTTTATCCCGCGTTTCACCCACCAGCAGCACATCTGGATCTTGCCGCAAGAAAGCCCGCAATGCGGTAGCAAAATCCAGCCCTTTTTCCCGAATCACCTGTACTTGAGTAATCCCTGGAAGGCTGTACTCAATTGGATCTTCCACAGTACTGATATTAATACCGGGATCATTCTTTTCTGATAATGCAGAATACAGCGAGGTTGTTTTCCCAGAACCAGTTGGCCCAGTCACCAAAATTAGACCAAAGGGACGGCTTACCATATCTTGGACAATTTGTAAAGTCTCCGGATCGGTAATTAACTTATCCAATCCCAGTTGGGTAGAGGAGTTATCCAAAATCCGTAGCACCACCTTTTCCCCGTAACGACTGGGTAAGGTGCTGACCCGGAAATCTACTTTACGTCCCTCAAACAGCCGCCGGATACGTCCATCTTGGGGTATACGCCGTTCCGCAATGTCTAGATTGGAGATGATTTTAAATCGGGCTGTCACCGCCGGGATGATTTTTTTCGGTAGGGGATCGAAAGCTTCGACCAGTATGCCATCCTTCCGAAAGCGAATGCGTAAGTTTTCTTCTTGCGGTTCGATATGAATGTCAGAAACGCCCTCATGCAAGGCTTTAGCCAGGATTCTGTTGACTAGGTTAATGACTGGGGCATCCTCTGCACCCTTCATCGCCGCCCCTAGATCAGCCTCCATTTCTTCAGGAGCATCCGCAAGATCGAGATTTCCGAGATTTTCTAAATCCTGATTAATATCTGTAAACTTTGCTTGTTCCAGGTGCTTTTGCTTAACAGCCATTTCATCCAGGTATTGGTTGATTAGCTGTTGGTAGTCTTCCTGTGTAATCACCATCCGCTGCAATACCAAGCTTTGGGGGCGCAAGATGCGGTTCAGGTCATCGGAAGCCTCAAGATTATCTGGAGCAACCATCGCCACTAAAACTGAGGGCGGGGTTTGGTCTTGGTGTTTCGACAGTGGTACTAAACGATGGCGACGACAGATATCCACTGGGATCAGGGTTTCAATCAGGTTCGCCATCATCGTGGTGTCAAAGGAGTTGACTTCTGGATCGAGGAATTCAACACCGTATAGGATTTTAAGTTCAAATAGCTGCTGTTTTTTATATTGCCTGAGCAACTCAGGTGATAGTTGTTGACCAGTAATTGACTCTAGAACTTCCGTTAGGGGTCTGTTAGATTTGCGGCTTTCAATTAGTGCCTGCCTCATCTGGTCGGTATTGACATAACCAGATAGCACTAGCTTATTGCCGAAGGGCGAAAACTCTGTTCTGGTCGTTAGAGCGGTACTGCGCCGTTGTGCTGACGAGTAAGTCATAAATGAGCAATTGATTTGGGGAAACCTCTGTTTAGAGTATTCCCGTACTGTGAGACAGAATTCTCATTTACCAAAAAAGTCCTAAGTCAGAGACGGTTGCCGCCTTTATCATTCTGATGCCTTCTGTTCTAATATTTATCGCTGCGTTTCCATCCCTGTGATGATCAGTGCCACAGTGAGGGCAGAAATTCGACTTGTGTGTACACCGTAGCCCCGCTTGCGGGGAACGTTAGGGACTTTTGCAAGAGGTCTAGTATAGAAGAATTCCTTTCTGGTGGGTTAATTTAACCCGATAAAGTTCCAGAAATGAATCAAATTCCTGGGTGTGAAAACTTGCGATCGCTTACGGCGGGCGGGTAAGCGATCGCATTCTCGGAAGTTTTTTTGCGTTCACTCATGGCTTGCTCAAATACAGACTCGCTTAACAAATCTTTAAAACCTAGCCCCAAACTTTCATTCTAGGACTTACGCAAAAAGGCAGTGAAAGCCTTGATTTCCGGTAGGGGCAATTCATGTAGCTTTAGCTGACCGCAGGGTATTGCCCCTACATTTCGTACTTGATGCGTAAGTCCTAGATTCTTAGAGTTAGAGGTATACTATTCGTTCGGGTTCCCGCCTTAGTGGGGTCTGGGCTAACGTCTTCACCATTTGTCACAATAAGAGGACGGTTACATCACTTCCAGAAACTTGTCGGCAACAAAATCAGCCCCAGTGGCAAGTCGTGGATGACGACGGTTGCAAGCTGTGGAGATACACTGCCATCAAAAGCATCTGGAATGAGTAGACAATAATGGATGAAAATAAACAGATAAACAATACAAGCCAGCAATTGGGTGAACCAACAGAGGTAAAGCAAGCAATGAAGAGTGACTCCCCAGCCCAAATTAATTTCAATGAATCTGGTAGCGAGGTTACAGAGCAAGTGGCAGCCCAAACAAATGTATCGGGGGATACGGCTAGTTTCAATCCAGAAAATGGCGGCACGGCAAGTGAGAAAACTGGAGTGGAAACAGCAGCTTTGGCAGAACTGACTCAACAAATTGAGTCCCTGAAAACGCAATTAGAAGAGCGTAGTACTCAATATATGCGGATTGCCGCTGATTTTGAGAATTACCGCAAACGCACTAGTAAAGAAAAAGAAGAACTAGAAGTGCTGATGAAGCGGAACACGATTTTGGAATTGCTGCCAGTGGTCGATAATTTTGAGCGGGCGCGATCACACCTCAAACCGCAATCTGATGGCGAAATGACCATGCACAAAAGTTACCAAGGCGTTTACAAACAATTAGTAGATAGCCTGAAACGCTTAGGTGTAGCACCTATGCGTCCTGAAGGTGAAGAATTTGATCCTAACCTGCACGAAGCAGTAATGCGGGAACCTACGGATGAACATCCTGAAGGAAGAGTGTTAGAAGAGTTAGTGCGCGGATATTACTTGGGCGATCGCGTGCTACGCCATGCAATGGTCAAAGTCGCTGCTCCCAAGGAAGATACCCCTGCTGCACCAGAAGATCAGTCGAGTCAAGCCTTCAGTTAATCTGTAGTCGTTCGCCTCGCTGACCAAAAGTGCCTGGGTTCTAGCAAGGGACGAGCATCGCGTACCTAAAACTTGGACAAGGCTTTGGATAACTCTCTGTGTTTCAACTTCTCTCTTGCTACCAGCAACAGGGGTTGCACAGACGTTATCCGCTAGCCTTGGTTCCTAATAAAAAAGTTAGTCTGCGACAGATTACAGTAAAAAAACTCAGTAAAAATACTGGTAAATATGGGAAAAGTTATTGGGATCGACTTAGGCACTACTAACAGTTGCGTCGCAGTTTTGGAAGGCGGTCAACCACTTGTGATCGCCAGTTCTGAAGGTGGACGAACTACTCCTAGTATTTTGGGATTTGGGAAGAGTGGCGACCGCTTGGTTGGTCAATTGGCAAAGCGTCAAGCCGTAACCAATGCCGAAAACACAATTTACAGTATTAAACGATTCATCGGGCGGCGTTGGGAAGACACTGAAGCAGAACGCGATCGCGTTCCCTACAACTGTGTCAAAGGTCGAGATGATACCGTTGATGTGCAAATTCGCTCAAAAAATTACACGCCACAAGAACTATCTGCCATGATCTTGCAAAAGCTCAAGCAGGATGCAGAAAACTTCTTGGGTGAGGAGGTGACTCAGGCAGTGATCACCGTACCCGCATATTTTACAGATGCCCAAAGACAAGCAACTAAAGATGCTGGCACGATTGCAGGGTTAGAAGTCCTGCGAATCATTAACGAACCAACAGCTGCGGCTTTAGCTTTCGGATTGGAAAAGCAAGACCAAGAGCAGCTAATTTTAGTATTTGACTTGGGCGGCGGGACCTTCGATGTCTCGATCCTGCAACTTGGGGATGGCGTTTTTGAAGTTAAGGCAACTTGTGGTAACAACCATTTGGGTGGAGACGACTTTGATAATGCGATCGTGCTTTGGATGATGGAACACTTCCAGCAAGAGGAAAAAATTGACCTTTCCCAAGATAAGATGGCACTGCAACGGCTGCGGGAAGCAGCAGAAAAGGCAAAAATTGAACTCTCCAGCATAGTGAATACCTCCATCAACTTGCCCTTTATCACGGCTGATGACATCGGGCCAAAGCATCTGGAGATGGAACTCAGCCGCTCTAAATTTGAAGAACTCGCAGGAAAATTAATTGAAGCGACCATCGAACCAATGATCCAAGCGATCAAAGATGCGGATCTCACACCACCAGCGATAGATCGGATTATTTTGGTAGGTGGTTCTACCCGTATTCCCGCAGTTCAAAACGCGCTAATTAAGTTTTTCAATGGCAAAGCTCCTGATCGCTCTATCAACCCTGACGAAGCGGTAGCATTGGGAGCGGCTATCCAAGCAGGTGTGTTGGGTGGCGAAGTCGATAATCTCTTACTATTGGATATCACCCCTCTATCCTTGGGAATTGAAACCTTGGGTGAAGTGTTCACCAAAATCATTGAACGCAACACCACAATTCCTACAAGTAGATCACAAGTTTTTTCCACAGCAGTTGATGGGCAAACCTCAGTCGAAATTCACATCCTCCAAGGTGAACGGGCAATGGCACGAGATAACAAGAGTCTCGGCAAATTTTTGCTAGCAGGAATTCCCCCATCGCCCCGTGGTGTGCCCCAAATTGAAGTCGCCTTTGAAATCGATGTCAACGGCATCCTGAAGGTTTCTGCCCAAGACAAAGGTACAGGTAGAGAACAGAGTATTCGGATTACCAATACAGGTGGCTTGAGTACCAATGAAGTCGAACGGATGCGCCAAGAGGCCGAACTGTTTGGCGAAGAAGATAGAAAACGTAAAGAACTGGTTGAACTCAAAAACCAAGCAGATAATCTGTTGTTCAGTTACCAATCCACCATCAAGGATAATGGCAACTTTATCGGCGAGCAGATGAAAACCTTGGCCAGTGAAAAAGTTTCACAACTCCAAGCTGCCATGATTGACTCCAGTGTTTCCACAGTGGAATTTAAACAGCGCTTAGACGACTTCCAACAAACCCTGCTGGCAATTGGTGCTGATGTCTACAATCGAGCTAACGGCCAAAGTGATGACAGTGAGCAGGCTTCAGCTAGTCTCTTAACACCAGAAATGGAGTCACCAATGAATGGCACATTAATACCACAATTCAACTTTGATTTTGAGGAAGAAAATACCGCGCAGGCTGATTATGAGGCGATAGATTAGGGATTGGGCATTGGGGATTGGGCATTGGGCACTTGTACAGAGCGTTCGCGTAGCGCGATGCCCTGAGCTTGCCGTTCGCGCAGCGTCTCGTAGAGAAGGGTCTCGTAGAGAAGTATTGGGCATTCGTTATTTTCTCCTCATCTCCCTCATCTCCACTCCACATTTAATAAAATTGATTATAAATTTAGTGAAGTTTCACAACACCCTAGCAGTTTGCTAGATTGTAGAAGCAAATTACTTTGGGCTAGGCAGTGCGCTAATTCAGATACACTTCCATTGCATATGGGTGGTTTTCCACACCTAATGGTGCGGCTAGCTCCTCTGGTTGATGGGCGGGGTTTTCTTCTGGTACGTAGCACAATTGTAAAAGAGACAGCCGACCCGGGAGTGAGAAGTTTCAGCAGAGGCTTACAACCATCTCTAAACTTCTATAGCTTTTGTCGTCTCCCACGAGGAAAGCAACTGTTGCTCAAGATTTGTCGATGATTTTTGTGAAAGGAAAAGGGTAAAATCAGTTATTAACAAAAATTAATTTTATCTTCTGCCTGACCTTTTCCAAGCCGCCCTCTGAAGGACACTGCATTGCTCTTTTACGAGTCTTTAGGCAATAACGGCCTTCCCGTAGGGTAGCAAGTGACCGTGAGTGACGTTCTACTGCTTTCTGCTTTCTTCCTTCTAACTTTTACCTTTGCTATATGGCCCGCGACTATTATGAAATTCTGGGTGTCTCTCGTGACGCCGACAAAGAAGAAATCAAACAAGCCTATCGCCGTTTAGCCCGGAAGTATCACCCAGATGTGAACAAAGAGCCGGGGGCGGAGGATCGCTTTAAAGAAATTAACCGCGCTTATGAGGTACTCTCGGAAGCAGAAACCCGCGGTCGTTACGATCGCTTTGGGCCAGAGGGTGTGTCTGGTGCTGCTGGCGCCGGCTTCCAAGATGTCGGCGATATGGGCGGTTTTGCCGATATCTTTGAAAGCATTTTTAGTGGCTTTGCTGGCGGTATGGGTAGTCCCACGCAACAAAGACGGCGCAGTGGGCCTGCCAGAGGTGATGACCTGCGGCTAGACCTGAAGTTAGACTTTCGGGAAGCGGTATTTGGCGGCGAAAAAGAAATTCGCATTTCCCATCTAGAAAATTGTGAAGTCTGTAGCGGTTCTGGTGCTAAACCTGGAACTCGCCCTCGGACTTGTTCGACTTGTACTGGTTCGGGTCAAGTACGCCGTGTCACTAGAACACCCTTTGGCAGTTTCACCCAAGTCTCGACTTGTCCCACCTGTAATGGGACAGGAATGGTAATTGAAGATAAGTGTGATGCCTGTGATGGTAAGGGCGCAAATCAAGTCACAAAGAAACTCAAAATTACCATTCCAGCTGGGGTGGATAATGGCACACGCTTGCGGATTTCTAGTGAAGGAGATGCAGGTCAACGTAGTGGACCTGCTGGGGATTTGTACGTTTACTTGTTCGTGAATGAAGACGAGGAATTCCAACGGGATGGCATTAATATTCTCTCGGAAATCAAAGTTAGCTACCTGCAAGCGATTTTAGGTTGTCGGTTAGAGGTAGATACGGTAGATGGTCTGGTGGAACTGATAATTCCAGCAGGAACCCAGCCCAATACGGTGATGAAGTTGGAAAATCGCGGCGTACCCCGCTTGGGCAATCCCGTAAGTCGTGGGGATCATATGCTGAACGTATTAATTGATATTCCTAACAAAGTGACCCCAGAGGAGAGGGAACTGTTGGAGAAGCTAGCTAAAATTAAGGGAGATCGCACTGGTAAAGGCGGTCAAGGATTCTTGGGAAATCTATTTAAGTAATGAAGCCCTCTGTTGTTTTAACTCCTGATGCTCAACTTGATTTACGCGGCACACCTTGCCCAATTAATTTTGTGCGGACAAAACTACGTCTAGAAAAAATGCCATTGGGAGGTTTGCTAGAAGTATGGCTAGACCCTGGTGAGCCGATTGAGCAGGTTCCCGATAGTCTGACAATGGCAGGCTATCAGGTGGAACAAATTACAGATTGCACTAGTTATTTTTCTCTGTTAGTGCGCCGTCCAGTTACTAGCCAATGACAGGTAAAAATTTTGCCGCAACTGGACACTTGTTGGGTACGGTGGTTGCTGTACAGGCTAATTTTTACCGAGTACAGCTAGATGGGGAGATGAGGGAGATGGGGAAGCAATATCTTCCTTATCCCCCTCTGCTGCTTTGTACCCGGAGAACACGCCTGAAAAAAATCGGGCAACAGGTGATGGTAGGCGATCGCGTTGTGGTAGAAGAGCCAGATTGGGCTGGAGGACGCGGAGCGATCGCTAAGGTTTTAACCCGCCAAAGTGAGTTAGATCGTCCAGCGATCGCCAATGTAAACCAAATTCTATTGGTATTTGCCGTAGCTGATCCACCTTTGGAACCTTACCAGCTGAGTCGGTTTCTAATTAAGGCTGAATCTACTGGTTTAGATGTGCTTTTATGCTTGAATAAAAGTGATTTAATTTCACTGCCAGAACAGCAAAAAGTTAGCGATCGCCTACTTGCTTGGGGCTATCAACCGATATTTATTAGTGTCAAAGATGGTATAAATACTGAGCAAGCAGCCAGATATTTGAGCAATAAAATTACTGTAATTGCTGGGCCTTCTGGCGTGGGTAAATCCAGCCTGATTAATACGCTGATTGACTCTCTTCAGCTGCGAGTCGGAGAAGTTTCTGGCAAACTGGCTCGTGGTCGTCATACCACTCGCCATATAGAATTATTTGAGTTGCCTAGCGGTGGAATGCTAGCAGACACTCCCGGCTTTAATCAGCCTGACATGGATTGTAACCCAGAAGAATTAATCCGTTATTTCCCAGAAGCAAGAGAGCGGTTAGCAGTTGCTAGCTGTCGGTTTAGTGATTGTCTGCATCGAGACGAGCCGGAGTGTGTGGTACGGGGAGACTGGGAACGATATGAACATTATTTAGAATTTTTGGACGCTGCGATCGCTCATGAAACTCAGCTGCATCAACAAGCTGATCCAGAATCCACCATGAAGTTAAAAAGCAAAAGCAAAGGCAAAGGGCAGAGTCAATACGAACCCAAGCTAGAAAGTAAAAAATACCGCCGGATTTCCCGAAAGACTCAGTTACAGGATTTGCAGGAGTTATATCGGGATGAGGAATAGACATCTGGTGCTACAGAATGTAGAGACGATTTTTAGAAGCGGTTCTAATTAAGGAGTACACTTCTATGCAAAGGTTTGTCACGATAGCATGGATACAAATATAAAACTATCTTGTATGTCCCAGCCCGTTGCTGCCGCCGCTAGTTTAGAAGATGTTACTGAGAGTATAATTTTCCCACCAGGCGACATCTATAGTGACGAACCCCCCTTGGAATCTGACTTACACCGCGAACAAATTGATTTACTGATCCGCGTGATTAAGTGGTGGTGGCGCGATCGTCAGGATTTTTATGCTACCGACAACCTGACTATCTATTTCAGCCCTAACCAGAAAAAATCAGAGGAAATTCGAGGCCCTGATTTCTTTGTAGTTTTAGATACAGAAAAAAAAGACCGCAAAAGCTGGGTTGTCTGGCAAGAAAATGGTAAATATCCCAATGTGATTATTGAGATGTTATCTGATTCCACTGCCTCAGTTGATAAAGGTTTGAAAAAGCAAATATACCAGAATACATTTCGGACTCCTGATTACTTCTGGTTTGACCCAAATAACCTAGAATTACAGGGATTTCACATACTTGATGGGCAATACCAAGAACTTGTACCCACTGAGTCAGGTTGGTTGTGGAGTCAGCAGCTAAATCTGTATTTAGGAGTTGAGTCTGGTAAATTACGCTTTTTTACTCCAGATGGGCATCTGGTAATATTGCCAGAAGAAGAAGCAAACCAACAATTGCAACAAGCAAATCAACAGTTACAGCAAGCAAATAAACAACTAGAACACGAACGCCAACGGGCTGAAAAATTAGCAGAACGCTTACGAGTCGCAGGTATTGATCCTGAGCAAATATTCTGAAAATAGAATTTTATCTCTAAACTAGGCATGGAAAATAGTGCTATGAACCAAACAATATCTGATCAAGTCCGTTGGACAACCTCAGACTTAGAATTACTCACAACTGACGAATGGAAGCGCTATGAAATTATTGACGGAGAACTATTTGTGACTAGAGCGCCTCACTGGAGACATCAAGGGACTGCGGGTAATATATGCTTAGAGTTACAAATTTGGTCACGCTCTAGTGGGCTGGGGGAAACCCGTCAAACTCCCGGCATAATTTTTACAGATGCCGATAATGTCATACCGGATGTAGTTTGGATTAGTCATGAGCGTTTAGCACTATTGCTAGATGACGAAGGGCATTTGAGAGGAGCGCCAGAACTGATTGCAGAAGTGCTTTCTTCTGGGACAACTAACGAACGTCGAGACAGAGAAGCCAAGCTCAAACTATACTCATCCACAGGAGTTCAAGAATATTGGATTGCAAATTGGCAATTACAGCAGCTAGAAGTTTATCGCAGAGAAGCTGCCCAATTAAAACTGATCGCAACCTTGCTGGCTGATGACGAAATCAGATCACCACTGTTACCAGGTTTCGGCGTTCGAGTTCAGCGTTTTTTTGGATAATTCTGGCGTAGGCGTAGCCCGCCGTAGGCATCGCTCTTCAAACTCAACTTCATCAAAGAAGGTATAATTAAAAATTAAAAATTCACGCATTGTTCGCGTGGTCACTGAGCAGTTCGACAAGCTCACTGTGCCACCTTGCCGTTCGCGCAGCGTCTCGTAGAGAAGAGAGTTTCAAACAGGGATTTAAACCCCGACTGTAGCTTGCTTTCCGCAGGTTAACTGAAGCTAGGCGAACGCGGCGCGGCTCAAAAATAATTAATTATTAAACTGCCAAGGTGCAAAGGTCACAAAAGGACTGTAACTTAGAAACCCGATTTTTATACTGCAATAGGACTTACGCAAAACTATACACGCTGTAGGGGCAATACCCTGCGGTCAGCTAAAGCTACATGAATTGCCCCTACCTAAAAATCATTCTTTTCAGCTATTGTTTGCGTAAGTCCTGTGCAACAAGCCAACCAGCAACTAGACAGAAATGACAACAGTCCTAAAAATTGCCACAAGGCTTTTAACTCAATTGAAAACTGCTATATATCTACCTGACGATCCCCATAAAGTCTTAAAATATTGTTGATTTCTGCCCAACCTCTCGACCTTCAACTTACAAGTATCACCCCCAAATCACTATGGCTATCGGCTACGTCGCGCTTGTACTCCATGCACATCTGCCCTTCGTTCGTCACCCCGAAAGTGACTACGTGCTGGAGGAAGAATGGCTCTATGAAGCCATCACAGAAACCTACATTCCCTTATTGAAAGTATTTGAAGGCTTAAAGCGAGACGGTATCGACTTTAAAATCACGATGAGTATGACACCCCCTCTAGTGTCAATGCTTCGTGACCCTCTGCTTCAAGAACGCTATGAAGCACACTTAGCCCAACTAGAAAAACTTATACAACTAGAAGCAGAACATAATGTCAATAATGGACATCTTCGTTATTTAGCCGAACATTACGCTACTGAGTTTAGCGAAGCGCGTCAGCTATGGGAACGCTACAACGGTGACTTGGTGACAGCTTTTAAGAAGTTCCAAAACAGTAACAACCTGGATATCATCACTTGCGGCGCTACTCACGGCTATTTGCCGTTGATGAAAATGTATCCAGAAGCCGTGTGGGCGCAAATTCAGGTAGCCTGCGAACATTACGAACAAACCTTTGGACAAGCACCCAGAGGCATTTGGTTGCCGGAATGCGCCTACTATGAAGGTTTAGAGCGGATGCTAGCCGATGCTGGGTTACGCTACTTCCTCACCGATGGGCATGGCATCCTTTACGCCCGTCCGCGTCCGCGCTTTGGCACTTATGCCCCAATTTATACAGAAACTGGTGTTGCTGTCTTTGGTCGAGATCAGGAATCCTCCCAACAGGTATGGTCTTCTGAGGTAGGCTATCCTGGGGCGGCGGAATATCGAGAATTTTACAAAGATTTGGGCTGGGAAGCAGAATATGAGTACATCAAGCCCTACATCATGCCCAATGGTCAACGGAAAAATACGGGGATTAAGTATCACAAAATTACTGGACGTGGTTTAGGGCTGTCAGATAAGGCACTCTACGATCCGTATTGGGCTAAGGAAAAAGCAGCAGAACACGCTGCTAACTTTATGTATAACCGAGAGCGGCAATCGGAGAATCTCCATGCTATAATGCAGCGATCGCCAATTATCGTTTCGCCTTATGACGCAGAGTTATTTGGACATTGGTGGTATGAAGGACCCTGGTTCCTCGATTACCTATTCCGCAAGTCGTGGTATGACCAAGGAACATATCAAATGACCCATTTAGCAGACTATTTGCGAGATCAGCCAAATCAGCAAGTCTGTCGTCCTTCGCAATCGAGTTGGGGTTTCAAGGGTTTTCACGAATATTGGTTGAATGAAACGAATGCGTGGATTTATCCACATTTACACAAAGCCGCAGAACGGATGATTGAAATCTCGCACCTGGAACCAGAGGATGAGTTGGCAAAGAAAGCACTAAACCAAGCGGCGCGAGAATTATTATTAGCACAATCTTCTGACTGGGCATTTATTATGCGGACGGGAACAATGGTACCCTATGCAGTTAGACGGACGCGATCACACCTGATGCGGTTCAATAAGCTCTACGAAGACGTAAAAATTGGCAAAATTGACAGTGGTTGGCTAGAAAAAGTCGAGTTAATGGATAATATCTTCCCCGAAATCAACTATCGCGTCTATCGTCCGTTGTAGTAGTAGGGTGGGCAATGCCCACCTTATAGGGGTTAAATGAGTACCCAATAACCCCACAATTTTAAAATATCCTCTTAAGGACTACAAATAATGGATTGAATACCATTAGTTGAAACTGAAACATTTACTTTATATTCTGCTGGGCATGTTTCAATTGAGTTACCTTTTATAAGTTTGATTTCCTGTGAAAGCTGGCAACTTTTAAACTGTGCTTTATTATCAAAAGATATAGATTTTTCGGCTTGGCACTCAAAATTAGATGACCCGGAACTGGGGCTGGAAACCTGTACATTCATATCTTGGCCAAGAATGCAACTTGCCAACGAACCATTTTCATAATTACTAATTGTCCCAGCTTCACATACAACTGACGCTTCAGCAGGCAGAGAAACAGCAAAATTGATTGAAAATAAACCTAAAGAAGAAGTTAAAACTGCCAAAACTTTAGACGAGAATTTCATAAAAAATACTGTTTAGTAGCATAAAAGTTGTTACTTCATTTATACTTGATTGCTCTTAAACACTGATACAGCAAAGATACTGATCTTGCTTTAAAGTTTCTGTGAACAGTTTAGCTACCCGCTTATTTCGATTTGACGGCAAAACCGGAGAAGTTTACATTCTATCTGCCGAAGAACTGCAAATTATTCTTTATCCGAATGGCGAATGGGAGTTTGTTAATGAACCCGAATTATCAGCAAATGAGTTTTTCAGAGTTGAGAGCTTACGTTGTGAAAAACCGCGAAGACATTGAAGCTCTACGTTTTTTGATGAGCAAACGTGGGCTTACACTGGAAACCTTTTAACGGTTTAGTATTGCGTGCAGACTACGGTGTACCATTAATGGGAACAAGCGATCGCGGTAGTTCACTGCAAGACAATGGCTTTAATTTTTCAGTGCTATATCAGCCGTTTTGATTTCTTCAAGCCGTACACTCGTGATTGTAATTCAGGCAGAGATGGTTGAAGCCGCAATCACGCGACTTTTAGTGGTGTTTGCCATTCACTTATGAGCCAATATATTCTCAATAATTTCACAGATGATCAAGAACTTAAATTTCCTGAAGAAGCAGAGGTTTTCCTTTTTCCGACTTCTTTTGCCCAGCAGCGATTGTGGTTTCTCGACCAGTTAGCACCGGGCAATCCATTTTACAACGTGTCAACAGCACTTCGGCTGACAGGTTCCCTCAACTTCACCGCCTTAAAGCAGACATTCAACGAAATTGTACGTCGCCACGAAACCTTACGCACTACGTTTGTGATCGTAGAGCAGCAACCAGTGCAAGCGATTCCTGCGGAAAGTGGCGCTAACGAACCCAGCTTAAGCATACCTCTTCCCCTAATAGATTTACGCAATTTCGAGAGCCAAGAACGCGACATACAAATGCAGCAAATCGTAACCGCAGAGGCTCAACATCCTTTCAATCTCACCACCGGGCCATTGCTGCGAGTAAAGCTGCTACAACTAGATGAAGCAGAATATATGCTGCTGCTAAATCTACATCACATTGTTGCCGATGGCTGGTCAATAGGAGTGCTAATTAGAGAACTGGGGATATTATACAAAGCCTTTGCAGAGGATAAGCGATGTCTGACGACAAGCCCTGACGCTCGAAGACTCGCTAACGCTACGCTATCGGGTTCGCAGTCGCCTGTGGAGGGAAACCCTCCCGCAGCGCTGTCTCACGACTCCCTATCTACGCCCCTGCCAGAACTACCCATTCAATATGCAGATTTCGCAGAATGGCAACGGGAGTGGCTGCAAGGATTGGGGGCAGGCATCTCGCCCTTACAAACGCAGTTAGCTTATTGGCAAAAGCAATTAGACGGGATTTCAGTACTGAATCTCCCCACCGACCGACTCAGACCAGCAGTTCCTACCTACAGAGGTGCAAAACAATTTTTAGAGCTACCACACTGCTTAACTCAAGCGCTAGAGGCACTTAGCTATCAACAAGGCGTTACCTTGTTCATGACAATGCTTGCAGCGTTTCAGACTTTGCTCTATCGCTACACGCAACAAGAGGATATTACAGTAGGTTCACCTATTGCTAATCGTAACCGTAGCGAATTAGAAGGGTTAATTGGTTTTTTTGTCAATAGCTTGGTGCTACGTACAGATTTCTCCGGGAACCCGACGTTTCGAGAATTATTAAATCGAGTCCGAGAAGTAACTTTAGGAGCATACAGCCATCAGGACTTGCCCTTTGAAAAGCTGGTGGAGGAACTGCACCCAGAGCGAGATTTGAGCTATCATCCTTTTTTTCAGGTTGTATTTAGCCTCCAAAACACTCCCATCGAAACGCTAGAGTTACCTGGGTTAACACTTTCGGTATTTGAGTTTGACAGCAAAACCGCAAAGCTTGATTTAGAGTTCCATCTTTGGCAGGATTTGGATAGTTTGAAAGGACAAATGGTTTATAGCACCGATTTATTTGATGACACAACCATTACCCGGATGCTAGGACATTTCCAAACGCTGCTAGAAAGCATTGTTGGCAATCCAGAACAGCGTCTTTCAGATTTGTCTTTGCTGACTGAAGAAGAACGACAAGAGTTATTAATTGATTGGAATGACACTAAAAGAGAGTACTCAGAGAATAAGTGTTTTCATCAGTTATTTGAAGCGCAGGTGGAAAAAACTCCCGATGCGATCGCGCTAATATTTGGTGATGAACAACTCAGCTACAAAGAGTTAAATATACGCAGCAACCAACTT
Organism: Nostoc sp.; assembly: GCF_036919815.1. Taxonomy (GTDB): domain Bacteria; phylum Cyanobacteriota; class Cyanobacteriia; order Cyanobacteriales; family Nostocaceae; genus Nostoc. The sequence continues at coordinate 24,217 of NZ_JBALCE010000013.1, forward strand.
GCAGATTATCTTAAAAAAATAGGTGTAGAAAATGAATCTTTAGTTGGTGTTTGTGTAGAGCGATCGCTAGAGATGATTATCGCACTATTAGGCATTTTCAAAGCAGGTGGAGCATACCTACCTTTAGATCCGAGCCTACCTCAAGAGCGTCTTAACTTCATGCTAGAAGATGCACAAGTTTCAGTCTTGCTCACACATTTCTCTTTAGCCCCCCTTTTTAAGGGGAGCCAGCGCGGTCTTCTCCCAACGCCAAGGAGCGTCTCCAAGAGTTGGGGAGACGCTAAAAGCGATAGCGTTCGCGCAGCGTCTCGTAGAGAAGCGGTAGCGAGTCATCGTACTCTTACAGAGAAGCAAGCTACGCTTTTAGCGTCTCGTAAGAGAGCGTCTGGGGTCTCCCCAAGTAGAGCGACTGGCGTGGGTTGGGGGGATCTCTTGTCTGTAGTTTGCATAGATGAAGATTGGGCAACTATTACACAACACAGCCAAGAAAACCCAACCATCTGCGTAACATTTGATAGCCTAGCTTATGTTATCTACACCTCTGGCTCAACAGGAAAACCTAAAGGCGTTTTGCTCCAGCATCGAGGATTGTCCAACTTAGCAAAAGCTCAGATTGAGGTTTTCAACTTACAACCGAATAACCGCATTCTGCAATTCGCATCATTAAGTTTTGATGCCTCAATTTTTGAGATTGTCATGGCACTGCAAACAGGAGCAACTCTTTATTTAGCAAACAAAGAATCCCTTCTACCCGGACAAGCTTTGCTGCAATTATTGCGCGAAAAAGCTATTACTCACGTCACCCTTCCGCCAGCAGTTTTAGCAGTCCTACCTACAGAATCACTTCCGGCATTGCAAACTATTATTTGTGCCGGGGAATCTTGCAACGATGATATTGTAAAACGTTGGTGGAGTTCTAGCCGGAGGTTTTTTAACGCTTACGGTCTTACAGAAGCAACAGTTTGGTCAACCGTTGCCGAGATTAGTTCTCTGAGCGAAAAACCGCCCATTGGTCGCCCTATTGCTAACACTCAAATTTATATATTAGATAAGTATTTACAACCTTTACCAATTGGAATTACTGGCGAATTATATATATGTGGTGAAGGATTGGCACAAGGCTATATTAACCGTCCAGAATTAACTACTGAAAACTTTATTCCCAATCCTTTTAATCATCAAAAGGGAGCGCGACTTTACAAGACGGGTGATTTAACTCGGTATCGACCAGATGGTAATATTGAATTTTTAGGGCGGATCGATAATCAAGTAAAAATTCGGGGATTCCGCATTGACTTGTCAGAAATTGAAACAGTGCTGAGTCAGCATGAAAGTGTCCAAAAAGCAGTAGTAATTGCTAAAGAGAACGTATCTGGTGATAAGTACTTGCTCGCTTATATTGTTCTGAATGTAGAGATGCTAAATTTAGCGTCTCTACTACGTAAATTCTTAAAAGAAAAATTACCAGAATACATGATGCCAAAAGCTTTTTTAATGCTGGATTCTCTGCCGCTAACAACTAGTGGCAAAGTGGATCGTTGGGCGCTAACAGAACTTGATAGTCTGGCTAGCCGCTCAATAGATAAAGCATTTATTGCTCCTCAGACTCCAACTGAGTTAACCTTGGCAAAAATTTGGGCTGAAGTCCTTAATGTTGAGCGTGTGGGTATTCACGATAACTTCTTTGACTTGGGCGGAGATTCGCTGTTAACTGTACGTCTGTTGAAGCAGATAAACAAGCAGTTTGAGTACGAATTGCCGCTATCTAGCTTATTTTTAAATCCAACAATTGAAAGTTTAGCAACTTCTCTATCCTCAGAAAGAGATTCTCTCCCGTGGTCGCCCTTGGTTCCAATTCAGCCTGCTGGTTCAAATCCAGCTTTCTTCTGCGTCCATCCCATTTTTGGTGTTGTCTTTCCTTATTACGAATTAGCTAATCAATTGGGGAAAAATCAACCATTTTATGGGCTACAACCTATTGGACTTGACGGAAAAAGTTGTCCACTAACTAATATTGAGGATATGGCTACCCACTATATTGAAGCATTGCGGAGAGTGCAGCCGAAAGGCCCTTATTTTTTAGGAGGTTGGTCTTTTGGAGGTTGGGTTGCTTTTGAAATGGCTCAACAACTCCAAAAGTCTGGCGAAGAAGTGGCTCTACTTGCTGTGCTTGATACTTTAGCACCAATTCCGGGCAGTGTACCTTCTTTGGCTAATGGTTTTAAGTTTATGCTGACTACAGTGGCACGATATATATGGCCTTTTTTCCTCGATTATTTTTATCTAATTATTGCGATCGCCAAGAATCGAATTCACAGTATCCTCAAAGAGGATGCCACAGTTAACGTTATATCTGAAGAATCCAAGTTAAGACTTTTAAGCGAGTTAGCAATTCGTCCAATGCTTCGTGTTTTCTATGCTAATAGCCAAGCAGTTCTCAACTACGTTCCGCAAGCTTACCCTAAAGGAATTAATCTTTTCAGAACAAAGGTTCAATCAAGCATTGCCAACGAAGATGCGAGTATGGGTTGGGATCAGCTAATTGTGGGAGGAACGGAAATTCATCATATTCCTGGGAATCACCTAACTATGCTGAGAAAACCCCATATCCAAGTTCTCGCCGCACAGCTAAGAGCCTGTATTGAGAAAGCGCAAACTTTAAAATAAGGATCAATATAGCGGTTCTCGGTCTTTGTGAGATACAAGAACCCCACCCCCAACCCACTAAGAGCAAGCGAGAAGGTGGCTATGATGTACCTTATGTGATTATTAGGAAACGCTATATGTCTTCTGAAGAAGTCTTTGTCTTTCCAGCATCTTTTGCTCAACAGCGATTATGGTTTCTCGACCAGTTGATCCCTGGTAATGCTATCTACAATGTGCCGACAGTAATTCGCTTGACAGGTTCGCTGAAGTTAGCCGCACTAGAACAGACTTTTAACGAAATTGTGCGTCGCCATGAAACCTTACGCACTACATTTATTGTGTCGGATGGGCTACCCCTACAGGCGATTCCTGCGGAGAGCTGCGCGATGCTCCTTGAGGAGCCGCCAAGGGCTAACGCATCCAGCTTAACAATACCTCTTTCTGTTTTAGACCTCCAGCAATTATCAGCTGATGAACAAGAGGTTAAAATAAAGTGCATTGTAACCGCAGAGATAGAACATCCCTTCGATTTATCCTCCGGGCCATTGTTGCGAGTGAAGCTACTTGTCCTTTCTGAGACAGAACATATTCTATTACTGAATATGCACCACATTATCTGTGATGATTGGTCTATGGGGGTACTGATTCGGGAACTGGGAACGCTGTACGCAGCTTTTGCACAAAACCAGCTTTCGCCTCTATTAGAACTGCCTCTTCAGTACGCCGATTTTGCTCACTGGCAGCGCGAGTGGCTGCAAGGAGAAGTACTCCAAACCCAATTAGCTTACTGGCGGGAGCAATTAAACGCTATTTCCATACTGCATTTGCCTACTGACAAACCAAGACCAGCTATACAAAGCTATCAAGGAGCAACACAATTTCTAGAGTTACCGCTCAAGCTAATTGATGCACTAGAAAAGCTATCACAGCAAGAAGGTGTCACTTTATTTATGGCGCTGCTGGCAGCATTTAAAACATTACTTTACCGTTACACACACCAAGAAGATATTGCGCTAGGTTCGCCAATTGCTAACCGTAACCACAGCCAAATTGAAGGAATAATTGGTTTTTTTGTCAATAGTTTGGTGCTACGTAGCAACTTATCTGGAAACCCCACTTTTCGGGAACTACTAGGCAGAGTTCGAGAGGTAACGTTAGGAGCATACAGCCATCAAGATTTGCCATTTGAAAAGTTAGTTGAAGAACTGCATCCAGAGCGGAATTTGAGCTACCATCCGCTATTTCAAGTGGTGTTTGGTTTCCAGAATGCGCCAATGTCAGCGCTAGAACTGCCTGGATTAGTACCTAGCTTTATGAATATTGACTTGAAAAAAACGCGTTTTGATTTGGAACTGCATCTGTGGAAGTGTTCTGAGGATTTTAGAAGCTTAGTGGGTGGAAACTGGGAGTATTCTGAAGGTCTCCGGGGCGTAATGGTTTACAACACAGATTTGTTTGAGAAAGCGACCATCAACCGGATGCTGGAACATTTTAAAACTTTGCTGTCAGCCATTGTTACAAATCCCGAACAACGAATTGCAAGTTTACCGTTATTAAGTGAAGTGGAGCTACATCAGGTATTGGTAGAATGGAATCATACTCAAGCGGATTATTCTCAAGATAAGTGTATCCATCAATTGTTTGAACAAAAGGTACAGCAGGATCCTAATTTTATAGCAGTAAACTTTGCTAATGAGCAACTGACTTATCAAGAGTTGAATATTCGCAGCAATAAACTAGCACAACACTTACAAAAAATCGGAGTAGGTTCAGAAGTTTTAGTGGGCATTTGTATTTCACAGTCTATAGAAATGATCATCGGCTTGTTGGGCATTCTGAAAGCAGGGGGAGCGTATCTTCCATTAGACCCCAGTTATCCTCAAGAACGCCTGAATTTTATGCTTGAAGATGCACAAGTTTCAGTATTATTGACACAAGAAAACTTGCTTAAGCATTTTGAAGGTTTCTCAAATCCAATTGTTTCTATAGATAAAGACTGGGAAATTATTACCCAAGAAAAGGAAGAGAATCCCAAAAGCGATTTAAATAGTGATAATTTAGCATATATTATTTACACCTCTGGTTCTACAGGAAAACCCAAGGGAGTAGCTATACCTCACAAAGCTGTAAATCGGTTAGTGTGCAATACTAATTATATAAAATTGTCACCATCCGATAAAATCGCTCAAGCCTCAAACGCTTCTTTTGATGCAGCGACATTCGAGATTTGGGGAGCGCTACTTAACGGCGCTCAACTTGTGGGAATTAGTAAAGATGTCACCCTTTATCCTCACGAATTTGCCTTACAACTACGAGAAAAAGGTATCAGCGTTCTGTTTTTGACTACCGCCTTGTTTCAACAGATTGCTAGAGATGTTCCGCAAGCTTTTGCGACCTTGAAATATTTACTATTTGGTGGCGAGACTGTTAATACAAGATGGATTAAAAAGATTCTCAAACATGGTGTGCCAAAGCATTTAATTCATGTTTACGGGCCTACAGAAAATACAACATTTTCTTCTTATTATTACGTGGAAGAGTTACCAGAATTAAGCACATCTTTTCCTATTGGTCGTCCGATTACAAATACGCAAATCTATATATTAGATACCCATTTACAACTAGTGCCTATTGGCGTTACTGGCGAATTATATATTTGTGGTGAGGGACTGGCACGAGAATATCTCAATCGCACTGAATTAACTGCGGAACATTTTATTACTCATTCTTTTAATAATAAACCAAGAATACGTCTTTATAAAACGGGTGATTTAGGTCGCTATTTACCAGATGGCAATATTGAATTTTTAGGCCGCATTGACAATCAAATAAAGATTCGCGGCTTCCGCATTGAGTTGTCAGAGATTGAAGCGGTATTGAGTCAACATCTAGCAGTGAGAGAAACTGTTGTTATTGCTGCTGAGGATGTACCTGATGATAAGTACTTGGTGGCTTATATTGTTCCCAACCTGGAACAGATGCCGACGCAAGACGTGCAAAGCTTTGCGTCCTTACTTCGTCAATTTCTTAAAGAAAAGTTACCGGAATACATGATACCAAGAGCATATATGTTACTGGAATGTCTACCTTTAACACCAAATGGCAAAGTGGATCACCGTGGTTTACCCACACCTGATACAATTACTTTCAATAATCAAGATTATGTGGCACCGCGATCGCAAGTCGAAGAGTTACTTGCCCAAATTTGGGCTAAAGTCTTGGGAAAAGAGCAAGTAGGCATCCACGACAATTTCTTTGAATTGGGCGGTCATTCTCTACTAGCGACTCAGCTAACTTCCCGCATCCGGGATACCTTCCAAATAGATTTACCTGTACGCAATTTGTTTGAAGCACCGACTGTAGAACAACTTACTAAGTACATTGAAACAATGTGTTGGGCGACAAAAGGTGTGGATAAGACTGAAACTACAGGAATTCAGCGAGAAGAAGTGGAATTTTGAGAAACCCCTGAGTCAGGGAATCATCATACCATTTATGCCATCCGGTATATGTGCGATCGCCGCAGTAACGATTAACTTAAGCATTAGGAAAATGCGCGAATTGGCTGGGTTTAAGTTAAAGGGAATAAATAAAAGCCCTTTGACTTGCTTTTTGATGGCATTTATGTACAGCCTCGCTGCCTGCGTTTTTCAGTCTTGGGAGTTTTTAACAAGCTTACTAAGGTGTTCTGCTGCCGTCTTCAGGCAAAAATCTCTAGTAGAAATCAACCTGTATTAGGAAGTGGGCGATGCACATTGGATTTCTTAACCCTCAAGGCAATTTTGATTCAGCCAATAGTCACATAACGAAACACCCAGATTTTGGGGGTCAGCTAATCTATGTTAAGCAAGTTGCCATAGCGATCGCTCAAATGGGTCATAAAGTTGATATTCTCACCCGTCAAATCATTGACCCGGAGTGGCCAGAGTTTGCCGAAGCGATTGACACTTATCCAGGGGTCGATAACGTCCGCATTATTCGCTTACCAGCTGGGTCAAAAGAATTTATCTCTAAAGAGTTGTTATGGCCTCATCTGGTTAGTGATTGGGTACCCAACATCTTGAAATTTTATCAACAAGAAGGTAGCTTACCCGATGCAATGACTGCCCACTACGCCGATGGGGGACTATGTGGCGTTCTAATTGAAGACCAGACAGGCATACCTTTTAGCTTTACTGCTCATTCTCTCGGCGCTCAAAAGATGGATAAACTGGAAATCACCCCAGAAAATCTCACAGAAATAGACGAGCAATTTAATTTCAGATATCGTATCTTAGCCGAACGCCTAAGTATGAATCGCTCGGCTGTTAATATCACCAGTACACGGCAGGAACGCTTTGAACAGTACTCTCATCGCGTCTATGGTGGTGCGGTGGATGTGGAGAATGACAACTGTTTTGCAGTGATTCCACCGGGAGCAAATTTCTCGATTTTCGGTGCAAAGGCGCGTTCGGAAAACGAGGAGGCTACCTACGAACTCGTTCAGGAACGATTGGCACGCGACATTGCAGAACCACGTCGAGATTTGCCCGTTATTATAGCATCCAGTCGATTAGAGCTGAAAAAAAACATATTAGGGCTGGTGCAAGCCTTCGCAATCAGTCCAACACTTCAGGAACGAGCTAACTTGGTGCTACTTACAGGGGGGCTGGACGATCCTTTACGAGAAGAGGCTAGCGACGATATTACTGAAGAGGTATTAGCCCCCATTCGGGAGGTCGTTAAAGAAAACGACTTGTGGGGCAAGATCAGTGCATTTGGCTTGTCGGATCAGTCTCAAGAGTCACTGGCAGCAGCCTATCGGTTTATGGTTAAACGCCGCTCGGTGTTCGCACTAACTGCACTCTACGAACCCTTTGGGCTTGCTCCCTTAGAAGCGGCAGTAGCAGGTTTACCAGTGGTAGCAACCAAAAACGGCGGCCCTAGTGAGAGCTTCCGACAGGGAAATAAGGAATATGGCGTACTCGTTGATCCAGAAGATTCTGCTGATATTGCGCGGGGCTTGGAGCGGTTGTTATGCAATGCTGATGAGTGGGAGTATTTTGCCCAAGCTGGTCAGCAACGGGTGCTTAAGACCTACACTTGGGAATCTACTGCTGAAAACTACTTGAGTTTGCTTGAGCAAATTCTGTCTTCAGGCAAAACCCGCGATCGCGCTGAACTCCTTCCCATCCATCCCTACTTCCGTAATCCAGAATCGCAGACCGATGTTTCTTTGGAAGAATTAAGCGACCTCTACTTTGGAACTAATCAAAAGGTAGTAAAGAATGCAGATTAAATAAACTGCAAAACTAGGGTTAAAGCAGAAGTTGCTACAGAAAAGGCGGAAATTCTTACACCGAAGGCGGAAGTTTCTACAGACTGTGCGAAATACCGAAACCTGAAGGCAGAAGTTCTTACTCTTAAGGCGGAAGTTTCTACAGACTGTGCGAAACACCGAAACCTGAAGACGGAAGTTCTTACTCTTAAGGCGGAAGTTGCTACAGACTGCGCGAAACACGCAAACCTGAAGGCGGAAGTTCTTACTCTTAAGGCGGAAGTTGCTACAGACTGCGCGAAACACGCAAACCTGAAGACGGAAGTTCTTACTCTTAAGGCGGAAGTTGCTACAGACTGCGCGAAATACGGAAACGTCAAGGCTGGAGCAATATTTTTTGATGGATGCTAAGGAATAAGAATTAAATAAAATATAATTTATGTCCCTGGCTTACCTCACCCTCAATCCCTCTCCGATATATTGGAGAGGGAAGCTAGAGACAGAATGAAGTTTTGCATTTTATTTAATCCACGTTCCTAAATGTGGGATTCAGGCAGTTATGAGCAGCTAGCAGAAAAGGTGCTGACTGCTTCGGCAAACTGCTGATTTTGTTCCATTAATGCCATGTGTCCACCTGGTTTTAGGGTGACTCTTTGAGAATAAGGCAATTCTGCTTTCATGCGATCGCTGGCAACAGGTTTAGTTGCTATATCTGAATTGCCGCAAACAACCAACACAGGTACGTTAATATTTGCAAGTGTTTCTGTTTCATCAAAGTTGAACATTGCCAGTGTGCCACGCGCCAGAACCCCAGGCGAACCCAATGCTGATAATAGACCGGCAAAACTTAGTTGACCCCGTGTTTCACTACCCGTAAATCCAGATAGTTCGACGGTGATGTACAGTGAACCGTTCAAATACGAGAGCCAAGTCATCAACCAAAAAATCGGCCACAACACGGTAGTCAGGTACAACACAGGTTCGAGTAGCGGTTTTTGCAACTTACGCACCAGATTGCTAAAGATACAAGTTTTCACCGGATTGGTATAGGTAGTATCTACAAGAATTAAGCCAGCCACCCGACTTCCTAATTGCTCTGGAAACAGGCGACAGAATGTCAGGTTAATCATTCCACCCATGCTGTGTCCTACCAGAATAACAGGTTTATTTTCTGCAATACTCCCTTTAGGAGTGGCTGTTACCAACGCAACCACAGCTTCCAAATCACGGGCATATTTTTCTATAGAGTGATCGTTGTTTTTCGGTTTAGTGGATTTTCCTAGCCCTGGTAGATCCCAAACAATTACTCGGAAGCGATCGCTCAGTTGTTTCTTGGCATAATACCATACAGTACTGTTGGGTCCCCAACCGTGTGAAAGGATAATCGGTTGACCATCTTCAGGGCCAAAAAACTCTACTTGCAAAACGCTCCCATCTGGACGCGTCAAACGCTCCACGGTTTTGCTACGCATAAACTTAGGTTCATCGGCTCCAGGACGGCGCAACAGTGGCAAACTGATAAAACGACCCCCAATAGACCACAGAACCATTACTAGCCCAGCCACTAAGTAAGATGTTCCTACAAGTTCTCCTTCGTACCACTCATAAAGAATGTAGCCCCCCCCGCCAATTACCCCAATGGACAGCAGTTGAACCAGCCATATAAACAGAAAATTATGAGGCATGAATATCATGAGCCTAAACCTTGCGATACCTTGTTAACTGCGTTGTCTTTAAGCTTCATAACATAGTTATAATCATCCAAGTTTCATTCCCAAGAATGATTTCTACAGTCTTATAAGTGTGATAAAAATGCTGGGTTAGGTAATAAACAGTGCAGCTTGGCGCAAATAAACCACGTCTATCTTGAAATCTGTAGTTCTTCCCTGATGAAAAGGATTTGCCCTCATCCCCCAGCCCCTTCTCCCAGATTTTGGAGAAAAGGGGAGCCAGAATTTCAAAGTCCCTCTCCCAGATTTGGGAGAGGGATTTAGGGTGAGGGCGAAAACTACGCTTCTCAACTTAGATGAAGTTTAACTATCCAGTTACAAAACGTTAAAAAGCTTATTAAACAATCTAAAATCGCTGCATTGAGTGCCTGCTACCTTCTAATAAATAACAATAGTTGTGAAGGGGTGTAATTTTGAATACGGTTGAGTTTTTATCTTATCTTCGCAGCTTAGATATTCAAGTTTTTGTCGATGGTGAAAAGTTTCGCTGTAACGCGCCTGAAGGAACTCTTACAGCAGAACTGCGTGCAGAAATTCAAGAGCGTAAAGCAGAAATTATTGAATTTTTAGAAGTAACTAATCGTACTAATAACCACAGCTTTAGACCTCTAGTACCTATTTCTCGGTCAGGAAATCTTCCCCTCTCTTTTGCTCAACAACGGCTGTGGTTTCTTGACCAATTAATCCCTAATAATCCTTTCTATAACATTCCACTAGCACTACATTTAATAGGTTCGTTGAATCAAGCCGCGTTAGAGCAAACTTTTAACGAAATTGTGCGACGACATGAAGCTTTACGCACCACTGTTGTTATCCAAAAAGGGCAACCAGTTCAAGTAATTAATCCGACGCTAACTATTACTTTACCAGTAATAGATTTACGGCAACTGCCACAAGCTGAACGAGAAATACAAGCACGACGACTCACTACCCAAGAAGCGCAACATCCTTTCAATTTATCAACTGATTCGTTGCTGCGAATAAAACTGCTGTGGTTGGATGAGACACAATACATCTTGCTGCTGACTATGCACCACATTGTCTCTGATGGTTGGTCTATTGGGGTGTTGATTCAAGAGATAGCAGCACTTTACACAGCTTTTTCCAGTAATCAGCTTTCTCCTCTACCGGAACTTACAATCCAATATGCAGACTTTGCATACTGGCAACGCCAATGGTTGCAAGGGGAAGTATTAGAAAAGCAACTCGGTTATTGGCAGAAGCAATTAGACGGCATTTCGATGCTAAATCTGCCAACCGACAGACCAAGACTAGCTGCTCAAAGTTACCAAGGTGCAAGGCAATCTCTGCAATTATCAAAAAGTTTGAGCAAAGCACTTTTAGCTCTCGGACAGCAAGAAGGGGTAACTTTATTTATAACCCTACTAGCAGCATTCCAAATTTTACTTTACCGCTATACACAACAAGAAGATATTACTATTGGTTCACCTATTGCCAATCGTAACCGGAGTGAAATTGAGGGATTAATTGGTTTTTTTGTCAATAGCTTAGTATTGCGTACCCAACTAAGTGGAAACCCAACTTTTCGAGAATTATTGAATCGAGTCAAAGAGGTAGCTTTCGGAGCTTATGCTCACCAAGATTTACCTTTTGAAAAGCTGGTAGAAGAACTGCATCCAGAGCGTAATTTGAATCAAAATCCGCTATTTCAAGTTGTTTTTGCGCTCCAAAATGCGCCGATGTCAGTCTTAGAGTTACCTAATTTAACTTTAAGTCCGCTACCATTTGAAACGGAAACAACGCGCTTTGATTTGGAGTTGCACTTGTGGGAACCAAAAGTTAAAAATGGGTTATGGGCAGATAGCTCAGAAGGCATTAGTGGTTTTGTAATTTACAGCACTGATTTATTTGATGATGCTACCATCACGCGGATGCTAGGACACTTTCAAATATTACTGTCAGGTATAGTTGCAAATCCAGAACAGCGAATTGCACAATTACCACTTTTAAGCGAACCTGAGTTACATAATTTATTAGTGGAATACAATAATACTCAGTTAGATTATCCTCAAGATAAGTGTATTCATCAGTTATTTGAGAGCGTTGTAGAGCAGAATCGTGATGCAACTGCGTTAGTATTTGGCGATGATGAATTGAGCTACAAAGAGTTAAATATACGCAGCAACAAACTTGCACATTATCTCAAAAAATTAGGAGTTGAAGCCGAAGTTTTAGTAGGACTTTGTGTAGAACGGTCTTTTGATATGGTAATCGGGATGTTGGGCATTCTGAAAGCAGGTGGAGCTTATGTACCTTTAGATCCGAGCTATCCATCTGAACGTTTAAAGTTTATGCTTGAAGATGCTCAAGTCTCAGTTTTATTAACTCATGAGCGATGGCTTGAACCTCTGAAAAACTATAATTCACAAATAATCTGTTTAGATAATGATTGGGTAATTATTAATCAAGAACTTGAAGATAATCTGACCAGCCAAGCTAAAGTAGATACCCTTGCTTATGTCATTTATACTTCTGGATCAACTGGAAAACCTAAAGGGGTTAAAATTGAACATAGAGGATTGTTAAATCTATTTTTTTGGCATCAAAAAGCGTTTAAAATTTTACCCATTGACCGAGCAACGCAGATTTGCGGAGTTGGCTTTGACGCTTGCGGCTGGGAAATTTGGCCTTATCTGAGTGCTGGGGCAAGCATTTATTTTGTAGATGATCAAATCAGGCAAATACCTGAGCATCTACGAGATTGGCTAATATCAAAAGCGATAACAATTACCTTGTTACCAACTCCTTTAGCAGAGAAAATTCTACTATTAGATTTTCCTAAAAACGCAGCTTTACGAATATTACTCACAGGTGGCGATAGACTAAATCAATATCCTTTAGCTGACCATCCTTTCCAGTTAGTTAACAATTATGGGCCAACTGAGAACACAGTTGTAACAACTTCGGGTCAGATTTATGTTAAGAATAAAGATAATTTAGCACCTCTGATTGGTCGTGCGATCGCTAACACGCAACTTTACATACTAGATAAACATTTGCAACCAGTACCCATCGGTGTATCAGGAGAGTTGTATATAAGTGGTGATGGATTGGCGCGAGGTTATTTAAACCGTCCTGAATTAACTGCTGAATTCTTCATTGAGCATTTATTTACTAATAAGCTAAAAGCACGACTTTATAAAACAGGTGATTTAGTTCGCTATCGAGCAGATAGCAACATTGAATTTTTAGGTCGCCTCGACGAGCAGGTAAAAATTCGCGGCTACCGCATTGAGTTAGGAGAAATTGAAGCGGTACTAAGTCAGCATCCAGCAGTGCAGCAAACTGTAGTAATAAGTCGTGAGGATAATGGAGAAAAACGCCTAGTAGCTTATGTAGTACCAAAAACCGAATACAGCAGTGAGCAGCAGAATATGCAATTAATCCAATTGCAGAATGAGCAAGTTTTGCAATGGCAAATGCTCTATAACGAAACTTATAATCAACCTGCTGATTCCGATCCAAAATTGAATATTGTCGGCTGGAATAGTAGTTATACAAATCAGCCTATTCCAGCAGAGCAGATGCGTGAGTGGGTGGATAACCAAGTCGAGCAAATTTTGGCTTTGCAACCTAAACGAGTATTAGAAATTGGTTGTGGAACAGGTTTGATTTTGTTTAGGATTGCACCTGACTGCACAAAATATTGTGCAACAGACTTTTCCCCAGTTTCACTTGACTACATTCAGCAGCAGTTACAAAAGCCAGAAATGCCCCAGGTAACGCTATATCAGCAAATGGCTACTGACTTCGAGAAAATAGAAACAGCAGCTTTTGATGTAGTCATTCTGAACTCGGTTGTACAATATTTTCCGACTATTGATTATCTAATTCGTGTATTAGAAGGTGCTGTGCAAGCAACTGCTCCGGGTGGCTTTATCTTCATCGGAGATGTGCGTAGTTTACCACTATTGCAAGCTTTCCATGCGTCAGTGCAACTATATCAAGCTGAAGCTTCCCTTACCCGGTTAGAGTTGCAGCAACGGGTACAAATGCAAATATTTGAAGAGACAGAGTTAGTCATTGACCCAGCTTTTTTTACCGCAATAAAGCAACGCTTTCCGCAGATTAATCATGTAAAAATTCAACTGATGCGGGGTAAATATCACAATGAGTTAACTGAGTTTCGTTACAATGTGATTCTTGAGATTAGTAGCGAAACTGTTAATAATCCTGAAAATTATTCAGTGCTGAACTGGGCTGAAGATAATCTCACATTCTCAGCAGTGCATCAGTTATTAATTGAGAATCAACCAGAAATATTAAGCATTATCAATGTACCTAATGCGCGGGTAATATCAGCAGTTAAAACAGCAGAATGGCTATCAGACGTAGAAGGTTTTAAAACTGTAGGTCAAATACGTAAAGCTTTGCAAGAACTCGAAGTTTTTGGAGTAGAACCAGAAGATTTTTATGGGCTGAATGGAGCTTATAAAGTTAATATTAGCTGGTCAGATTCAAGTATTGAAGGACATTATGATGTGGTTTTTGTCCGCCAAGATAGATTAGATAAGAGAAGTATTATTCCATATAGCACGACTCACTCTCGCCCCTGGCAATCTTACGCCAATAATCCCTTACAAGCCAAAGCAGCGCGTAAGTTAGTGCCGCAGTTACAGACTTACATAGCACAAAAACTGCCTGAGTACATGATGCCATCAGCTTTTGTAATATTGGAGTCTTTACCTTTAACAGCGAATGGTAAAGTCAATCGCCGCGCCTTAAGAGCATTCCATGATGCAATCAAGCCCCAATTACCTGAAAATTACATTGCACCTCGGACTTCTGTTGAACAAGTGCTGGTGAAAATTTTTGCTGAGGTTTTAGGACTTAAGCGCGTAGGAATTTATGACAATTTCTTTGAATTAGGCGGTCATTCATTACTGGCAACTCAGCTTGTCTCTAGAGTACGCGACACCTTATGTGTGGAGTTACCTTTGCGTAGCGTATTTGAAGCATCGACAATTGCACAACTATCTAAAGTGGTGGAAAGCTTTAAAGAAAGCAATGCTCAAAGTCAAGCCCCAGTTTTAGTACCACTATCGCGTGAAAGTCGGCGGATTAAGTTATCTTCCTTAAACGCTTTGGATAATAAATCTCTTGCGAAAATACTTGAACCGCCTAGTAATGAATTACTAGGCTAATAGCGAAAGTCATCTTTAGATTACTGAGAAAAGATTTCAGTCCATTTCAAGGCCGTTATTCACTACGCTGTATATTAGCTCATATTAAAATTTAATCAAATTTCTAGTACAGATACGTTGCTAGAAGAGTACATCTGTACGTCCCTAGAAGCGATTCCTATGTCACAAAGAATTTTGGAAATGGTATGAGATAATTAAAGCAAATTATTAAATCCAGAAAAATGTCATTAACTATATCTTCCGCACCTCAAGGTTTTAGTGCATTTATTACTAATTTAGGAATACGAGATACAACTGATGATTTTGTATTTATTAAATCATCGGTTCCTTGTGTTGCTGATGGAGTCTTCACTCAAAGTCTTTTTGCCGGGCCAAGTGTTACTATTAGCCGTGATAACTTAAAAGATTCACAAGCACAAGGAATTGTCGTTATATCTAAGAATGCAAATGTAGCTAATGGTTCTGTTGGCATCGCTGATGCCCAAGAGGTTCTGCAATTAGTTGCGACTGAAACTGGAATTGCTGCACATAATATTGTGATAGCTTCTACAGGTGTAATTGGCAGACGTTACCCGATTGAAAAAATCCGGGCAGGTTTATTAGGATTGGGGAAAAAATTCACTGATGCTGATTTTAATGCCGCAGCCCGTGCTATTATGACCACCGATACAGTACCGAAAGTAGCTACACGTCAAATAGGAAATGCCCAGCTGGTAGGAATTGCCAAAGGTGTCGGCATGATTGAGCCTAATATGGCTACCCTCCTAACTTTCTTTTTTACTGACGCTGCAATTTGTGCAAATAGCCTTCGTACTATTTTTCGCTCTACTATAGATAAAACCTTTAACTGCTTGAGTGTAGATACTGACACTTCTACTAGTGACTCCGCCGTGATTCTAGCTAATGGAATAGCCTGTGAAGTTTCCGAACCAGATTTTGCTAGTGCATTGCAAGAAGTTGCACAAGAATTGGTGCTGAAAATTGCACGAGATGCAGAAGGTGCTACCAAAATTATTGAGGTAACTGTAGATTCAGCTATTAACTATGCACAAGCTAAAACAGTAGCTAAAGCAATTGTCAATTCCCCATTAGTAAAAACCGCCGTCTATGGAGCAGATCCGAATTGGGGACGAGTTGCTATGGCTATAGGCAAATGTGAAAATGAACAGCAGATAAATCCCGAACGAGTTGTTATTAGTTTTGATAATGTGAAAGTTTATCCTAATACCTTAACTGATGAAAATCTGCAACAGTTGCGGCAAATTATGTCCAAAGATCAAGTAAATATCCATGTTAGCCTTAATATTGGCGAAGCTTCTGCAACTGTATGGGGTTGCGATCTTTCAGAAGGTTATATAGAAATTAATGGCAAATACTCAACTTGATAATGACGCGTAGTCAGGGCTGAAGTCTTTAGGGGTTTCCTATAAATAAATTACTACTACTTGTGGAGTGGACAAGATGCCCACCCCACAATAAATAGTTGGATATTTTTTTTTAAGAAGTCCCTTACTACGAGCCAAGCCAGTAGGGAGAGTAACTTTGATATCAGCCAAAAGTGGGCTTAGGCGCTTTATCTTATGGGCAATTCCACGGACATGATATTACTCTTCATCTAGAGATGGATAATTAGCGCAGGTACATCAATAGCCAAAAGTAAACTCCCACTTACCAATTGCTTTGTCAAAAAACTTGACACAGGTAGTTGTTTTGTAATATAGTATATTACATAAAAAATGAGTTAGATTAAAAAAACTTCGTAGCAAGTACAGCACGGTGGAAATAAAATTACCATTTGTACGCAGTTAGTTTATTTTACGAGAAAAATTTTTCAAAATCTCCTACTTCACACAAAATAACTCGATTAACGCTGCATAACTAAAAAATATGGATTTTGACTATTTTAGAAGCAATGAAGGCACTCCTACAAATAATAGCCGACAAAGCTTGCTTGCTAGCGGTTGGCGACCGTTTAACCGAGAATTAGACTGGGGGTTTTTGTGGCAACTGTTGGCTAATGACTCCCGCGAATTAACTCAAAAAAGTTTTAATTTAGCGAGTAATGTTGCTGATGTTTTGGGACGAAATAATTATGCTTGGTGGGCTAACTTATTAAATGTTGTATCTGATAATACGCGCTACGAAGTTGAAAAGTTTTGGAATTACATTACGCCAGATCCTCAATCACCAGATCATCTTTACAAAGATATTTTGAGTACGGAAACGCCCATCGTCCAATTTGTCAGTCGTAGTAGCATTCCTATCGATTATGTTCTTAACCGACTACAAGAAATTACTGTACTGCGAGTTTTAGGTGTGTTGGGTAGTCCCGATATTATTACCCAGTATTACTCAGAAAGAGATTTTTATTTTCCTATAAACAAATTTATTAGCTGGGAACGCTTAGACGTTCTCAATACTGTTTATGCTTACTGGTCGAAATATGACGTTTGGTTGCAAATTGACCCCTACGATCGCGGGCGACGACAATATACTTTAATGGCGAAAAATCTCGCGCCACTAATTAACAAAGCCACTTACGACTTAGCAGTTATGTTGAGTGGATATCAAAGTCGTGTAGGCAAAATTCACAGTCAATTTCCCATTCGCACATTTCCCGCAGATATCCAAAACTTTACTGATTCTGTACAGCAAGCGATTCTTAATCAAAACCAGTTAGCGGTTGTTGTACATGGGCAACCAGGTACAGGTAAAACAGTCTGGACACAGGCAGTAGCAAAAGAAATTCTTCTACCTTTAGGGTATGTAATTTTTATTTTAGATCATGATGCGATCGCTAATTTTGTCCCACCAACTTACATAGAGCGTATTTGTATCGTTATTAACGAAGCTGATAATCTAGCGCAAAATCGTGCTTCCGAAGTAGCGCAATACAATAACAAAACCGAACACATTCTGAGTTTGCTGGATGGCACTTTGTATCAAAGTGTAATTGATGACTCTGGTATTCAGATGCAGCAACGGTTAGTTGTCTTGATGACTTGCAACACTACTGAAAGATTAGATCCAGCCATGTTACGTAAGGGCAGGGTGGATTTAATATATGAGTTTACGCAACTATTTGTGTAATATCAATCTGTAGCAACACACCGTAGGAGTGTACATCTGTGCATTGGTGTTATATGCTTTCTCAAGTTGTAATACTGCCGTCGATGCCTCAGCATAACTCCATTACTATAACTGATGTCCAGGCAGCACAAGCGCGGATTTTGGGAATTGCCCACCGCACACCCGTGCTGACTTCTAGAATTGTTAACGATCGCACCAATAGCCAAGTGTTTTTTAAGTGCGAAAACTTTCAACGCACCGGGTCATTTAAATTTAGAGGTGCATACAACGCCCTAGCCCAACTATCGGTAGCACAAAAACAAACAGGCGTTCTCACCTATTCATCGGGAAATCATGGCCAAGCGATCGCTTTAGCTGGACAACTACTAAATATTCCCACCACCATTATCATGCCTGATGATGCTCCCGGTATTAAACAAACTGCTACTCGTGGTTATGGTGCCCAGGTAATTTTGTACAATCGCCAAGAAACAAACCGAGAAGAATTAGCCCAAAATCTAGCAGGCAATGGCTCTTTGACACTCATTCCCCCTTACGATCATCCCCATGTAGTCGCCGGACAGGGGACAACAGCTTTAGAACTGATCCAAGAAGTTGGTGAGTTGGACTTATTATTAGTTTGTTGTGGCGGTGGCGGATTACTTTCAGGGTGTGCGATCGCAGCCAAAGCACTTTTACCCAATTGTAAAGTAATCGGAGTAGAACCAGCACTTGCCGACGATGCTACCCGCTCCTTTGATAGCAAAACGCTGCAAACTGTCAAGAATCCTGATACCATCGCCGATGGTGCCCGGACTCCTAGCCTTGGTCAAATTACTTTCCCCTTAGTGCTGCATTACGTCGATGATATGGTGACGGTATCGGAAGAAGCGATTCTTCGCACCATGTTTTTCTTGTGGGAACGTCTAAAAATTGTAGTTGAACCCACCGGAGTACTTGCAGCAGCAGCCTTACTCGAAGGTGTGGTGACTTCCCCAGAAGCGAGGATTGGTGTCATCATTAGCGGTGGAAATGTAGATTTGGCGCAAGTTGGTAAATTGTTTTCTGTGGGATTGTAATTATTGGACTTTGGACAAAAAAGAAGTGTTCACGGATCAGGAGGAGAAGCCAACACAAGAGATTTCCACAACAAAAGGGAGGTTACTGCCTCCCTTCTACTTTTTATCGGTCTAGTCTATTAAGTACTAATCTCTTAACTAAGAGAATTTATTAGTGATACTTAATGGTTCATGAATAACAAGATTCCCAACTTTTTAGAAAAGTCGGAAATCTGAGCATTTGGATTACTCTTTCGCAAACCCAATCAATCATCAGTTGGATCATCAATCATTTCCGGTGCTAAAGCTGGGTTACTTTTACGTTCTTGTGGTGATTGTTCCCGAATAACATCGTCCATTGGACGAGGGTGTTTAATTTTGTCGAGTAACTCTGGACTTAGTTGCGAGGGATCGCCTTCTGGATTCGACTTTTCAGCTTGACTAGGAACTGTTTCCTTATTCATGACTATTTCCCCAAACTTATACACCAAGCTTAAGTTCTTCTGTGGTGAGGTACACACTATCTTGAGACTTATTTTAGATCACGCTAGGGAAGAAAGGCGTCGTTAACCTGTTTACTAGCCACTGAAAGCACTCTGAACTGGCAAGAAGCGTTTGACTACAGTAGGTTTGTATTTGGTGAAGATACTGAGCCAAGACGCTCGCGGACTCGCTAACGCTGCGCGATCGCAATACTGGCGGTGCTATCTGGAGGCAATGGATGGAAAGATATGGAAATCTACGGAGGAGGTCAAAGGTTGACCGCCTTTGGAAGTATTAAACTCCGAAACCTTGACGAAAATGTAATAGGAGATTTACATAGGAGGATGCAAAAAAAGCATTTCCTGAAAAACATTTAAATCCGTAACTCACTATCTAGGTTTGAGAAAGGGTTTTGCTTGCCTTCTCTATTGTTTCAATTATGCCTGAAACTGCTTATACTGCCCGTACTAACAATGCTTTTGTTCTGACTGAAACCATTAGAGTTGCCGAACTGATGCACCAAGGTGCAACCCAGGAAGATATTCGGCAACGGGTATTGGTGGAGGATTTGTTTCAACTGCGCTCTCAAGTTTCCCGTGAGCGGGCACTGCAAACTGTTCTCAAACGCCTTCAGCAAGTACCAGAGAAATACATTCAATTAATAGCAACTGGCAATCCTGATACTCGGCGACTGACTATCCTGTTTCTGATTCTGCGAGAAAATCGTTTGCTACGCGAACTCATTGCCGAAGTGCTGCTGAACAAAATTAAGGCTTTTGATTACCTGTTAACTTCCGCCGACTTACGAACCTTCTTTGAAGGGAAGCGAGAACAAAGTTCAAAGGTGGCTGCATGGTCTGACTCTACTTATAAAAAGGCTGCTAGCAACACTATACTGGTACTAATAAATGCAGGTCTGTTACAGCCCATGTCACCACGGAGAAATTATCAAATTCGTGTTGTTCCTGTGCCATCTCCCCTTCGTCAACAACTCCTCGCTGATGGGCTAGGTCATTACCTGACTCTGATGCTTGATATTTAATCAGCTGCCAGAGCTTTAAATACTGCGTCTACTGGATCAGCGTAAAACGATGTTTGAAATTTAGCAAACAACTCTGGCGGAACACTGGCTAAATCGACGGCGCTGGACATAGGTAGAAGGATGCGTTTTGCGCCAGCATCAAAGGCTACTTGTAGGCTACCCGCTAGATTACTGACTGGGGTAATTGTCCCGCCTAAAGTCATCTCGCCAAATATGGCAAATTGTGTCTGGACACTTCGTTTCAGGGAGGCGGAGCATAAGGAAACGAATAATGGTAATGCACTTTCCTTTGGTGTCCCAGCGCCTTGAAAGTCTAGTAACTGGAGCAAGAAATCCCAATTGCTTGGGTGAATACTGCTACTAACCCGTTGAGCATTAGCTTTGAAGTAATTCATGGCAATATTCAAACTATCCTTCATCTTGGCAGTATTTGCTACACCAGTACGTACCAACTTGCTATTACCGGGTACTGCTTGCAGTTCGAGTTTGAATGTGCCGATTATGCCGCTATCTCCAATACTGACAAAGTGTAAATGACCTGGAGTCAGCACATCTTGGCTAATCAGGCTTGACCCTCCTTGTTCTGGGACTGAGACAAAATGCTCGTCTAAAGTTTCGAGATCGATGTAGCTGAAATGCACATCGTAAAATTCCATACCGCCAATTTTCTTTAGTTGTTCTTTGACACGCCGCCGCACCCGCAGCCCATAAACTAGAGCTTCACGCACGTCTTCCTTGCTAAATGAACCGTCTGGGAAGAGTAGTTTCAATAGCCCTGATACGGTTTTACGAACTCCTTGGACATCCCGTTGCTTCAGGTTATTACCCAATCGAAAGTAGAGGTCGATCGCATCAGCAAAACTGCGTTTACGCATTTCTCGCAGCCATTCGGCTAAGTAATCAACAATGAACCCGTATTGATTGGTGAAATTTTCTGGGCTAAACTTGGGGATTTCCCAGCCAGGAATATAAGCGTGAAAGCGGTCAAAGAAAGCGGTGTCAATCATGGCTTCGGGGAAGGGTGCAAGCAGGTGAGAAGTTTTTACCAAGGATTCTACGCTTTGATTAATGTTGCCAACAAAAACCATAGAAGCACTGGGGTTAATCTCAGCCTTACCTCGTGCAAAGGAACCCGATGCCATGTAGTCTTTCATGATTTGCACACCGTCATTATCATGAAAGCTGATACCTGCTACTTCATCAAAGGCAACCACGTCAAATAAACCTACCAGTCCGATGCGGCGTGTGGACATATTGTAGAAAAGGTTCGCTACTGTGGTTTTACCACCAGAAAGAAGGATTGAGTTCGGAGAAACTTCTTTGTAAACGTGGGATTTGCCTGTAGAACGGGGGCCAAGTTCGCACCAGTTGTAATTATTTTCGCAAAGGGGAACTAAACGGGCAAGTAGATGCCATTTTACATCTTCTTTAACGGTAGTAGGTTCTAGTCCCGTTGACCGAATCAACAAGTCAATCCATTCGCTACGGGTGAAAGCTGGGCGACCTGCAAACAGTTCATCCATATCTACACTAGGCATTTGGATCGGTTTGAGGCTTCCCACAATGAAGGGACTGGGTTTGGTTCCGGCTTCATACTCTAGTTGCAGAATACACCAGATACCACCACCCAAAAGTTTTTGGTTCGGTTTAACAATTTCCGGGTCAATGACTACGCCTTTGACTCCCAGATTCATTAAAATCCCTTGGTAAATGTCATCTCTCTCGTTGAGCGTCACTGTCACCCTGTCAATGATAGTGAATCGCCCCAATTCCCGAATCTTAGATTTGACCTGTTCTGCCTCATCAGGACGGACGTAATTTTGAGCTAGGATATTTTTTACACGAGCAACACCCTCCTCAATGGTGGTTTCGTCGTCGGTAGCACAGTACATACCCAACAAGTACTCCAGCACATACACGGGTACGTTAGCACCTTCTTTGATACGCTTCGTCAGGTCTTTACGCACTACCTTTCCAGGGTAAATGCTGTTTAGCTTTTGATTCAGGTCATCCATTAGAGGCAGGGGGCAATATTGATGTCACCGATATTGTGACTATATTGGCTCAGAAATCTCCAAAGTCGTTAGCAATTCCTAAACTAACTGCCCAAGGTTCTTTAAGCAGTTCACTCTCGTCATCTGCATCCTTGACTATTAAATAGACGTTCGTAGGGGGATTAGTGGTAGTTACAGTCAATCTTAAGCTAATTTCCCGATCGCTCGGATAAATACTGGTGCTGCTTAAGTTGGTTACTCGCACGTCCGTTATGGGTATATTGGTTTGAGGATCGTACAAAGCAACTGTAATCTGACGCGATCGCCACTTCCCCTCAACTGCATCAGTTTGCACTAATGTCAAGCTAAAACGATTATTTGTCACTCTTCGGACTCTGGCACTTACCTGCACTCCGACTTTCCGGGCTGGGCCATCGTCGTCTTTAACTGCCCGTTGGTGATGATAGGTAATGACTGGTACGCAGACTTCCTGAAGCGATGCTCCACCGTGGACAAACTGTGCTCCTGCACCTTGAACGGCAAAGCGTAAACTACCACGGGGTACGATCGCAACTATGCCATTTTCTATATAGGGCAGACTAAAGTGTAGTAAGGTTGAGTCATTCACTTGCTCTCGTGCTAACAAATAGCGGCGTTTGCTTTCAAGTATTGCTTCGCCACTTGGCAAGGGTCGCTTGTCAGCTTCTTGAATTGGGCAACGTTGATATAAAAACCCGTGATCAGCAGTGATGATCACGTTTGTACCGTTGATAGAATTACAAATTTTCTTTACCAGCCGCAGCAGTTCGTTAATTGCTGTTCCGCAAGCTGATAGTACTTGACGTTCGCTGGATGCCTGATCGCCGATCGCATCAATGACGTTGTGATAAATGTAGATTAGGCGATAGGGTTGTACTATTAGCCGTCCTTCCTCTGTACTCATGGCTAGCAGGTCTTTGGCATTGAGTACCGTAGAATCAACACGGCTATTTTCGGTTAGTACTTTTTGTCTTGCTACCGTACCCTTAGTACTAAGTCCATCAATTCGGACATCATCATCACCTGGTATCAGTTCTAGTTTCGAGCCAGGAAGAAGTGCTGCCATGCCCAACCGCGTCACACTAGGTAAAACTCCAAATTGCGCCTCCAGTTCAGTTTCACCCCGCATTTCTTTATAAATTACTTCTTGGAGTTCGCTGGCGACTTCGTAGCGCAAGGCATCGGAGATAATTACAAATACTTTTTCGCGATCGCTCCGTTCTAAAATGGGGAAAACGTGCCTACCGAAGAACTTGCTTTGAGATGCAATGCCCTCCAATTCCCAATGATCGCTAACAGCATCAGACCAAGCTTCTCCTAAACCATCCAAGAACCATTGAGTATATAAATTTTCTACATCTTCAATTAACCCCTTGAGGATATCTCCTTGAGCATCATCACTGGCAACAATAAAATGACGGTAAGCTCTATCAAATAAGTGCAAATCACTGGCATAAGCTTTAAAAAGGACTGGGGCTGACTGGCGGAATCCTCCTGTATACTGCTGCTTGAATTCTAAAATAGCGATCGCAGCTTCCATTGCTTGATAAATTTTCTCATACTTAGGAAACCAAATCAGAGTGTGACGGGTTTGTAACCAAGTACGCCAAGATGCAAGTTCGGTTTTTTGTTGCCCTGTTTGCGTTTGTAGTTTTTTGACACAGGTACGGATTAATACCTGATCTACAACTTCAAAATTAGCTGCTTCAAATAAAACTTCTGGTTCTAAATTCTCTATCGCATCAAATATCTGTAATTGTTCTGCCACTTCACTGCTTAAGGTCTTCCAACCTAAAGAATCCTGCTGGTCGCGCATCCACTGGTCGATAAATGCGTAAGCCCGTTGTCCAGGGCTGATAACTTGGTTCGCTAACTGAGGTGGAATAACACCGTGCAATGATATAGCGAAATGCGTCACTAGCAGCTGTATAAACAACTTGTTTAAGCTGGGGTGTTGTTTGGGAAGGTCAGTGTATTCCACCGCTACCTCCCAGAAAGCTTCTGCGGAGACAAAACGCTCAATATCAGACCAGAGGGCGTTATCAGTCTCTAATAACCCTCCTAGCAACACTCGCCTGATCAGTGTGCCTGCATCGGGTACTTTTAAACCTGCAAGGACGGAAAGCATAGCCAGAAGTAATTCTCGTTCGTCGCTATCAGGAGAAATGCCCATTGCTTGTAGGGCTTCTGTCCGTTTGCGGCTTTTAAAGAATTTTATCTGTTCCCGGATGATAATCTCTAGACGGCGCGATCGTAATCCTAAGTCTGCATAGATGAGGGCAGCCGGGTCAGCAGAGAAGGTTAAACCGCTTTTTTGGATGTCCAGAAGCCAGTTTTCTTGGGGCGCAGGTTCGGGAAAGGGGGCGTAGAGTAGAAAAGTTTGATTGGGTTGCAGAGTAAGTAAGCGATATTTGACGGTGAAAGGGGTGTCAGCGAGTTGGAGTTTTTCTACGCCTTCAAGTTGGAGTTCATTAAAACTACTAGCAAATTGTTGTTCAGGATCGTACCAAAACACCACCCGCCGTCCTGGGTGTAACCAACGGGCAGAATCTTGAAAGAGGATTTCTAGGGTGTTTTGGATACGAGCGGTGTTCATTCTGTTGGCTTTTCTGCTTCGGCAGTTTGCAATTGTTGCACCTGTTCAACTGTTAAACCAGTCACTTTTGCAACTACTTCGATAGACATCCCCTCTTTTAACATATTGATAGCAACACGTCGAATACCTTCGTCTCGACCTTCAGATCGACCTTCGGCTAGTAATGATTGATAAGTTACTGACTCACGCATAATATCTCTTTGCAGCAAACGCTGAATCACTTCTTCTTCTAATACTAGCCCAGCCGGGATGAATGCACATGCAGCAAGGTTACTTTGAGTCCGTTTATCGGTGATATTGTCAATTAATGTTGCGACTTGCTGTAAAGTATTAGTTTTACTATCTGTATTGCTTAAAACTGCAAATGGAAGTAAACCGGAAGTTTGCAAAAATATTTCTTTTGGTTGTTCCCATAGGCGAATTACTTGGAAGCGATGAGATGTTTCTTCAAGAGTAAATGTAGTTTGCTGAACGAGTTCTGAATCAGTTTTTTGTAAATAAATTACTACTTGAATCATCCGCTTGTGAGGAAAGCGACGATACACTCGCAAACGGTAGTCTGTCATGCGAAAGGGAATATTTTTGTCTGGTTGAGTTTGAAACTCGATATGCAAGACTATTTGATCAGATTGCTGTAAGATGAGCGCATCGGCACGAATGGGTTCTAGGGATAGTTCTTTGGGACTTAATTCAGTTAGGGTTATTGGTTCGCCTAACAACCAAGTGGCAAAGTCGCTGGGAAAGCTTTCGACAATAAACTTACACAAATTATCAAACATGAAAATATTTTCTCAAAGACACTGTAATGCACGAAACGAGGAAATTCAGCAATGGATAAACTAGAAAAATATCGCAGTTTGTCCAAGAAGATATTGACTGAATATTACGAAATGGCTAATACTCAATTTATCAGCATTACGGAAGTTGAAGCAAGCGATCGCTTGGCTTTTGATGAACAAAGAAATCAATATCTTTGGTTTCGATTTGGCTGGGATGACAAAAAGCAGATAGAGCATATTATCATGTATATCTGCATTAAAAACGGCAAAATTTGGGTGGAATAAGATGCAACAAGTTTATGCGTTATTGATGATTTGCTATCAGCCGGAATACCCCAAACTGATATTGTTTTAGGCTTCCATCATCCTAGTAAAAGAGGTTTTACAGAATTTGCTACCGCCTGAAGAGGCAGGGGGCAAGGGCAAAGAATTAGAGTGAAATCGTATTAGGTATTTTGGGAAATGGTATAGCTTATTTCAACAATTCCCTTTTCCACTGTGATGCTTTTTCTAAATCAGCTATTTTCAAATCTGACCCTTCATAAACTAAACCTTTGAAGCGCGTGTAGTTGTACGCTACACCATCATCAAGGTCAAGATGAATTCGCCCATCGGCTAAGGTTTGCAGTTTGGCTTGGTAATCCCGCAATTCTAGCTGTTGCGCTTGCAGGTCTTTGAGGCGATTTGTAGCGGCTTTTTTGGCGGTGCTGGAACTGGCATTTTCTAGCTGTTGCTGTGCGCGTACAATTTCACCGTCTAATTTGACTTGCAATTCTAAAACGTAATCGGTGCGGATACGGGCGAGGGTGTCTTCGTTGTAGCGGTGTAGGTAGACTAATGCGCCAAAAGCTCGTTTTTTGCCACTGGTAAATAGCCAGTAAATGGGGCGTTTTTTATAAGTTTGGATGTGGTCAGAAATAAATTCTTGCAGGAAATAGCGGCGGATACGTTCTTGGGCGCTTTCACCGTTTTTGAGGGTGAGGGCGTTGGCGATGAAATTGAGGTTTTCGGTAAGGGTTTTGGGACTGTAGACGATGCACAGAAATTCTATGAAGCGGGTAACGATGTCGTTATCAAAGTATGCTTGATCTGTGATGGGAATTATTGCATCACTGCTGGCGCTTAAGGTTTGGTGTAGGGAAAGGTCAAATGGTTGTCCGGCGTGAATTAGTCCGGGTTTGTCGAGGGAATAGCGCCCCATGATACAGCCGATCGCGTAGGAAATGAGGGAACGGATATCTTTGTTTAAGTCGGCGCGGCGGATGGTAATTTGGTTGTCGGGTACTTCTGGGGTGAGTTCGTCTTGTAATTCGTAAGCGTCTATCCAGTAGCGGTTATTTTCTTCTTCTAGGCGTTGAAGTTCGCGGAAGGCGGTTTCTGATTTGCTTTGCCAAATGTTGAAGGCTTCGGAGAGGTGTTTAGTGTTGTGGAGTAATAGGGGGTGGGTTTGGAAGTTCCAGGATGTTTCAAAGTTGTCCCAGTCTTGGCGAGAGATAGTAATAATACGCTTGACAGTTATCTCGACTAATTCAATCACTAAGTTTTGAGTAGAGAAAGGAAGTTTAGATACTGGACCCTCGTGGAAATCAAGAGTAGGGCAAATGATTTTCAAAAAATAATCTGCTATTTTTGAATTTAAAAATCCAAGCCCAGAATACAAACTATATAACGATTTTTTAAAGGACATACTTCCCTTAGATTCAAAAATAAAACCTTGAGGGACATATCGCATTGATAAACTAGAGCTTGATACGGTTGACCAAGTTATACCTTCCTGAAAATAAAAAGAAGGATTGTCATGTCTAAATCCGGGATTAAGACCTTTTTCTTTTAGAGTAGACATTTCTAAACCATTTTTATAATAATTAAGTAAAAATGTATTATTCCCATACCATTTTCTAAATGCTCCACCTTTTTGGCAAGGAAACCATTTATTACCTGAATTCAGTGCATCTTCCCTATTTAAGTAATTAAAACAAGTTTTTATAAAATTACATTCATACCATATTCTTAAAAAAGCATTATTATTACCTGTACTCATTCCATGCTTGAATGAATAAGATTTCTCTATTGATGAAAAATTAACAAATAAATTTAAAAACTTATCACTTACCCAATAAGCGATCGCACTCCCCGGAATCTTTGCAAAATCAGCTTGATTGACTCCCAAATACCGATGTTCACCACTAAGATACTTTTGTTTTTTTAACTCAGCATCATGATAATCAACCAAGCGAACATAAAGCGCTGTTTTATTGTTAGGCTTTTGTTTACTAATAACAAAAGTTGTTGATTGAACAACTTCACCACCAATTTCAGGAAAAGCTCTGGCTCCCAAATGAACCATTGAGTAAATTGTATATTTGTTTAAAAAATCCTTTCGTAATTCTTCATAGCTACTTAAGAACATCCAAGAATGTTGATTAATTGCTGACATTAATCCACGTTCTATAGTCATTTCTACAGTTCGTTCCATAAATACAGCAAATAAATCGCCTTTGCTATTTTGATAATGTTTAATAACAAACTTTTTAACCACATCATTAAACGAACCACCACCCATATAAGGCGGATTCACCACCACAACCCAATATTGCTTTCTCAACAACTCCGCCTGTAATAATAACCCCCGCAAAGCAGGAACACACTCTCTAAATAGTGAATCACTCGCCTCTAAATTATTCAATTGCCATTTCAACTTCTCACTATCAAAAGGTGGTGGAGTAATTAAACTTCCTAAATTATCTGCATCCTTAAAAGCCTCAATTAACGGTTGCCAATCTTCAGGATTTAATTCAGTCGCTAGTGGTAAAGTCTGACTATGGGTAGGGCGCACTGCCGTAATATTCAAAGCAGGCGGTTTCCGTAAAATGCGATAATTATGCGATCGCGCTTTCATCAAAACTGCAAAACTAGCTAACTGTGCTGCACGTTCATCAATATCTAAACCATACAAATTGTGCGTCAAAATCAGAGCCGGAATATCCCGTTCTAAATAACCTTGCTCTTTGTAAATTTCAAACAGCAAATCAAAGGCATAAACTAATATGTGACCACTGCCACAAGCAGGGTCTATCACGGTCAACTCTTGAGGCGTTAAACACCTCTCCCCCAACCCCTCCCCGACGCGGGGAGGGGAGCAAGAATTTTCTTCTCTTGTCCCCTCTCCTCGCAGGAGAGGGTTAGGGAGAGGTTCTGGATTTTCCAGATAATAAGGCATATATTCCCGCAAACGTGATTCCGGGTGAGACTCTAACCACAACCGCCCTAAACTGTTCTCCACCATATACTGAACAATCCAATGGGGGGTAAACAATTGCGTCGCTGCGGGAATATCTGCGGCTGCAATCTTCGACTTTGCCCCAATTACTTCATCTTTGCGTTCCGAAATATAAAACTGATATAGCCAACCCACAACCTCAATATCCTGCCAGTCTTCCTCTGGAATCTCCTTCACCAGTCGCCGCACTATCGAATCTTGATTTAGCAGATTTCCAGGTAAAAACAGTGCTTGGTAGTTCTGGCGAGGGTCAAACAGTGCTGGAATCCCTTCTGCTAAGGCTTTACACTGAGCTAACAGCAGACGCCGGTAAAGAAACTCATCGGGGTTAGGGTCACGATTGGCAAAACCACGCCACTCATTGAGGGTATCCAAATCCAGCCCAGGTAAATCCCCCATTTCCGCAATAGAACTAGCATCCCGCAACAAATCAGGGTCTACCAAATTCGGGTCACTACTACTCAACACCCGCCCGATATATCCATTCACCTCCATAAACCGCAACGCCGCTAAACGGTTAAACCAGGTGTAGGCAATTTCATCTATCAGTGTAGCTACCGCCTGGGCTTGGCTGGAAATTAGCGTTAAATCTTGTAAGCGATTCCGCAATTGTTCATACTGGTTTGTTTCTGTTGCGTTCAACGTTTGACCTGCCACCAAGAGTCCACCTGTAACAGCTTGGGGTTGTGTGATGCTTTTGTTAGTAATGCCATACTGGGCGGCACGGGCTGTAACTTGTTCCCGTAAGTAGCGACGCGCCCAAATTGCGAAGTTTTTAATAGCGGTGCGGTTCATTGAGGTGATAGAGAATTGGTAGTTATTCACATCAACCACCCCGCAATCAATTTTGGGGAGGTTAGTCCAAGTCAGTTTTAACTGACTTTTGCAATTAAATTTCTATTTACCAGGGTTGAAGTTAATTTCCTACTATTTTGGCTACTATAAAGTAAGAAAAATATAATTACCTTTTGGTAATACTATGCCATCTGAAAAACTATCCATTTCCTTACCAGCATCTTTGATGGAGTTTATTGAGAATTACAAAATCTCCAGGGGGTGTAAATCTCGCTCCCAAGTCATTGAGTTAGCACTGGAGTTACTGCGGTATCAGGAATTAGAGCAAGCTTACCGCCAAGCTTCGGCGGAAGTTGACCCAGATTGGGATTTGACGGTAGGGGATGGGTTAACAGATGAAACGTGGTGAAATTTACTATGCTAACCTCAGTCCAGTAGTAGGGGCAGAAATGGATAAACGCCGACCTGTACTGATTGTCAGCAATGATGCTAATAACAGTGCGGCTAGTACGGTGACAATTTTACCGATTACGTCTAATGTCAGTCGTGTTTATCCTTTTGAGGTTTTATTGAATCTAGAGGAGAGTAGTTTATCTAAGCCTTCTAAGGTACAAGCGCAGCAGGTACGCACGATTTCTAAGCAGCGCATTTCAGGAGATGCGCTGGGTTGTTTGAATGAGGATTTGATGCAATTGGTTGATGCTGCTCTCAAGCTGCATTTGGGTTTGGGGTAGACAAAACCCAGAGCAGCCCCGCCGGATTTATTCAATACGAATGCGATGATTTTGGTGAATCTGATCTAGTAAGGTTTTTCGTAAAGTTTCTAGATAAACATCAACATCTTGGGGCGTTTCCAGTAGCGACTTAGTTGCAATTCTCGCTACCTGCACCGATACGATGGGTTTGACACAGGTTGCTTGGCCGTAACTGCCGTTTTTTGATTGACGCTGGATGATTTCGTTGGCTTGCTGATCTACTTTTTGCAGCAATTGTGGGAGGATGTTTTCTAGTTCACTTTCACGTGCGATCGCGGAATCAATGCTTGCTACCTGATCAACTGAGGTGACAACTTTATCAATATCTTGGGTGAGATTTTTGAGGTCTAGCTGGGCAGAAATATCTTGGTGAGCAGAAGTCACATACTCAGCTAATTTCTCCCGCATTGCTTTGCCTTTAGTCTGCACTTGGTAGATTTGACTTGTTAGCGCCTGCTGCACCTTATCCTTGACAGGTTTGAGCAACATTGCTAATTCTGGAATCTTGGTAGTCGGGTCAGACATTGCCAAAATTTGCTTGACTAAATCTACCCGCTTAAGCAAATTTGGATCATTGATGTGACGCAGTTCTGGTTCTAGAGTTTTTAAGTCATCACGCGCTTGCTGGAACAGCTTTATTTGCACGTTGAAGAAAGATTGCAACTTCTGCACATCCTCGATATACTCTTCCATCTCATCTCGACGCAAGCGAAAACATCCGAAAAATTCAGCCGCACCGTTGTTTGCTAGCAAGTCATGCAGGAGTGTTAAGTTAGTTTGCAGCAATTTTGCAAAAGGTAGCCCGCCCTCAGCTTGGGTCAACCAGCCCTCTAATTCTTTGCAACGTTCTTTTAAAACTTTTTTGTAATCATCAAAAAGTAATTGTGGATCGCTAGACACTTTGCTATTGAACAAATGACTGGCTATATCCTTAGCAATCTTCAAGCTAGCTGGGTCAATTATATCTGCAAGCCGGATGGTATATTGATCCATTCCCTTGCGCGATCGCAACTGAGCCACCAGACCCTTTTCACGCAGATTAACATTACCTTGAGCGTGTCGCAGTTCCACTACACATTTATTAGCAAGTTCCGCCATTACTCCCAAAGTATCGAATTCTGACCAACCATAGGGACGCCTCGCAAATTTATCTCCTAATGCTCGAATACTGACTTGGCGGTGAACACGAGTTTCTTCCATTAACCAAGCTCGCATTTCACTATGAGCAGCAGCGTTAGCAGCTTGTCCGGTGATATCCTGCTCTTGAGTGTCACGAGTTAAGGCATTGCTCACCTGGTCTTCGTTTTCAAAACCGCTACTGACGTAACTGAGTTTTTGATACACATTATCTACTAAATATTTAAGACCTTCACTTAGCAAGCTCTTAGCGTCTCGGTTGCGAATATCTAACTTACTACCACAGGCAAATACATCAGCACTAGCAATCAGTTCCTCCAGGATTTCTTTCAATTCCTGACGACGCTTGCTATTTTCGTCTCCTCGTGAGATTAAAATTCTTTGGATGCTAGGGGCGTTGTTGCCACTACTTTTCAGATTTAAATACTTATCTGTTTTGACTAGGATGTTGAGGTCATTCAATAGGCGCTGATTATCAGGCAGTCGCACTAAGACCTCATAACCTCCCCCTGTAGTGCCAATGCAGAAAGCATCATCCTTCATCGCAGTATAACTTTCAGCATTAGGGGTAACAATATGCAGAGTCAGGTCATTAGTTTGATGTCCAAAAGTTTGTTCGTCCAGCTTACGGTTAAATGGATACCGATGACGCTGGGTGTATTTCAGTTCCTTATCAGTGTAAATTGAATCCCAGACAAGCTGTTGTAGTTCTTTGAGAACTTTTTCTGAATCAACTTGGGTGTTTTTAATTTCCCTGCCAATATCTTGCTCCTCATGGGTCAGGAAAATATATTCATCACCATTGCGCTGGATTATAGTCTGACGTTCCAAGCGCCTTAACGCTTCATCTACCTCCTGGCGCAACGTCAGCTTATCCTGGTCAATATTATTTAAGCTCAGAGTAGTCAAATTATCTAAATTTGCCCGGATTTCCTTAAGATACTTGACCATGAACAGAGTTTTTAGCAGTTCAATATCAAAAGACTGGAGTTGGGGGTTCTGCTGGGCCTGAATAATCACCTGACTGATGATACCATCCAAAAAGCCTTCAACTGCCATATAAAAGGTGTGAAACGGAACTAAAACACCAAGGGGTTGTCTTGCTACTGCTTGGGAAGCTACTTGAAACGCATCCAATAGCGATCGCTCTCCTGATGCTAAGTGTTTTCCCGCAGAACCCATGAGGCGAATTTGAGTAAAAACCTTTTGTAACAGGTTAAACTGGTAAGGGACAAATGGGTAAGCAGCAATAAAATCTTGAGAATTGCTATATCCCGGCATATCGGCGCTGTCAGTAAAAGCAATTTGGTTTTTCAGAATAGCAATTTTCTGGCTATACAAAGCCTCCAGTCCAGCCCGTGCAGCATCAGTTTTGCCCAGCAAGCGTAACTTAATTACCTCATCGGTATTAGCAGAAGACAAATTCAGTGGGCGGTAAAAACGACCAATAATTTTAGAAAAATCTTCGCCTTTAATCTTGTTTTTGGTAATCTCATCCATTGCCTCTTGGGATGTTACCACCACCCAAGCTTTTCCCAAACAGTAAGTACCCAAATCTTCGACAACAGTTTGTAGGTTCAGCATCAGTTTGCTGTCTTCACCGATATACTGTCCTACCTCATCCACCATAAAAATCAAACGATGTTGAGGTCCTTTCTGATCAAGATACTGCTTTACCATCCGGGCAAACTGCTCTGGACTCAGGGTATAATTTTGTTCGCCTGAACTGAAGGCGGAAAATTGCTAGGGTCTAAGCGCAAATCAATGTCCCAGTAATCTGGCTCGTAATTAGACCAGGGATACAAAGCCTTGACATCTTCTCTAAGCCCAGCCAATACTTCTTCACGCTCATCAAAAGTCCACTGACTATAGTGAATAATGCTTTCAGCAAACCAATCTAAAGGTTGTCCGCTAAAAGCATCACTAATCAGGTTCTCTAAACCCCTTTCGGATAATGCTACTAGCAATATAATTGCTTTTACATTTTTCTTAGCAAGAGCCTCGTAAGCAATGACCTTGTTAAAATCCCTAACACTAACAGTCTTAGCAATGCTAGATCCACTAAGTTTGTCTTCACGAGGTACACTAACTTCAATTTGGTAAGCTGTGAAACCATCTTCCCGTAAAGCTTTGAACTGTTTTACCCCTCGTTTTGGTAATCTGCCAAACCAGTTTTCCGCATAACCCAAGGATGTGCTGATTCCAGTGACCCCAAAACGCTTTTCAAACTTATGCGTGTTGAGCTTGTAGCAGTCTAAGCTTATACTGCCAAGCTTAATGTCACATCTTATTGCTCTTATTAGCTCATCCATAAGTAAAGAAAATTTTAAGAATTATACCAGATAAAGCACACCCACCAAAAAAGAAGTGAGAAAGAGAAAGTTCAGTTTGTCCACTCAGAAACTGGAGAAAAGAAATTAACCACGTCCTCTGGTGTTGCTCCACAGAACTGGAAGACCGCTTCGCTCGATTAGGCGGTGGCAGGAACGGGCATTAAGACCCTGATAAAGCCCCCTAGTTCTCGCAAGCCCGCCCCTGCCACTCTGCTACGCCGCCTAATCGCTTCCAGTTCTTAGACCTTGCAAAATCAAGAAAAATACAATTGCCCCAAATGTCGTCAAAGCAGCATTTCCCAACATTTTACACAATAACTAATAATGTTATCAGTTGTTATTAACAGTGATAACAACAGGCTTCATATAATGGAGTAAAAATTACCCTTCACATGACGGGTAATTTATCAAAATATTGTCCCAAAATGATAACGACAAAAATTACCCACATCGTTGTGGGTAATTTTTTTAGAGCATTATCAAAATTGATAACCGAAATATAAAATTTACCCGAATCAGTTCGGGTAAAACGTACATCAACGCTAAAAATTTTAATAACAATGATAACAAACGGATAAAAACTATAGACTTTATATTGAATTATTGTTATCATAACGTTATCGTGTAGTGATAACGTTATGGCATCCAACCACTTCTTTTCAGGCAGAATTCCAAATGAGCTTTATGAGGAAGCAAAAAAACACTGTGAAGAAACTGGAGATAGTAAAACTGAAGTATTAATTAAAGCATTATCTGCTTACCTTAACTTTCCAATAGCAATTCCTGGAAAAAATATTATCACTCATAACCCAGAAGTTACCAAAGAAATGTTTGAAACTCTAGAAGAAAGAATAAAAATTTTAGAAAATACCCTAAAAGGCTTACCTGCAAATGTTATCAATAATAATAACAATGATAACATTTTAGAAATCTTTGATAATAAAGCTGATAATGAAAAGGTAGAGAGTATAAGTCAAGACATTATTAAAAACGATAACAAACTTAATAACCAAATAGAAAAAAATAATAACCCTTTAGAAAATATTGATAACAGAACTGATAACTTAGATATAAAATTAAATAAAATTAGTGTTATCACAGATGATAACACTAATAACAATTATAAAGATGAAGAAATAGCAGTGGAAAAACAAGAAAATCAACCCAGTTTTAAATCGATACTTAATGGCGAAGTTTCAACAAGAGCAAATATAGCAATTCGTCAAATTTCAAGACTTGCAGGAAAAGCAGTAGAGAAGTTGAAGCAGCAAGGAAAAAATGTAGAGCCAAAGCAATTGTTGGAAGAACCAATTGAAGTTACCCAAAGAGAAGGAATCAACATCAATGGATATCCTTATAAACTTTTTTACTTAGGAGAAAATTTAAAAGAGAAGTCTATTTGGGACTTAATACCTGATGATAACGCTAGTTATCAGACTGTAATCATAGAAAATAAACAATAAAAATATTATTCTTCCAATAAATAACGATTAGCTATTGCTTCTCTTGCAGCTAAAAACACTTCGTACATTTCTTCTTGCTTAATACTAGTTCGCTTCTCATTAGTAATCTCTAAAATATAATCATTTAGCTTTCTTTGTTCTTCATATATTTGGCGAACTGCCCTTTTACCAAATTTATCAACTAGATATTTAGGTAAGTTTTGAGGGATATATTCATCCCTTAATCTTCAAGGACAAATAATTGACAACATTTCGTCACAAAATTTTTCCTTAGTCGAATTAATTAAGCAGAAAATTCATAATGCGGAACTTTCTATTAGAGAGCGTGAAGGTGAAGACTGGCCTAGAGATATAAAACCAGTTAGTACCTCTCTTTGTGCGATCGCAAAAGCTTGCTTTACTAAAGGAGCAGCATTGCTTGAAGAGGAGGCAATGCAAGTTGTTGAGTCAGCACAGTCACCAAGAGATATTTTGACTCGTTCACAACTGTTGCAGATTCTTAACCAATGTCGTGATCAAGGGCTACTGCTGCTCCGAAGTATACCTCCCAATGATCCTTTCGAGGCTGAAATCCACACTTGGGAGCCAGCATATGAGACTTTGACTGATTTCTTGTTGGCGTGGGAGGCGTATCAAAACGTTAAAAATTCGCTCAATAGTCCTGATATGCCTCCATACCTAGTGAATCGAACAGCATCTATTACGTTAGCAGTCTATCTTCTTGGTAAGGATGGATGCAATTTCTTTACCTCACAATTGTGGAAAAATAACCTAACAGGCCAGCGTCGAGAAGATTTCCAACTCATGGCGCTTTCAATGATGCCCCCTCAGCAACAAGAAGCGTATCGTGACTGGGTGCTTAGGCTGTTTGACCGAGATATGCCCACCTGCCGCAACATTTTAGAACTCCTGATTATTCCTGGGCTAAGAATACCTGACTACATCTACGGAGCAAAATTTGTTCACGATGCTCTTTTGCCTATGGGAGTGGCAGAGCGAGATATATTCTGGTCTGGGCCACATCAAATACCCCATAATCATGGCGCTAAATGGGAGGGTTATGCTTCTGCTGTGTTAGAGGAACTTGAATTAGCAGAGGATGATCCTTGGGATTCAGCACCTTTGCTAACAGCATGGGCAACCACCACTGTCAATAACGATAACCGAAGACGAATTCGGTCTGCTCTTGCAGATTGGGGCTGTGACAAACCAAGTGAACTTTTGGCGCTTCTAAAAACTGCTCTTCAAACTAATGATCCTCAAATGAGGGAGGATTTATTCTTAGCAGCGTATGGTGTTTCTTGCCTTGTCCGACCTAACGAAACATGGCTATCACTGTGCGAGTGGATTATTAACAGCTTTTTCACTCCTAATGCACCGTACCGCACAAATAATATAATCATCAGGCACTGCGCTCGTAGCCTGGTTGAAAGGTGTCTTGTCTGTGGTGTTCTGATCACAGAAAAGTTTCTAATACATCTACACAAACCGTATGTAGATGCAAACGAATTACTCCCAATTGATAAAGAATGTGTTAACCGTATCAATGAATACTATGGTATTGAGCCAGCCACTCGTGATCTTGCTTGGTATGTTGTACCTCAAGCAATAGAACCTTTTTTTGATACCAGCCATTTTGCAAGAATGGCTAATTCAACGTATAGAGATCCTGGCGAATAAAACAATAACATGGATGAGCAAATTGATGATTTACCACCAGTAATAACAATCCAGATCACTTTATTGGATGATAAGAGTGAATTTTCTGAATTACAGAATAAATCACACCGTTCTCCCCAGTACTCTCGGTCGGCTCAAGCACTTCTGAAACATCACGCCAAAGCCTATAATTTACCAGAGCTAACACCTAAATGTCTTGCTTTTGCTTTTGTTAGAGCTTATGCCTTAAACCTGGGTTGCTCTAAAGACATTTTCATTGGAAATCCTCAAGGTGGTAAGCCTGGTGAGATTGTGGGTGCAGATATTGCTATTTCACGCCAGTATCATGAAGCAACACATGGTCAGCAAAGTTCAATGGCTTCCTTCGGTGAAAAGTATGTTTGGGCAGCCACGCATGAACTTACTGGTTTTCTAGCTGATCGCGTAACAGCATACGATTGGAAGCATGAACCCCATAAACCTCCTGTAAATCTGGGGCTGCTGGCTGAAGTGAATAACCCAGCAACTGATATTGGTTACGGTCAGTTAAATTCAGGTTCGGTTTTGGAGTTTTCAGAACTTATTCCAGATGTTGATTTAACTGAACCACTTCAAATTGATAGAGTCAATGAGTGGTTACAGAAAGCTCCTTTACCACCAGTTGAGCCATTGCTTTTGCCTGGATCAAGCCAATTTATAGAGTGGGCGCAAGACCACGAATGGTTGGTCTTGAGGGCATTTGTGAAAAGACGGCATATAGATAGTCAGGCTGAATCCATTTTCTGGGCATCAAGTTTTGCGTTCCCGTCGTTCGCATCTTCTCTTATGGAAGAAAGTATATGTGATGTAAGAATACAGGACTTACATAATTTTCGGGCGATTGTGGATGTAATGGAAACGTACCAAGATCCATGTGAAGTAGTTTGGGCCCCCTGGATTCGAGAAGCAGAAGGAATTATCCATCCTGTGGTAAATCATTCAGCCGGACAACCTAAAACGATTCCCTTACTAGCATTAACCTGTAAAGTTGATTGGCGCAGTCCAGATGGTGAAGCAGAAGATTGGTTGCCAGCAAAGTGGCTAAGAAGGTTATTGGGGATTGTGGATTTCCACGCAGGGCTATTTTTGAATGCAAATGGGGAAATCCTAGCTTTTACTATAGAACAAGCTGGTGAAAGCTGGGAGAGGCATGAGTGCCAGATTCTTGTTGCTCGCTATGATGTGGTTATTGATGCCTTGAAAGCGAGGAATTTGGCCTTGGGTTGGGGAATTCGGCTGTATCGTGAGCCATCGTATCCGCTTAATATTCTGTCAGATGAGAAAAGGATGTATCGAGACTGGTGTGCCACTGTGTTTTATTCAGGTGACAGTTTAAAGGTTGTCACCTCTGAGGATTTGATTCGTGGCTGGGGAGAAAACGCTTATGAACCCAGGCAAACCTCTTCATAGCTTGATTATTCACTTAATCGGTTTTCTCTACCTACAAGTTCGGTTATTGGCCATGATTTTGCTAAACTAATAATCATAATTAAGTTTTTTAGTCATTCGGCGTGTCACGGGTTCGAGTCCCGTCAGTTCCATTACAAGGGGCTGTAGCTTAGTTGGTAGAGCAGCCGATTGTTATAAGCAAAAGGTTAGGAATCGCTACATTCTTACCTTTTGCTATTTTTACTCCTGAGAATACTAAAGTGTAGTAAAAATAACATTGATTGCGCTAGTAAGGTATTTACTTTACGTAAGTACTTTTTTTCGGAATAACATCACTAATTACGCCTATTGTAAGGTGCGGTAACTGCGGATAGTGTTCTCCCTAATCAATGGAGGCATGAGGAATGCTCGCATTTTTTTATACTTTTTGCAGGAATGGCGAAGCTTCAGAAGCAGTGTAGACAATTCCTACTTTTAACTTTCATCTAAGCCAAGCGTGGACATCCCAGTCACATAAACATAATGAATTAAAAAATAGCTAAAAACCAAGCTGGTTAAGAGTTACAAGAATTTAAAATTTTGCAATTTTACAGATATCCTCTCATCCAGTCACATGACAGTCACATAAGAATTGTAGAAGACAAATCATGCCCAAAATGGTACATACTTAGCATGTTTGCGAGACATATTTTCTGGATCGTAAGGTTTTATCAAGGCTGTGTCGATTGTGTCTGATATGATTCGGGATGCCATTGAGTAATTCTCGTCTTTGATAGAGAACCGCTCTCGTAGTGATGAGTTCGTCATGCGATCATTGGATACATAGCGCAAACAGGCATGTTGGTAGCAAGCTCGGACTCGATCCGCTTTGTCCATATCCGCTAACTTCTTATAAGCAAAAAGTGTGACTTTTGTGTGATTAGCTGTGACTTGAAATTCGGGGGCAGGCAACTGGAAAAGCTCTACCATTAAGATAACTTTATCAATACCGCTTCCCCGCTCTTCACAGATGTTAATACGGCGCATAAAAGCAGCTAAATCCTCGTTACGAGAACGAGGTGGTTCATCAATAAACCGCATTGTATCGATAAGCGGTACACCTGGATTACTAATCTCAATTCTGTCAGAGAAAATTTCAATGAGTGGCCCTGTACCACTTATATTAAAATCTTGGTGAATAATTGCATTCGCAACTAATTCTCTAATAGCAAGTTCTGGGTACATCCGTTTTTCTCTGCGAAATGCTTGACCAATCTGCTCATTTTTAGGTAGTTGGTCATTAATAAACCCTAGCATTTCTTCAAAATCAGTAGCATAACCTTTAATGCCAGTTTGCTCTCGCTGGCTCTCAACCCTATTCTTACCTTTGTAGATTACTACTCTAATAGCCTTTCGAGACAAGCGTTCAAAGTTTCGTAAATCTTTTCCAAAAAGAATACCTCCTAGATTTGTTATATCAAAGATATTACCTGTTTTTTGGACAATAAGTCTTTCCGAGAGTAGTCGTTGTATTATGCCATCCCGATTATCTGGCAGACTTTGTTTTGTCAAATCGAAATAAGCTGGGTAATTTATATTTTTTATGACCTCATCCGCCGTTAAGCTTTCTAAAGCGATACTTTTTTCAAATAGCTCAAGCGAAAATAAAGCCCATAATTCCCGCTCCTTCTCAGGAAAATCTTTAAGCAACTTTTTGTAACTACCTACACGGATATACTCAAGTCCTTTGAAGCGAACAGGAACATGGTTTGCTTTAGGTATCTCAAAAAAAACTATATTTTTTT
>NZ_JBALCE010000014.1:0-130474 GCF_036919815.1 Nostoc sp.
TCAACAGCAGTTGGCTAAAATTGAACCTTTAGCTAAACAAATTAAAGGTGTCAAAAGTGTAGTTGTTAAAGCAACTGTTGCCGCAACCAAAAAATAAGGCAGATAACAACAAATCCAAGTGAGTAGGTAGGCAGAAATAAATTCCGATCCTCCTGCTCAATCTTATTGGTCAGTAATAAGTATAACTGACCACTAAGAATTGACAACTGATGACCTTAATAATTATATTTATTGATGCTCAGTTCAGTTATTGAATCTCTTTGTAATCAGCGAAAATCAAAACTATGGAAACCGAACAACAGCAAGATCAATCTATCAATCCTTCCTTATCACAAGGTATGCTAGCACTTGAAGGTACAGATACTGAAAACTTGCCAAGGTTGTCACCAGCAGCTGAACCTGAATCTCAATGGCAGCAAATTAGCAGACAAGTTACTCAATTTTTAGAGCAACTGCCCCAATACTTAAGTAACTTTTTTAAGGACTACAAGCAGCCTCTAATAACCGTTGCTTTAATTTTGACGGCGATTGTTTCAGTTAAGGTAGTCTTTGCAGTATTGGATGCAATCACTCATATTCCATTACTATCACCGCTCTTTGAGTTAATTGGAATTAGTTACGCTAGTTGGTTTATTTTCCGTTATCTACTGAAGGCTTCTAATCGGCAAGAATTAGCCGATGAAATTCAATTTTTGAAAAACCAATTTCTGGGCGAATAAATTTCTAACCCATTAAAATATTACAGACATTCCCGACTTATCTAAAAAGTCGGGAATGTCTGTAAATAGAGCAATACTGTTTGATTTCCAAACACCAGAGGCTCAGAACCCGGACTTCTTCAAGAAGTCCGGGTTCTATTTTGTTCGTAACTCCTGTAAGGATTGCTATATCCTATTTTGGATGCAAAACGTAGTATGGGCAGAATAATCTTCATTGGTGTCTGTGTAAACCTTCAGTCAAAACTCTTGTTTTACCCAATGAGCGTAAATTATCAGTATTTAACCGAACTTAACATTAGTCTTTTGGATACATCAAAAGATAGAGAGTATAAGATTATATTTAAATTTTAATCACCTCTCAAGATAGTCGATCGGAGATGAAAAAAAGCGTAATCTAGTTTTTGAAGTTATAAGAATACTGCTTGAAAACACTTAAAGATGTGTCCGACCTAAGGTCGATACATCTGGACTTTAGACAAGGGATGAAAAGGGCAAAAGCCTTTAGGCTTAAGTCAATTTTATGATTGAACATGGTAGTATACTCAGATCAGTATAAGATTAAAAAACCTACCCCCGGACTGGGGGAAGTCATGCCCGAAAGAACCTTGAGGAGATATGACTACGCACTTTTTTGTGCAAACGTGGTCAGCCTGGGAACCTGAGAAATCAGGATATCAAAACAGTGATGTTTTAAGAATCTCCGTTTATTGAGAGCGGAAAGTGTCAATTAATACATTCTTTAACGAGGACATAATTTATGGCTAATGAAGGAGTTAACAAAGGTATAGATTCATCCGATCGAGCTGAATCCGATACATACGATCGCGGCATTATCCCAGCTGAAACAGCTGCTCGAATGGAAAGAGAAGGAAATCTGTACAAAACAGTCCCCACAGAAGAAAGGGAGGCAGATGCACCTACGGATGACCAAACCGATCCAGATAGTATACGCACCACTGACGGTTATACTGTGGACAAAGAAGGTTTGTTGAACAACTATGCTGTTGAACCGGAAATGTACTACGAAGAACCGGGTGATGCACGTAAACAAGCAGCAGAAGAAACTGCCCAACGTGTTGAAGAACTCGGAGAAGTTAATCAGGACGAGGAAGGCAAGTTGACCGAAAAGGGTGACAAACGCGGTAGAGGCCCAGGAATAATTTAATTCACTATGCTTTTGCTGGGTGCAATTACACGTCAGAAGGCGAAATAAGTGGTTTGTAGAGACGCAATGATTGCGTCTCTACTTTTATGGCTAAATAATATTATGTCCGGCTAATCACTTAATGAAGGAGTGGGGAGAAATGAATTCAAAATTCAAAATTGAAGAACTCTTGTCTCCTCTTTCCCAATGCCCATTTCTTAAATGATTAACGGCTCAAGTTCACTATTATGCCATTTTCGCTGATGCCATTCGGCAACCAAAGGACGGACAATAAACTTAGGCTGTCCATCGCCTTTAACGTCAATGCGTAAACCTGAATAAGGTCGTCGCTTCTGAAAACCTTGACCGTTGCGACCAATGAAGAGATGCGATCGCGCTACTAATCTATTTTCATTCCCAAAAGTCTCCATCAAATCTGCTCCCTCAATTCGCTGGCGTCGCAAACTAAACCCGCTACCCCCACAAACTATCCAGTGGATATGAGAATCAGCGTGTCCTGTATCCATTGTTTCCAGGTGTTCTAAGCAGTGGGCGTGACCGTTTAATACCAAATCAAGCAAAGGACGCCCCTGAGTTAGGGAACCTATTTCTTTAGCTACCGCATCCAGCACAGCACGGAGGCGATCGCGAATGATCAGAGTTTGTGCTTGTTGCCACTTTGTCGCTTCAGTTACATAGGGAGGATGATGGAAATAAATCACCCTTCCCCGAACTTCAGGATTATTCCAAGATTCAATTAATTTTTGTTTGAGCCAGTCTAGTTGTTCAGTATCAGTTAGCGTTGTTTTATTAGTCGCTAGTTGCTTATCGATATCAACAATAATTTCTTCAATTTGTGACAGCTTGGCGTGGAAGTCGTCTAATTGGTCGGCTTCAGTAGGGTTTTCGGGACGAAGCTTGGCTGAGGTTTCAATAATTTCCAGCTTTTCTTGCTCTAAATCTTCACGGCGTTTTTCTAAGACTTTGCGATCGGCGTTACCTTTTTTTGTTTTAGGTAGGGGCGGTGGATCGTTAAATGTATTAGAGTCCAAGGCAAAGAAATCAATACCACCATAGCGAAAAGTGTAGTAACGATTGGGAAGGCGGGTGAAGTGCCCAGGTTGATAGCAAAGACAACTACCTGTATCTGTCTTGGCTGTGTAATATTTCTCTAAGTGGCTGGCTAACTCTCCGGGAAGCTGAAAGGCGTTAAGATAGTCCAAAAACGCCCGTGCATAGGCATCACCGGTTCCTGAGCCATGCAAGCCCACATCTAGGTCTAACCGCGATCGCAACAGTCCACGAATGGGTAATGTTGTTAAGGACGCCAAGCTCAATAAAATCGGCAAGTTATAGTAATCGTGATTTCCCGGTACAGGTAAAATGGGCAGCTTAAAAATCATCTGGTCATAGGCAATCTGTCTGGGATGCTCTCCTCCCAAGATAAACTCTCGGTAAGGCTCGATAAAGTTTTGGTGGTAGTATTCACTCGACCCCACTAAATAGATCACATCCCCGGTATGCAGCATAAAGCGGGATTCGTTGTGATGGGGCAGCATGAGTTCAGCCACCTGTCGCTGGGGATTGTGTCCCCGGTGCTTGCCGGAACCACTATCACCTACAACTAAAAATGAGAACTCCGAATTGTCTGTTTGACCATCTTCCAACACCAGCCGAGTTTGGTCGATGTTCCGTTCTACAATTAACGGATCTTGCCACCGCACTCGCTGATTCATTTTACGAATTTTGTTAGCGATCGCTGGATCAGATACAAGTTTCAATGCAAGCTACTCCTGAATCTTCAATTTAAGGCGAGCAGAGGAGCAAGGTTGCAGCAAGTCTTTCCCCAATGCCCAATACTTCGACTTCGCTCAGTACAAGTGCCCAATGCCCTCATTCTTCTACTGTGTCTTTCATCTCAATAGTTAGATTCGGAAGTCCCTCTAGTTTTTCCGTAGGCTCAACTTCTTCTACTAATGGCACAAAAATTTTCAAGCCTGCTGGTACGCACTTAATTTCTACTGGTGTTGTGCCGACTATTTCACCATCTAAAACAACCTTTTGTGGTGGGTTAGTTGTAATTTTAAATTGTTTGGCTCGTAAAAAGCCAATATCATCCCGTTCTACAGCGTTACCTGTAGAGGCCGTTTGAAATAGATGAAATGTAGCAGCGATCGCTCCTGCCTTGTTAACTGGAGCTACAATCGTTAAA
Source organism: Nostoc sp. (assembly GCF_036919815.1). Taxonomy (GTDB): domain Bacteria; phylum Cyanobacteriota; class Cyanobacteriia; order Cyanobacteriales; family Nostocaceae; genus Nostoc. The sequence goes on from NZ_JBALCE010000014.1 coordinate 4,076, forward strand.
TCTAGTAACCCATCATCATAAATCAGACCTGCTGGCCCTTGAGCGAAGACGGAAGTAGCAGGCGCGGCATTTGCTACTGTTACTGCACAGGCACTAGTTTTAATTATTTTGTCTTCAGTTTCAATTTCAACATCAAAAATTTTTAAGCTTCTCAGTTGTTGAATTCCTGCCAAAACGTAGGCCATCATTCCAAAACGATTTTTCGCTTCCCGGTCTGCTAATTCTACAGTTTCAGCTTCAAAACCAATACCTGCTAAGAGTACCATTGGGCGATCGTTGCAATAGGCTACATCTACATTGCGGGTTCCACCCTGTAGGATTGTGTTACATGCAGCTGCGATCGTGTCAGGAATTCCTAAAGCTGTGGCAAAAGCGTTTGCTGTTCCTCGAGAAATGATCCCAAATGGAATCTCAGTACCCACTACAGCCGCCGCCGCCGCCGAGAGAGTGCCATCTCCCCCCGAAGCAATGATTGCATCTACCCCCCTCGCTACTGCTGCATAGGCCAGCTCGTCAGCGTCGATTTCTTCAGTTGTGAGATAAATATCTAGGTCAATATCTGGCTCTAATATTGCCCGAATTTCTGCCAGTTCTAAGTCTGGGTCTCCCTGACCCGCAACTGGATTGAAGATGAGGCAGGCGGAACGATTCATAAAATATAAAAGCTAAACTTAGGTCACTAAAATATTCTTTATAGCATTCTTGTAAAATTTCAACTTCCCTCTTGCGGCTAGGTTGCCGGAATGTATTAACGACTAATAGTGCAAGAAGGAAGTCGGCAATAACAAATCAACAGATGTAATAAATATAAAGTTAAGGTAGGGTGTGTTAGCTCTGATCTGAGTTCTACGCTACCTAAAATCTCAAATTCCTATACTTAAACAATAAAAATTTTGCCATGCGTCAATTATTACTAGTTTTGGCAAGTATACTAACTCTCAGCAGTTTAGATACTCGCACAATGACACTAGCAGGTACAACGCCTGATTTAGCCGAGATGCGCTTAGTTCAAAAGCTCAATTGCAATAATCCTCAAACTCAAATAGCAATTAATGAATGCACGAAGTTATCTTATCAGAATGCAGATAAAAAACTGAATCGAGTTTATCAACAATTGTTACCTACCTTAGAAAGCTCTAGGAAACAGAAATTGATTGCTGCACAGGTAATATGGATCAAGTTTCGAGATACCAATTGTGAGTTTGAAAGAAGCAGAAATGAGGGAGGAAGTATTGCGCCGACGATTTATTTTGGTTGTCTAGAAAATACCACAAAACTGCGTACCCAACAATTACAGGAATATCTCAAATCCGACCCTTAATTTTTTTGATTTATAGCGATTTCTATGCTCGCATTACGATAGCTACTTTCTTTCTGGATGCGCTGCATCCTCTGGTGAAGGAGTACCCATCTGGTTAATTGTGGCAATCATCTGATATAAGCGCCCTAAGTCGCGTTGATTGAAGCGCAAAATCAGCCGGGGTAGTTCAACAGTTTCATCTTGTGCTTCTTGAGGTAATGCCTGACTTTTTTCAATCCGCCCTTGAATAATAATGTCGCTAAAATCAGCATTGAGTTGCTCTACAAGAGCGTCTGATATATCTGTCTTCAGGCGGACGATTAACTTATCGCCTACATATCGACAGGAGTGATAAACCTGGTAAAAACGGGTGATAGCGTCACAAGCTACATCCAAGTTGTCTGTCACCGTGTAAAGGCTGGGGTCTTCAGGGCTGACAAGACCATTTTGCACTAATTGTTTATCAATATATTCGCTCCAAGACCGCCAGTAATCACCACCAGGGCGATCGATTAAAACTAGAGGTACTGGGCCAAATTTACCATTCTGGGTTAATGTCATACATTCAAAAGCTTCATCTTGAGTGCCAAAACCTCCTGGAAACAAGGCTACAGCATCACTTTCTTTGAGGAGAAACAGCTTGCGGGTAAAGAAATATTTGAAGTGAATTAGCTTGGGATCACCCTCTATAAAAGGGTTTGCTTGCTGTTCAAAGGGTAACTGAATGTTTAATCCAAAGGAATTTTCTCGCCCAGCACCTTCATGACCCGCCTGCATGATTCCACCGCCACCGCCGGTCATCACCATAAATCCTAATTGAGAAACAGCGCGAGCAAACTCAAGCGCCATTTGGTACTCTGGTGTATCTACCGCTAGACGAGCAGAACCGAAGATGGTGACTTTGCGAACGTGTCGATAATCATAAAAAAGCTGGAAACCTCGCTCCATATCTGCTAACGCAGCCGACAAGATTTTCCAATCGAGACGCTCAATTTCACTATCAGCTAGACGAACAATAGTAGCAAGTGCTTGCTGAATAAATTGCCGATTTTTTAATGTCGGTAAACGAGTGATCAATTCAGCGATATCCGCCTGTAAAGACTCTAATGTGTCAAACGACGCAGATGAGGTCATGAGAACTGCTGCAACAATGGCATTATATTTTACGTGAACAGCTCACACTCTAGCAAGCGGGATATAGCCCTCTGATCTAGAGTTAGTACACTCAAAACTGGTTTTGAGGTAGTATTGCTCATTAGTCAAGCCCAGATCCCCATGTTTTGAGATTGGAACTCGGAAGTTCGTGTTCGGAACTCGGAAGTTCGTGTTCGGAACTCGGCAAGTCGTGTTCGGAACTCGGAAAGTCGTGTTCAGAACTCGGAAAGTCGTGTTCGGAACTCGGAAGTTGGTGTTCAGAACTCGGCAAGTCGTGTTCAGACCTCGGAGGGTGGTGTTAAAACCTACTAATTTTTCTAACTTCTTGTGGGGTGGGCGTCTCGCGTTTAGTGTAGAAATTTGGGCTTGATGGGTGTGGGAAGAATGACAGACCGCAGAGGCACAGAGGACACGGAGGAAGAGAAAAGGCGATCGCACCGTGCTAATAATTAAACATTTGCTGTTTTTGAGTTGATCATTCAAGTTAATATACTCATCTTTTAAGATTGAAACTCACGCATTTGGTGTTCGGAACTCAGCTTTTTCCCTTCCCCTGATCTCAATTCAGTCCCAGTTCTTCTTTCAACGCCGGAGGTACATTAACTGCTGTCTCTAATCCGCGCACATCTTCCCACTGCTGCTTTTTACCCCAGGTCATTTTTTCCATATTCGCATCGCTGAGGTCTGCACCACCGAGAATGGCATAGCTGAGATTGCTGTGACTGAGATCGGCGCCATTGAAGATAGCACCACTGAGGTTACTGCCACTGAGGTTAGCACTGTTAAGGTTGGCATAGCTGAGGTCTGTGCCGAACAGGATAGCGTCGGTGATGTCGGCATTACTGAGGTCGGCTTCGCTGAGAATTACCCCACTCAGGTCGGCTTCGTTGAGAATTACGCGACTCAGGTCTACGCCGCTAAGGTCGGCACCTAAAAACATTGCGCCGTTAAGTCTGGCATTGTTAAGCTTGGCACCGTTAAGTTTGGCGTAGCTGAGGTCTGCGGCGATCAGGATGGCATCACTAAGGTTGGTACTGAAAAGAATTGTGTCACTGAGGTTACTACCATTGAGAATGGCGTGCCTCAAATCAGCACCACTGAGGTCGGCACGGCAGAGGTCGGCATGGCTAAGGCTGACGTTGCTAAGGTTAGCTTCACTCAAATTCGCACCGAAAAGGATGGCGTTACTTAGGTCAGCATAGCTAAGGTTGGTGCTGCTGAGGTCGGCATGGCTAAGGTTGGCGTAGCTAAGGTTGGCGTGGTTGAGGTTCGCACTGCTAAGGTCGGCGCGGTTGAGGTCGGCGCGGCTAAGGTTTGCACAGCTAAGGTTAGTACCGCTAAGGTTGCTGCTGCTGAGGTCGGCAGCATTGAGGTTGGCACCGCTAAGGTTGGCACCGCTAAGGTTGGCATCGCCGAGGTTGGTACCGCTAAGGTTGGCATTGCTAAAGTTTACGCCGGTTAAGTTGGCATCGCCGAGGTAAGCATGGCTGAGGTCGGCACCGCTAAAGTCTGCCCCGGTGAGGTTGGCATCACCCAGGTAAGCACCCCGAAAGTTACCGCCTTTGAGGAATTGCCCAACTATATTGCTAAAGTTGCCAATTTCCAGGGCATCGCTATAGTTGATGATCCGCAGCAGTTGGGATGTGAAAAAATTATCTGTGTCCGGTTGAGAAGATGGATAGAAGGTGATTTTTTGTTTGAGTTCATCTCGCTCTTGGGCGTAGCGGTGTAACTCTAACAGTAAAATCAGTACGTTCAGCCCTGTATATATGTCTACCTGTCTCAGCCCGATCGCAATATTTTGTGCCGCTAGCTTTAATCTTGTTTTCTGAGGTAGGTTCTTATCTGGTGTCGCATCGATAAATTCTCCCTGACACCAGCGACGATAAAAATCTTCTAGCCGCCAAAAAAGCAGTTCTGGGTAAATTTTTTTATTAGTTACAACCAATTCCATTAGTTGGTTGACTATTTCTGTTTTCAGCGCCCCATTCCCCAGTAAATCGTAAATCTCTTCATGCATCTGGCGATCGCACATTCTAAAACAAAACTCAGAGGGTAGAGTCCCCAATGTGCGATCACCCATCTTAGAAGTCAAACCGCTCTTTGATATTGTCCATTTTTCTAAGCTTTCTTGCAGTCTTTGAAACCAGAAATTTTCCTGCAAATTATCTTGAGCAAATTTAACGCTTTTGTCTGGTTCTTTAATACTTTTTCCTAGAGGTAAAACTGCTTCGGTTTCTGGCGATGTGGTCTTTGGCATATCTTGCAACCTTGTACCACTCACATAATTTCTCAGCAGCAGCCAGACTTGAGATAAATATGTTGACATTTCTGTGTCCGTTGTTACATTTTAATGAGTGTTTTGATCATCCTGAATTAAAAATTTTTCTCTGCTAGTTTGCTTTTCACTACCAAAAATTAATAGTATCAATAAATACTACACGAAAAATATCATCGGTTGCCGATGTCTACGATATGCTATACCAACGGCATTCCTGGTGGGCGACTTATCACTAACTTGTAGTAGCTTCAAGCTTCTTCTGATGATATAAATAAAGTGTTAGCTTAAAAATGCTTTCTAAAATCAAGTAATTTTCCGGTTTTGCCTAATTTGTGATACTTTTTTACCCATAAATTTACTAGTCTAATGTAAGAAGAATATTTGCTGTTTGTTGTAGACACAATTGTTAGGAAAAATCTGACAGTAAAATAGCCTATTAACAATTCCAAATTCCAAATTCCAAATTCGTCTGGGAAAGTTCTGTTCGCCCTTGACGTTGGCAAAGCCATCGGATAGCGCCACAAAGAGCGAGTCCGCGTACCCCTACAATACAAGCAAGCTACGCGCAGCGTCTCGTAGAAAAGAGAGTTTCAGATGAGGATTTAAACCCCGGCTGAAACTACGTGTTGAGGTTGCCCGTCTGAAATCCTTTAATTTTCGATAAAGCTGAAAAATGGCAACTAAAATTGAAGTCTAAAGTTTGCTGTTTATTATAAAGCAGCTAATAGAATCGCCAAAAAGTAGGCTATATAGCTTTGCAAAAGTCAAAAATTAACTCCGGGATAGTTATCGGGTATACATCGGATGAATAACAGATTAACCTTTTATATAATTTTGTTACATGGTTTGTTTTTAGGAATAACAACGGCTAGCGCCAAGTCATCGTCTGTTAACATAGTTGATCCAGATTTGTCAGCCAAGCATCATACTGTCAGACTTGTAGAAGCCGTGGTTACAGCCAGAAGTGGAGAGAAATCCAATAGTCAGTTAACGACAGAAACTTCTTCAACTAAAATCTCCGGTTTATCGCCAAAGGATATGAAGATTCCCCAGAAACAGAGGCTACCGTCAGGGCAAGTTTGGGTAATTAATCAAAATAAATACGCACAGCCTCAACCGTTTATTTGGCTAGTAAAAGACCTTAAAAAAGCAGGATATCAACCATTTTTGCAAGTTGCAAACCCGTCAGAAAAACCGAATTCAAAGCCTAATTCTACTACTAAACCACCAGCAAAGGATGATTTACAGCCGTTTGATGAAGTAACCAAAGACACTCAAAAGTTCGGGGGATTGTTCACCCTTTATCGCCATAAAGAAAAGAATAAAATTTATCTAGAAATTAAACCGGAGCAACTTAATAAAAATTACCTAGCTACGACAACCCTGGAATCGGGCATTGGCGAACGTGGTATTTATAGTGGTATGCCTTTGCAAGATTTTTTGTTTTATTTCCAACGGGTGGATAATAAATTAAACTTTGTGATTCGCAATGTACATTTTCGCACTCGTGAGGGAGATCCGCAGGTGCGATCGCTAGCCCGGTCTTTTAGTGACTCTGTTCTCTACACTATTTCTATTAAAAGCATTCATCCAAAACGCAAAACTATTCTCATCGACTTGGGCGATTTGTTACTGACAGACTTAGCTGGATTATCTGTAAGTTTAGGAGTACCAGCAAGCACAGATCAGTCCTATTTTGGTACTGCTAAAGCTTTTCCCCAAAACTTAGAAATTGAATCAGTTTTGAATTTTTCTGGTGGCGTTGGACATAAGAGTGAAATACCAAGCTTTGCGTCGCTACCTGACAAGCGTGGCTTTACCCTGCGCGTCCACTATAGCTTCTCCCAACTACCCGATCAAGATTATCGACCGCGCCTTGCTGACGATCGCATCGGCTATTTCATCACCGCCTACCAAGATTTATCCAAAGACGATCGCGGCGATTCTTTTGTCCGCTACATTAATCGCTGGCATTTGGAAAAACAAGACCCAAAAGCAGTAATTTCTCGTCCCAAAAAACCGATTGTTTTTTGGATTGATAACGCTGTACCCTTAGAGTACCGCGATCCAATGAAAGAAGGCGTCCTGATGTGGAACAAAGCCTTTCTGAAAGCGGGATTTAAAGATGCAATTGAAGTCCGACAAATGCCGGATAATGCCACATGGGACCCAGCAGATATTCGTTACAACACGATTCGCTGGATTAACACAGTCGATGGTTATTTTGCAATGGGACCATCCCGCGTTAACCCATTGACTGGGGAAATTTTGGATGCAGACATTCTCGTAGATGCCAGCTTTGTGCGGCTACTTAAGAATGATTATCGCCGAATCGTCCAACCCAGCCAAACACAAAATCGCACTACTTTATCAGCTTTGATGCAAAATCGTCTACTTTGCCCCAATGGTTTAGATCCGAAAAACAATGGTGTCCCTCAGGAGATGCAAGACCAACAGGGATTGTTGAGTCGTTTATCGAAAATGGCAGGGGAGTACGATTTATGCTACGGGATGGAAGCTGCTAATCAGTTTGCCTTTGGTTCACTGGCGATGTCACTGCTGCCTGATAACATGGCAACTCCAGACCAAGTGAAAGAATATATCAATCAATATTTACGTTTAATTATCGCTCACGAAGTTGGACATACTCTTGGTTTACGCCATAACTTCCGTGGTAGTACACTGCTACCACCACAGGAGATGAATAATACGGAAATTACCAAAACTAAAGGTCTGACAACTTCGGTAATGGACTACATTCCCCCAAATATCGCCCCTCAAGGTACAAAGCAGGGAGATTATTTTCCCAGCATGGTGGGGCTTTATGATGAATGGGCGATTAAGTACGGTTATATGCCAATTCAGACATCAACTCCCATAGCGGAAAAGCCAATTTTGGAGAAAATTGCTGCACAATCCTACAAGCCAGAGTTGAGTTATTCCACAGATGAAGATGTGTATGACCTTGACCCCACAGCCAATGCTTGGGATAACAGCAGCAATGTGCTGCTTTATTCTCAGTGGCAGTTGAATAATTCGCGGGTGATGTGGGAACGTCTGGATCAGCGTTACCCACTGGCTGGTGATAGTTATACTGATGTGAGCGAACGTTTTGGCACAGTATTGGATAACTATTTCCAGCAAATATATTACACTACAAAATACATCGGGGGACAGTCTTTCTATCGCATTCACCCTAGCGAGATTCCTGCTGATAACCTCTCTGGAGTCCGCCAACACCGATTACCATTTGAACCAGTACCAGTTGAACAACAACGTCAAGCTTTAGAGACGCTGCAAAAGTATGTGTTTGCAGAGGATGCCCTGAGTTTTTCACCAGAACTACTGAATAAATTAGCACCTTCGCGTTGGCGACATTGGGGTAGTTCTCCGCAAGTTGGCCGTTTGGATTATCCAATTCATGATTTGGTGCTACTCATGCAGAGTTCTGTGTTGCGGGATTTACTCTCAGGCGATCGCCTCTCTCGTCTCAAGGATATCGAACTCAAAACTCAGGAGGGACAAGCACTGACTCTACCGGAATTATTTGACACTTTGCAGTCAGATATCTGGACGGAAGTAATCAAACCAAAAGGTAAATCAATCAAAATTTCCAGTTTGCGGCGAGGCTTGCAAGGGGAATATCTAAAGATTTTGACGGCTATGGTGTTACGGAAAGAATATGTTCCAGAAGATGCTCGCACTCTGGCTTGGTATAAACTCAAACAACTGGATGAGAAACTCAAGCAAGTTAATTCCGAGGATGAATATACCAAAGCGCATTTACTAGAAACAGGCGATCGCATCGAGAAAGTCTTAAATGCGCCGTTGCAAGGGAATTAAAAAGGGAGTAAGGGAATAGGGGAATAATTTTTAATTGTTTCTCTTTCTCCCATCACCACTTTGGCTAAATATATTTAGAATACCCATAGAGGCTGAGAAAAAAGTTTATGTCAGCTAGAGATAAATTTCACAATGTTGTGAAATTGGCATTACAAAAGGACGGGTGGCGAATTACTCATGACCCTTTGCTAATTCGCATAGAAAATATTACCGATATGTATATTGACTTGGGGGCAGAGAGAATTATTGCAGCAGAATATATTACCTATCTTACTGAAAAGTACCAGTAATGGGAATTTTGATTGATACTAATGTCGCGCCAAGACTCGAACTTGCTCACCAAGTCTAGTGATTTGTTAGACCACTCGCCTCGCTACCTAATACTCCAACAGTTTGTCATATTTTGCGTGTGACCCAATCCAAAACCACACAAAATCCTTATCCTGCTCCACAGCTAGCGCACGATAGTATAAACCCACTCGTACTGACCAAAAACCTCCTACTTTCTTAAAATGCAGTGATGGATAGCGAGGGTCTTGCTTTAGTAATTCGTAGCATCGATCTGCAAATTCTTGAATATCACTTGGTAACTGTTGATAGCAATACCAAAAATCTGGGCTTGCTCGGTGTCTCACAGTTCAGTACAATTTCCTGCTCTCAAATCTTGCAACGCTTTTTCAGCCAGAGCATCAAGCCGACCCGCAGCTACATCTGTCTCAAACTGTTTATCCCATAAGGCCGCATCGAATTCTGCAAACCAGACACGGAAAGCAGCAAGCTCCTCTGGTGAAAGTTGACTGACAGCAGACTCAATATCATGTAGGGTACTTATATTCATGAACACCAAGCTCTTTACTCAACTAGTTCAAATATACAACTATCTAAATATCGCGTAATTTTGTAGCTTTTGCATAAAAGGAGGCAGCAGATAATAAATTCTACCTCTGCTACCTCTGCTTTCTCCTAACTACTCAACGCCTTTAAAAACCGTTGCAAACTCTTAAACACACTGGGCTTTTTCTGTGGTGTCGCATCTGTTGTTGTTTGCGGTTGTCCTTTTAAAAGGATCAGATCCAAATCATCACCCGATGGTTTTGTGGGTAATTCGGCAATTCTTTGATATTCGCCGCCGGTTTCCAGCCAAACTTCCCACTGTCCTGGGTAGCAACGACATAAAGCACTTTCATCATCTATGGGGCGCAGGTAATAACAGGATTCAATGGTACTGATGAAACGCCGACGGGTTTCCCTAGCTGTATAACCAATGCCTACAGTTCCAGAATCTTCTAGGCGGGGATTTAACAAGACTACAGGGCGATCGCCTATTTCTTCACATAACTTTTCCAATTGCACTACTTCTACGGAAGTGGGGGCAATGAATAAGAAAATTTCATCCTCTGGCTGAATTTTTGTCTGCAAGGAAGCAGCCCTACCCGTGCCGATATCCAAAATTTGAAATGGTGCATCAGCCCAATTGCGGCGGGCTAAGGCCGCAGCCCCAGCGTCAGCAAAGAAAATCTTCAAACGGGAATCATATTCTGTAAACACGGGCAGAAATTGTTCCGCTACCGGCATAAACTTGAGTTCTGGGAACAGTAACTCAACTTGTAGGCGAGTGCAACCATCTGCAAGGGCAGCTTGGACGGCTACACGAGATTGGGCGATCGCATCTTCAAGACTATTGGGTAGTTCACTCATAGTTCATATTTCACTCTAGCATTACTTCCATTGTTTCAGTATTAGCTCTGATTTTGACCTGATTAAATTTGAATATGAATAATTTGATCTTGATATGGCAACCTTAAAAAGGAAGTATTGATATCAAGGTCTTTCATGAAACCTGTTTTGCGTAAAGGTCAACTAACAACATGGAAGGATGACAAGGGTTTTGGCTTTATTCGCTCCAGTGATGGCAGTCAAGACGTTTTTCTTCATATCACTGCACTCAAAGAAACAAATCATCGTCCACAACTTGGTGATGTGATTTGCTATCAGCTAACCGTTGGGAAAGACGGAAGAATTCATGCTTGCAACGCCTTCATTGAGGGAGTTGTATCCGAACATATGCCGATAACTTCATCTTTGGCAATAGAGAAAGAAACATTTAAGCTGAAAGCAAAATCTTCTTTAATGTTCGAGGTATTGCTCTTATCTTTATTACCAAGTTTAGGAGCAATACATTTTGCATTGACGACTTTCAACCCAATTTTTTTGATTCTCTATCCGGCGATGAGTTTTATTACCTTTGCACTGTATGCGGATGATAAATCTCGTGCAAAGCAGGGGCGTTGGAGAATACCAGAAAAGAGATTACATTTGTGTGAATTGATGGGTGGATGGTTGGGGGGATTCATCGCTCAACGAAGATTACGTCACAAAAATAGGAAGGTTTCATACCAAGTTGTATTTTGGGTAATAGTAGCTATTCATCTGATATTTTGGTTGGATTGGCTTTTCTTTGGGAGAAGACTGGTAGACCTATTTATTAGCATTGTTTCTAGAGGATAGCAGAGAAAATAAGCAAAACAAACTGCTCTGTCGAGATTCCCTGACTACTTGCTAATTTTTCGATCTGCTGTTGAAGTTGGGGAGGAAATCTCAATTGAAGAAGTGCGATGCCTGCGGCGGGCGAAGCCATCGCATAGAAGACACTCTCAAAATTTTACCTGTTGGGAAAAAACTCGTTTAAGGCTTTGGGCGACATAGAGCGCCAATCAGATAAAACCTAGATATTTTGATATGCGATAGCCAAGCCAAATCCCCACAAGGCCACCAATAACGCCCAAAAGGATCGAGGTGAAGGATAGCAAACTTCCACCCCATAATGCAGGGATGTAGCTGCCAATCGTAGAGCCAAGAAACATCCCAATTCCAATGATGGTTTTACTCATTCAAGAAAAGCCTTAATCAAAAGTAATCAAAATAAGTCATGCTTGAACTCCTTTATGACTCAAAATATTACCTTTTGGGAAAAGACTTGTTTAATCCTTTCGGCAGGGTTGCTGATCTCTGGTAGTCATGAAGTCATCAGAAAAATTGTCTAGACTATCAATGAGGGATTCCCAAGGGTTGTCTTTGGCAATCAGGATAATGGCGTTACCAATTTTTTTGATATAAACTTCAGTCCCAGTAAGTTGAAAGTCTTCGGGTAAAATAACGATTTGGTGAGTGCCATCAGTGGTGAGTTTAGCAGTGTTCATGGTGGTGTTTAAGGATTATTAATACAGAAACTAAAACATGGGTTATGTTGCTGATATTGAATATCTACAGGAATCAGAACGGCACACGCAAATTTTCTCATTCTTTTGATTAACTGTCAGCATCATCCCTCGTGTTCCACACTGAGGACATTCGGAACCAGTTATTTTTCTCTCTTCAGGTAGTTTGATTGAGTGATTACAGGAGTGACACTGACGGTAACGCTTGTTATGGGGACTAACTTCCATTCCTATCGTGCCGCATTTTGGGCAAATATCACCTTGAGTATAAGTGTTGCTGTGTTGTGTTCCACTTCCACAGTGAATACAGATGTAATAGTTCTTTTCTGGTGACTGGTATCTGCTCTCTCTACTATCAATTATTTCACTGCATCCCCAGCATTCGTTCAAATAAATATTATGGTTATGACCTTCTCCACGTTTGCAAGAAAAAACTGTAACCCTGAATTTAGTACTAAATTGAGAATATTCTATATTGTGCGGCATTATATCTTCACATACAGAACACTTGAGTCTTGAGCGAATTTCGTTAATGCGATTAATCCACCCTGATAGTTTTGGTAAGTAATCCTCCGGCTTTCTCAAATCAGGCATAGATGGCACAATGTCTACTGTTTTAAAAAGTTCTAGTAAAGACCAGTTTTTCCAATCTTGTGAACATTCAGCAGATAAACGCGCTCCATACAAACCAAAATTTGAATTTGAGCTTCTGTTTTGTTCAAATAAGTTACAGTTATTTCTTGCACGCGGGCAATAAGCGCTAGTTACTATTTTAGTCTCACCTGTTGTTTGAATTTCTTCTTTCTCCCATAGTTTTCCTTCACAGTATTTAACTTTCACTTCTGTAGGTTTGCAGTAAGGCAATAACGGATCAAGATTTATAGGCTCAGTAGAATTTTTAGCATATTTAATTACATAATTTATCAATAATTTATCTACTTGTTCAAAAACGTTATTGCTTTGATTTGGATTTTCTTTAGCCCATAGTATTTTCAGGACACATCTTATCAAATCATCGTTCTCTGGGTTAGTGTTATGAATACGTTGAAACTCAGTAATAAATAGAGAAATATGTGTATTTTCTTTTGCTAGGCGATAAACACATAGTATTTTTGCTTGTGTTGACAAATAATGCCAAATAAATAAGGAGCCATCTGCTATAAAACTCCACGCTAATTTAATTTGATCTTCTGGAAGCAAAAAATGGAATGATTTAAGGATTGGCTCTTTGTATCTTACCGATTCTGGAAGTAGGTAAATTAATATTATACGTTCTTCATTGGAAACAGCATTAATCACATTTCCAATTTTTTGGACGATATCTTGATTTTCTAATTGACATTCTTTTTTCAGCTTTGACAACAGGATTAATATTTTTTCTTCTGGTGGCAAAAACTCTAATATTCCATCCCATCTTTTAAGGCTATTTGGCAGTTTAGACAGCAAAACTTTAAGTTCATCACTTGGAGTTTTAGCAAGAATTTTTCCAATATGGGATATAGTTTTAGTGTTTTCACTAATATTATTGTTTAGCCTTGCTATCAGAATAGTAATTTGTTCAACAGCAGGTAAAAATTTCAAAATTGCGTCGTGAGATTTAACCAAATCCTTGTGTCTAAATATAGAAATTAATTTTGTGATATCTTCTTCTGTTGAATCTTCAAGTATCTCTGCAATTTTAAAAATATTATCTTGATAATTTAAATCTTGTTTATTACTGATTTGACTTACAAGAATACCAACACGTCTATCTCCTGACGCTATAGGCCAAATCTGTTTTTCCAGAATAATATAATCAGGTATACTTATCCAGATCATGCCTAATTTTGAATGTACTAAAAGCTCTCGCAATTCAGATAATAATATGTCTCTACTAGAGGCACTTTCTATATTGCTAATCAGTTCAACCAAGCATTTTACGTGTAATTTTATATTGAGGCGCTTACGATCTTCTGGATAATTCACATACAATTTATATACTTTGCTGATGATTTCATCACATATTTTTAGATTTAGGTCTTGAATATTTGAGATAATATTAAATATCTCCTCTCGCAAAGCAGCATCTATTTCTATATTTAAATCATCAGGTAAAAGTTGTAAGCATAACTCTAACTGCTTATTATATGGCAATATTTGTCGAATATTTCGAGCTTGATAGTGCAGTAGAATAGGCTCTGGTATGTAATCTAAAAAACGTTTCTTTTGCCACGGCAGAAAACTGCTTAATTTTTGATTCGCTAAGGAAACAGCTTCTTCGATTGAGTTATTATTGAGATATCCCCAAAATGCCAAGGCACAAAATTTAGGATCGCTATGTTTCAAGCAGCATTCAATGATATCTGAATCTTCTTCTTCACTTAAATTAAGTAAGTGCAAATTACTTAATTTATACCCGTTGCCATATATTCTTAATTCAAACTTTACTAGTTTTCCTTCTTTTAAATCAGATTCTGAACAATAAATTTCTGTTCTATGCACCCATATATCACCTTTTCCCTGACATTCTACAAATCCATAATCATTTATTTGACCTGTTTGATTGTTGAAACCACCAAACCATTTAATTTTGCCAACTTCCTTAAATGACTCCACCACCCCAATTTGTCTCATAGCGCATCTGTGTTTAACTAGCTTATACGCTTAGTATTCCCACAGGTATGCGATTTGTAACAGTTAATTTAACGCTTAACTAAAGATAAATCTGGTGTCAGCCTTTGCAAAACCTGCTTCAACACCATTACCGTCCAATCTACATCAGCTTCAGTCGTATCACGCCCCAATGTGATGCGAATTCCACCCAAAGCAGCTTTTTCGGAATAGCCCATCGCTAACAATATCGGGCTAGGGCTAAGTTTACCACTGTGACAGGCAGCACCAGCACTGATGCCGATGCCAGCAAGGTTTAGCTGTCTTACCAAGGTTTTACCACTAAGTTTTTCCCCATCGGCGTTTTCTAAGCACATACTGATATGGTGAGGTAAACGATCGCAGCCATCCCCAGTAGCAATTAAACCAGGAATTTCAGCTAGTTGGGCAAAAGCGTGATCGCGTAACTCAATTAACCGTGGTGTTTCTGTAGCTAATTCTTGTGCTGCTAACTCTGCTGCTACACCAAACCCCGCAATTATCGGTACTGCTTGCGTACCAGAACGTAGTCCCATTTCTTGTCCACCACCACCCAGCAAGGGCATCAAATCCACACCAGGACGCACATACAACGCCCCAGCACCTTGCGGCCCATATATTTTATGACTAGAAAGGCTAAGTAAATCTACAGGCAGTTGTTGTACATCTATGGGTAAGCGTCCCGCAGCTTGCACCGCATCTGTATGGAACAAAGCCCCATGCGATTGCACAATCTTACCCAATTCTGCGATCGGTTGCACTGTCCCTACTTCACTTTGACCGTAAATCACGGAAACTAAGACTGTATTATGTCGCAACGCCGCCTTTAAATCCAAGGGGTTGACTCTACCTTTAACATCTACAGACAAGCGCGTAACTTCCCAACCCCACATCTCTAGCAACCCTACTGTCTCAGAAATTGCGGAATGCTCAACGCTGGAAATAATTAGATGTTGAGGAACAGCATATAACCGAGCCACACCCATAATTGCCAAATTATCTGCCTCAGTGCCGCCAGAGGTAAAAATGATCGATTCAGGAGTGGCGGCGTTAATTAAACCAGCAACTTGGACTCGTGCTTGTTCCACAACCGTTGCCGCCCGTTGTCCCCACTCATGTAAGCTGGAAGGATTACCCCACTGTTGAGTGAGGACTGTTTGCATAATTGCGATCGCTTCTTTTCGAGTTGGTGTAGTGGCGCTGTAATCTAGATAAATTTGCATATAACCGATAATGGTGAGAACACACGCTGGTAATAGACTGCTAATCTTGTCAGCATATAGAGTTTTTGTGGACAAATCCTAAAAAAAATCTCTGTAATTCTGCCTCTAGGAGTGGATTTTTCCCTTTACTTGGAAAGCTATTTCTCTACTTAGGAATAAGAATTAAATAACATACAATTTATATCCCTGGCTTACCTCACCCTCAATCCCTCTCCTGATAAAGGAGAGGGAAGCTAGAGATAGGATGAAGTTTTGCATTTTATTTAATCCATATTCGTTAATTCAGAACACAAAATTTTGGGAATGATAAATATAGCGGTTCTCAATTGGGTGCAGTAGAGTTTTAACCTCTCTAAACCTTTCGCCTACAAGGGTAGAGGCTTTGAATCTTACTCCCCTTCCTTTGTAGGGAAGGGATTGGGGGTTAGGTTTTGTATTTAACTTAAGTGAAAATCGCCTTATATCCACTCTCAATCCACTTTTAACAGATTACAGTGAAACTTATCTCTAGACAAAGATATTTTTTATATATCTTTTTACTGATCTTTCCCCTCGCTGGTTGTCAACGAGTCCAGTCCTACAATCAGCGTCCAGCACCCTTACCACAAGATCCGTTAGTTCAAGTTTACTTTAACCATTCTGAATCTTCAGAATACAAGGAAGCTTACCGTCAGCAAACTCGCCTGGGGGATGATTTAGAAAAACAGATTGTCGATGCTATTACGCACGCTAAATCTACAGTAGATGTGGCGGTGCAAGAATTACGTTTACCCAGAGTTGCCCAAGCATTGGTTGATAGACAAAAAGCTGGGGTAAAAGTCAGGATAATTTTAGAAAATATTTATAGCCGACCTTGGAGTAGCTTTACATCTACTGAAGTAGGTAAGTTAGATAAAAGAGAACAGGAACGTTATCACGAATTCCGCCAATTTCTTGATATTAACCAAGATAATCAACTCAGTCCAGCAGAAATCAATCAAAGAGATGCTTTGATAATTTTGCAGAATGCCAAAATTCCCTGGATAGATGATCGAGCCGATGGTTCAGCCGGTAGCAGTTTGATGCATCACAAATTTGTGATTGTGGACGATCGCATTGTAATCATCACTTCGGCCAATTTTACTTTAAGTGATACTTCTGGTGATTTTACAAATTCCAGCAGTTTAGGTAATCCCAATAATTTATTGCAGATTGATAGCACAGAATTAGCATCTTTATTTACAGAAGAGTTTAACATCATGTGGGGAGATGGGCCGGGAGGTCAGCCAGATAGTCAATTTGGTTTAAAAAAGCCGATGCGTTTACCTAAACAAATAACTTTAGATAACACCCAAATTACTGTGCAATTTTCGCCTACTTCTCCAACTCAACCTTGGAGTAACAGTAGTAATGGTTTAATTGGTAAAACTTTAGATTCAGCAACCAAATCTATTGATATGGCGTTATTTGTTTTTTCCGAACAGCGTCTTGCAAATATTTTAGAAAAACGCCATCAACAAAGTGTGGAAATTCGCGCTTTAATTGAACCACAATTTGCCTATCGTCCTTATAGCGAAGCATTAGATATGATGGGGGTTGCTCTGAGTAACAAATGTAAATATGAAGTTGATAACCATCCTTGGTTAAACCCAATTACTACTGTAGGCGTACCTGTGTTACCCAAAGGCGATTTATTACATCACAAATTTGGTGTTATTGATAGTCAAACAGTAATTACAGGTTCTCATAATTGGTCAAATGCTGCTAATAGTGGTAACGATGAGACACTTATAGTAATTGAAAATCCCATAGTTGCTGCCCATTATGTGCGAGAATTTGCTCGTCTTTATACTAAAGTTAAACCCGGCTTACCACCAGGAATTCAAAAGAAAATCAAATTAGAACAAACACGATGTCCCCAGATAAAAACTTCTTCATCAACTGAGCTAAAAGCAATTAAAAAACTAAATATCAACACCGAAAGTCTAGAATAATTAGCAACTCTTTTTGGTGTGGGTAAGAAGTTAGCACAGAGGGTAATTATTAGCCGTCAATAGCAAAAATTTACATCCTTACAAGACTTAGAACGAGTTCCAGGAGTGAGTGCTAGAACTTTAGAAAAATAGAGCGTAGGCGTAACTTGGTAAGCCGCACAGCATTCTTTATTAGCCCACGTAGGTGGGCTTTGTTTGTGTAGCCGCGTTCGTGTCAGCGTGCCGGAGGCTCTATTCTATTCGCCAGGGCTACAATATTACATGAATGCGATATTTAAATGCGATCGCTAGCTGAATCAACTAAACTGCGAAAATGCCCATTCTGAGAAAATCGTTCTGCGATTATTTGTTGATAAACCGCCTCATAGCCATCAGTCATGTGTTCAACGCTGAAAAGATTTTCGACATACTGACGACAGGCATAGCGGTCTAACTTTCCTACCCCATCGATAGCACTGATGCACTCTTGAATATTATTGCAGAGGAAACCCGTCTTCCCGTGGGCAATTACCTCCTCAGTAGACCCCAATTTTATCGCAATCACTGGCGTACCCGAAGCCATTGACTCAACCATCACCAATCCAAAGGGTTCCCGCCAAGTAATGGGGAATAAAGTTGCTACTGCACCTCCCATCAGAGCATTTTTTTGAGAATGGTTGGCTTCACCCAAATACTCAATTTGCTCTCCGTCAACGTGCGGTTTGATTTCCTTCTCAAAGTATTCCACATCAACGGCATCCACCTTACCTGCCATTTTCAAATGCCAACCAGCAACTTTTGCAATTTCTATGGCTAAGTGCGCTCCCTTCTCTGGAGACATCCGACCCAAAAACGCCAGGTAGGGCGGATGTTCTGGTTGGGAGTGAAACTTATAACTATTGACATCAATCCCGTTGTAGACCGTTGCTATAGAGTTCAACCCTAACCTTGGTTCTCGTTGTGCATCGGAAATATTGACATAGGGTTGTTTTTTACCAAAACTAAACATTTTTTCGTTGTCAGGGGTAAAAATACCGTGCAACGTGTGAACCGTAGGGGTTGTGACGAGATTCGCATAAGCAAGTGCCCCATACCCCACATGGGAGTGAATAATATCAAACTCTTGTGCGCGTTCATACACCGAAGCTAGATTCAGCATCTCGTAAATGCCGTAATCTTTGATAGTAGGATCGAGTCTGAGGGCGCGGGGATGAACTGACGTTAGTGTTGCCAGACTCATAGAATCTCCCGATGCAAATAAAGTTACTTCGTGTCCGCGTCGGACTAATTCATCGGTCAGTAACCCAACTACTAACTCTATACCACCATAAGCTGGAGGTGGAACTCTCTCCCACAATGGAGCTATTTGAGCAATTCTCATCATAAACCTCCTAAAAAATACAACTTGAATTAGAAGTTTTTTATTCCTGTTGTTGCAGTGGTTGTAATTGATTCACTCTGCGTCAGAAAGTAACTATCAGATACAAAACTTATTAACAACTTTCTTCAAATCTTATGCTATTACTTCTATATTTTTTGTCTACCCTAGTACGGAAATTACCCACTCCCATAGAGGTAAATACATTCTAAGTTATTAATTTTTGTGTGATTTAGTGAATTTTTAAATAGATACTTTTTTATGAATAGGAATTTTCTTTAATCGTCAAAATCTCAGTTAAATAATGATATTGGGCGACAAAGCTCTACTATCGGCTGTCAATTATCTGATTTTCAAATGTTAATTAAAGAATAATCTGTGTAGATACTCTTTGCGCGGCTTTTCCTACTTCAAGGATAACTCGTAGCCGCCGAAAAGACAGATTTTCGTAAGATAGGGTAGTATCAAAAGCCGCAATTTTTCTTAGAAGTTCTATCCAAGTTTTTAAAGAAAATAATTAACTAGTACACAGTGGCGAAAGTTTGCCCTCTCCATGAGTTGGATTCCCCAGCAGGCAAAAGCGAGAGAAGATAGTTAAATCATTGACTTATTGCATTAAGTATGATATTTTGTATTGCCATCAATAAAAATCAGATATAAAATAAACGTGAATATCTCTCTATCTCTCAAAAAACCGCGTGTCTCATGGCAGGCGGTTTTCTCACTGCTGATATTTGTGTTCATGTACCTGCCCATACTGGTACTTGGCTTTTATAGCTTCAATCAGTCGCCCTACAGTGCAACTTGGCAAGGATTCACTCTCGATTGGTATGGCAAATTGTTCAGTGACGATCGCATCTTATCAGCTTTCCAAAACAGTATGATCGTTGCTGGTTTTGCTGTGGCAATTTCAGCAGTGCTGGGAACCTTGATGGCGGTTGGGTTGGCGCGTTACGAATTTCCTGGCAAGAAATTGTATCGTGGTGTTGCTTACCTACCATTAATTATTCCCGATATTGCGATCGCAGTGGCTACTCTAGTATGTCTTGCGGCCTTTGCAATACCTTTAAGTTTGTGGACGATAGTTGCAGCCCATATCGTATTTTGTCTGGCTTACGTCGGACTTGTGGTTGCTTCCCGACTGACTAATTTAGATCCCCACTTAGAAGAAGCAGCACTAGATTTAGGCGCTACACCAATGCAAGCATTCATCAAAGTATTGTTACCTCAATTAATGCCTGGGATTGTTGCTGGTTGTCTCTTGGCTTTTGTTCTCAGCTTAGATGACTTTCTTATTGCCAGTTTCACTGCTGGTAGCGGTTCTAACACCCTACCAATGGAAATTTTTAGCCGGATTAGAACAGGAGTTAAACCTGATATTAATGCACTCAGTGTAATGCTAATTTCAGTATCTGCGATCGTTGCTCTTCTAGCTGAATTAATTCGCATTTCTGGAGAGAATAAAACTTTCAAATAATCGTCGCAATTGCCAATAAAAATTATGGGTGATTTAGTTCTCCGTGAACTTTTTTCGGTGAGTAACAACAGCTATCTTGAAGAAGTCATAATTCATAATTAACAAGTAGGGTGCGTTATCCCCTTATCCTAATGCACCATGTTACCCAACCGAATTGTACAGACGCGATTAATCGCGTCTCTCCTGACATATTTTTATAATTTTTAAGCACATATAAAAAATTCCGTGTTCGCTTCTCTACATAACTGTTTTCAATTAGATAATATTGGGGCTAACTTTGGAGAAGATGCTATTTCTCCCTCATTATGCAAATCTGCCAAAATCCCCATTGCTCAAATCCATTCAACTCCGATAGCAATAGATTTTGCGTGAGTTGCGGACAAAGCAACTTTGGCAAACTTCTTAGAAACCGTTACCGCGTATTGAGACTCTTAGGTGAAGGTGGCTTTAGCAGAACCTATGCTACGGAAGATGTAGATAGACTAAATGCCCCTTGCGTCATCAAGCAATTTTTCCCGCAATTTCAGGGAACAGGACAACGCACGAAAGCAGCACAATTTTTCAAAGAAGAGGCTTTTCGGTTGTATGAACTTGGAGAAAATCATACCCAAATTCCCAGATTACTAGCTTATTTTGAACAAGGTGCTAGCTTGTATCTCGTACAAGAATTTATTCAAGGAAAAACTCTTTTACAAGAAGTTCAGCAACAAATCTATGGGGAAAAACAAATTTGGGAACTTTTAGCTGATTTATTACCAGTACTGGAATTCATTCATACTCATAATGTCATTCATCGAGATATTAAACCAGAAAATATTATTCGCCGTGCAAGTGATGAAAAACCCGTCTTAATTGACTTTGGCGGTGCTAAACAGGTAACACAAACCAGTTTAGGAAGACAAGCTACGGTAATTTATACCCTTGGTTACGCCCCAACTGAACAAATGGCTGGATTTGCTTGTCATGGCAGTGATTTGTATGCTTTGGGTGTAACTTGCGTGCGTCTTTTAACTCAATGTTTGCCTTTGCAGGATGCTTCTGGACAGATTAATGATCCTATTTATGATGCCATGAACGCTAAATGGTTGTGGCGCGAACGGTTACAGGAAAAAGGTATTATTATCAGTGATGATTTAGGGAGAATTTTAGATAAATTACTCAAACATTTACCGAGTGAAAGGTATCAAACAGCAGTAGAAGTTATCAACGATTTGAAGTTTACAAGATCGAATATTGAACCTGTTGCCTTGAAAATTGTTTCGATGTCTCAACCCATATTACCGCCGCTACCACAAAAAGTAATAGTACCATTACCTCTTTTAGAAACCTTTGAATTTGACGTAGTAACAGTAGACACAGGTGGTAGAGAAGTAAACCGCATCAGTTGCAATGCAAACTTTTTTGCCGAAGAATTGGGTAAGTCTGTCACATTAGAAATGGTATTGATTCCTGGTGGTACTTACATGATGGGTTCACCGGAGTTTGAAGGGGATGCTGAGGAACGTCCTCGACATAAAGTTACCATTGAACCATTTTTTATGGGGAAATTTCCCGTAACTCAAGCACAGTGGAGAGTGGTAGCAGCTTTACCTAAAGTCAAACAAACTTTAAATCCCAATCCATCGAGATTCAAAGGTTTAGATAGACCAGTAGAAAATGTATCTTGGTATGAGGCTGTAGAATTCTGTCTCAGGCTATCAGAAAAAACTGGACGTGACTATCGTTTACCGAGTGAAGCTGAATGGGAATATGCTTGTCGTGCTGGAACTACAACATCTTTCCACTTTGGCGAAACGATTACCTCTGAGTTAGTCAGTTGCACTCTCGAACCAAAAAGCAAATTCCGTAAAGAAACAACAAACGTCGGTAGTTTTGAAGTCGCCAACGCCTTTGGATTGTACGATATGCACGGGCTAGTTTGGGAATGGTGTGCTGATTCGTGGCACAACAATTACAACTATGCACCCTTAGATGGAACAGCTTGGGAAGTTGGCGGTGATCTAAATCGCCGGGTGCT
This sequence comes from Nostoc sp., assembly GCF_036919815.1. Taxonomy (GTDB): domain Bacteria; phylum Cyanobacteriota; class Cyanobacteriia; order Cyanobacteriales; family Nostocaceae; genus Nostoc. The sequence continues at coordinate 26,548 of NZ_JBALCE010000014.1, forward strand.
ACGCGGTGGTTCTTGGAGTTTCAGTGCAGAACTTTGTCGCAGCGCCAGTCGTAGCTGGAATGAGTCAGACGGGGGATTGAGGATTTCTGGCTTTAGAGTAGTATTTTCGGTAGAGGAGATTATTTAGTAATTTAATTTAGAGATTGTATAAATTATGAACAACAGAATTGAGAAGGGTGACATACTACCTGCTGAAGAACTGTTAATTTTAATCAAGGGAGATTTTCCCATCTTGGGCTGATACCATTTCACTACTCTACACCCGCCCTGAAATGGTTTAGCACGGGAAAATGATTTGTAGCCAGCTTATCGTAGGCGACAGTAAACCAGTAGCTAGTTAAGTTTTCTTCCAGTTGCCAATGTTTGCTGTTAAACTTTTACCGAGCATTTTTTTAACTCTATCTTAAGAAATAATTACTTAATCGCTCGGAAATGCGAAAATCTATGAGAATACAGTGATAATTCAATTGCTAATTCTTCGCCTTGCGCCCTTTTACTTACATTGTGTTGATACTACCTTTAGATTATCCCTTAATTGTAAATATGAGATAATACAGCATATCCTTATTCCTCATATAATACTTAGGATTACAGAGAAAACCTGATCAAAGTTACCCCATTAACACTTTTGAGTAAAAATTAATAGGGTAGAATAACTGAATATTACTTAGATATTTTGCATTTTGAAATTTAGAAGCAGGATTTTTTAATGATCAGCTTAAGTAATTCGGAAAATGGTATCGTTAGCAACACAGCAGCCACTAAGAGGTTGGCAAGGGCGATGATGGTTTCTGGTGGAGAGTTTTCACTATTATTAGCCTGTTGTAACTCTGTTCCAAGGCAGCAGCAAGTGCTGAATTTGTTAACAGAATTTTCATCAGCAGATATCCACGAAGTTATGCTTTCACCTGCGGCTGACAAACTGTACACAGCTATTACAACTGAAATTGGTACTACTCAACCCGAAGCTTTGATGGTAAGGGGTTTAGAATCTGTAGTGGCAATTAACCAACTAATCATCAGTACCAATATCATGCGAGATGAGTTTCGGAAACAGTTTCGGTTCCCCTTGGTGTTGTGGATAAATGATGAAATTCTCTGCAAGCTAGTCTGGCTAGCACCCGATTTCAAAGACTGGGCAGCCAGTACTATTAGATTTGATGTACCTAATAATCAGTTAGTTGAATCTAAACAACAAGCCATTAGCGCCTAATATTGCCTGAGATGACAAAATCTCAACTACGCTTCTGTCCCATTCTTTTCTAAAATTACTTTTATTGCCCGTAGGACTAGAGGGCGTTTTGATTGAGTGCATTTTCATGCAGAATTTTTATAAGGAACAAACAATTAGTACATCCGCGTCTGTCTTTATATCTGTTTTAGAAGACAGATACTAAACTAATTCCAACTGGCGAACTTCTGGAATTATGTGCTTTATTATCCATTTTTAGTTGGATACTATTTCTTAGTCCTATATTACTATGAAAATCATGCTGAAAAACTACTTTAAACCCAATCAAGCGCGAATTTTGACTGCTTTGATTTTGACTGGAATTTTGTCTGTTGCTAGCGGTTCAACACTTATTAAAGGGGCTACAGCTGCTTCTGCGAACTTCTCCCTAGAAACAAGCAACGAAGTTCTTAAAGATAATATTAAACCAAACCAGTTGCCACGTCTAGTAGCTAACGCGGTACTGCGAGATTTAGCCCGCAGACAGGGAATTTTAATCAGAGAACTGCAAATTATTGATTATAATCAACAGACTTGGCGTAATGGTTGCTTGGAACTGCCTCAACCTGATGAACTCTGTACCGAAGCATTAGTTCCTGGTTGGCTGGTTGTGGTATCTAATGGCAAACGAAACTGGATTTATCACACCAATCAAACAGGTTCCGTAGTCAGGCTGAATGAAAAAGCTAGCGAAAGTACACTAGTCCCTGTGCAAATTCCAGTCAGCGAGTTACCACCAGCGTTAGATAGAGATGTTGTATTTCGGCAAATCTCCAGTGGGGGTTTTGCTGGCCTCACCTACCAGACTGTTTTACTCCAAGATGGGCGATTGATTCGCGTGCGGATTGGTGATGCCAATGATTCTCAGCGTAGTGTTCGTCGAGTTTCTGTGCAACAAGTGCAACAATTTCAGAGATTTTTAGAACGTTCTAAGTTTAGTAAATTCCAAAATTTGAGTTACCCAGCCCCCAATGGTGCTGCTGATTATATCACCTATACTCTCACCAGTCAAGAGGGTACGGTTCAGTACAACGATATTTCTCGAAATAATCTGCCAAAGAATTTACAAGCAGCAGTCAAAGCCTGGAATCAGATTGCAGCCAGCGCCCGATAAGAAACCTGACTGATGGAATTAAACCTTATCTAAGTTGAGAACCGTAGTTTTGCCCTCACCCTAAATCCCTCTCCCATATCTGGGAGAGGGACTTTGAAATTCTGGCTCCCCTTCTCCCATATCTGGGAGAAGGAGTTGGGGGATGAGGGCAAATCCTTTTCATCACCGAAGAACTACAGGTTTCAAGATAGACGCGGTTTAAATAGCGATTGTTTTAGCGCTTACAATCGAAACGATCGCTATTTCTGCTAATTGTTCATAATTTGATCATGGCTGTAGCTAAATGATAAAAAGATTTGTAAAGTGGTGTGTTGAGTTTCCTTCTTGGTGGTATATTCGCCAAAGTAAAAAGTCTCTTTTGTTTGCCGTTATAGTTACCTTGAGTGTGGTAGCTACGGTGATCCTATCGTTCCCTTTGAACGCTCAAATTAATTTGCCGCGAAGGGCAGTATCTGAGTTAAGGGGAGTGTGGTTAACAAATATTGATAGTGATGTCTTATTTGAGCGCGATCGCCTCAAGGGATCTCTGCAACGCCTTGATCAACTCAATTTTAACACGATATATCCGGCGGTTTGGAATTGGGGATATACATTGTATCCTAGCAAAGTTGCAGCCAAAGTTATCGGGCGATCGCTTGATCCCACACCCGGACTGCAAGGGCGAGATATCCTCAAAGAAATCGTTGATGTCGGACATGATAAAGGGTTAACAGTGATTCCCTGGTTTGAATTTGGCTTCATGGCACCAGCAGATTCTCTATTAGCTAAAAATCGTCCCCAATGGCTCACCAGTCGCCGTGATGGAACTCGGATTCTCAAAGAAGGCAAACATAATCGTGTTTGGCTAAATCCCTTTCGCCCAGAAGTACAACAGTTCATCCAAGATTTAATCGTTGAAATTGTCAGAAACTACAATATTGATGGGATTCAATTTGATGACCATTTTGGTTTACCATCAGAATTAGGGTACGATGCCTATACAGTGGCACTTTATAAAAAAGAACACCGTGGTCAAGCTCCCTCGAAAAACTCTCAAGATCCAGAATGGGTGCGCTGGAGAGCTAACAAAATTACTGAGTTTATGAAACGAGTATTTAAAAGCATCAAAGCTACTAAAAAAGATTGCTTGGTTTCCGTTGCTCCGAATCCTCAACGTTTTTCCTACGACTTCTTTTTAGCAGACTGGCAAAAGTGGGAACGGCTGGGAATCATTGAAGACTTAGTTTTGCAGATATATCGTGATGACTTGAATGTTTTTATCAGCGAATTAGAATATCCAGAAGTGAAAGCAGCCAAGAGCCATATTCCAGTGAGTGTGGGCATTATGGCTGGGTTGAAAAACAAATCTGTACCAATCGAACAGATTCAGATACAAGTGCAAAAAATCCGCGATCGCAATTTTGCTGGAGTCTCCTTCTTCTTCTATGAAACCCTCTGGAACATGAGCAAACAAAAGCCCCAAGAGCGTCAAGCTGGCTTCCAGAAAATCTTCCCCACACCCGCCGCTTATCCGAATTTGTTAGCCGGTTGGAAACCGTTGAGTTAATTTTCCAGCGTTGCATATTTGCGTGATAATTTTCCTAGTTTTGTGGGATGGGCATCTTGCCCGTCCCTTGTATTTCGGGGCGGGCAAGATGCCCACCCCACAAGAGTTATGTTTAATTCGGTTATGCAAATTAGATGTTTTTCAGCTTAAAACTATACGCTGTAGTGGCAATTCATGAATTGCCACTACATGAAAATCCTAACTCCCAACTCAGCACTATCCTATTCCCAAACGCCCAGCCAAACCGGGAGTCAGGGGTAAAAGCGTGGTAATCATCAAGAATAGAGCTAAAAGACCCAAAGCGGCTCTAGCGTCATCAGGTTCAGTAACTTCATTCAAACTAGGACGTTCTTGATCGCGTTGCAAAAAGAAAATGACGATCGCCCAGTACATGGCAAGAGTATTACCGAGAGACACTAACGCTAGTAAAATTAAAGTTGCGATCGTTGCCCGTCCTGCGGTTTTGCGTCCATAAATCGCCTGAACAATCCGGCCACCATCTAGTTGTCCTGCGGGCATCAAGTTCAAAGCGGTAATTACTAACCCCAGCCAACCAATCACCACTAGGGGATGAACACTTACTAGGGGCGACTGCAACGCCGAACCCAGGACAACTCGCGCTAAACTTCCCACCAAAATCGACCCTTGGAAAAACTGATTTGGCAATTGAAATAAACTACCTGGGTGGGAAAGTAGCAAGCCCGTCACCAGCATTAATAAAGAGACAATACCACCTGCGGCTGGCCCTGCCAAGGCGATATCAAATAATACCTTGCGGTTGGGCAACAGAGACTCAAAGCGGGTAATTGCACCAAAGGAGCCAATTTGCACAGCAGGTAGAAAGAAAGGCCAGCTAAGGCGAATTTGGTGACGCTGGGCAAGTAACCAATGACCAATTTCGTGAACTACTAAAATCGTAAATATCCCAGCGCCTATGGGTAAAGCTTCTCTGAATCGCCCTGGATTGCCAAAGAAATCAAAATTCAGCAATAAGCCCGCAGCTTCTAGATTTGTGGCAATAGTTGTCACTAATAGGACGCCCGCAAAGACTTTTTGCGATAACAACATTGGACGGGGATCATTGCGACTCGGCAGCACAATTACCACGGGTCTGCTATCTGTATTTTCCACTAAAAACAGGCGATATTGATCACCAAGGCGTTGCCGTAAACTTGCAGTTAGACGGTTGTGAACCTCTTCTGGTTCTCCCCGCAAATTGCCTTTGAAAATGGCTCCATCTTGGTAAGCGATCGTTTCTGTGGCAAAAAATGTATCGATCCCGAAAATGCCTTTAATTACATTTAAGTCATCTTCCGGTATTGGGGGGATCTCCGCTTTCAGTTCTGCAACTGCTACTTGTGGGGAATTTGCTGCAAGTGAGGCATCAGCCGCGAGTCTTTCTGTGGCGCGTTGCTTGAGGATGGTATCTTGCCCAGCTGCGCGTAACTGTCTGCCCAAAAAGACGTACAATCCAGCCGAAGTCACCACTAAGAACAATATACCCGCTATATTGATGTAAATCCCTGCGGCAAACAATCCAAAAAACAGCAGCCAGGGAGTCATCAACACCACCGACTGTAACCAGGCTAAGATTCCCAGCTTACCAAAAGGTCTGGCGCGATAAAAGCCCCAGCCCAAAATGCCTAAAGCTACCGCCAGGATTGCCGCCAGGATAGAAGTTTCTGATAAAGTAAACATCTCCAAACCTTTGCTATTGAGACTGAGCCAGAACAAGTCCGGTATTGCGGATACACTTATTAATGTATAACGCCGCCTGTAATCTGCCCAAATTATCCGGCTTCGAGTGGGCGTAGCCAAACCCAGGCGAGGGGTAAAAAAGTTCGTAGTCAGGACTTTAGTCCTAGATTTTTAAGCACTAAAGTGCTTACTACAAACCTAGCAAAATTAATGAGACAGACCACTAGGTTTTAAAAAGTAATTCTTTTGTAGGATGTGTTACGGCTTTAGCCTAATGCATCTGAGAAACCTGAAAAGAGAGCGATCGCTATATTATGCGATCGCTCTCTTACCAAATAATTAATTTGCTCAAACTCTATATGAGCGAAGTAGTCTTCTAAGTCCAATAAAGAATTTCAGCATTTGGAAAGCGCTTAGTAATCTCACTCTCAAAAAAGCAACGCAACGCCTTCATTGTGTCGCGATCGTAAACGTACTTCGTCCCACCAAACTTATTACGCTTGACGCTGCGTTTGGCCTCATCCATCTCTAATTTTGATTGGGGATACCAAGTTTGCAACACTTCTTTTGACCCAGGTGTGAACCGATGCGAGATTAACTCAAAGGTAAGGTTACAGTCAAAATCCAGTGCCTCGTTTATCTGGTCAAACAAACAACTATAGTGCATCTGCCAATCGTCTATCGGTATAATTGGCGCAATCACCAAGCCTACTGGATAACCGCCACCGCCACGCCCTTGTGGTAGTGCCAACCGTCGCAATGCATTAAGTCTGGATGCTACGGATGCTGTGCCACCTTCAAACTTACCAGAAATCGGTGCGGCATTAACGCTCATCCGACAGCGAATATGCCCATTGTGTGGTAAGTCGAGTAATCCATCCACAGCATCAAACTTTGATACCCAACGTAGATGTGCATTGCTACGAGTGCCAAAGTAACGGATACATTCGGCAAGACTTCCAGTTAAATGCTCAATACCCAATGGGTCAGTATAACAGCTAACTTCAAAACTTGTGGTTTCCCCCTCTTGTTCGTAGTTAGCTAAATTCTCTAATATCTGCGGTAAGTTAGCAAAAACGCGGATGACAGGTGGCCCCGACAAGCTACCAGCTAAGTAGCAGTATTGACAGTGAGCCGGACAACCCTCGGCAATGTGAAACTGCCAATCCGCAGAAGGTGGGATGGGACTCAGCTTAAAAGAACTGGGTGGTGCAGTAACCACCGCTAAGGTACGCTTGGCGATGTTGTAAGTATCCCGCTCAGATTCACCGCGTAGACCCTTGAGGCGGTTCTGTGATAGTTCTTCTATTGATAGGTTGAGTGACTGCACACGTTCAAGAATCTGCTGCCCCCAAACCTCATCTAGGGCAGCAGGTGTAAACAGTACCCGTTCAGGTATCCACAATTTTGGTGATCTTGTTTGTGTATCTGATACTGAAACCTGGTCTGTAATTGTATTCAGCAATATCGTTCTCCGTTATTTAGTTTGCTGATTTCTGCAATTAATTTTCTAGGACTTGCTTAATTCGTCGCTCTAACAAATCAAGATCCAAAGTGCCTTCATCACGGCTAATTCGTCGCACAGTCGAATTAACATTACCTAAATTAACCAATAAATCTTGAAGAATTTCCTGCTGCTGACGGGCTTGAGTAACCTCGTGTGGCTCTTGTACTAAATCACGCACGATGGTATCTTCAGCGCGAGAGGCGATAATTGGATCACTTTGCCCTTGAATGTGAACAAAGGTTCGTCGCCCTGGTCCTCGCTCATCTTCTATTGGTATAACTGCTGTTACTTGGTCAGAACGCACATATTTGCCAAATCCCAAATGGACTAGCTCTGATGAGAGTATTTTCATATAATTGAAGCGTTATCTTTAAGTCTTACTTATATTATAAAATCTAGAGAAGTGACCTTAAAGCCATAGACCATACGGGTTATACCCAATTCAAAGTAGTAGTTTCCTTTCTCAATTGCTGCTTAATTTCTCTATGTCAGTCACACTATTCCTACCAGCTTTCGGGCTTGTTCTGGGGTTTCATCAAGCTCAATAAACTCAAGTGTTAGGTTCAAGTTCTAACTTTGGCTTGTTAAGTACAGCATTTCATTAATTCGTAGCAAATTAAATTTTGCCATACCTTGCATTGTTAATGCGTCCCCCTACAATGCCAACGCATCAGGATGCAATGCCAATGCATCGCAATGCAATGCCAATGCATCGGGATGCAATGCCAATGCATCGCAATGCATTGTTAATGCATTGCGATGCATTAACAATGCGTCCCCTGACAATGCCAATGCATCGGGGTGCATTAACAATGCTACACTTTTACAGAAAACTGTACTAAGGCTGGATACTCAGTATTGGTCATGCTGAGGTCATGAATGTACACCAAGCGTAAGTCCTGGATATTTCAGCCTATGCAAGCAGATCATCTCATCACTACGGTAAATTTATTAAGCGATCGCAAAATCAAATAAATGATGTGCCATTTCCAATTTAGAACAAGGTGCGATCGCTAGCTGATTTCCTTGCCTATCTAAAAATATCGCTTGATTATTATCACTCCCAAAACCACTATCAGGTTGATCGATGGGATTAGCAACAATCACATCCAATTTTTTATTCTGTAATTTTTCTAGCGCAGGCTTGACTATATCCCCACTTTGTGCTGCAAAACCAATTAATATCTGATGCGGCTGTTTGAGTTGTGCTAATTGGGCGACTATATCCGGTACAGGTTCCAGGGGTAAAGCTTGGGGGAGCGATCGCTTGGGCAATTTCTCTATACTATAATCTCGTGGCTTCACATCTGCCACAGCAGCTGACATCACAATTATATCAGCGTTGGCTAAATATTCTACCATAACGTGCTGCATTTGCTCGGCACTAACAACGGGAATTGCTTGCACTCCCAATGGTACGTTCCAATTAGCTGGGACATGCACTAAAGTAACGTTTGCCCCTCGGTGAAGTGCCGCTTGAGATAGCGCCAATCCCATTTTACCTGTGGAAGGATTACCAATAAACCTCACTGGATCAAGAAACTCACGCGTTCCCCCAGCGCTAATTAACACTCGTTTACCTGCTAAATCTCGTTTGCCTTGAGTGTGTAACAACGATTGGATGTAAGCCAAAATTTCTGGAGGTTCTGCTAATCTCCCAGCACCAATGCGATCGCACGCTAATAAACCTGATGCTGTACTCATCCCATGATATCGGCTATCTGTCAATAGCTGTTGCCAATTTCGTTGCACTGATCGCTGTTCCCACATATCCGTATTCATTGCGGGTGCTAACAGCACCGGACAAGTAGAAGCCAGCACGGTATTTGCGAGTAAATTATCCGCCATCCCGTAGGCTAATTTTGCTAATGTATTAGCTGTCAAAGGAGCAATTACTATAACATCTGCCCATTCGCCCAACTCAATATGCAACGGACGAGAGTGAGTTGCTTGCCAAAAATCATCATCTGTGTAGGCGGGATGACGAGATAGGGTGGTTATTGTCAGAGGCGTGATAAATTTTTGCGCTGAACGGGTGAGGATGACTCGAACTTCCACCCCAGTTTTAAACAGCGTCGAAACCAATTCACAAATTTTGTAGGCGGCGATACCGCCACCTACAGCAATTAGAACCCTGTTCAATTTTGGATTAGTCATAATCAAAAGTTAGGAGTGAGTACTTACAAAAATTAGTACTAAATAGTTAGAAATCCTAACTCCTGTACAGACGCGATTAATCGCGTCTCTCCTAACTCCTGTACAGACGCGATTAATCGCGTCTCTCAACTACGCTTCATCGTAGGGTTCCAAGTCTAAGAGGTAGATATAGGGTTCAACTAACTCTGGACGCTGAAATGCGATCGCTCGCAATAGATGCCAATCATTTAAACCCTCAAAAGCATTACTATAATTATCCAGTTCCAGACGTGTAGCTAGTTCTTCTACTTCTGCCGCAGTCATGGCAGCAATTTCTTTTTGGGAAATGCTTAGAGTTGTCATAATGTCTTGCCCCTCCCTTATGCAGCACTCGCCTTCAGCATGGGTTAAGTTGCGCTAAACGCAGCCACCCAATATATATTACTCATTAGAGGTGATTAATTTCGTGAAAATTGTCAGAATTTGTACCAGAATTTATAAAAAATTCGTAATGCTGACTAGCCAATTGTATTTACAACGAAATTCCGTAGCACCTCTAACGTTTGTGGATTTATTTCATGCCCCATGTCAAATTCGTGGTATTCTAGCGCCACTCCTAGAGACTTGAGAGTTTCTCGTGCCTTCAAAGCGGCTTGCAGGGGAACAACTTCATCATATCTCCCGTGAGTAATTAAAGTCGGCGGTATCTTACTTTTAGCTGCCGTTAGTGCATCAGGATGTAAATACCCACTCATGACAACTAAACCTGCTAGGGGCAATTTTGAGCCGACATCTAAAGTCATTGCCCCGCCTTGAGAAAATCCACTTAAAATGGTGCGTGATAAAGGTATGCCAGTGGTAGTTTCTAAAGATTTCAAGAAATCTGTTAGCAATTGCCGACTTTCTGCCAACCCTTGATACATATTCTCCCCCCGCAGGTCATACCATGCCCTCCCTACAGGGGAATAGGAATAAGGAAAAGGTGCATTGGGTAATATAAACTGGTAATCAGGTAAGTTGAGCAAGGGTAACAAGGATGCTACATCCTCAGCATTAGCACCCCAACCGTGCAAAGTGACAATTAAGCCTGCGGGGGGTTGAGAAGTTGCAGGAGGAACGGTGATAAATTGTAAAGACAGAGGTTTACTCCTAAAATTCTACTCTTCTAATAGATCCTATCTCTTCAAGTAGACTTAGTATTTAAATGGATTTGCTGCTTGTCTAAAAAAGCGCGATCGTCACAGACATCGCTAAGTAATTTCTAAGCGTACATTAACTATTTGTTATCTGCTTCATCTTCAAGCAGGATGGTATTGAGAAGATTCAATTCACTGGATGCCATAAAGTAGCGATCGCTAAAAACTGTTTCTAATTGTGTAAAAATCCGTCTACCTGCCACAGCTACCCAAGGAAATGTTCGATAGTGAGCTACTACGGGTATAATTAAGCCTTGAGGAGTTAGAGAACGTCCTAGCGCACTTCTCCAAGCTTGCGGATCTTCTAATACCTGTTGGCGGATGTCATCTTCTGATTGTTCATTGTTGGCAAAGTTAGTCTTGTTTGGAATCAAGGTCTTTACTAGACTGACTTTCAAGTAAATATACGAACTAAGGTAACTTGGTCTTAGATATTAATTTCCTGGATATTGGGAGAACATACAAAGAGGACTGAAATGACTGAACAAACTTGGAACCCGACAACTCCCAATCAACAAGTTCGACTACGTAGAAACCCTGGCAAACGGGGAGTTACTACAGGACAAACAAAAGAATCTGCGGGTAGGTTATTAGTCCTTGTTAACTTTGGCCCTAATGAAAAGACATATAAGTCATACGACCAATTAGAACCATGTGGAGAGCCAGAAGAAATTAGAGACTTACTGGAAGCAGGACGTTTTGGTAATCCCGATGATTTGCGGCGGATTTTGACGTTTGAAAAAGTTAAAGGACATTTGACTAATATTTTTTATAGTATGGAGTCGAGTAATACGGACTTTTATGCCTATCAATTTAAGCCTGTGTTAAAATTTTTAGATTCTCCCGTCGGTCGTTTATTAATTGCAGATGAAGTTGGGCTTGGTAAAACTATTGAATCAATGTATATTTGGAAAGAATTACAGGCACGGGAAGATGCTCGTCGTCTGTTAATTGTTTGTCCCGCTATGTTACGGGATAAGTGGCTCACTGATCTAAAAAAACGTTTTAATTTTGATGCTAAAATTATTGATGCTAAAGACTTATTAGAAGCGACACAATCAATTTTACAAAGAGGTAATTCTCAGCCTTTCATTTACATAACAAGCTTAGAAGGATTACGAATAAAAAAGTGGGATGAAGACATTAAAGGTACGCGAGCAGAATTAGCACGATTACTTTATGATAATCAAGCTAATACAGAATTCAGTATTTTTGATTTAGTGATTATAGATGAAGCCCATTATTTACGTAATCCAGAAACAGCAAACAATAAACTTGCGGAACTTTTACGTGATGCTTCTAGACATTTAGTTTTACTGACTGCGACTCCAATACAAATCCGCAGCAATAACCTTTATCAACTACTTAAACTTATCAGTCCAGAAGACTTTTTTGATCCATCAACTTTTGAAAGGATGTTAGAAGCTAATAAGCCAGTAGTAGAAGCTCTACGAATGATTTGGAAAAATCCACCTGACATAAGTGCCACCCAACAATCTGTTGAAAAAGCTAGACAGTCTTACTACTTTTCAAAAAGTTTGAGGATTAAACAAGTCAGTGAAGAATTGGCTAACTCTAATACTATTGAGCCAGCAAATCAAGTAAGACTAGCTCAATTCTTAGAAAGTTCGTCACTATTTGGTCAATTTATGACCCGTAGCCGAAAGAGAGAGGTTATGGAAAAACGAGTTAAACGAACTGCACAGACATTACAAGTAGAATTCACCTTACAAGAAAAACAAGTTTATGACTATATCACTAACAAAATTCGCTTTGAATCTATAGGTAAGCAAAAGTTTGATATTTTCAGATTATTGGCTCGTCAGCGCCAGATGACAAGTTGTATGGTAGCGGCTTTAAAAGCTTGGAAAAAGAATGGTGTTATTCACGATTTTTTAGCTGGTGATGATGATGAATTACTCTATGAGCTATTTGGTTATGAGTTAAATAATGAATCAACAACTATTTTTAATAATCTAGGAACAAATATTAAAAGAGCTACATCTAATTGCCCTATTCCTGAAGATGATTCTGAGTTTCAAATATTTATTGATAATTTTCAGAAAAATGATACCAAATACAAACAGTTAATTACATTTCTCCAACGTGAGCTTCGTAATAAGCCACAAGAAAAATTTGTTCTGTTTGCCTTCTATCGTGGCACGTTAACATATTTGCAAAAACGTTTAACAGCAGATGAAATTAATAACTGTCTAATTATCGGTGGTATGGATAGGCAAGACAAACAGGTAATACTTGCAGAGTTTCAAAATAATAATACCTGCTCACTTTTACTTTCTTCTGAAGTTGGTAGCGAAGGTATAGACCTACAATTTTGTCGATTTGTTATTAACTATGATTTGCCTTGGAACCCCATGCGAGTTGAGCAGCGTATAGGCAGATTAGACCGTTTGGGTCAAAAAGCTAATAAAATTTCTATTATTAATTTTAGCTTGAAAGATACAATAGAAGAGTATATACTCGAAAAACTTTACAGCCGTATAAAAATATTTGAAGAAAGTATTGGTGATTTAGAAGAAATTCTGGGCGAAAAAACAGAAGCTTTAATATTTGAGTTTTTAAATCCCAAATTGAATGAAAAGGAGCTAATATTACAAGCGGAACAAACTATTACTGCTATCGCCAACGAATTACAACAACAGAGAAAGTTAGAAAATGAAGCAATAAATTTAGTTGCTTTCTCTGATTACATTTTGAGTCATATTAATACAAGTCGTAGACAAGGAAGATGGTTACGACCTGAAGAACTCAAAGCTTTTGTAGAAGACTTTTTTAAATTGCAATATCCGGGTACAGTTATTACACCAGCTCGCAATCAACAGGGTCTATTTGATATCAAACTTTCGGATGAAGCCAAAGTTGATTTGAAAATGTTTTGTACCCAGCGCCGTTTTTCAACTCCAACTCGACTATATAATCAAGCTGTTTCTTGCTTTTTTGATCCAAAAATTGCTGGGGCTATCGGTAAGTTCAATCATGAATTGCTCGATCCTACTCATCCTTTAATTCAATGGATACGACAAAAATATGAGCCAGAATCACGTAGTGAAGAAGGCGCTCAAAATCTTCAAACAGTCTCAGCTTGCAGGATAAGTAATCAAGAGGTTGGAGTCGAATCTGGTATTTATGTATATGTAATTCATCGCTGGGAGTTGTCGGGACTGCGGAAGGAAAACCGTCTTGCTTATAAAGTTGTGAAATTAGGTGATAGTAACTCACTACCAGATGAAGTTGCAGAAGCACTGGTGAATCAAACTGCACTGTGTGGTCAACAAAGACCGAATGCCAATAACTTAGTTGAACTTGAGCAAGTATTGAATAATTATGATAAATGTGAGGAGCTTTTACAAGAGGCTTTTGCTGATGCTGAGGCTGAGTTTGAGGCTGAAAATACAGATAGATGCAACGTACAAGAAAGCAGTGCAAGAGCTTATGTTAAACGGAAGAAAGAAGAATATGAAGAACGGATTAAAAGATTTATAGCTGAAGGTAAACTAACTATTATTCGTGCTGATGAAGGTCGGATTAAAAAAGCTCAACAAGACCTGAATATTGCACTTAAAAATATAGAGCTAAAGCGCCAAATAACTACTTGTAATCCTGCATTAGCAGCAGGTATAATATTTATTGAGTAAAACAGATTTGCAAGGTTGTAGTAAATAGTAGTTTATGCTCTATCTAGCTAAGTAAATTCGGACTAGCTTCGTAATAGCCTAACCTGAAATTACGGTAAACCACCCTTAGATTTTAAATAACTTTTTGGTTATAAAAGGTACATTATCTCACACCAAGTGAGTTTCGAATATCTACCTTTTCTGAATCAGGGATAGGACATGGCTACTGCGACATTAGATTTAAACTTAGGTATTGATTTTGGCACTCAGTTTACCAAAGTTTGTGTCCGAGATACTGGGATTGACCAGTCTTGGGTTGTTACATTTACTAATGGTAGCCCTTCATTGAATGAAGCACTAATTCCAACTCAGCTTGGTATATGTTGCGATGGAACCTTGTTGGCAGGACTTACTCAATCTGAATGGCAAGGACAAACACAGTCAATGTCAGTGGTCATTGATTACATTAAAATGCGGCTAGCTAATATTGACTTGCGTGAAGAAGGAAATCAATATCCTTCGGATTTATTACCGAATTTTCAAGGAATTGATTTGAATAGTAATGAAAATTTAGAAAATATTTGTGCTTATCATCTCAGCAGTGTAATTATAAAAGCGAAACAGTGGGTTTACAAAAATAACGCTGATTTAGTAAAAAATCAAAAAATTAATTGGAGTGCAAATATAGGAGTTCCTGTAAAATACATTGATTCGCGTGCAATAGAGCGTTTTCAAAAAGTTTTATGTCTGGCTTGGTTACTTAGTGAATCTAATGAACCTTTACCTTTATACTTTCAAGAACTTAAAGAACGAATAAGGCAATTAAAACAAAATATTTCTTATGGTCAAATACCTTGTTTTGCTATTCCAGAAATAGCTGCTGGAGTTTACTCTTACACTGTTTCCCGACAAGCAGAACCAGGCTTATACATCTTTTTTGATATAGGTAGCGGTACTATAGAAGGCGCTTCTTTCCAGTTCTGGCGAGATACCAATGATATGCCAAAAGTAGATTTTTATTCGGGAACAGTGGAGGCGCTTGGCGTTAATGCTTTAGCAAAATGGGTAAATAATCAAGTTATAGGTTCAAAAGTACAAATTGAACATGATATTATTCATAATAGTCAAAAAATATTACAAGAAATACAAGCTATATCCGAACGTCTTGCTAATTCACACTCTACAATACAAGGTGATTTTATAGCTAATAAATTTAAGGTTACAGAAAGAGCTATTGAAAAAACTTTACAGACCAGTGTGCCGCACCAAACAGAGAAATTACTTCATCTAATTTTGGCTCAAAGTTTAATTCACTGTCAAGTTGCTCAAGTAATAATGACTAGCAAAGAAAAGAACAGAGAATATTTCCAGCATTCTTCTAGTTTAACCATTTTTCTGGGAGGAGGAGGTAGAGAATCTCAATATTACCAGGACACGATTCAATCTACCTACTCCGCTTGTAATCATCAGCATGCAGACATACCTCCATATCAAGTAAAAGAGCTTCCATTCCCGAAGGGGAATTTTGATATGAGTGGCATTGAACCTCGTTATTTTCATCGCTTTACTGTCGCTTATGGTTTGTCGATTCCAGAAGCAGAAGCGCCCGAAGTTCGTCTTCCCAGCCGCTTTCCATATCAACCTCCGCAACCAGTTCAGCCTATTACTCCTGAAATAGGAAGATACCCAGACGATCATTCATCAATGTGATCTAAACAGTGATAAAAGGGGTGAACAGGTTTAATCAAACTGATGATAGGCAATCTGAATTGTTTTTAGTATTACCTTCTCGATGATGACTAGGGTGTGCTTTGTGCTAATTGCAGTTGTCATGATGTTTAAGTATTTCCCTGTTTTGGTATTAATTTAACGTTGGATAACCTCTTAGATTCTTCTGATTCCTAATGAAATTTTAGGGATTTAATCCAGCCCGTTGAAAGATTGCGTGAGGGGTAATTTCCAATTCTGGTAGTAAATCATCAGTAATTATTTGATGAGATCGATAAGTAATCGGTAACGAAGATAGCGCAAATACAGTTACAGTTCTAGCTTTTGTATCAACCACCCAAACACGAGAAACACCAGCTTTCAGATAATCAGTCGCTTTTTCGGCAATTTCACCAAAAGTTTGACCAGGTGAAATGATTTCGATGACTAATTCAGGTGCGACAGGACAAGCTTCGTCTAATAGCCAATCAGCAGGAAGACGGTTATGAGAAATATAGGTCAGATCGGCTATAGGCATCCAATCTTCTTGATTTCGTGTTAGTTTAATTGCCCATTCAATCACAACTCGACCCTTTGCTTGTGCCCATGTAGACAATAGTATAAATAAAGCACCAGTAGTCGAGCCATGAAAAAACTTTGGTGACATTTCATTATTTTTATATTTGGGTACAGCTTCGCCATTAACAAACTCGTATGTAATATCTCCTTCGGGAAGTGCGAGAAATTCTTCTAGGGTTAGGCGTTGATTAGAAGACTGAACCATAGATGTTATGTGGGTAAAAGATGCTTACTTTTAGTTTAGGCGATCGCTAATATTAGAGACTAAGCCTAGTTAGTCCTTATTTCCAGCATTTTCGACAGTGATTGATAGTTGTATCCAAGCTGACTCTCGGGGATATAAGCATATAAATTAACGTGAGTTCGATGAACCTCTCCGAAACGGAAAGGGACGAGCAACGAAAAATTCAGCTTTTTGCTCCCCTCTCCGCGTCGGAGAGGGGCTGGGGGAGAGGTCAAATAAAACTTGTCGAACTCACGTTAAATTACACGAGTCAATATTATTCCTCATGGTCTTGAAGTTAACCAAGGCTTATGTAAAACTTGAGATCCTTCGCTTCTGGCCTAGTTTTAAGGAATTGATCAATGGCGCGTCTAGCCCTGCTGAGTGTATCTAACAAAAATGGTTTAATTGACCTAGCCCGTAGCTTGGTGGAAGAATTTGACTTTGATTTAATCAGCAGTGGGGGAACAGCCCAAGCCCTCAAAGATGCGGGACTCGCTGTTACAAAGGTTGCAGATTATACAGGTTCACCAGAAATTTTAGGTGGTCGAGTCAAAACCCTGCATCCGCGAATTCATGGCGGGATTTTGGCGCGGCGAGATGTTCCCCAAGATATTACAGATTTAGAAAATAACCAAATTCGCCCGATTGATTTAGTAGTGGTAAATCTATATCCTTTTGAAGAAACGATCGCTAAACCAGGCGTAACATTATCCCAAGCTGTTGAACAAATTGATATCGGTGGCCCTGCTATGCTACGGGCATCATCGAAAAACTTCGCCCATCTCGCTGTATTATGCGATCCAGCACAGTATGACGAGTATTTGGAGGAATTGCGCCAAAATAACGGCGAAGCATCCCTAGAGTTTCGCCAGAAGGCAGCATTAAAAGGATTTTCGCACACTGCTAGCTATGATCAAGCGATCGCCTCTTATCTCGCAGGAATACAGCAGTACACCCTTAGCGGTACACAATTGCAATCTCTGCGTTACGGCGAGAATCCCCATCAACCCGCCACCTGGTATCAAACTGGTACTACTCCAACGGGATGGACAGCCGCGACAATACTGCAAGGCAAAGAACTTAGTTACAATAACTTAGTTGATTTAGAAGCCGCACGCCGAATTATTGCTGAATTCGATACCCCAGCCGTAACGATTATCAAACATACAAATCCCTGTGGTACGGCATTGGGAAGCAGTATTTCCGAAGCGTATCAAAAAGCTTTCAACGCTGACTCTGTTTCGGCTTTTGGTGGTATTGTCGCACTCAACCGCCCAATTGATGCTGCTACAGCTAGCGAGTTAACCAAAACATTTTTAGAATGTGTGGTTGCACCAAGTTGTGATCCAGAAGCTGAAGAAATCCTTGGCAAAAAATCTAATGTGCGAGTTTTGATTTTACCAGATTTAAGTATTGGTTCTAAGGATACAGTCAAAGCGATCGCAGGTGGTTTCCTCGTCCAAGCTAGCGATGACGTGATTGCTGACGCCAGTCAATGGCAAGTAGTCACCGAACGTCAACCCACCGACAGCGAATTAGCCGAATTGCTGTTTGCTTGGAAAGTTTGCAAACACGTTAAATCTAATGCCATTGTTGTGACAAGCGATCGCACTACACTAGGAGTAGGTGCTGGTCAAATGAACCGCGTCGGCTCAGTTAAAATTGCCCTAGAACAAGCTGGAGAAAAAGCCAAAAGCGCAATTCTCGCCAGCGATGGATTTTTCCCCTTCGATGATTCAGTCAGAACAGCCGCAGCAGCAGGAATTACAGCCATTGTCCAACCAGGGGGAAGTTTGCGCGATAAAGATTCAATCAAAGCTGCGAATGAACTGGGTTTGGTGATGGTCTTAACTGGTGTACGTCATTTTTTACACTAAAATTCTTTTCTGTAAGGTGTGCAGTTTTGAAAGTGTCACTCAATATACTTGCCCTTTGATAGATGTAGTGATAAATTATAGTCGTGTGTGAGGAGCAAGTTAAGAATAAAGAGCGCCTGGGGTGGAAACACGGCAACACTCCCAAGCGCTTTTTAATTTGTCAGAATTTGGATTGGTTGTGCAGTTTTGAAAGTATTACTCAATATACTTGCCATTTGATAGAAGTAGTGATAGTGTTTATTTGTGTGTGAGGAGCAAGTTGAGAATAAGAAATGCCTGGGGTGGAAACACGGCAACACTCCCAGGCATTTTTTTAATTTGCATATATAAGTATAAATTGGTGGTGCAGTTCTGAAAGTGTCACTTACTATACTCGCCTTTTGATAGAAGCAGTGATACTATTTATTTGTGTGAGGAGCAAGTTAAAAATAAAAAGCGTTTGGGGTGGAAACACGGCAACACTCCCAGACGCTTTTTAATTGGTATGCAGAAAAAAGTACTTGCAGATTCGCTGGAATTTTTGAGATAATCACCTACAGTCCAAAATCCAGTTAAGCCTACCCACAATCAAAACTAGAAATTCAGGTGCAAATCAACCGACTGACTCAACAAATTCAGTTCATCATTGAGATTGATCAATTGAAACAGGTGATGCGCCAAACCCTTCTTATTGATGGATCACGCCGCGAAAATAGTGCCGAACACTCTTGGCATTTAGGGGTAATGGCGATCGCATTAGCAGAATATGCCCCAGATGGTGTTGATATATTCCATGCGATCAAAATGCTGCTAATTCACGATTTGGTCGAAATTGATGCCGGTGACACTTTCTGTTATGATGTGCAGGGTAATCACAGCAAGGCAGAACGAGAAGCACAAGCAGCGTTGCGCTTATTTGGACTTTTGCCAGCAGATCAAGGTCGCGAGTTGCGTTTACTTTGGGATGAGTTTGAAGCCGGAGAAACACCTACTGCCAAGTTTGCCGCAGCCCTAGACCGTATACAACCCTTGCTGCATAACCAGCAAACTCAGGGCGGAACTTGGCGCATTCATGGCATTAGGCGCGAGCAGGTTATCAAACGGGTAGCGCCAGTAGAAACAGGTGCGCCGGAACTCTGGCCTTTTGTTCTACAATTGATTGATGATTGTGTGACAGCAGGGTATCTAAAAGAGACTTCTACCCTCAATATTCAGGGCTGATGTCCCAAAATTTCCTCCCACTCAGATTGCGAGAGGGGTTGTAACTCTATTTGCATATCAAAACAATTACTAGCTGCGGAAACTAAAGCTGCAATAATCTTTTCTACACTCAGATTTTGAGGCAGTTGTACATCCGTAAAAGATTCTGCACCAAATACTTGATTGAACAGTTCAGCATCGGGTTGCAAACGGATTGAACCATGTTGCAAAATTGCCCCATTACGTCGCAGTTGAGCGCTACCAATGAGTTTACCACCATCTGGCAAAACTAAATCTGCACTGGTAGCGGTGCCAAAACAATTAGGGTTGTAGATGTAACCTCGCCCAGCCGTACCGTAATGTAATTGTACGCCAAGCGATCGCCAGCCTTGAATCAAAAACTCACAAATTTTTTCGTACACCTGGAGGCGACTACCCACTAGTCCAGATGTGACTACAGCGTAAGTTAAATCACCTTGATGTAGCACCGCCCGTCCACCGCTAGGACGCCGCACTAAATCCAGTTTTTGCCCTTGCCAAGTTAAATGTTGCCAATATTCAGGGTATTGGCGTTGATGATAGCCGAGAGAAATGGCAGGTGGCGACCAAGTATAAAAGCGCAAAGTTGGCGGATGCTTTCCAGACTGGTGCTGTTCTAGTAACCATCGGTCAATCGCCATCTGCACATCGCCACCCGCCTCTAGCAAAGGAATTAGTCGCCACACTTTAGAATTCAAGAGTTAGGAGAGACGCGATTAATCGCGTCTGTACAGGTTAGAGACGCGATTAATCGCGTCTGTACAGGAGTTAGGAGTTAAAAAGTTTATACAACTGACATACTTATAAATCCGCACTCATAACTCCTAACTGAAGCGAAGCGATTAGTCAAGCTGCACCAAATTCCGATTGTAAAGCTTCATCGTTATTATCAGCGATCGTTGCCACAATGGTAATCAGCCGAGACACTTCGCCAGGAGATAACTCCGCTAAGGTGCGTGTTGATATCACAACCACTCGGTTTTCAACAATACCAAAACGCGCTTCAAAAGTGCTAGAGCAGTTCAACTCCAACAGATAACGCAGCAATCTGGGTTCATCTTTAGCAGGTAAATTTAGCACCTCAGACCAAACTGTTATGGTGTCTTCATCGGTTGTCCCGTTGAGTTTGACAAATACTTGCACACTTCCGTACTTAAACTTCCAGAGATGACCACCTTCTGGAGTGTGGCTAACCATTGCACTGTCGTCTTGTTCCAAAGAGTCAATGACATTTTCAATTACCTCCACATGGTTGATGCTTGTCCTCTCGGCGATTAGCTCATTAATGGATTCGTCACTAGTTAGGGTTTCTTGAGAGCTTGTCATACAAATTTTTTCTCAACATACTCGCTGTTTGATCTACACATACTTTATAACTTGTAGACGCAGTTAGTTTCAGCTTCCTTTTGCGGCTACTTTCCAAATGCCCATATAGCCTGACGAATTTTTTCACCTGGGAACTGCTACTTGATTAATTACCGACGTAATTACCGCATCCATTTGTAAACCATCCAGCATCGCTTCTGGTTTCAAAATGAGACGATGACGTAGCAGTGGCGCTGCAACTGCTTTAACATCATCTGGCGTGACAAAATCTCTCGCAGTTAACCACGCTAGGGCTTGAGATGTCTGCAACCAAGCACCGGCGGCGCGAGGCGATGCACCCAAAGTTAAATCGGGATGTTGACGCGATGTTCTCACCAACGCCAACAAATAATCAACGATCGCTTCTGATACTTTAACCTCTTTGACTGCTTGTCGTGCTTGCAAAATCTCCGCTACTGTTGCGATTGGTTTCAAACGGCTAATATCCAAACGCCGTGCTGCAAAACCCGCCTGACGATTGAGCAACATTTGCTTTTCGGCGGCTTGATCGGGGTAATCTACCACTAGCTTAAATAAAAATCTGTCTAACTGCGCCTCTGGTAAGGGATAAGTCCCCTCAAATTCCAGGGGATTTTGGGTTGCAATCACCCAAAATAAATCTGGTAAGGGTAAACTTTCACCATCCAGCGTTACCTGCATCTCTTCCATCGCTTCCAGTAGCGCCGCTTGGGTTTTGGGAGGAGTACGGTTGATTTCGTCCGCTAGCAGCACTTCAGTAAATATTGGCCCTTTTTTCAAAGTGAAATTGCGGCTATTCAAGTCAAAAATATTTGTACCAGTAATATCTGAAGGTAAGACATCTGGTGTTAGTTGAATCCGGCGAAACTCCCCTTGGATTAATTGCGCCAACACTTTTACTAGAAGGGTTTTACCAGTTCCCGGTACTCCTTCTAAAATTACGTGTCCACCCGCTAGCAGTGCTACTAAGACTTGTTGTATTAGGCTAGATTGTCCGACAACTACTTGATTAAGACTTTGACCAAGGCGAATTAAGATAGGATGGGTTTCGCTCATATTTTTTTATTGATAAATAACTAACGCAGAAATATTATGGATAATTACAAAGAGATTTCTAAGAAATAAACGAACCACAGAGACGCAGAGAACACAGAGAGAGGAGAAATAGAGGAGATTTTTGCGTCGGTTTTGGGATATTTTTTTTATTTAGAAGTCCCTAAATAACCAACCTACAAATATTATGCCTAATTCCAAAAATTAATTATGAATTATGTTAGCGCAGCGTTAGCGAGTCCGCGTACTCCTGCGGAGGACAAGCTACGCGCAGCGTCTCGTAGAGAGCGTCATTATGAATTATGAATTTCCCTAATGTTTCGCCATTTCCCCAACCAGCTTAACAGGTCTCGTTCACTGATGGGTTGTTTGCGAGATTGTAGCTTTAAAACTGCATCTAGTTCTGCTGCACTTGCGCCTGTTTTTTCTATCCAGAAGTTGATCAAGGCTTGAGGTTCTAAAAGTACTTGCCCTAATCCCAAAGCTTTTTGGAGTTGTAGTTGTTCTTGTTTACCCACCATCTGTACAACAAAGTCGGCGGTATCAGCTTTCTGCAACACTCCTGCTAAAGCTTGGATGTATGCCTCGCTGTTATTTACAACTGGTGTATTTAAAGCTACTGGCTTACCAAAACGGCGATTCTGTCCCCAAGTTAGCAGCAATAGCAGGATAGCTACTTGCACCAATATAGGAAATAAAGGAGTTTTAGCAAAAAAACTAGATAAATCTCCTTCGCTTTCTTTCTTCCTGACATCAGCATCTTTATAGCCGTGGATGTATTCATCGACAAATATTGTGTTACCTTTTTCAGTAACCAAATTGGCTAGATACTTGAAATTACTTAAATAATCTTGGTAGGCGTTAGCGGCTAAATAAGGAGTGGTGGAAAAAATCACCTTTCCTTGTTTGTAATTTTCTTCCCAGACAATAGCACCAAAGCGATCGCCTAAATCAACTTGCTTGGAGTTAGCTTTCTGATCTCGTCTACGTGTATCAATTTTTATATCACCTTGGGGAGATTTCTGCATGGTGCTAAACTCCGCTTCTGTAACCCGCGCCCCCACACCCAAAATTACCAAAGTATTCCCTTTTTCTACCCATTCACGCTCTTGACTATCCAGTATCCTCTCCCTTGGATAGCCGCCTACCTGTAGGATGGTAACTGGGCTGTTCTCTGGCTGAATCTCACTAAAAGGCTTTTGCCAGCGCTTGATAGAAATTCCCTGCTGTTGCATAAAAGCATACCAAGCACCATAGCCATCGGAGGCGCGGTTATAGGTAGAGCCAGTGTTAAGTTTAGTATTATTAGGAGCCGCGATCAAACTAAGTAAAACGATCGCTGCTAGTGCGATCGCGGACATCCAAGCAAGGCGATTTGAACGTTTCATTTTCGACTTTCACTATAATCACTTCGTTTCAGGATCACTAGTGTTAATACTTACTTATTTTTCAGGTAAAGTCAAAAATATAATTAATTTTATCTCAGTTTCCCAGCATTACGCGCTCTATATATATCAATACGGTTCGGTTAAGGCTTAACTTTTTATCAAAGTCAATTTTTTAACAAACCGCAAAGGACGCATTCGCGCAGCGTCTCGTTGGCGCAGCCTCTCGTAGAGAAGAGAAGGACGCATTCGCGTAGCGTCTCGTAGAGAAGGAAGAGAAGGAAGAGAAGGAAGAAATAACTTAACTGAACTGTATTGCTCTATATATAACTGTGATCTATGACATCTTACGGCGGTTTTAGTTTGGATGCAATACACTTTGACCTCTCTCCTTTAAGGAGAGAGGCTTTGAATCTTACTCCCCTTCCCTTGTAGGGAAGGGGCTGGGGGTTAGGTCTGTATTTCACTCAACTGAGAACTGCTATAACGATCGCCAGTAATCGGTTGTTCCATGCGTTTCAATGCCACACGGTCAGCTATGTAAAGCATCTTAAGTAAGCCTAAATACTTCATCGGCTTACCGTGCAACTTTAAGAGTAGTGCTGCGGCTTCAACGGCTTTCTCAGGATGAAACCGAAACTGGATTAGCATAAGCATTCTGAAGCGACTGCTTCACACTATTACAAATCTATTCTAAACCCTGGCGATCGCTGACACATCGCCAAGGGCAGAAGAAATTATCCGCAGATAATATCACTCAAATTGCATAAGCGATCGCCCCGATACAACAATAAAACCGACCGAATCAAGCCTCAGAAGCGGCTGGCGAATTCCCTCTAGAATGGCTGCATTTAAAGCAGTTTCTATCTTCAATTCTTCCGCTAATGCATCATCCCAACTTTGCTGGTTTAGACGTAGGCGTAATTGTTCTACTCGATTGTCTAATTTCTTTTCGGCAACGTTAGCAGAACTTTGGCACAAGTCAATGAAATCGGGACGATTGGAAAGTAATTCTGAAGAAGTGTTACGCATTTGATAACAAAAATTTTGCCATTTACTAGGATCAACAAAATCGTCAATAATTCCTAAGCGCTCTTTTGCCAGATTGTAATCTCTTCCTTGATTATTGTTTTTATCTTTATATGAGCGTTGCAGAATACTTAAGAGCGCTTTATCCTCAACAACACGTATTTGCTCGTTGCGACCATCAACATAGATAGTTTCTATAATTGGCGGAAATAGAGCATCAACACGTCGCTGCAAGTTTTTGAATTGAGAATTATCTAGTTTGTAATCGGTTAAAACTTGTTTGACATTTTTTAAATTTGTTTCGACTACATAATTGCATTGGAAACCAAACCACTCCTTCCCTTCTTTCGCATCCCAAGATGCATCAGTGCGCCACATTGCAAAGGCTTCACCTCGGTCATCCCAGTTTATATAGTTCAAGAGTGCTTCTACAAATCCTTCCCCAATCCGAAAGAGTTTAATCCCAGAATTCTGATTTGCTACCCGGCGATTATAAGTACCAAATTGGTCTAAAGAACTCTCAGCAAAACGGTTCTTTAAGTCATTTATGGGAACCAAAGTACGCGTTGTTGGTTGATAACGTCGCATCTCTGATGAATCTGGGTTATTTTGTCCTCTGAATCCTAGCGCGTCACAAATCCAGCCTTCAATTGCTCGCTTAATTTCTAAATGACGAGCATCGTAATTATCTAAATCTTGAAAATACTGGGTTGCAATTTCATCGTTAGCGTCAATTTCATCGAGAGTATTTTGTTCGCTAATTTTCACTATTTCCGCTTCAATTTGCTCTTGAATTGGCTGAATCATCTCTAACAATCCAGCCGCACTTGATTCAAACAAAGCTGTTTCTAATTCTGCAAGTTTCTCATCCACATAAAATTGGAGACTTGCAATTGATTGTTGGAAAATACCAAACCCATCTTTCAATACTTTATACCAAGCATTGTGAGGGCTATCTTCCATATAGGGGCCAATCAAGGCACAGGATTGGATGCCAATTTTGCTGCCAATGCGGTCAAGTCTGCCAATTCTCTGCTCTAATTGATTAGGCGACCAAGGAAGGTCAAAATGAATTAACCAGTCGGCAAACTGGAGGTTACGCCCTTCTTCTCCAGAGCGATCGCATACTAAAATAAAGCAGTTGGGATTATTCTTGAACCTATTTAAGCCTTCCTCAACCTTATCTGCTGGTTCCCCAAATTGATGGCTGGCTACTGTCTCTGCACCAAAAGTATCAGACAAATAACGGACAATTTCGCCACAAGTTTGCCCAAAACTGGTAAATACAATAAATTTGGGCAGAATATCGCCAGTAATTGGTCTCTTGATTCTCTGCTGTATTCTCGTTAGGAATTCCTTTTGATTCTTCCGAACGTTTGCAGGAATTTTGAAGTAAGTACCTAGCTGATTCAGCAGCACTGTTTTCAAATTTTCCCTGCGTTCTCCGTCCTCTTGAGGTTGACGAATAACTTTTAGTAAGGATTGCAGAATCTCTTCTTCCCCTGAGAATTTCGGGGTTGTAGTTAATAGGCGAAGATCATCTTCTTTAAACTCCTGGATCAGTTTAGAATCAGGTTTACCAGTTAAACGGGCGGCAATTACCTGCTCTAAAATGCCTAACCAAGTACCAGAAGCTAGAAATAACAGCAGAAAAATTCGCTGATATTGCTTTTCATGGGGAGCGACACTACGCCATTGATTGCTCAGTTCGTGGATATCAAGCGATCGCTCGTCTAAATCATACTCTTCTTTCGGCGTAAAATTACGGTCAAAGATCACATCTTCCACAGCAGCGCGACGGTTGCGAAGCATTCGGCGGTGTAGTCGATAGGTATCGCTAACGTGGACACGAATCGCTTGGACGATTTGCTCTTGGTTGCTAGAATTTGCTTGTAAACCACTTTCTAAATCATCCGCCAGCTTCAGTAAATACTTATCTTCAGCAAACAGATTTCGCAATTGCTGCAAGTTGTTTTTGAGAACTAGAGGCTTGGCATCTTCTTTAAAAGAAAGCAAAAGTTTACCAATTTCCTGACGGCTATCAACTTTGGCGCGAAAACCTGCTAAATCATCAAGTTTATAGGTTGTAGGGTCGAGCAAGTGCAACATTGCCAGAAAATCTTGCTCATGATTGAGAACAGGAGTAGCGGATAATAAAAGTAAGCGATCGCTTTTATGAGCAATATTTTTGCAAGTTTCAAAACGCTTTAGCACTGCTGCATCCTTAGAGGTTGCCATTGCGGCGATGTGATGGGCTTCATCTAAAATTAAGCAGCCTATCTTCGCTTTCAGGTTGATTTTATGGATATCTTCAACCGCCAGCACCGCTACTCGTTTGCCAAAATGGGAGATGTAAAACTTGTTTTCTAACTCAGTCCGCCATTGTTTGAGCAAATATTGCGGAACTATGACCACCGCACCTTTTTTTGGCTCATCAAGAAGAAATTGACGCAGAATCGCACCCGCTTCGATGGTTTTTCCGAGTCCCACCTCATCTGCTAGCAAGTAGCGTTGGATTGGGTCTTCCAGTACCCGCCTGACTACTTCAACTTGGTGAGGATAAAGATTAATATTTGCCGAAATCAGTCCCGTCATCCCGCGACTGACAGCGCGTTGCTGAATTAAGGATTTCACGAAAGCCAATCTTTTGTCGTGAAAGTAGGGCGTTTCGTGACCCTTCATCGCTAGAGTTTCAATCGGGTCAGTGTTGGGTAAATTGCAACGAACGTAAATTTCTTCTTCAGTAACAATTGCAGTTTTCTTGTCTGGCAAATCAATTTGATACATTTCTGTATCTTCATCCCAGATGAAAATTCTACCAATTATCCATTTATCCTGAGTTTGGGACTTGACATAGCATCGAGCTTGTGGTTCAAGCTTGACTTGAGAGAGTGAACTTAAAGGTAAAGTTTTTTGGAGACGTTGCCCGATGGAGCAGAAATACTCAACGTTCGCATTGGTATCAGATATTTCCGTAACTTTTCCGATACCCAAATAGTTATTCTGGGACTGTACCAATAAACCAAGCTTAATCATAGATCCAGTCACCTGAACACACTAAAAGAACCTTCCAGACTAGTTTGTTCACCTATATCTGGCAGTTTTGTCAATCAACATTATAGATTAATAAACTCGGATTACAGTTTTTGTGAGAGCGATCGCGACGACGGGCTATTCCAATAGAGTTCAGTTAAGCATTTCTTCCTTCTCTCTGTGTTCTCTGCGCCTCTGTGGTTCGTTGTCTGGTTGTCTCGTTCCCAGTCTCCGACTGGGAATGTCCCTCAGGGAGGCAGAGCCTCAATGACTCGCGGTAGAATCGCAATAAGCAGCATTTTTAGCCTCTGGCTGGAAACGAGGTTTTAAAAGAGTTTTGGCTTTGCCTTGATAACGCCACGATACAATTAAGAACATATACCTTTATTTCCGATGAAGAAAATCAGAGACAACACAATTAAGTTAAATCAATTTTTAAAGTTGATGGGTATAGTGCCAACTGGAGGGCAAGCCAAGCTGATGATTCAAGGTGGCGATGTCCAAGTAAACGGTATGCTGGAAACTCGACGAGGACGGCGACTAGTACCGGGTGATAAAGTGACAATAGAAGGACAGACTTTAGAGGTGAATTTGAACAACAATGAAGACCAAGACGTAGTAATAGATTTTACCGAACAAACCGAGTAAAGGATTTTTATCCCAAATTGAAAAGTTATTGTTTTCCCTTGTGAGTAATGCTGCAAATTTCCAACAAAGTTATTATCCCCCAGAGTGATCTTGAAATTAGCGCGATTCGTTCGCAAGGAGCGGGAGGCCAAAATGTGAATAAGGTTTCCACCGCGATTCACTTGCGCTTCGATATTGTGGCTTCATCATTACCAGATTATTATAAACAACAGCTTTTAAAGCTGAATGATCGACGCATCACCCAAGAAGGAGTTGTGGTAATCAAAGCCCAAGAACACCGAAGCCAAGAGAACAATCGGGAGTCAGCGTTGAGACGACTTCAAGAACTCATTCAAAGCGCAGTTGTAGTGACGAGAAAACGCAAACCCACTAAACCGACTCGCAGTTCTCAAAAAAGGCGCCTAGACTACAAAAGTAAGCGCGGACAGGTTAAATCTAACAGAGGGCAGGTGAGCGAATAATTCATAATTCATAATTGTTGGTACAGAGCAAATCAATTTATTAATGGATAAAAATAAATTTTTTGGTTGCAAAATCTTACCAGAGAAATAAGACTAATTCCTTCTATGGACTCTGGTCAAGTTTATGAGTCAGTTGGTTAGCTTGAGAATAGGAACTATTAAAGGTGAAAAAAGATGAATAAGACATTACTAACGATTTTGATGCTTGCACTCTTACTATTATTTATCATCTCTCCGTTTGCTGCCCTTGCTAGTTTAATGCTGCTAGTGTTAGTTTCGGCGTTTTTCTCTTTACTAGCGAACTTGTTCCAAGTAATAATTGGTGGTGACATCAACCCCAAAAGGTCTTAACAATTAGGCGGTGCGTTAGGATGAACGCCATAACGTACCCTAGAAGCGACGAACTTTGAGCTTAAAAATCAATTTTCATCTTGAAAGAGATGCCACCAACTCGGTTGATTATTTCACTGTCAGCAAGAACTTTTCAGCCAAATCGTTTATATAAACCCACGGCTGGATTTATCGCTCTGGTACTAAGTCATATTGATGGATAAGATGTTTTTGTTGCTGCTAACAAATGTGTGAGTAACTGCGTTCCTATACTATTATTTCTATGTTGGGGAAGAATTGCTATTGCTAGTTCAGGAGTGCGATCATCAACATAACCATATCCTTTATTTTCACCTGTCAATAAACGCAGCCATGCGGCTTCTACTGGCTGATTACTACTTTTTAGAACAGCGACGAAGCCACTATCATCTTTACCTCCCCAATCTTTCACATATTTTGCCAAATCAGGATTATTCATTGCATCCTGCACTGTCGAATTACCTTCTTCTACCAGATGGGCTGCTTCGTAAAGCATTTGCCAAAGAAAAGGCTGATCTTCTTGTGTGAGTGGACGAATAAAATAATCCATGAGCCAAATATTATGGTAAATTACTCAGTGGTGTCGCTAAACCGTCAATGCTGACGAGATTTCTCTGCTGTTGAAATTCTCGAACTCCCTCTTCGCCTTTTTTACTAGCCCAGTTTACTAAAGTCTGGCGCTGACCTCGATATTCATAGAGTGGTACGCCAAAACCACAGGAAGTCTGTATTTTTTCAATGTCAGCGACGATAATTTGACGAGTTCCAGGCATCGGTAAAAACAGAGAGTAGAAAGAGTTCCAGTCTGGAGAACTCGGTAAAATCGTCTTTCCTTGACCGTAAAGACGCAAGATACACGGGGGTTCCTCAAAGGCGCAAAACATGAAGGTTATCCGCCCATTTTCTTGCAAATGGGCTGATGTTTCGTTACCACTACCTGTAAGGTCTACGTAACCTACTCGGTGGGGAGAGAGGACGCGAAAGCAGCCTAAACCTTTAGGAGACAGGTTAACATGATCCTTAGGACTCAAGGGTGCAGAGCCAACAAAGAAAAGTTGTTGGGCTGCAATGAAGTCTTGCAGTTCCTCAGTAATACAGTCAAAAAATTTAGACATAGACTGTCTGATTTATATGGGGAGTGGGGAGTGGGGAGTTTGGAGAGACGCGATTAATCGCGTCTGTACAGGAGTTTGGAGAGACGCGATTAATCGCGTCTGTACAGGAGTGGGGAAAAGTATTACTATCTGATATGCCGACTAGCCATCTGGATGGCATCAGCGATATCGACATCACCATCGCCGTCAGCATCTAAGAAGGAATTCAGCACAGGATTTCCGCCAGCTTGGGGATTCTGAGCATTTGCACCTGATTGTAAAAAATTCAACACCAAAGGTACTGCTGAAGGCAGCAATTGTTGAACTATACCAGCATCCAACCCAGTGCGCTGGGCAGCAACTTCAGCTACCTGCTGTTGCATCTCAGGAGAAAACAGCGAATCGACGGCTTGGGGGTTAGGTGAAGTACCAGCATATTGATTCACTAGAGTTTGGGCGGCTTCATTACCATCTGTGGCTTGTTTGTCTTGTAAAGCAGAACGCACTTGACCACCCACAATTGACAAAACTGATTGGATGGCAGAAGGGTCTGCGCCAGTATGTTGGCTCAACTGCTGTACAGTGTTAACAATATTTCCGAGTTGACCTAAGCTGCCGTGTTGATTAGGATTAGCGATCGCACCAAGAATTTGATCGAAAAGTCCCATAAGTTTGTTTTTCCCTTTATTCTTAAAAAGCTTGCCAAAACTGGCTTGAGTCTTTTGTGTAGGCGGATTTTCGTCAGTCCACTAATAGATTAGAACACGCAATGGCAAGTAATTTTACCCTGATGTTTTTCTACCACAATCTGATGTGCTCTGGCGTAGTCCACCGCAGGCATCGCTAGCCCCAAACCAGTACCATAACGCACTTTAGCTTTTCGCTGTTCGGCTAAAAACTCGATAGTATAGCCATGTACTAGTTTCCTTTAAGGGAAACAGCAGATAGGTAAGAGGATTTATCGTCACAATAATGTTTCGGAAGTCTCGCCGTGCCAAAAATAAAATACCATGAGCAACTTGCTGTGCAGACATCACTCCATAGGGATTGAGTTGACTCTTAAAGGGGCCAAGAATTAACTTGCGAATTACACAATCCCCATCCAATCGCTTCAGGGTAACAATATCTCCTAGCGCTCGTTTGCTGAGTTCATAAAGCGGACTCAGCGCTGGAGAAACTTCCGCCTCAGAAGTATTTACCCAGATTTCCTTAGTTGCTTTTGCTTGTGGGCCGGTTACGGTTGTCAAAAATATATCCATCAACCGTAATGCTGAAAAGGTATTCACTTCATAGGAGGAGTTGATAGCTTCTGGTGTGCGGCTGGTGTAAACATTGACTCCGTGGTTGATAATTAAAATATCTACTTTCTCTAAACTATCCTTCAGATTAGCTTCATTACCTAGCTGCCAGGGAACCACCTTCACCCCAACTTGCTCGACTAATTTTTCTGGATTAGTGGTTAATGCCACGACTTTAGCATTATTCTTGACAAGTTCAGCCGCTAACGCTTGTCCCAACGCTCCTGATGCTCCAGTTAAAGCGACGGTTTTACCCTTGAGAGACAGTCCTGTACCAAGAATTTTATCCACCAGGGGAAAAACACCACTGTAGTAAGCGTTGACATCATCAAAATGATGTCGCCAATGATAAGACCGATTCACCCACCAAATGGATGGAATTGTCTCTAAAGGACCGGGTAGGTGGTTGTAGTCTGTATCAATTTTTCCCTGAAAATACCGCACAGACGCGCCATATAAGAAGGTGCAAGCATAAGCTACTCCCAACCATAACCCCATTTGCTGGACAATTAAGGCAATGACTACCAATACCAGCAGCAGTAGACTCGACTCTAAAATATCGTGATAGAGTTGGGATTCTTGATAAACTTTCAGGGAAACTATCGATAAATCGCGCCGATAGGCGCTATGGTGCTTGTTGTGCCATTTAGCAAGCCAATTGACTTGGTGACACAAAGCATGGTAGCTGTCTCTGAATATCTCAGCAAGTAAAAGTGAAATAAGTCCCCAAGTAGCAAACTGTAAGCTGGCATTTAGCCAAACCCAATTAATTTGTAATCTTGCTTCAATTCCCATCAAGTTTTCAGCTAGCATTTTTATCATGTTTGTCTATACTCGTTTTTCTTAATCATTAGACATAATTTTATGTAGGTTGGCGTGAACAGTTACGCGTGGATTTCCTTCTAAGGAACTTCCAACTAAATAAATTATCCAATCTTGTGGGGTGGGCAGCGTTCGACTGACTTGTACTGACTTGTACTGAGCGACGTCGAAGTAGCGTTGTCGTTGGCGCAGCCTAAGAAGAGAAGTAGCGCTCACGCCGTTCGCGTAGCGTCCCGCAGGGAAGTCTTGCCCGCCTTGGGCTACGGGTTCTCGTATCGCCCACCCCACAAGAAATTGTTGAGTATTTTTTTATTTGTCAGTCCCTAACTCCTGAATTCTGAATTCTGATGTAATTTTAATAGACAGCGTGAATCTAGCGGACCATACCAGCGCGAAAAATTTGTTCTGCGGTTAAATTCAATTCTGGGAAAGTTGGTGATTGGATACGGTCATTACCTCGGAATTTATTAATTAGATACTCACCTTCTTCCAAATAGCAAACCAAAATAGTAACTTGTTTTGGCTTACCAATGAATTCCCTACCGCCCAATGCGGCATAGTCCACAATCCAGTATTCAGGAATTCCCATTTGTACCCTTCGGGAAGGGCTTCGCCCAACATAGTCAGCGTATTTTTTGTGGTAATCATCACGCCAATTAGTACTCACTACCTCTACTACTAAAGGAATAGATGCAGCTTGGCTTACAGTAGATGCTTTTTTCCATAGAGGTTCGTTTACTAAATTAGGCTGATTTAGTATCAGGACATCTGGTGAATAAGCTGATTCATTTTCAAGTGGTTTAACGAATACTGTTTTTGGGATGAAATAAGGAAGATTTAAGCGACTATATTCTAAAGTGATTTTTGTAGCTAAAAATCCAACGACCTCTTCATGGTCGCCTACTGGTTGTGCCATCTCAACAATTACTCCATCATGTAGTTCATAACGTCGTTGTGGGTTGTCTGGGTATTGAGCAACAAATTCATCGAATGTAACTAGTTTGCGTAAGGCTTGAATCATGGCTTTATTCCTGAAAGCAAAACTGATATGAGAGTGAAGGAGGTAGGCGGGAGAAAAAAGACTTATTTTAAGCGTATTGCAATTCTGAGGCTTGTTGATCTTTTGAACTCAGTTAATGAGTCTTTGAAGTGGATTAATCCACTTTTGATCCTCGTCATAAGTCTAATAAGACGATCGCCTTGACTAATTCTTCTGGATCTACAGGCTTGGAAATATGCAGTTGAAATCCGACAGCGATCGCTTGCTGATGATCCATCTCGCCAGCATAGGCAGTTAAAGCGATCGCCGGAATTGTCCCGCCTTGTTCTGGTTCCAAACTCCTCACCTGTCGCATCAGCATATAACCATCCATTTCTGGCATCCCGATATCGCTAATGATCAGATTTGGCTGGGATTGACTCAGGGCAGTTAAAGCTTCAATGGCTGAGGCTGCAACGGTAACACTTGCACCATACTGTTCCAGCATGAAGGGCAAAAACTCTCGCATATCTGCATCATCATCGACTACGAGAATCTCTAAGCCAGACAAGGGCAAGAACTGAGTCGCCACAAGTGAGGAGTTATTTTTTTCATCCTTGATTCCTTTGCTTTCATCTTCTAAGCATGGAAGTTTGACGGTGAAAGTTGCTCCTTGTCCTTCGCCCAGGCTTTCTGCTTGAACAGTTCCCCCGTGAAGTTCTACAAGATGCCGCACGATCGCTAATCCTAAACCTAAACCGCCAAATTTTCGAGTTGTGGCACCATCTGCTTGACGGAAATAATCAAAGACATAAGGTAAGAACTCAGGTGCAATTCCCTTCCCTGTGTCAGTGACGCAGATTTGTACCTGTGAATCAACTTGCTCTAATTTAATTTTTACCTCTCCCCCGGTGGGAGTAAACTTAATCGCATTAGAAAGGATATTCCAAATGACTTGTTGCAATCGATTGGCATCGCCTAAAACTTCCCCAACACCAGATTTAAGAATTGTCTGAATCTGGATAGACTTGGCCTGTGCTGATAAACGCACAGTCTCGATCGCAGCTTCAATCACTGATACCAAATTAATCGGGTCGAAGTTAAGGTTAAGTTTACCCTGAAGGATGCGGGAAACATCAAGCAAATCTTCAATTAATTGGGTTTGTAACTTGGCGTTACGTTCAATGGTTTCTAGGGCGCGATCGCTTGTTGCTTGATCAAGTTTGCGGCTTCGCATCAGTTTTGCCCAACCCAGAATCGGGTTAAGCGGTGTTCTCAGTTCATGGGACAGCACAGCGAGAAATTCATCTTTGATGCGATTTGCGGATTCCGCCGCGTTTCGTGCCGTTCGTTCGGCTTCGTAGAGATGGGCGCGAGCGATCGCTTGGGCGCACTGTTGAGCAACAGCCAAGATAAACGCTTGATCTTCTCCACTAAGTTCTTGAAAGTGGGCAAATCCCAAACTTATAGCGCCAACTGCCCAACCTTCTACCATCAATGGAATAGAAATCCAGGCTTCAAAGTCATATTGGGCATACATTTGGGCTAAATGCGGGTAGCTCGCTACCCGCATTTCTGTTGGTTCAGCCCAAATAGGTTGCCCAGTCCGTACAACTTCTGCTAAGGGAAAGGGTGAATCTATGGGAAAATTACGCCAAGTATTCACCAAATCTTGGTTATAGCCAACCGCCCGCACAATTTCTAGTTCAGTTTTACTTTCATTCAGCAAGGCGACAAAGGCACAACTGGCTCCCAAGGCAGCCATGCTCTGCTCTACAATGACTTCAGATACTTGGGCTGGTGTCAGCAATTGTGAAAGAGCAGCCGTGATGGATTGGAGACGGGCAATACGCTCCAGGGCTATTTCTGCTGTTTTTTGTGCCTGCTGCGCTTCTTGATAAAGGCGGGCATTATCGATGGCGATCGCAGATCGATGGGCAACATCTTCTGCTAGTGACAAGTCAGCTGTGCTGTAACGACGTTCTGATTCAGCAGTCACAAAGGAAATAGCACCAAAGATCCGTCCGCGTGCCACCAAGGGCAATATTATACAAGACTTTAAACCAAGTTCACGCAGAATCCGCAGATATTCTGGATCTGCGATCGCTTCTGCTAGGGCTGCATCTGAAATTTCAGCTACCATTTCAGCAAGTCCTGTACGAATCACTTTCGGCACACCTTCAGGTGCATCCAACCTTCTAGGATAAAACTGATGAAGTTCCCAACCGAGTTTTACTTTCTCTGGATCTCGGTGAGCAACTGCTACCCGATTAATTGATTGGTTCTCTTGCAAAAGATCAACGCTGCACCAATCAGCGAAGTAAGGGACAACTAGGTTGGCCACGCTTGCTAGCGTACTTTCGTAATCTAGCGAAGAGGCGAGTGTTGCGCTGATTTTAACCAAAAACTCTGCTCGTTGCTGATCGGCTTCTGCTTCCTGTCGGGCAGTTTGCTCTTGAATTAGTTGGATACGTTCGGCTTCAGATTGTTTGCGAGCGGTGATATCCAGCACAATGCCACTCATGTGTGTGGCTTTCCCTGCTTCGTTGAAAAAGGCTTTTCCCCGGCAGGCTAAGTAACGGATAGTGCCGTCATCTCGAATAATTTGATATTCTAAATTATGCTCCACACCTTCGTTAATTGCTCGACTCAACGATTGAGCCAACAATCCTCGATCATCAGGATGCAGACGATTTAAAAGTGCTTCGGAAGTGCCGGCAAATGTTTGAGGTGTTAATCCAAATAGTTGATAAATCTGCTCATCCCAGTCGAAGTGATCATTGGGAATATCCCAACTCCAAACACCGATTTGAGCAGATTTTAACGCCAAGTTTAGTTGTGCTTGGCTGTCTTCTAGACCTTGATAAAGACGAGCATTTTCTAGCGAAATGGCAATTTGAACTGTCAAGATTTCCAGTACCGAAAGTTTGTCTTGTGTAAAGGCGCTGGAGATCAGATTGTTTTCTAAATATAAAATTCCAAGTAATTTAGACTGACGATTGATCGGCAAACAAAGTACAGATTTAGGTTGCTTTTGAATTACATACTCGTCTTTTGAAAACAGATTTTGCTCAGTGGCATTCTGCAAAATCACTGTTTCTTGAGTTCGCTGCACATAATTCAGCATTGATTGAGGAAGAACTTGTGAAATTTCACCCTTTGATCTTGGCCGAGAAACATTCAGCTTTTCTGCTTGGGGATTAACCTTAGCTTCTACTTCGATCACCAGATTTTCGTCGTGTTCAAGCAATAAATAACCGATTTCTGCTCCTGCTTGCTCAATGACAATTTGCATTAATGTTTTCAATAACCGTGAAAAAACAATTTCACGAGATATAGTTTGAGAGGCTTTAACTACTGACAAAAAGTCTAAATGCTCACCTGTAGTAATAAAGGTTCCATTAGAGATATGCTGTTGTTGTGGCAATAGCTGAGGATAACATTCTTCGAGGTGCTTGACTTTAGCGATCGCCTCCCAGCGCATATAGGCATTTTTCGCCGCTTGCAAGTAGGTTTTAGCAATTAATTCAAACTCCCGCTCTAAGTAAAACTTAGCGCCTAGCTCATTAGCCAAAGCTTCATATTGCACAAATCCCTGCTCACGGGCTGAAGCAATTGATTGCTCATACAGGCGCATTGCTTCCAAGTCTCTACCTTGAATCCGAGCTATTTCAGCAGCTACTAATTGAGACTTATGTAAAAAGTTTGCAGCGCAGTGGTTAGCCCAGTATTGCAATTGCTGCTGATGTAATTCTAAGGTTTGCAAAAACTGTTTTTGTTCTTGACAAGTTACTGTTGGATAAAGAGCCGTTAGAGTCAGTGAGTAATATAAAACATAATCTGTTTCAATTGGTAATGCCAGTGTTGTAACTGGAAAATTGGATAATTTTAAAGCAGAATTGAGTGCTTCTGTATACTGTCGATATGTAAAAAAGATAATTAATTTAATAATGTGATAAAAAATAATCCCACTGACAAAACCTGCATCTTTAATCACAGATAGTGCGTGTGATTCATCAAAATTATCATCACTTAGAGTCAGGTTTTGGTGAGTGAGTCCGCGCAGATTCATCAGTAGCATTTGCTGTAATCTGATTGTCTCATGTTTAGACTGGCGGGCGAATGCGGTGTATTTTTCTAGAGATTTGTATGTATCTGCAAGTGGAGAGCCTAACTGGATAATTTGCCAGGAAGCTTGATAGCCGTTGTAGTTTGCCATCGTCACATCGCCTGCTTCCACACAGCCAATAAATCCCCGCTCTAAAAAGGGAATATCGCTAGCAATATGGTTACGCCAAACGTTGATATGACTTCCATGAATGTGTAGAACAACTCCTCTAAGTTTCAAGTCATGCAACTTTTCATTTAATTGAATTGTCATCTCAGAAAATGCGTAGCCTGTAGGAATATCATGGAAGATGGAAACCAATAACATCGCGTACATACTGTAAGCAAAACAGGAATCTTCTGTATTCCCAAACTTCAGTGAGTAGTTAACTGCTTTGAGTACAACTAAGGGAAAGATATCAGGTTTACCGAGATAACTAGGTGGTCCCAAAGTCGTCAACAGACTAATTAGTGTCTTAATATTTGGATCTGGGATTACTGGAGCATTAATTAAATCAGAGACTTGTCTATCACCTAAATTTATTAATACTTGGTTTTTCTCAATAGCGATCAGCGCTTCGCTGCTGCGCTTCGCTATCGCACTTTGTACTTGCTCATTAGAATCAGGAAATGTTACCCCAAAAAGTTTTAAAGCTTCTAATCCCAATGTCAGCGCTTCTTCATACCTACCAGCAACTTGATAGAGTCTGATTTGCAGTATATAAATATTAGATTTGTCCACATGAGATTCTGCTTTTAGCAATAGTAGCTCAAATAATTCTTCCGCTTGCTCTAAATTTCCTGTTAAGAATTCGCACTCAGCCCGTTCTCTAAATAAAGTAAATGTTTGTTCATATTGTTCAATCCAGGCATTTTCAGCCAAAAGATTCATAGCAACGCTAAAAAACTTTTTAGCAGGAATGTAAGCGGTAGAAGCTTTTGCCTTCTTACCAGCGATTAAATTTAATCGTACCAATTCATCTTTTTCGATTTGTTCAATAATCAGATCCACCGCGAGATTAAGCTGATTAACTAAATCAAAAATTTGCTCATTCACTTGTTCCTGACTAGCATTATTCAGCAAAAGTCGCCCAATTTTCAGGTGAACAGCCGACTTTGATTCATCGGAAATTAAGGCATAAGCAGCTTGTTGAACTCGATCATGGTAGAAACGAAAACGATAGTTTTTCTGGGCAGTTTCATCTGACTCAATGGAGATAATTAATCCTCTTAAAATTGCTTCAAAAAGTGCATTTCTCGTTTCTTCAATAGATTGTTCCCCAACGAGCGCTAAAACTTCTAAATCAAAGCGATTCCCGATACACGAGGCTAATTTAAGCACCTGTTGAGTTGCCAGGGGCAGTTTTTGCATTCGCCCAATCATCAGACTGACAATATTATCTGTAATACCTTGGGCTTCAATCTCAGCTAGATTCCATTGCCAAACCCCTACCCTCCTCTGTCCCCCCTTAGTAAGGGGGGATTGAGGGGGGTAAAAATTCAGTAAATTTTCTTGATGCAGCGTTTTGAGAAATTCATTGATAAAAAAAGGATTACCGTCAGTTTTTTGGATAATTAATTGAGCAAGGGATTCTACTTGTTCTGCTGAACTATGTAAGGTATCAGCAATTAACTGATTTACATAGACAAGATTCAACGGCTTCAGAATAATTTCACTCGTTATTGCTCCAGACTGGCGAACCTTCTCTCTCATCAAATTGAAGGGATGTACAATATCTATTTCGTTATCTCGATACGCAAAAATAAAGCAGAGATACTTGATACTAGAGCCAGTAATTATAGTTTGAATTAAATTCAAAGTAGCGCTGTCTGCCCACTGCATATCGTCTAAAAAAACAGTGAGTGGATGCTCTTTTTGAGCAAAGACGTTGATAAAATTATGAAATACTAAATTAAATCGGTTTTGAGATTCAGCAGGCCCCAACTCTGGGATATAAGGCTGTTCTCCAACGATTAGTTCAACTTCTGGAATGACATCTGTGATTAGTCTACCATTGTTTCCTAATGCTGCTTGTATTCGCTTTTTCCAAGTAGCAAGTTGATCTTCAGGCTCAGTTAAAATTTGTCGCGCGAGTGTTTGAAAAGCTTGAACAATGGTGGAATAAGGAATATCTCGTTTATACTGATCAAACTTACCACAGATAAAAGCACCGCGTTCTCTAACAATGGGCTTGTGAATCTCCTTCACAATAGAAGATTTACCAACTCCAGCATAGCCAGAGACGAAAACTATTTCTGGTTTTCCTTGGCTAACAACTCGCTCAAATGCTTGGAGAAGCTTTGCAATCTCTTGTTCTCGCCCATACAATTTTTGAGGAATTTGAAAGCGATCTGAGATATCTTGTTCACCCAAAACAAAGGATTGAATTTGTCCGGTTGTCTGCAATTGCTTTAAACACCGTTCTAAATCAAATTGCAAACCTAAAGCGCTCTGATACCTATGTTCTGCCACCTTCGACAGCAATTTCATAATTATCTCACAGAGCATCTGGGGAATATCAGAGTTCAGCTTTCTAAGGGATAGCGGAGATTTGGCAATATGACAATGCACCCACTCTAAAGGGTCTTTGCCTTGAAATGGTAGCTGACCTGTGAGCATCTCATAAAAGGTGACTCCCAGAGAATATAAATCGCTGCGATGGTCAATTCCTCGATTCATCCGCCCGGTTTGCTCAGGTGACAAATAAGGTAAACTGCCTTCAATACGACTGGAACTGCTAACTATTTGCTGTTGGTATGGAATGAAGGCAGCAATTCCAAAATCGGCAATTTTAACCTGATTAGTTTCGAGGTTAACTAAGATATTTTGCGGCTTAATATCCTTGTGGACAATGTTATAAGCGTGGATTTGTGCGAGTTTACTGGTGATTTCAATGGCAATCTTTAGAAACGGAACAGGCTGTTGAAATTGGTCGAGCAAATGGTCGAGCGATCGCCCGCCAAAATCCTCCATAATTAAATAAGGGATTCCCTGGTACATCTCTAAGGCGTAAGCTTTGACTACTGCTGCGGTGTTCAACCTTTGAGCGATCGCATACTCATGTTTGAGTTGTTCAATATTATTCGGTGTACACTGTTCTGGACGTAGCCCTTTGATAATTACTGGACACTGATCTTTAACCTTAATTCCACGGTATATGACTGCTTTTACCCCTGCTTTTAACAAAGTGACAATTTCAAATCCGGGTAATGCAATCATCATGCCAAATACTCCAGGCGTGCTTCTTCAGGGATAATGTGAGATTAATTGTATTTTAGATACATTTCTTTGGACAGGTTAAATTTAGATGATATCAGGTTCAGATAATGAGTTCTACTGACTCTACAGCCAAAAATAAGCTACAATTCAAGCATAGTAAGCATTTCCCGCTCAGAAACTTTCCATGCTTGATAACCTGCAAACCCAAATTTACCAACTAGAACAATTTGCCAACAGCCTTGTTTCTAACCAACTGACACACTTGAGCGTGGCGAGTATTGGTATCATCTTTGCAGCTGGCTTGCTCACCAGTCTCACACCCTGTATGCTTTCTATGCTGCCAATTACCATTGGTTACATCGGTGGCTATGAAGCGAAAAGCCGCCTGCAAGCAGCTGCCCAATCAACTTGGTTTGCTTTCGGATTAGCAACTACATTGGCAGGGCTTGGTATTATAGCAGCTTTTGTGGGAAAAGTCTATGGTCAAATAGGAATTGGTTTGCCGATTATCGTCAGTATTATCGCCATTCTCATGGGGCTGAACTTATTAGAAGCACTACCTCTGCAATTTCCCTCCTTGGGTGAAACAAATTGGATTTCGCCAGATTTACCACCTGGATTGCGTTCCTATTTGCTGGGGCTGACTTTCGGCTTAGTTGCATCCCCTTGTAGCACACCTGTTTTAGCCAGCTTACTAGGTTGGATTGCTAATACACAAGACTTAATTTTAGGCGCTGTTTTGCTACTTTCTTACACAGCCGGTTATGTAGCACCCTTGATTTTGGCGGGTACATTTACAGCTTCAATTAAAAAGTTACTGGAATTGCGGCGCTGGTCTGGTTGGATTAACCCAGTTAGCGGGGCGCTGTTGGTAGGATTCGGTGTATTTTCCTTAATTTCTCGGATTCCTCTTGGCAGTTTTTAATATCAACACTTTTTTAGATTTTACACGTAATGACTTTAGAAGATTCAGCATCAAAAGAATTAAAATGGTGGGCGATACCTGGGCAGTTCTTACGACAAGAGCTTTTGCCTGTATTGACTAACTTACGACTAGCGATCGCACTACTGCTATTGATTGCAATCTTTAGCTCCACCGGTACTGTAATTGAACAAGGTCAGTCACCCGGATTCTACCAGGCTAACTACCCAGAACATCCAGCTTTATTTGGTTTCTTAACTTGGAAGGTAATTCAGGTAGTTGGGTTAGACCACGTATATCGTACTTGGTGGTTTCTGGCATTACTTATCTTATTTGGCACTAGCTTAACTGCTTGTTCATTTACCCGTCAGTTACCAGCCTTAAAAGCTGCCCAGCGCTGGAAATATTATGAAGAACCACGGCAATTTCAAAAGTTAGCTTTGAGTGCAGAACTAGATACTGGTTCTTTGAATTATCTCACTCAAATATTACAGAAACGCCGCTATAAAATTTTTCCAGATCAAGAAAAAGAAAATCTCCTCTACGCCCGCAAGGGAATAGTCGGACGCATCGGGCCAATTATCGTTCATATTGGCATCGTCGCTATTTTGCTAGGGGGAATTTGGGGGGCGATGACTGGATTTCTTGCTCAAGAAATGGTTGCCAGTGGTAATACATTTAAAGTGACAAATATTG
This sequence comes from Nostoc sp., assembly GCF_036919815.1. GTDB lineage: Bacteria > Cyanobacteriota > Cyanobacteriia > Cyanobacteriales > Nostocaceae > Nostoc. Next base: position 68,678 of record NZ_JBALCE010000014.1, read on the forward strand.
TAGATGCAGGTCCCTTAGCAGCAGCCCAAGTCCCGAAAGATTGGTCTGTGCGAGTCAATCGTTTTTGGATTGACTATACTGCATCTGGAGGCATTGACCAATTTTATTCAGATTTATCTGTCTTAAATAATCAAGGAAAGGAAGTTGACCACAAAAAGATTTTTGTCAACGAGCCTTTGCGATATCATGGCGTAACTTTGTATCAAACTGATTGGGGAATTGCAGCTGTTCGCGTCCAATTTAACAACAGCCCAATTTTTCAGTTACCGATGGCAAAATTGAACACCAACGGTAACGGGCGCATTTGGGGAACCTGGGTTCCGACAAAACCGGATTTGAGTGAAGGTGTTTCCCTGTTAGCCAAAGACTTGCAAGGGATGGTATTAATTTATGATGCCACTGGCAAACTCGTTGATACTGTCCGCGCTGGGATGTTCACCGAAATCAATGGCGTGAAGCTGAAAATTATCGAAGTCATTGGCAGCACTGGCTTACAAATTAAAGCCGATCCAGGTATACCAATAGTTTACTCAGGGTTTGGTTTGCTAATGCTGGGTGTGGTGATGAGTTACTTCTCCCACTCACAAATATGGGCATTGCAAAAAGGCGATCGCTTGTATGTTGGTGGCAAAACTAATCGCGCCCAAGTTGCTTTTGAACAAGAGATTTTAGAGATTTTAGATCGCCTAAGTTCACAGCCAAAAGGTGAGCAAAAAGAAACAGCAATTAAAATTTAAACTCCATAGGAACGCATACCACTTCTCTACGAGACGCTCCGCGAACGTGGAAGCAAGCTACGCAAAGCGTCTCGCAGAGAAGTAATCCTCCGCGTTCCTCTGCGGTTTACTTTGCGCCCCTACCCTGCGGGAAGGCGTTCGCGTAGCGTCTCGTAGAGAAGCGCCTATGCGTTTAAAAGTTATTTACAATTAATCACACCCACACCGCTACAAATTTGAAAATCACAAGAGGTATTTATTAAACATTGGAACAAAAGATTTCTCTATCTGCTCAACTTCAATCCAAGCGACGCATTTACCTTCTACCCCTAATCGCTATCTTCTTAACTATCCTTTCTTGCACCGCCAATCAGAAAAACATAAAGCGTGTTTCCCTCATTGGTGCCGGGGCTAGTTTTCCCGCGCCTTTGTACGAGCGCTGGCTTTCAGATTACAACCACAAAAATCCCAATGTGGAAATTAACTATCAAGCAATAGGGAGCAGTGCAGGAGTGCAACAGCTCATCGAAGGTACTGTAGACTTTGCAGCTAGTGATGTGGGAATTACAAATGAACAAGCAGCCAAGATAAAACGCGGAGTCATTGCTTTACCCATAACTGCCGGTTCTATTGTGCTGGCTTATAACCTCACACCAGTTGTACACCAGTCGCCTCAAGTCAAAGTGCCAACTGCTCTCAGGCTACCACGCCAAGTTTACGTAGATATCTTCCTCGGAAAAATTACAAATTGGAATCATCCGAGAATAGCCGCAGCTAATCCAGGCGTAAGTTTGCCCGATTTACCGATTCAGCTTGTATACCGAACTGATGGTAGTGGAACTACGAGCGTGTTGACGCAACATTTAAGTGCTATAAGTCCACAATGGAAAAGCAAAGTTGGGGCTGGTAAATCTGTAGCATGGCAAGTGGGAATTGGTGGAAAGGGTAACGAAGGTGTTACCGCCCTGATTCAACAAATACCAGGAGCTATTGGCTATGTAGAGTATATTTACGCTAAACAAAATAAACTTCCTATGGCTGCTTTAGAAAATAAATCTGGTAATTATATTACGCCGACACCAGAATCTGTAGCTCAAACCTTAGAGGAAGTGAAATTACCCGCCGATAACTTGATTGCTTTTATCACCGATCCTAAAGGTGCCCAGTCTTATCCCATTGTCACTTACACCTGGCTTTTAACTTATCACCAATATCCAAAGCGAGTCAAGGCTAAAGTGCTGAAAAACTTTATTGATTGGGCTTTGATTGAGGGGCAAAAATCCAGTTTGGAACTTGGATATATTCCTTTATCTAAAAAAGTTGTAATTCAAGCGCAGACAGCTGCAAAGAAAATTGCTGAATAAAGCCGATTAATACCGTCTGCGCTGATTAGTGATGATATTACTTTTGGTGGCGCACTTCAACCACAGTATGCACATTGCCGCGAGGCGTGAAATCTGCTTTCACCGTGACTTCCAAGGGATCACAAGCAGCGACAAAATCATCCAAAATTTGATTAGCAGATTCTTCGTGAGAAATATAGCGATCGCGGTAACTATTAATATAAAGCTTAAGTGCCTTCAATTCTACTACCCGTTGATCAGGCACATAGGTAAGGTAAATTGTCGCAAAGTCAGGATAGCCGGAAAACGGACATTTACAAGTAAATTCTGGCAAACTAATGTTAATGTCATATCGCCTCCCCACACGCGGATTCGGAAAAGTAATTAGTTTACCTTCGGCAATGTCGCGTTCGCCATATTTCATTTCTGGGCTTTCCTGAGATCCGCTTTCAGGTAATTTATCAGTTGTCATTTGTCATTTGTCTTTTGTCTTTTGTTATTTTACTTGTCTTTACGTCCTTTTAGTAATTATTGTACAGACGCGATTAATCGCGTCTCCCCCTTAATACTCTTCCTTCTCCCAGTCTGGACAATTTTCATCTTCCCAACCGTGGGGATGCATGGCACAAACTAACAAATTACCACTATAAACTTGGCCGTGGTAGTGACTACAACCGATACAGGCGGGATTTTTTTCGGCTGTGGGTTCAACTGAATAAGGAAAACCCGGATCTACATCTGCTACAATCTCTTCTAGTTCCCAGTAAGCTTCCAACATTGGTTCAGCAAAATCCTGTAAATACTGATCAACTTCAGTGACAATGTTCGGGACTTGCTCGGTCATTTCTTCCGTTAGCTCAAAAAAAGCGTCTACCATTTCACTCATTCCGAGCAAGAAACGCTCTACTTCATCAGCTACTGTTTCGACCATTTCTACTAAATCTTTTTGCCACTGTTCCATAAACTTGACGCCCTTCCAGGCTATAAACAAGACGGTTTGTACTATCTGGCTTCAAGCACTAGAGTACATACTAGGCAATGTATCTTATCAAGTTTCTCTCTGAAGTGCCACTTATTACTGATATTTTGATCCAATAATGCTTTTTATTAATCGCGTTGCAATCGTTTTAACTCGTCTTGCAGCTTTAGCACTTCATCGCGTAATTTATCCACATTCTCATCAGCTGATTTCTCTTTCACCGTTGGTTCTTCATCTTCCTCTAAAATTTCAATGCGGCGAGGTTCAGAAGGGGGTGTTTTCTCAGAGGTTTCACCAGATGGTTGGGGCTGTTGGGCTTGCTTCATCATCTCGTCAACGAAGCGGCGGGCTTCTTCGGTGTTCATTTCGCCCTTTGCCACCATTTCATCTGCCAGTTTTTGGACTTGCGATCGCACTTCCGCTAATTTTCCCCCTGCTTTCTCACCTGCGTAAGAAGCTAATCCAACACCGAGGTAAAAAGCTTTTTGAACAATATCTCCAAAACCAGGCATGGTTGCTGAACGCTCCTAAAAATAGGGCGACCCGGAGACTACGCCTACCACAAGCCTCCCGTGTTGCTGCTACCTTCCGGTTCTGACAAGATTTGGGTGTTGCGATCGCATAGATCCAGGTCTTTTAAAAGCATAACATTAAAAGTCAGTAAGTGTAGATTATTCCATAACAATTCGCCATTCATAAAGCTGATAGTTGACGCAGCCGTGTTGCACCAAGGGGTCATCAGCTACAATCGCTTCTGCTTCATCCTTTGAAGCTGCCTCAAACAGCAACATCCCGCCTCTTTGCTGTGCCCAATACCCTGTTCGCGCTTTGTGTCCTTTAGCAATCAAGTCTTGAATGTAGGCTTTGTGGGCAGGTACATACTGGTCAAAGGTAGATTTATCGACTTTGCCTTCTTCAATCTTTACAAACCACGGCATTTGCTTCTTAACTCCAGTTACAACAGATATCCTGTTTAAGTTATTACTATTTTGAGTAGAGTTTGAGTAGCAATATACACGAACTACAGCGATTTCTTGATCATGGATATTTCGCCTACTGTCTGCGAGTCGGCAACGCATCTGTGACTATTAGATATCTAGGTGCGATCGCAGATCATCCAGTGGAGATGTCGAATTAGTAGGAATCAGTGGTTTTATTGGTGTCGGCTTGTCAGCAACAAATTCAAAGCGAATTCGGATTTTCCCTTTCTGCCAAGCGCCAACTCGATCCGCCTTCCCTAAGTTTTCCCAGCGATCGCTAATTACTAAGCAGGACTTACGCAAAATATCTCTGAAACTCTGATTTCTCCGTGTCCTCTGCGCCTCTGCGGTTAGTTATTCCGTAACTCACTTGTGCGTAAGTCCTATTTACTCTACGGGAAGCCTTCGTCTACATGAATTGCCCCTACCGCGCGTAGTTTTGCGTACTATTAGGGAATAAAAATAATTAATATAAATAGATAGATGAGCCGTTTTTTTGTCGCTCTTTTACCACCGCAAGACATTCAAGACTACGCCAACCAGATTAAGCAGGACTTTGCCGATCGCTATGCTAGTAGTGGGGCGCTAAAGTCTCCGCCTCATATTACCCTGCAACCGCCCTTTGAATGGGCAGATGATAACTTGCCACTGCTAGAGGCATCCTTGAAGGAGTTTGCTAGTAGACAACAGCCAGTAGCAATTACACTCAGGGGGTTTGATGCCTTTCTGCCTCGTGTCATATACATTAATGTCGTCATAAGTCAAGAGCTTTTAACTTTGCAAGCTGATTTAATGGCTTATATAGAAAGCAACTTGGGAATTGTTGACAAGGTTTCTAAAACCCGCCCTTTTGCGCCCCATATAACGGTTGCGTTTCGGGATTTAACAAAGCAAAACTTTAAAGCTGCTTGGCCAGAGTTTGAAAAGCGTCAGTTGGATTTTGAGTTTACTGCTGACAAATTAACGCTGCTGCTTCACGACGGTAATCGCTGGAATATTAAATCAGAGTTTGGTTTTTTGACTAGTGAGCAATGAGTTGGTGAAATAGTTAAAAGCGATGGCTCCAATTGTTCAGCAGAAGTCTGCGCTTGCTGATCGAGGTGGGCATTTTTCAGAGCGATCGCACAACTACGGAGAGCCGCTTCCAAGCTGGTGTAAAGTAAACATTGCGTAGTATCATCATCAATAGTTGAGAATAAGCGATCGCGATCGCCCACCAAGACTTAAAATCATCTTTCTTTTTCTCGGTGTGTAGTCGCTTACGCCGAAGGTCTCCTACAGAAGCAGCTTCTCGTCACACATCGCTTAACTTTTGAAACGCCTTATAAACAAGACATGTTAGATTTGTTTATTTCTACTTACTTAGTTTTTGTAAAACCAGATACATTAAATCGTAGTTTAGTTGCAAAGGAAGTAAAAAGCATGACCGTTTATAGCCCTGAAGTCATCCGTCATATACTGATCGGGCTGGGATATTTAGCTCCTGAGATAGATCCTAAGCCGGATCTCACTAAATTTGCTCCCTGGAAGCGGAATAACAACTCCTTAACAGATGATCCTACCGAAGAAGCGATTAAAAAGTTTCAGAAACAGTATTCACAAAAACTTCTAGTAGATGGTAACGCTAACTCTGAGACTCGAACTGTAATGGAAGATACAGTCCAAGGGCTTCAGAATAGATTGAAGTTTCACGGTTTTGCAACCAATGCCGAAATTCCTCCAGACAAGGCTTTTTATGGGCCAGCTACTTATTTAGCAGTCAAGAAATTTCAGAAATCTCAGGGTTTAACTGAAAATGGCATTGCCACTATTGAACAGCGTCAAATTCTACAGCAATCTAGTCTAACAAATAAGCCCCAGCCGCAGCCCCAGTCCCAACTCAAGCTGATAGATTTGTGGCTCCAATTCAAAAAGAATCCTCAAAATCCTTCTTACATCGCAGCCCTAAATAATTTACAACAAAATATACCCAAGGACGTTTTATACAAACTTACTAACAAATGGAGGGGGACAAATGATCAAAATCCTGAGATTGTCAAGTTGACGAATGTGTTCACTTATTATGATGACAACAATCAAAACAATCGTGATGCACTAACTTACTTACAAAGTCAGATGACTCCAGTCATCTCTCAAGCATTTTTAAGTCTCTGGAATAAAAAGTAAACTCATCTGACAATTCAGGTCATCTGGAAAACCTCTCTTCTTCATCTCTCTCCTAGAAGGCTACTGTGTAGACTCTACAACCCACAAATCAAAACCTCACCCTCGTTTTAAATCTTTCCCTCTCCTTAATAAGGAGAGGGACAGGTTTTGCGTAGCAGAACCAGGGTGAGGTTTTTCAAGATTTTTGGGTAATTCGATGACTTGTGTGTACACGGTAGCCTAGAAGGAGAGAGACTTTGAATTTTCACCCTTCCCGACACGGGAAGGGGGTTAGATTTTTCATGGGCTTTTCCAGATGACCTGAATTGTCAGGTAAACTCATTGGTGTCAACTTAACGGTTATATCAAGAATAGTCTTCACGCCTAAAAATGGTTAAACAGCATTTATTTTCCTTAAACAGTCGATAATGTAAATAAATGTAATAAAATCCTCAGGCAGGACAGAAGTATCTATGCGTGTAATTTTGATGACCGGGAAAGGCGGAGTGGGCAAAACTTCCGTTGCTGCTGCAACTGGACTGCGTTGTGCAGAACTAGGCTATCAGACATTAGTTTTAAGTACAGATCCCGCTCACTCCCTGGCAGACAGTTTTGACATCGAACTGGGACATGCACCCCAAAAAATTCGCCCAAATCTGTGGGGTGCAGAATTGGATGCGCTGCAAGAACTAGAGGGAAACTGGGGTGCTGTGAAACGTTACATTACCCAAGTTTTACAGGCAAGGGGTTTAGACGGCATACAGGCTCAAGAATTGGCAATTTTACCAGGCATGGATGAGATTTTTGGCTTGGTAAGGATGAAACGTCATTACGATGAAGGTGAGTTTGATGTTTTAATTATCGACTCAGCCCCCACCGGCACAGCACTCCGGTTGCTGAGTTTACCTGAAATCGGTGGCTGGTATATGCGCCGTTTTTACAAACCATTTCAAAACATCTCGGTAGCACTTCGGCCTCTGGTTGAACCTTTTTTTAGACCAATTGCTGGTTTTTCGCTACCTGATAAAGAAGTGATGGATGCACCTTATGAGTTTTATGAACAAATTGAAGCTCTGGAAAAAGTATTAACAGACAATACTAAAACCTCAGTGCGTCTGGTTACTAATCCCGAAAAGATGGTGATTAAAGAGTCTCTGCGTGCCCATGCTTATCTGAGTTTGTATAATGTTGCAACAGACTTAATAGTAGCTAATCGGATTATCCCTAGCGTTGTCCAAGATCCATTTTTCCAACGTTGGAAGGAAAGTCAGGAGCAATATCGCCAGGAAATTCATGATAATTTTCACCCTCTACCTGTAAAAGAAGTTCCCCTATTTTCTGAGGAAATGTGTGGATTGGCTGCATTAGAACGCCTGAAGGAAACCCTTTATAAAGATGAAGATCCGACTCAGGTTTATTACAAAGAAACGACTCTTAGAGTCGTGCAAGAGGGAAACCAATACAGCTTAGAACTTTACTTACCCGGTATTCCTAAAAACCAAGTTCAACTGAGTAAAACCGGAGACGAATTAAACATTACTATTGGCAACCACCGTCGTAACTTAGTTTTACCGCAAGCCTTAGCAGCACTACAACCAGCAGGGGCAAAGATGGAAGACGACTATCTGAAAATTAGCTTTGCTGAGAATACAAGAGTTTAAGTTTGTTGCTACGGCAATGTTTGACAAAAACTCAACACTAAAAAACCAGAATCTTTTATTGCAGCTAGTACAGACGCCATTCTTTTAGCGTCTGTTTTTGTGATATTTTGATGAAATTTGATAAAGGTTAAATAAATATTTTTATTAATGATTTGCCCGTAGTTTCACTGAAGACAAATTGAGGAAATAAATCTCAAAATGGCTTTAGATTTCATTATGCCATTTTGTTAATTATTAATTTATTTTGTTATCAGCAATGACCTCGAACCCAGAAGAAGATTTGCTCTTATGTCGCCATGAAGAAACTTTGCTACGCCGGATTACAAACCGGATTCGACGAAGCTTAGAGTTGGAAGAGATTATCACAGTCACAACAGCAGAGGTGCGATCGCTACTAAAAACTGACCGAGTGATGATCTACAAATTTCATGCCGATAGTAGTGGTGAAGTGATTGCTGAGTCAATTTACGAAAATCGTTTGCCGTCACTACTGGGGCTAAATTTCCCTGCTGATGATATTCCACTCACCGCCCGTGAACTATTTATTAAATCACGATTGCGTTCTGTTGTGAATGTTGATACTCAAGAGATTGGTCAAAGTCACCTCCATGACTTGGAAAATGGAGAAACTATATCAGAGGAGATGTGTTACCGCCCTGTAGACCCATGTCATGTTGAATATTTGACGGCAATGGGGGTAAAGTCCTCTGTGGTAGCGCCTATTCTCTATGAAGATCAACTTTGGGGACTACTGGTGTCTCATAATTCGGAAGCGCGTTTGATTTCAGAATATGAACTAGAAGCACTACAGATGGTAGTGGATCAACTGTCAGTAGCGATCGCTCAAAGTACCCTTCTGACTCAAGTCCGCAAAACAGCCGAACGGGAAGCGATTATTAACCGCGTTGCTACCCTACTACATTCATTACCGACAATTGTATTACAACCAGCCCTAGAAGCGGCTGTTGCTGCCTTTAATGGTGTTGGTGGCAGGCTTTGCATTAGAAATGCAGCTTTTGATTTCCACAATGGCAACGTCACTAGCTTAACAGAATGCTTAATACCAGGAAATAGTTGTATCAAGCTTTATATCTGTGGACAGCAACCTGTGATGCCAGAACAAACTATATATCCACTGATCGAGCAGTATAGTGTCTGGCAGGAACACTACAAGTCTGGTAACTACGATGTTTGGGCGATTTTAGATATATATAAAACTTCTAGCTTGCGAACTTTGCAAGTTGCTTTTCAACCAACTAAAATTCGCAGTATGTTGATTATCCCACTCCTGTATCATCAGCAGTTGCTGGGCTACTTAAGTATTTTCCGTGACGAAATAGATACAGAGACTCTCTGGGCGGGGCAGTATGACAGCGATCAAAGACAACTGTACCCCCGTTTGTCCTTTGAGGTTTGGCGCGAATCTAAAAAAGCACAAGCTCAAAAATGGACGGATGAAGAGATTGAACTGGCTAGAGACCTCGGTAAACACTTTGCTTCAGCAGTTCAGCAATATGAACTATACCAACAGGTACAAGTCTTCAATGAAAATTTAGAAAAACAAGTTAAAAGACGCACAATTGAGTTACAACGGACATCTGAACAACAACAGGCTGTGTTTAAAGTTATTGCCGAGATTCGGGAATCTTTGGAGACAGATACCATTTTTCAAACCACAACTAAAGAGGTTTGTCAATTAATCAAAGCCGATCGCGTTTCTGTTTATCGTTTTGATTCTGATTGGGGTGGGGCATTTGTCGGGGATTTCGAGGCTGCTAGTCCATACTGGTCGAATCAGTCCGAACTAGGTATTAATACAGTTTGGAATGACACCTACTTACAAAATACACAGGGAGGACGCTACCGCAACAATGAAACATTTGCAGTCGATGACATCTACAAGATGGGGTTTGCTCAGTGTCATATCGACAATCTAGAGCAGTTTCAAATTTATGCTTTTGTGCTTGCTCCGATTTTTGTTGGGCAAAAACTTTGGGGTTTGCTGGCAACTTATCAACACACTGCCCCTCGGCAATGGAAAGCTTCTGAAGTTAACTTTCTCAGTCAGATTGCTGCCCAAATGGGGGTAGCAGTCCAGCAAGCTGATTTACTAACTCAGACACGACAGCAAGCGTTAGATTTGGAACAAGCAGCAGAACAACAACAGGTATTGTTTGAAGTTGTTGCCAAAATTCGGGAATCTCTTGATCTAAAGACAATTTTTGCCGCAACTGTGTGTGAAGTCCGTCGCTCTTTGAATGCTGACAGAGTGATAGTATATCGCTTTGACCGGAATTCCGAACTCGATGAAGGTGAAATTGTTTCAGAGGATCTTTTGCCAGAGTTTACTTCTGCTTTAACATTAAAAATTCAAGACAATTGTTTTAAGAAGAAGTATGATGCCCTCTATCGTCAAGGACGTGTCCATGCGATCGCTGATATCCACAACTCTGGATTAAATGTTTGTTATGTCCAAATGCTAGAGCAACTGCAAGTTAAAGCCAATTTAGTTTTGCCACTGGCTAAAAGCAATGAACTCTGGGGTTTGTTGTGCATTCACCAGTGTTACCAACCACGTGAATGGCAATCCTCAGAAATCCAGTTCGCTACCCAAGTCGCTGCACAGCTTTCTGTAGCACTGGAACAAGCTGATTTACTTGAACAAACCAAGCATCAGGCTGTTGATTTGGAACAAGCAGCAGAACAACAACGGGTATTGTTTGAAGTTGTTGCCAAAGTTAGGGAATCTCTTAACCTAGATGCGATTTTTCAGACAACCACCCAAGAAATCTGTAAATCACTACAAGTCGATCGAGTTGCAGTCTACCGATTCCAGGCTGATTGGAGTGGTGAATATATCGCCGAATTTGTAGGTGAGAACTGGGTAAAGCTAGTCGGTTCGGATATTGAGACAGTTTGGGAAGATAGTTATTTGCAGCAAAACCAAGGTGGGCGATATCGTCACAATGAAACCTTTGTAGTCGATGACATCTATCAAGCTGGCCACGCTCAATGCCACGTTATGGCTCTAGAGCAAATTCAAGCAAGGGCTTATGCGATCGCACCCATATTTATTGGGCAACAGCTATGGGGCTTACTAGCAGTTTACCAGAATTCTGCACCCCGCCATTGGGAAGCCTCGGAAATTAAGTTCATCACTCAAATTGCCAATCAGCTAGGGGTTGCACTGCAACAAGCCCAATTGCATAATCAGGCCAAGGAGCAGACAGAAAAGTTAGCTCTAGCTCTGGATGATTTAAAGCAAACTCAAACCCAACTGATCCAAACTGAGAAAATGTCCTCACTCGGTCAATTGGTAGCTGGTGTTGCCCACGAAATTAATAACCCGGTAAACTTCATTTATGGCAACATCAATCATGTCAACGATTACGCCCAAGATTTACTCAGTATACTACACCTCTATTTGCAAAATACTCCCAACCCCAGCCCTGAAATTAGCGATCGCGCATTCGAGATCGACTTAGAATTTCTCATGGAAGATTTGCCTAAAACTTTATCTTCGATGAAAGTTGGGGTTGATCGCATCCGTCAGATTGTCTTGAGTTTACGGAATTTCTCTCGCCTAGACGAGGCGGAAATAAAGCTAGTTGATATTCACGAAGGTATTGATAGCACTTTGTTAATTTTGCAGCATCGCTTGAAAGCAAAACGGGAAAGTCTGGATATTAAATTAGTCAAAGAGTACGGCGACCTTCCCTTGGTAGAGTGCTATGCTGGTCCACTGAATCAGGTCTTTATGAATGTTTTAAGCAATGCGATCGATGCTCTAGAAGATTATACAGAATCTCAATCAAATCCTCATAGCAATCAAATCAGCATCCGTACTGCTCTTGGAGAGCTTGAAGGCAATGTTAAAAGCGTAATAATTCGCATTGCAGACAATGGCCCAGGAATACCGGAGCCTCTGAAGTCAAAAATCTGCGACCCATTTTTCACTACTAAGGCAGTGGGAAAAGGCACTGGCTTGGGGTTGTCAATTAGTTATCAGATTGTCGTAGATAAACACGGTGGTCTGTTTAAATATGATTCTCAGCCAGGGTTAGGTACAGAATTTTGGATTGAAATTCCGGTCAGCCAAATCACCAAATCTTAAATAATTCGTAATTCGTAATGACGCTCGTTCGCTCTTAGCGTCTCCCCTTGGGAGATGACTCGCTAACGTAATTCGTAATTAAAGACATTTACATAAGGGGATTTAAACCCCGACTGAAACTGATCCCAGGCGGAGTGGCTCCGACTCCGCGCTACGTGTAATAGTTGGGGTCTTAAACCCTTTTATTTACGATAAAAACGAAAAAAGAAACTTGTGTAACGACTGTCTTAAAAGTCGCTACATTTTTTTTAACTTCTAAGTTGCACGGGCATAGCTAAATAGGTCATTTTCAAACCGCCCAGTGGCGTAAAAATTACTGGAGTTAGGCTTTGATTTAAATGCATTTGAATTTCGGAAGATGGTAATTCTTTCAAGCCTTCCATCAAATATTTAATGTTAAAGGCAATCTCTATGTTTTCCCCAGAAATCTGTGCCGGCATTGACTCTCTACCACTGCCCACATCTTGAGCTTCACAAGATAAGGTAATTTCTTGGGCTTCACTGTCAATACTGACCTTGACAATATTATTTTTTTGATCGGCTAGCACAGCAATCCGTTCCAAAGTGCTGACAAATTGTCGCCGTTCAATTGTGACTTGTCGCTCAAATTGGCGCGGGATTAGTTGTCGATAAGCAGGATATTGCCCTTCTAATGTGCGACTAGTCAAGCGTTGATTTTGCCATGCAAACACAACTTGACCTTGATCAAAATATAAAGCTACAGGTTCATCTGATGAGGCGCTATGAGCTAGCATTCGTTGTAGTTCGCGTAATGCTCTAGCTGGTACTGTCACTTCTAGCTGACTAGTTCCGCCTAGAGGACGCTCGTTGCTAGTTTCTACTACTGCTAGGCGATGTCCGTCGGTAGCTGCAAATTCTAGGGTATCTTGTTTAACTGTTAAATGCACTCCGGTAAGTACTTGCTTGGTTTCATCACTACTCGTAGCAAATAATGAACCGCGTAAGCCCTCAATTAATGAGGCGGTGGTGAGATGGATTACTTCGGTATTTTCAATTACAGGTAGTTCGGGAAATTCTTCAGGCCCCATTGCTCGTACTTGGTAATGTCCACTCTTGGGTGTGAGTGTGACAATTAAACCTTCGCCAGTAGATGTTGCACCTGTGAGGGCTGATTCATCGTCTAAAGTGATTTCACCCTCTGGAAGACGAGAGGTGATGTCTACAAGTAATTTAGCAGGAAGTGCGATCGCGCCTCCTTGCCATACCTCTGCGTTAAAGCTGGTGCGGATTCCCAAGCTGAGATCAAAGGCTGTTAAGCTGACTTGGTTAGTTTCAGCATCCGCTTGTAGCAGCACATTGGCAAGTACTGGATGAGTTGGTCGTGAAGGTACTGCACGACTGACGAGTGAGAGATTTGTACTGAGATCGCTTTGGGAGCAAACTAATTTCATAAGTCAGATTCAGCTGGTGAAAGATATCGTAACATCCTTATTGTTGATAGGCGATCGCTGTTTTCTGGTTAGTGCTCCGGTGTAGCCCACCGTAGGCATCGCTGACGAAGGTATCTACCAAAATCGTAGGATAATAGGTCATGATTTCTGTTGGTGGCTCTGCTGTATCCGCGATGCAATAACTGCTCTGCGAACGTCTCGGTCTGACAAATTACCAACACAGAGCAAATGCTGGGGAATTCCTCCCATGCGATCTAGAATGCTTTTCTCACCATGAGATGTGGAATTTTTCTGATCCTGTCTACCTTTTATAAATAGCAAGAAGTCCAACACTTCTTCCACTAGAGAATCTGAAACCTGCTCAATTTCCTGAATAAGTTGCTCTCTGGCTGTCATAAATTATCTGCCTTAATACCAACAGGACTTCATTTATCACGTTAACAGGCTTGGAGGGGCATACAGTTCGCTTCAGTTTAGACTTACGCACAAGTCTACGAAATAACGTAGACGCTTCGGCTTGCCGCAGGCTACCACAGAGGCGCAGAGAAGCCAGTGCGTTGCGGGGGTTCCAAGAGTTGTAGCAACTGGCGCGACACACAAGAGAAGTCGGAGCGGCGGCTTGGGCCGTTAGCGTCACGCTTTCTCGTGTCCCTTGAGCGTCTCTGAACTTCTCCCAACGCGAAGGAGCGTCTCCAAGAGTTGGGGAGACGCTGCGCGAACGCTAACGGCGAACTACAAGATTTTATCGCTCTGTGTCCAGATGCGCGTGAGGTTAGGAAAGCGTAGACTTAATATTAGTTTTTAGATATATAGATTTTCAGTTGAATGCTTTCTTTCAAGCTGCTAAGGTAAGCTAGCAGCGCATAAATAAAAATCACAATTCCGACCATTTCCAAAAACTCTTCAAAAAATATGCCAATTAAGGTTATTAGGGTACGTCGCCCAAAATCTACTCTCAAAAGTCCACCCACCATTTCCATACCTAAGCCTCCACCCACATAAACAACTGCGGCAATCAGAAATAAATAGCGAGTCTTTGGAGGGAGATGGAGCAAAAATTTTAGATATTTAAATGCAAAAACTACCACTAAAACAGCACCAGGGATAACCCAGGTTTGGAAAAATACAGGATTGAGATGAAGCGATTGTCGCACTGACGGAACGATCAAAATCTCGTGAAAACTAAATGCTTCATCCAAACTCAAATAGAAAAATATCAAATATAGAGTTTTCCAGTAAACAAAATAGCGGTCTTTCGTCTTAATAGCGCTAATTACTTTAAGTAATCCCGAACAAAATAATAGAGAGAATGAAGAATACCAGGCAGGAATATTCAATTCTCCATCTAGGCTAAATAGTTCGTAAAACCATTTGGTAGCTGGGAAGGGAAATTTCGAGAGCCAGAAATAGCCACTTAGAACGCCTGCTAAGGTGAGGCACATAACTGTAACACTTAAACGTCGAGCAATTGTTTTAGCACTGAGATGGATTGGGAACTCCACACTATGGATTGATAGTTGCTGCATACAAATATTAAGCTAATTTTCTCTATTTATATCTAACTCACTTTTAGTATCATGCATATTGATTGTAGCATTTTTGAGTAGTATCTAGCCCTCTTTTACCCTTTGTGATTTTCTTCTGATTGTAGTGCTTGGATATTATATAGAAGATTAAATAAGACGAGTGGTAGTATTAGGTAAAACGGAGCTATTGAAGGATATATGCCAGAAATGAACTTAGATGAAATTAAACTTAAAGAACTGTTGAAAACAGCAATTTTTGAAGTCCTTCAAGAGCAGAAAGAAGTACTTGAACATTTATTCGCACAAATTATGGAAGATATCGCCTTAGAAAGGGCTATTAAAGAAGGTGAAAATACTGAAACTGTCAGCCGCGAAGTTATTTTCCAAATTTTGGACAGTAAAGGATGAATATAGAGTTCAGAAAAAGCTTTGAGAAAGATTTAAATAATATTCGGAACGAAGCTTTACTTCAAAAGATTAAGGCGGTTATTGAAGAAGTAGAAAACGCCGAAAATCTAGCAAATATAAGTAATATTAAAAAACTCTAAGCAGATGGTAAGCTGTTCTACATTTAACTTGGATAATTAAGGCGGGCAAGATGCCCACCCCACAAGAGTTTGATTTAATTCGATTCTGTAGTTTAGATGTTTTATTAGCTTAACTATTATCGCATGAAAATTGGAGGCTACAGAGTTGGAATTGCACTATCAGAGGGGGCAGTGCTTTTTGTAAGAGTATTACACAGGAAAGATGTTTACAGGTACTTTCGGTAATGTAAGCGATCGCCTAAAGCATAACTCTTTTCACTGCCGATACGGTTAGGCTTGCTCAAAATGGTTTTATTTCCTTCTTTTTAAGGGGGAGCTTTAAGGACTATGCACCTTAACCAAATCGGATTCGGCTAACTTGTTCTAAAATTTGCTCCGGCGTAGCCAAACTTAGGCATCGCCCGGTTTTTTCGATACTTTCCAGGTTCAGAACTTAAGTGCATTAGTAAAAGTAAGAAAAGAATATGCGGAGGAGCTTTGTTTTTGGCTGCGATATATCCCCGTATTTTTACTACTACTCTATACAGTAATTAATTACCAGAATAGAAAGTATACAAATCATAAAAATACTCAAAGATATGGGATCGTTGACAAAGCAAGAGCAAGTAAGTCAAACTCAAGAAATTTTATTACATCGCATTGCGAGTCGTATTCGGCAATCTTTAGAACTGCAAGAAATTTTATCGGCGACGGTTGTAGAAGTACGCTCCTTTCTAGACACTGATCGCGTCAAAATTTATCAGTTTCAACCCGATGGTCATGGATTAGTCATTGCTGAATCGATTCAGCCAGGTCGGTTGCCACCTCTTGTGGGGTTAAATTTCCCCGCAGATGACATCCCACCCTATGCGCGTGAACTATTTGTCCGAGCCCGCCAGCGAAGTATTGTTGATTTGATAACACACGAAATTGGGATCAGTCCTCTCAATTGCTCAGAAACAGGCAAACTCTTAGACCAGCAAGATATTCGCTATCGTCCCGTCGATCCCTGCCATATAGAATATTTAACAGCAATGGGCGTAAAGTCTTCAGTAGTAGTACCAATTGTTTTAAAAAGCAAGGAAACAGGGAAAGATTCATTACCTTCTCTGGAGCAATCATCTCAATTATGGGGACTATTGGTATCTCACCATTCAGAAGCGCGAGTGGTGACTGAACAGGAATTGTTATTAATTCAGTTGGTTGTCGATCAGCTGGCGATCGCCATATCGCAATCGATTTTACTCAGTCAAGTGCGAGAGCAAGCCCGTCAAGAAGCAATTATTAATCAAGTTACTGAGCAACTGCATACTACGCCTATTGTCCAACTGCAAGCTGCCCTTGAAGAAACAGTAGCTGCTTTTCAAGGCTCTGGAGGACGAGTCTACTTGCTGCCAGACGGCGAACAAACAACAGAAATCTATACTTGTGGGATACAGCCTAATCAACTTGATATCGGACAAGATAGACCGATTGAGGAGCATCGATTGTGGCAGAAATATCTCCATTCCGCCACTATCTCATCCCCCGATTATCCAGAAAAGCAAAAGAACAAAACATGGTCAGTGAATTGGATAAGAGCAGTTTACGCTTTAACTCCTCCACCTAACGAACTCAGTTGTGACTTAAATTTGT
Source organism: Nostoc sp. (assembly GCF_036919815.1). GTDB lineage: Bacteria > Cyanobacteriota > Cyanobacteriia > Cyanobacteriales > Nostocaceae > Nostoc. The sequence goes on from NZ_JBALCE010000014.1 coordinate 85,716, forward strand.
GGGCAATTGGCGATCTTTATAAAGAACCCTTATTGCGATCGCTCGCCCCCAGTTTCCAAACAACCCAAATCCGGGCTTTGTTGATTATACCGCTACAGCATGGTGCCACCGTCGTTGGCTGTTTAACCATCTTCCGAGATGAGGTGGATATTGAAACTATTTGGGCAGGCTGTGCTGATACCGATTCTCGCCAACTGATGCCGCGTCAGTCCTTTGCAGCATGGCGCGAACTCAAAACCGGACAAACCCAGCAGTGGGCAGAATCGGAAGTGAAGTTGGCGCAAGCATTAGGCGAACGCTTTGCAACGGCAGTAAAGCAGTATCGACTTTACCAACAAGTGCAAGCCTTGAATACAAACCTAGAGCAACAAGTGCGCGATCGCACCGCCGAACTGCAACAAACTAATACCGATTTGCAATGCTCGACTATTGAGCTACAGCGCTCGATGGAACGGCAGCAAGCTCTGGCTCGGATCATTGCTAAGATGCGACAGTCGCTAGACGTTACTACTATTTTCCGAACCACGACTGAGGAAGTTTGCCAATTACTGAAGAGCGATCGCTTAAGTGTCTATCGTTTTAATGCCAACTGGGGAGGTGAATTTGTCAGTGATTATGAATCTACAAATCCCCAATGGCAGAGAAATGGTAAGCTGGGAGTAGGTGTCGTGTGGGATGACACATACTTACAGGAAACCCAAGGTGGACGCTACCGCAATAATGAAACTTCTGTAGTTGATGATATCTATAGCGTCGGATTTACCCAGTGCCACCTTGAGATACTTGAACAATTTCATGTTAAAGCCTTCATGATTGCGCCGATTTTTGTGGGGCAAGAACTATGGGGTTTATTGGGAGCCTATCAACATTCAAGCTCCCGGCATTGGGAAGCTTTAGAAGTCGAGTTTTTCACGCAAATAGCAACTCAGCTGGGAGTGGCGTTGCAACAAGCTGAGTATTTAGAACAAGTGCGATCGCAAACCAGACAATTGGCGCTTGTGGCAGAGCAACAGCAAACTTTAGCTAGTGTGATTACCAAACTTCGGGAATCACTGGACTTGAACGCGATTTTTGAAACCACGACTCAAGAACTTCGACGAGTACTCAATGCCGATCGGGTTGTGGTCTTTCGCTTGTATTCTGAATCTAACCATAACGGCGGCGAAGTTATTGCAGAAGATGTTGCATCGCGTTTCCCATCGATCTTAACGGCGAAGGTGTACGATCACTGCTTAGGTGAGCAGTATACTAAGAAATTCTCCCAAGGCCACATTCATGCAACCACCGATATTTATAACAGCGAGTTAGACGATTGTTATATTTCAATGCTGTCTCGCTTCCAAGTCAGGGCAAACTTAGTAATTCCCATGATCAAGCAAGGGCAGCTATGGGGTTTACTGTGTATTCATCAATGCCAAAAACCCCGTGAGTGGCAAGAGTCTGAAATTGAATTTGTGAGCCAAATTGCCTCTCAGTTAGGAGTTGCTTTACAACACGCAGTACTGCTCAACCACACACAGCAGCAAGCCAGCCAACTTTCCGAAGCACTTGAACATTTGCAACAAACTCAAGCTCATCTACTTCAGACTGAAAAGATGTCGAGTCTGGGATTACTAGTAGCAGGGGTTGCCCATGAAATTAATAATCCAGTCACTTTTATCTCCGGCAATCTCATTCATCTTCATGAATATACGCAAAACTTGATTGAGATGCTTAATGTTTATCAACAGGTATATCCTGAACCTAATCTGGAAATTCAACGACAAGCAAAATTAGCAGATTTGGAATTCATCGCTGAAGATTTGCCTAAACTGTTTTCTTCGCTGACACTAGGTGCTGAACGAATTAGTGAAATTGTTCTTTCCTTGCGAAATTTTTCTCGTCTCGACCAAGCCGAGGTAAAACCTGTTGATATTCGTGAGGGACTCGATAACACTCTATTAATATTGCAGCATCGTCTTAAGGGTAATTCATTACATTCAGGCGTTGAGATTGTCAAACAGTACGGCGATTTACCGCTTGTAGAGTGTTTTGCTGGACAACTTAACCAAGTGTTTATGAACCTGTTAGCAAATGCAATCGATGCGCTGGAGGATTTATGCGGTCAGTCTGCGAAATCAGGTGCAAATAAACACCATCCTCTGATCACTATAAAAACACAGCTTATAGCAGATGATTGGGTGCAAATCTCCATTAAGGATAATGGAGTCGGAATGACAAAAGAGGTACAGGCTAGGCTATTCGATCCATTTTTCACAACAAAGCCTGTCGGTCAAGGTACAGGTTTAGGACTCTCAATTAGTTACCAAATTGTAGAAAAGCACGGAGGCAAATTAGAGTGTCTGTCCCAACCTGGTGAGGGGGCTGAGTTTGTAATTGAAATTCCAATTAAACAATCTGAGGTCAAAGTAGTAAACCTCCGAGGCGATACAGAAGGAATCTACAAAGCTGATTGGTACGTCAGTTCTAATTAAATATATCAGAGTTGATTATACGCTAGAAGAAAACCGGAGGTGCATTGAAGCCACAAACGCTTATTTGTTAAGATTTCCAGTGCGACAACATTGAAACAGGGCAACTTCTGATCACCATGCCAACATCATCTACACTTGACGATAAAGACACAGCAGCTATCCAAGCCGCCAGAGTTGGGGTTGCTATATGCGATCGCACCGCCTGGGGACGCATCAAAGTTTCTGGCGACGATCGCCTCAATTTCTTGCACAACCAAAGTACTAACAATTTCCAAATACTCAAGCCAGGACAAGGTTGTGATACAGTTTTTGTCACTTCCACAGCCAGAACAATTGATTTAGCAACCGCCTACATTAAAGAAGATGCAGTAATCTTGCTAGTTTCACCCAACCGCCGCCAGTTTCTCATGGAATGGCTGGATAAATATATTTTCTTTGCTGACAAGGTGGAATTATCTGATATCACAGAAGACACCAACACCTTCAGCCTCATGGGCCCAGGAAGCGACGCTGTTTTAGAAAAGTTGGGTATTGGCGAACTGATCGGCCAACCTTATGGTAGTCACAAAGTATACACGATTCCTCCCGCCGAGGGAGTGCAAATTGCTGTGGGTAGTGGGTTAGCTGCTCCCGGATACACCTTAACTTTCCCCTACACTGATAAAGCAACAGTGTGGAACAAATTGTTAGAAGCTGGGGCGGTAGAGATGAGCGATCGCGCTTGGGATGCCTTGCGAATCTTACAAGGCCGCCCCGCCCCAGATGCTGAACTTACAGATGATTACAATCCTCTGGAGGTCGGTTTGTGGCAAACAATTTCTTTTAATAAAGGTTGCTATATTGGGCAAGAAACCATTGCTCGGTTAAATACATATAAAGGTGTAAAACAACACCTTTTGGGTATACGGCTCAGTGCCCCTGCGTCAGTTGGCAGTGCGATCGCAGTTGGAGATGAAAAGGTTGGCAAACTTACCAGTTACACAGAAACCTCTGATGGTTATTTTGGACTAGGTTACATTCGCAGCAAAGCTGGTGGCGTGGGCTTAAAAGTTCAAGTGGGAGAAACCGAAGGTGAAGTAGTAGAAATCCCCTTTGTTTCTCACGAGTACCCATAAGCAATTCAAAGAAAAATATTTTCCTTTTTATCCCTAGCGCCATAACAAAATTCATCTACCCAAGAAGCTAGACTACGGGCATTAGTGGTTGGTAAATTCACTTTGCTTTTAACCTCTTGTGGTTGGATATTCGGATGTTTGCTGTTATTCTTAACCTCGGTAGTAATTGCTAGCGATCGCACTGGTTTGCCGTTACTAGAAATCTCAGTGGTAATTGCCACTAATGCGCCCACAGGCATTCGGACAGATGGCGATGTCTCACGAGAAGCTGCAAAGCCGCTACGCACTGTTTTGCTATTGCTAGAAATCTTGGTAGCTAATGCCACAGATGGCATAGTTTTGGCTTTGCTGTTAGCCTCAGTGGTCATTGTCAGCAATGTTCCTGAAGGGAGTTGTTGAAGAGACGATGATTGTGGTGGTTGATATTCACTTACAAAACCGGAAGATGGCGTTTCTACAGGAGTATCTGGAGCAATTTTAGTGTCAAATAGAACTACCCACTCCGGTTCGCGTGTGCAAACTACTTCAGCAATATCTGTAAATGATCGCACAAGTTCATCAGCGCGTGGCAAGTTGGAGTCTAGAGTCTTAGCAGGAGAATAAGGCGCAATCTTGCAGCCAGCTACAACCGAGGACATATCTTTATTCTCAGAATGGTTTTGATATGGCGACTCGCTTTCAACTTGGCTTGTAGGCATAGAATGTGCTGATTTTATTAAACGTAACTCTTCATCAGGATTGAAATTAAGACCTAAAGCGGCGACTATTTTATCTGGATCATTATTCAGATCCAGCATAAAAGAAAGTATTTCATCAAACTGAGGTTCTAAAACAGCCAGTGTTGCCAAAATAAAACCGGACAAAGGACGCCGCAGACCATCGTAAGTACTCCAAATTCGCATTTTGACCAGCCAGGGAATATTTTGCTGGTAGTAAATCAGCCAGTTTTGTTTTAAAGATTGACGCAGATGCTGGATATTCATTGGATGCCTCATTTCAGTCAACAAGATTGTAGACCTATATATTGTTAACTAATTAGACATCTGGTGAAATTAAATATGCGTTATCCAGAACCCTTGTAGAGACGTAGCACTGTTACGTCTCTACATTCATTTTCACTCCTAGTCTATTTGATTTCTGAGGATGAAACCGATAATAAAGCATCTATTTGACACCGAGCAAATACTCTTCTACTAGTAAAGATACCTGATCGGGTTGAACGCGGCTATACCAGACCATATCGGGTAATATCAGCACCATCGGTCCATTCCCACATTCTCCTAAACAGCTGCTAGCCGTTACTGTTACATCAGGGATTGACAAAGCTGCAAAAGCTGCTATTATCTTGAGCGCACCTTGCTTTTTGCAAGTACGATTTTGACAAACCCGCACACATCTAGGAGAAGGTTGGTCTATTACCCTGAAGTTTGATGGTTGAGTTATATTGGTCATCTGTCCTTTATCCTTTGTTCTTTATCATTTGTCAAAAGTCAGAAGCTTGCTAATGACCAAGGACTAATGTCTAATCTATTGAAAGTCCTTTTGAGGCTAGCCATTCCGGGTTGAATATCCGCGACTGATACCGGGAACCACTATCACACAAGATGGTGACAATGGTATGTCCTGGGCCTAACTGCTTCGCTAGAGTCACAGCTGCGCCAACATTAATACCCGTTGAACCGCCCATTAACAGCCCATCTTTCCTCAATAGTTGGTAAACTACCCGTAAAGCTTCTTTGTCATCGATTTGGATAGCATCATCAGCAGGTGCGCCTTCCATATTGGCTGTGACACGACCGTTACCGATGCCTTCGGTGATGGAATTTCCTTCTATCTTGATTTCGCCGGTTTTGACATAGCTATAAAGTCCACTACCCAGTGGATCGGCAACAACGCATTTAATCGCCGGATTTTGTTCTTTTAAGTACAAGGACACACCAGCAAAAGTACCACCAGTACCAGTTGCAGCTGTCCATGCATCTATTTTACCATCCGTCTGCGTCCAAATTTCCCGCCCTGTGGTTTCGTAGTGGGCGCGGCGGTTGGCTAAGTTATCAAACTGATTTGCCCAAATGGCATTTTCTAACTCAGCAGCGACTCTGCCAGATAGCTTGACGTAGTTATTCGGGTCTTTGTAAGGTAAAGCGGGGACAGGACGGACTTCTGCTCCTAGTGCTATCAGTGCGTCTATTTTTTCTTGTGACTGGGTATCGGGAATAATAATTAGGCATTTGTAGCCTTTGGCGTTGCAAATATGCGCCAGTCCAATGCCAGTATTACCAGCAGTTCCTTCGACAACGGTGCCACCGGGTTTGAGTAGACCTTTCTCTTCGGCGTCTTCGATGATGTAAAGTGCGGCGCGGTCTTTGACGGAACCACCAGGATTGAGAAATTCTGCTTTACCAAGGATTTCACACCCTGTTTCTTCGCTAAAGCTGTTTAAGCGAATCAAGGGAGTGTTGCCAACAGCGCCGACGAAGCCATTTTTAATATCCATTTTGACTGTACCTGTGTGAGTATCTATAAAAATTTTGGCTTATAGCGGTGGGATGATTTACAGCATTTGAAATTTAAGCTTTCCATTCAAACTCTGGGATGTCTGCTCCGATCATGATGTTGCGTAGCGTTCCTATGGGTAAATCACGACTTTTGTGATCTGGCACAATTACCTGAAGCTGTCGTTCAATATTTCGCCATTTGCGATGACTACCTTTTTGAGAGACTAGCTCAAACCCGTAACGTTGCAAAATTCTCTCAACTTCATCCGTCGGTTACGGCTCATCCCACAGTAACCTCGCGTGTAAGCGCACCAGGTGCTAGGTCGATTGCGTCAGGCTCAAGGTAAAGTGCGTAGACGCAAAGCGGCTTGTCGTTAGACATCGCTTCACGAATATTTTCTAAGGCTTCTTGCTCTGTTTCTCCTGCTGAGACACAACCTGGTAACTCTGGGCACCAAACAGCCCAGTCACCTGTTTCTGAATCTGGTTCAATAATTACACGCCATTTCATTTGTTGTTACCACACTTTATTCAAATTCAGCACAAACCCAGATAATACCGATTCACCGCTAACAGTGGCGGGATTTTCCAGACATTCCTCTAATACACCAGGACGATAAATATAGACTCGGCGATGCTTGCGGTCAATTAACAAGCCTAGCTGTACTCCTGGCTCTCTCATATATTCCTCCATTTTCTCCTTCAAGGGTTTGAGGTTATCAGAAGGCGACCTTAGTTCAACTACAAAATCTGGGCAAATGGGGGCAAACCTTTGCTGTTGTTCTGGCGAGAGAGCATTCCACCGTTCCAGTTTAATCCAGCAAGCATCAGGCGTAGACACGCAGTGGCTTGTCGTCAGACATCGCTCTGCACCTGTTGATAGCTTAAATCCTGTGCTGGAGTCAAAACAAATACCCGTCCCATCTTTTTCTGTCCAAACATACAATTGACCAGCTAGGTTGAAATTACGATTACCTGTCTCTGAACCAGTGGGCGGCATAATTGATATTTCTCCAAATTGATTCCGCTCAATGCGTAAGTCACGATTCACCTGACAAAAGTCAAAAAACTGCTCGTCTGTCATTTGCATTGAGGGAGGAATTTGCACTTTGCACAACTAAAGGGGATGAAAGCATGATGATTTCCTCTAGGTTTTGCTGTCTACCCGACTCGCTTTATTTCTTATTCTCACGCAATTCATTAACTAAATAGCTGCTGGGATTCAAGCTTAATAGCGGTAATAGTCGTTTTCGCTACAAATTTCCGAAAAGCTGCTGCATTTTATGGTAGTTAACTTCCAGCTTAAATTTAGCAGATAATAAAAATTAAAATAGTAATTTTACTGGGGTTAACAAATATTCGTGTAAGTTAGGATACTGCATGATTGACCTGTGGATGCTGACATCTTTTTATTATGTTAGATGGGGTGGACACCGATGACATCTGAAAGCGACCGCCAAATAGAACTCGAACACCGGGAACGTATACTACGAGAACGAGAAGTTGAATTGCGTCTCCGCGAAATGGAAATTAACATCCATGCTACCGATGCGGCTTTTCATCAAACTGTGAAGCATCAGCCAGAAGATTCCCCGAAGCCTTGGATGAAAAAAGTTATCCTCGGTGGAAAGCTGTTTGCTCTTGGTGTGGTAGCCCTGGTTGCAGTGAGAATAGCCTCAGTGCTGGCTGGGTTTATTATCGTTGGTGCACTGGGATGGATGTCTTACAAATTATTTTTGGAATCTAAAAAACCCAATCTTTAATAAAGGTGTAATTATGATGAGCGATCAGGTAGTAACTGACAGATTTATCCAAGATTTAGAGCGTGTTGCTCAAGTGCGATCGCAGATTTCGGTGTGTTTGAGCAAAATTGCTGAAACAATTGATAAAGCTGAATTGGCTGGAGACTTTTCATCAGGGAAACTCAGTTTAGAACGAGATATTGAAGATATTACTCTAGCTAGTAAAAACCTCCGTGAAGGTGTATTTCGCCTTTTGGTCTTGGGCGATATGAAACGGGGAAAAAGCACGTTTCTCAACGCCTTAATTGGTGAAAACTTATTACCGAGCGATGTTAACCCTTGTACCGCAGTCTTAACAGTTTTACGTTATGGTCCAGAAAAGAAAGTTACGATTCATTTTAATGATGGTAAAAGTCCACAACAGCTAGATTTTCAGAACTTTAAACATAAATATACCATTTATCCGGGTGAAGCTAAAAAACTAGAGCAGGAGAAAAAACAAGCTTTTCCTGATGTTGATTATGCAGTAGTTGAGTATCCTTTAACGCTACTAGAAAAGGGAATTGAAATTGTCGATAGTCCAGGATTAAATGATACAGAAGCGCGAAACGAATTATCTTTGGGTTATGTAAATAATTGCCATGCAATTCTGTTTGTGATGAGAGCTTCTCAACCTTGTACCTTGGGTGAGCGTCGCTACCTAGAAAATTATATTAAAGGTCGAGGATTGACGGTTTTTTTCTTAGTTAATGCTTGGGATCAGGTGCGGGAATCATTGATTGATCCTGATGATGTGGAAGAATTAAAAGGATCTGAGGAGAGATTACGGCAAGTATTTAATGCGAATTTAGCAGAATATTGTTCTGTAGAAGGTCAGAATATTTATGACGAACGCGTGTTTGAGCTTTCGTCAATTCAAGCACTCAGACGACGGTTGAAAAATCCTCAAGCTGATTTAGAGGGGACTGGCTTTCCGAAGTTTATGAGTTCGCTTAATACTTTTCTTACCAGAGAACGTGCGATCGCAGAACTCCGTCAAGTCAGAACCTTAGCAAGACTTGCCTGCAATCATATCGGCGAAGCAGTTGCTAGACGTATACCATTACTTGACCAGGATGTAAATGAATTAAAAAAACGAATTGATTCAGTGGAACCAGAGTTTAAGAAACTCACAGGTATTCGGAATGAATTTCAAAAAGAAATTATCAATACAAGAGACACTCAAGCAAGAACGATTTCTGAATCTTTTCGCAGCTACGTTTTAAACTTAGGTAATACCTTTGAAAACGATTTCTTACGCTATCAGCCGGAATTAAATCTATTTGATTTCCTTAGTAGCGGTAAACGAGAAGCATTTAACACCGCACTGCAAAAAGCCTTTGAGCAATACATCACCGACAAATCTGCTGCTTGGACATTAACTGCTGAAAAAGATATCAATGCAGCTTTTAAAGAACTTTCTCGCAGTGCTGCACAATATGGCGCGTCTTACAGTCAAGTCACAGACCAAATAACAGAAAAACTGACTGGACAAAACGTTAAAGTAAATACCACTACCACTGCTGAAGAAGATAACTCTCCCGGCTGGGCAAAATGGGCAATGGGATTGTTATCACTGTCCAAGGGAAATCTTGCTGGTTTCGCACTAGCTGGTGCTGGATTTGATTGGAAAAATATCTTGTTAAACTACTTCACTGTAATTGGTGTTGGCGGGATAATTACAGCAGTGACAGGTATTTTTCTTGGGCCAATTGGGTTTGCGCTGCTAGGTTTGGGAGTAGGATTTTTGCAAGCAGATCAAGCCCGTAAAGAGTTAGTTAAAACTGCTGAAAAAGAGTTAGTTAAACACCTACCTCAAGTAGCACATGAGCAATCTCAGGTTGTATACAATGCCGTGAAAGAGTGTTTTGACTCTTACGAAAGAGAAGTGAGTAAGCGGATTAACGATGATATTGTATCTCGTAAATCTGAATTAGATAATCTGCTAAAGCAGAAAGAAACCCGCGAAATTAATCGGGAGAGTGAGTTCAAACGTTTAAAAACCTTACAGGAAGATGTAATAGCTCAGTTGCAAAAAATTGAGGCGCCGTATAGCAACTTATTAGCTTACTATAGCTGATATTTCTCATTACTCTCATTCCCAGTCTCCGACTGGGAATGCCTACTGCGAGGCTGCGTCTCCCATAACCATAAGTAGCTAAACGTAAATAAGTTAAAGTTTGTAGTAAGGACTTTAGTCCTGATAAACTTTGCTATGAGCGATGAATCGCTCACTACGAACTAGGATTTTATTGTATGTTTAATTATACCTACCTCCTTAACAATGTGAGGCGATCGCCTCAATGATCTGCATTACTAGGCGGAGCAACGAAATGAGGAACTATGCAGCAACAGTATGAAGGTTATAAGGATTTAGCAGATTGTCTTAAATCTGCATCTGCGTTACTGGATTTAGAACCCAAATCGCAACTGCATCAAGGTATAATTACCATTTGCAATCATCTGGTTAATCCTAGCTTTCGCATTGCGGTATTTGGCCCCTTTAATCATGGCAAGTCTACCCTATTGAATGCCATACTGGGGAATCGCACCTTACCAATTGATTTAATTCCTACCACAGGTGCGTCAATTACTGTCAAGTACGGCTCTGATGTGCGAACTCGCATCATGTTGGTAGATGGTACAGAAATCTCTCGCAGTGGCACAGAAGTTTTACAGCAATTTGCAATTCTTGATGGCAATAGACAGATGCGAAAAGATGTAGCATCTGTGGAAGTTTTTTGTCCGCATCCGTTCTTAGAAACAGGTGTAGAATTACTCGACTTACCGGGAACAAATGATCGAGAGGAACAAGATAATTTAGTCAGAGAACAACTTTTAAGTGCAGATTTAGTCATCCAATTATTAGATGTACGCAAGTTAATGACTTTGAGTGAGCGGGAAAACTTACGAGATTGGCTACTAGATCGCGGCATTAAAACAGTTATATTTGTTGCCAATTTTATGAACTTACTCGAACCCGACGAGCAAAAACAAGTTCAAAATCGCCTGCGGTTTGTTGCAGAAAGCTTTCGATCAGAATTGCCTCCAGGTTTTAGTAATTTATATCGCGTTGATGCTTTACCTGCCTTAAGAGCCAGATTAAAAGGCGATGTTGCTGCTGCTAATAGTAGCGGGTTAGCGGCTTTTGAAACAGCTTTGCAAAATATTGTAGGGATTTTGCAACCAAATCGTGGTAGTGTGCGTTTGCCAAGAGTGGAAGCGATCGCTTCTCAAATCCAACTCTTATTAAAAGCTAAAATTGACCCGATTGCTATTGAAATAAAATCCTTTGATGATAAAGAAAATAGCAAAATTGAAATTAAACAAAAAGCAGCCAACTTAATTTATAAAGGTTTTACTACTAGCATGGGAGAGTTACGCGATTGGCTAGCATTACCTAAGCTACTCACAAAATATCAAGCTGATGCAGCAGTTGCATTGGCAGAAAACAAGTTTAAAGCTTGGCAAACAAATACTCTTAAAAAAGACCTGACTCAGTTACAATTTGCTGTGGTAAAATGGCTTTATCAAGCTTACGAATTTTTCCAAGAAGAACGACCGCAAGATTTATTAATTCCCTTTCCTAGCGAACCACAAGTAATACTACCCTCAAAGCCAAGCAATACTGATGATTTGAGTGAACCTAGTTCCATCGCTGTTGGTAGTGGTATTGGTTGGTTATTGGGCGGTCCGGTGGGTGCTGCTGTCGTCGGAAGTATTTCTTATTTGTTAAACAAGAATATCCAGACACAAGACGAACAATTAGCAAAGGAATCTTATCATCAAGAAGTAGCTAAACTTTGTATAACTGCAATTGAAGATTATTTATCTTGCTTCAGCAGTCAAGGGTTATCCATTTTGAATGAATATGAACAGAAAGCCGAAAAAGTAATTTGCTTTGAATTGAGTCAAGAACCACTAGAAATTACTAATAAACGGGAAAATTTGCAGCAGTTACAAAACGGTTTCAATCAGTTGCTGCAAGAGTTAGAAAAAGTCAAAATACTCTCAAATCATCAATCTTATAAAGAAATACCCAAATACAGCAACATCAATAGAAAATATTCACTACAACCAAAGAGAGTTCAAACTTCCCCTAAAAAAGATACTGGTGTTAAGCAAGAACAGGAAAATCCTGTTAAGAATACTGGGACACGGGTAGAATATGTTTCTCCACCACCACAGCCAAAAGCTTCTCCCTCTTCGCGTCCAGAAGAGGTGGAGGCGAAATTTCGTGATTGGGAACTCAATGAGGAAATAGCGCGAATGAAAGCAGAGATGCGTAGCCCTAAGGCTTGTCGTCAGACATCGCCTAGTTTTAAAACTGGCAAACAACAAAATGCAACTCAAAGCAATAAAGCACCCAACCAACCAAAAAACCAGACGGAAAAAGATAAAATTACTCGCGCCTACAGTATTTTAGGATTGCAAGCAAATGCTTCTTTGGCTGAGGTAAAGCTGGCTTATCGAACTTTAGTAAAAAAGTGGCATCCAGATTTGTTTGTGAATCAGCCACAACTGCTAAAACAAGCACAAGAGAAAATGCACTTACTTAATGAAGCTTACACAATTTTGAGTGATAAATGAAAAACAAGATACCTGAGTTCTCAAAAAAGTCAGGTATCTTTAAATTTCATCCTAATTTCATTTCTGGCTGCAAAGCTAAGAAGTAAATATAGAATTAGGAAACTGTTAGGTGATACTTATGCAACTGCTATTTTTGAGGAATGCCTTTTTGGCGTTAACCTTTAGTGCGATCGCCTCTGGCGGTGGATTAATCACAGCCTGTACCAATACTGCTTCCCAGAAGGAAAGCCAAGTTCCAAACGCAACTGCTACCAATGCTACCGACAAGCAACAGATGAACCAAGGTAGTGGCATGAATCACAGCATGGGAATGGATTTAGGCCCAGCCGATGCTAATTTTGATTTACGGTTTCTCGATGCGATGATACCTCACCATCAAGGGGCTGTAGAAATGGCTAAAGAAGCGCAGCAAAAATCAAAACGTCCTGAAATCAAAAAGCTAGCAGACACTATTATCAAATCGCAAAACCAAGAAATCACTCAGATGAAGCAGTGGCGACAAGCTTGGTATCCCAAGGCGGGAAATAAACCAATGGCTTATAACAGTCAAATGGGGCACATGATGGAGATGTCATCTGACCAAATGAAAACTATGATGATGAGTCAGAACTTAGGTGCAGCTAATGCTGAATTTGATCTGCGCTTTATCAATGCGATGATTCCTCACCATGAAGGGGCTGTAACAATGGCGCAAGATACCTTAAGTAAGTCTAAGCGCCCTGAAATTAAGCAATTAGCCCAAGAAATTATCAAAGCACAAAATACAGAGATTAAGCAAATGCAGCAGTGGCGAAAAGCCTGGTACAATCAATAATTCGTAATTCATAATACGGTTTTTGCGTAAATCGGCAAGTAAGCAATATACATTTGCGGTTGGGAATTTCAGCTAGATGTTTGGTTATTTCAGGAGCGATGTCTACGACGGGGATTGGTGTCAACTTAGAGCCAGGGCGAATAGAATTCGCGGCTATACAAACAAATATATCCAGTCCTGATCTGGTGGAACTGCGGGTTAACTCGCAGGAAAAACTTGCCCAAGGTCAGGCTGATTTACAGCAAGCGCAGGCGGACTTAAAGCTAGCTCAATAAAACCGCGTAGGCGTAGCTCGTCGTAGACATCGCTATCAACAAATAGCCGCAGCTGAAATCGCTCAAGCACAGAGCCAAGTGGCATTTTCTCAAGAAAAGTTTAACAAAGATCAGCTGTCTCAAAATACTAGTGTTCTTCTCTGTGCGAATCTTATATACTGGAAGTACTGCTATGAATGATTTTCAGGCTATCTTGCCCCTGGTGACAGCTTCGCTATATCTACGCCAAAATTGTTCATGTGAACCCATTGGTGACCATTTAAAACAGAATTACTTTTGTCAATTCGTAATTATCCTTGAACCTGATGGACAATAAGGTATTAAATTCACTTCCATACTGACTTATCAGCACAAAAACATCATGATGAGTTTAAATGCTAGCGATCGCCGAGCTAAAAATTATGTTTTTTATTCCAGATTTTGGCAATATTTTAAGTATGATTGCTTATTGACAAATGAACCGTAACTTTAAGTTGTCACGAATAATATTAACCTGTCTAGAGTCTGTTGCGAAATGTTTCAAGTCGGGAATGAGGGATGGTTTACCAATGGCAGTACCGTATTCATCTTGGGGTGTGCGGTATCCAGCGTTGACTAAGCGCGGGTAGCCCCAGTGTTGGGGAATTGATATTGTGGGTTGCATTGTGATTTATGATTTTTGAGGATGGTTTAGGGTGATCGCCCCGTTTTTTCATGTGGAGCGTAGGCGTAGCCCGTCGCAGACATCGCCGTTGTGAGAATTAGGCTGTTACTAATTGCCGTAACTGTCCCCATTCATCATTCGTCAGCATTTCAAACGGTCGATCTAGCAATTCTTCGCAGTCAGCCGGTTCAGTAGTGGGTAACGTGTCAACCATCGATAGCCACCACACAGCATCCAGAGCCGAGTCACAGGGCATTTGTTGAAAGCTATCGTCAGCTGAATTTTGAATTCGGAGCGTACTCCTACGGAGAAGCGAGCTACGCGCAACGTCTCGTTAGAGAAGCGACGTGACTCATCCGAACACGAGCATTTTTTGACTTTACCAACAGCATCGGTTTTTCATTTCAGTCCGTAATACTCAATTAATCCTAAAAACCGAATTAGCAATGATCGCTAACTGGGCGCGGTTCCTGCAATCGAGGCGACTTAGCAAATGCGTTACATGAGTTTTCACAGTGCCTTCAGTGACCACTAAATGCTCAGCGATTTCTCGATTTGTGGCTCCACTGGCAATCAACTGCAAGACCTGCTGCTCTCGCTTCGTCAGCATATCCAATTCTGGCGAAGCGGTTGGTTTAGCTATGCCCAAAGGATTTTTCACCAGTTTTTCTAACAGCCCTGGAGCCAATTGAGCATAGCCCTGGCACGATAGCCGAATTGCTTGCACTAACTCGTCTGCGGGCATATCTTTGAGCAGATAGCCTTTCGCACCTGCCCGGATCGACTCGACAATGTACTGGTCATCGTCAAACGTGCTGAGTACCAGCACTTTTACATTGGGAAATCGTTTGCAGATCGCTCGTGTGGCAGCTCTCCCATCCATCAATGGCATTCGTACATCCATTAGCACTAAATCAGGCTGGAGGGCTGCGACCTGCTCTATCGCCATCTCGCCATTACTGGCAATCCCCACTACCTGCAAATCTGGTTGCAACTCTAGTATTATTTTCAGCCCTTGGCAAATCAGGCTTTGATCATCCACTAGTAACACACGAATCATAAATCAACTAGCTAGCTAGACGACACTTCTGTCACTATAGTGGAGAAAGGTACTTCCACCTCAATTCGACAGCCCTTTCCTAGTTCTGTCTCCAAGGTAAATGTACCCCCCAGTACAGCGATTCGCTCCTGCATCCCTTGCAGTCCAAATCTTGTGCCAATAGAGCTACCCCTATCAAACCCACGTCCATTATCTACCACAATCAGCCGCACAATTTCGGTCGTTATCTCAATTTCTACCTTTACTATTGTTGCCTGAGCGTACTTGGAAATATTGGTTAGCGCCTCCTGAACAATTCGGTATAATGCATTCACGATCGCAGTGGACACCGAAGCATTACCTATTCCTGCTGTTTGCCCTCTGATCTGCATTTGCGTTTCAATGCCAGTTCCCTGCCGAAAATCATCAACCACAGCCGCGATCGTCTCAGTCAAAGACTGCTCTGCTCGATTTTCTTCGCGCAATGCCTGCACCGATTTTCGCACTTCTTGCATGGCAGTCACGCCCAACCGTCGAGCCTGCTGCAAAAACGGTTCTGCCCGGTCTGGCTCTTGTTGCCAGAGCAACAAAGCCGTTTGTAGCTGCACATTTAACGCTGTCAGCGCATGTCCTAAAGAATCATGAATATCACGAGCAATCCGATTCCGCTCCTGGACAGTTGCTAACTCTTCTGACTGGAAGGTATGCTGCCGAAGTTGCTGATGCGCTCTCGCAAGATCCTCCTGGAACTGACGTTCAGACAAGAGTGTATTGACCAGCATTAGCACCAAGAACAGCCCCAACCCAAACATCAGTGTTTCTGCAACCAGATGCATCCAAAACTGCTCCTCTAATTGGGGCATAACCTTTGTCATATTCTGCACGTACATGGTTTGATGCTCCAAAAACAGCACGACCGATAGCCCGCCAATTACCCAACGTCCGATCGTACTAAACAAAAAGCAACTGCGAATAAACACAATCAGGTATAGTGTTGGTAAAATCTGAAGATATCCCAGCGTTGTTCCGTAAAAAATTAAGCCAATTTCAACAAATGTGTAGAGGATTTTGACAAGTAATTTGTCCGTTGGCAGCACCCACCCCATGAGGCAAAGCAACAGCAAAACGGAAATATGCTGGAGAGGCAACCGCCGCCCAGCGATCGCTTCTAATACGGCTAATAACCCGCAGCTTGCAAGCATGACCCACTCGGTATACACCAGGAAGGGGAATGGATAGGGCTGAAATTTGAAAAAAGATAGCATAAGATAGTCGCCACACAATAATTTTCTTCAAAAATACTATCAGTAGTGGCAAACCATCATGCCCTTATCGTTACATTCTGGGAAGGATATCAACGAAAGTCGTAGCCCAACTACGACTTTCGTTGACCCAAAATACAAGACGTTCTTCAGATGTTTTCAGCGAGGATGAATGGTATGGTACATGAAGCTATTAACTTGATTAAAGCAATTTAATACAGGTTCAGTAGACCGAAAAGTTTTCCAGAAGCCTTGCCAGTAGTTGATTTTTACTTAGGAACACCATCCTCAGAAATGAGCTTCTAATTTACCTTTAAAATACCTCTCTTCTGGATGAACTTAAAAGCGATCGCTTGTGATCGTGATCCAAAATCCCAATAGCTCCGCCTGAAACCCTCATTATTTCGTCAAATTCCACAACTTTTCGATCTACTGAGGTTTATTTAAACATTAAATAACAAGCTTAAAATGCAGCTTGCCAAACAGTGTTAATAAGCAGCTATTAATGCGAATATTTATGAATTTATTAATCATAAGATTTTCTTATTGAGGTTCAATTTGTAAACTATTCTTAATTTTTTATTTAAAAATTGACAAATAGTCAATTTTTAACTTCCAAATACTTAACTAGAGAATGAACAATGCCCATACAACCAACTTATCCAGGCGTTTACATAAAAGAAATTCCTAGTGGGGTACGCACGATTACAGGCGTATCTACCTCTATTAGTGCTTTTATTGGTCGTGCCTTACGAGGCCCTGTAAATGAGCCGATTACTATCAATAGTTATGGCGACTTTGAACGCATTTTTGGAGGATTGTGGCTCAATAGTACACTTGGCTATGCTATACGAGACTTTTATCTCAACGGTGGTAGCCAAGCAATCATCGTCCGACTAATTCACTCCGAGCCGAAGCCGGCAGAAGGTGAAGCTCCAGCACAACCTGAAGCCACAGCTAAGAAGGCACAACTAAATGTTCGTGGTCTCAACTTAGAAGCAGCAAATGAAGGCAGTTGGGGGAATGCTTTAAGAGTGCGGATTGATAAAGTAGAGACTAGTATAATAAGTGACGCGGATACAAGAAAATTATTCAACATTACAGTCCTGGATAATAATACAGGTCAACTGGAAATATTTCGCAATGTATCGGTGCTTCAGAATGATCTAAGACAAGTAGATAAAGTGTTGTTGAATGAGTCTAATTTAGTTCGATTTAGGGATGAACCTTTGCCAACAGACAGACCATCTCCTCATCCTCAACCAACATCAAATAAAAAATGGTGGGATGATAACGATAATGACGATAAGGATAAGGATGCAAGCACTAAAGCGGAAGGAAATAAAGAAAATAGCGGTGCAGATGGTGGTGATCTAGATGTAAACGACTTCACAGGGTCAAATAAGGAAGCAAATAAAGAGGGTCTTTATGCTTTAAACAAAGCCGACCTCTTTAATATCCTTTGTATTCCGCCTTATAAAGAAAATCACAATATAGATTATGACTCTTTAGTGGATTCAGCAGCAGAATTTTGCCAAACCCGACGAGCGTTTTTCATCATCGACCCGCCTATTGAGTGGACTGATAAGGATAAGGCCAAGGATGGTATTCAGAGCAAGAATGGTGTTCAGAGCATTGGTGAACCGACTAGTTATGCTGCTGTTTTCTATCCTAGAATCAAGCAGCCAAATCCTTTACTGAAAAATCAAATAGAAGAATTTGTTCCTTGTGGTGCGATCGCAGGTGTATTTGCTCGTACTGATGTTCAACGTGGTGTGTGGAAAGCTCCAGCAGGTACAGAAGCAACATTGACCGGTGTACCACAATTGAGTGTACCTCTAACAGATCCAGAAAATGGGGAATTGAATCCTCTGGGGATCAATTGTTTGCGAACTCTGCCAGCTTTTGGTCGTGTGATTTGGGGATCGCGGACGCGCAAGGGAGATGACCGTCTTACCGATGAATGGAAGTATATTCCAGTTCGGCGTTTCGCGCTTTTCTTGGAAGAAAGTCTTTATCGCGGTACGCAATGGGTTGTCTTTGAGCCAAACGATGAGCCGTTGTGGGCGCAAATTCGCTTGAATCTTGGGGCTTTTATGCATACTCTCTTCCTTCAAGGAGCTTTTCAAGGTACTAAGGCGGAAGATGCTTACTTTGTGAAGTGCGATAAAGAAACAACAATCCAAAATGATATTAACTTAGGAATTGTCAATATCATTGTTGGTTTTGCTCCTCTCAAACCTGCTGAATTTGTCATTCTCAAGATTCAGCAAATAGCCGGACAAATAGCAGTTTAAGGAGAAATATATGCCTTCTATTTCAGGTAAGCGTTTAGACATCTACAAAAACTTTAAATTTGTTGTGAAATTCGCTGGTAAAGACGTGGCTGGGGTAAGTAAAGTCAGTGGTCTTAAGCGAACCACTGAGGTCATAGAACACCGTACAGGTGGCGACCCTAGCACTGTCTATAAGTCTCCCGGACAAAGCAAGTACGATCCCATTACCTTAGAACGAGGTGTTAGCAAAGATCCTGATTTTGAACAATGGGCAAATAAAGTCTGGGCGCTTGGTGGTAGTCCAGAAGTGTCTCTGACAGAGTTCCGTAAAGATATCACTATTGAGGTTCGTGATGAAGCTGGTAAGAAAGCGACTTCATATAACGTTTTTGGTTGCTGGGTTTCGGAATATCAAGCTTTACCAGACCTTGATGCTAGTGCTAATGCTGTCGCTATCGAGTACATCAAGATAGAAAACGAAGGTTGGGAACGTGCTTGATGATTAACTAATCCAAGTTAATCATCATTTAATTGTTCAACCAGCAGGAAATTAACTATGCGATCGCTATCAGCCTCAGAACTGTTAAATATCTGGGAATGGGGACGTAATCAGCCATCTTGTTCTAGAGCAATCAAGCTACTAGCTAGTGCTTGTTCTGAAACCTCTACTGATATACTGACTCAACTCAGTATCGGTCAGCGTGATGCCATGCTGATGACATTGCGAGAGTGGACATTTGGTTCGCAACTGGTTAGTCAAGTGACCTGTCCAAGCTGTGGCGAAGTCTTGGAACTGAATTTTGATGTTGCAGATATGCGTGTAGCATCACTGTCACTTGAACCAGTAGAGAAATATTGTCTTGAGCTTGCTAATTATCAGGTGAGTTTTCGTCTACCAAACAGTTTAGATATGATAGCGATCGCTGATCACAAACAGCCAGAGATTGCCCAAGAGGTTTTATTAGAGCGATGTATTTTGGGAGCAGTTTGTAACAATGAATATCTACCGTTTCAGCAATTGCCATCTTATGTAATCAATGCAATTATTGCCCAGATGGCTCTGGTTGATCCGCAAGCAAATGTGCCAATCGATATCTCTTGTTCGGCTTGCAACCACCAATGGCAATCATTGTTTGACATCATGTCATTCTTCTGGACTGAGATTAACGCTTGGGCATTTCGAGTTTTGCGAGAGGTGCATACTTTGGCTGTTGCTTACGGTTGGCGTGAAGCTGATATTTTGGCGATGAGTCCCAGACGACGGCAATTGTATTTAGAGATGGTGGCGGGCTAATGAGCAATTATCTCTACCAGTTAATAGCTAAAAACTTTAACCTGATTAATACAATTCAACCTCTTGTGTTATCAGCATTTGAACCGTTACCAGAGTCTATTCCTAACTGGGAGCCATCGACTCTGACGACAGAAGAAACTGAGTTACCAAAATCAACTCCTAATTTGCCAGAGGAGCCTAACTTTAAATTATCTCTCGGTGGCTTTTTTCCAGAGTCAGTACTGAGTCAAAGCACTCCTGGTAATCTGCTGCTGACTCCAAACACAGACGAAGAAATAAACCCTACCCCACCAATTACTGATCCGACTCGATTATTACAGAAACAACTAACTGAAATTGATTCGGTTGTTTATTTTGGTCAATCTCCAGAGGTAGGAAGTGGTGAACAATTACCAACTCAACCTATTTCAGAATCAGAAATGATTTCACCCGCTATAAATCAAATAGCATCTCCTCCAAGCTCAGAGCCGTTTAAGCCTGCACCTGTATCACAAACAAAGCCTTCTTTATCGAGTCGTGTTGTTTCTGTACTGGCCACCGAATCAAATACTTCTCTATCAAACCCAATCGATGGGCAGAGTCAGCCGAAAACTAAATCTTTTCCTCAACAACTAATTGAAATTAATCGTCTAGCTTTATCTTTGCAATCACCTTTTAAGCCAGACTGGCAAATATATTTTCACGAAAATCAAACAGAAACAGTAGTATTTTCATTCGCTTCACAAGAGAACACCTTTTCGCAGCCAAGCTTAAATCCTACAATTTTCAGGACTGCGATCGCGAATAAAAACAATGCTCCTATGTCAAGGTTAACTGTTGAAAAATTGGGAGAGCTTACAACTCAATTATTAAATAACCAATCAATTGGAATTAATCAAGCAGTTTATCTTCATACCTCACCACAGATACTGCATCTCAAACAATCTCCCACTCAAGTGCAAGCAGAAAACAGCACTATTCTGCCAATCCTTAACATTCTACAACCTGACAATTCAAGTTATCTGGGAAACCTCTCTCTAAATCTCTCTCCTAAAAGGAGAGAGACTTTGAATTTTCTCCCTGATAGCGTCGGTACCGGAGTTAGGGATTTAGGTTTTTCATATCATGTGAAAAGTCAGGCTATTGATCAGGTTTTGCCCATTGGGGATCAAAAACCTTTAACATCTGTGCTAAGGATGGAAACTAGCACTTCTACCTTAAATCCTGTAATTCAACCACAGGAAAAACTTGTGAGTGAATTACTACAAAAGCAACCACTACAAATAACTGGGAATATTTCATCTCCTCAAGTGCCAAAGGTTGAAAGTTCAAAAATCTTCTCCAGTCAGATTTTAAAAGAACCAACAGCGATGCCTAGGACGGGCAATTCTTGGAGAGGCGATGCTAACGCCTACACACCTGCTGTTGATTCTGACAATTCAAGTTATCTAGAAAACCTCTCTCTAAATCTCTCTCCTAAAAGAAAAGAGACTTTGAATTTTCTCCCTGATAGCGTCGCTACGGGAGTTAGGGATTTAGGTTTTTCGGGAGGTTTTTCATATCATGTGAAAAGTCAGGCTATTGATCAGGTTTTGCCCATTGGGGATCAAAAGCCTTTAACATCTGTGCTAAGGGTGGAAACTAGCACTTCTACCTTAAATCCTGTAATTCAACCACAGGAAAAACTTGTGAGTGAATTACTACAAAAGCAACCACTACAAATAACTGGGAATATTTCATCTTCTCAAGTGCCAAAGGTTGAAAGTTCAGAAATATTCTCCAGTCAGATTTTAAAAGAACCGACAGCGATGTCTAGGACGGGCAATTCTTGTATAGGCGATGCTAACGCCTATACACCTGCTGTTGATTCTGACAATTCAAGTTATCTAGAAAACCTCTCTCTAAATCTCTCTCCTAAAAGGAAAGAGACTTTGAATTATCCCCCTGATAGCGTCGGTACCGGAGTTAGGGATTTAGGTTTTTCATATCATGTGAAAAGTCAGGCTATTGATCAGGTTTTGGCCATTGGGGATCAAAAGCCTTTAACATCTGTGCTAAGGATGGAAACTAGCACTTCTACCTTAAATCCTGTAATTAAACCACAGGAAAAACTTGTGAGTGAATTACTACAAAAGCAACCACTACAAATAACTGGGAATATTTCATCTTCTCAAGTGCCAAAGGTTGAAAGTTCAGAAATATTCTCCAGTCAGATTTTAAAAGAACCGACAGCGATGTCTAGGACGGGCAATTCTTGTATAGGCGATGCTAACGCCTATACACCTGCTGTTGATTCTGACAATTCAAGTTATCTAGAAAACCTCTCTCTAAATCTCTCTCCTAAAAGGAAAGAGACTTTGGATTTTCTCCCTGATAGCGTCGCTACGGGAGTTAGGGATTTAGGTTTTTCATATCATGTGAAAAGTCAGGCTATTGATCAGGTTTTGGCCATTGGGGATCAAAAGCGTTTAACATCTGTGCTAAGGATGGAAACTAGTACTTCTACCTTAAATCCTGTAATTCAACCACAGGTTGAACCTATAGCGATGTCTACGACGGGCTTTGCCAACGCACAGAGTCGAAATTTCCCTATTGAATCGAGTTCACACAAACAGACCTTAACACCTGCAATTGCAAGAGAAACAAGCTTTACACTACCACATTCTATTGCTGAACAACATTCTAAACTTGCCTCTGATGTGTCAGAAGTTCCGCAGAGGTTTGTCCACAAAAATGTTTCATCAATCCAGCCACGGCTAGCAGATGCATCTCCCAAACTATCTTCGCTTCAGACAAACAGTTATACAGCATTATTCGGAGATAATCTCTCATTATCTGTTACTTCACAACCAGTAACTCAGCTAACTGCCATTCATTCAGACATAATACCAACTCCTGCTTTACACCCTTCAACCGCAGGAACCGACAGACAACCGCAAATCAGCTTTTCTGACTCTCACTTGTCTGATTTCCGTGGAAATGAAACTTCTACTCAGGAAGTCGGCTCACAAAACCATAATAGGAATTATCACAAATATATTGATATCCAGAAAATTAATCCCAATGAAGGTATAGTTACTAACCCAGTTGAAAAATTAATATTGCCCCAGAACTCGTCCTCTAACTTCTCTATGTCTGCGGATAGAGGCAAAGAGGGGGTGCAGTCTTCGTACTTTAGGCAATTAGAGGAATCTGATCTAAAACCGCTTTCTGTGCCAATGAATGACGTAACTGTGAAAAGTTTGTCAGTTCTTGCAGCTAGTAGCAAAGAAGACCGAAAGCGAATTTCAGGGCATTTGGAAACACCACCTGTTATTCAAGTCTCAATTGGTCGGTTGGAAGTTCGCAATGCAGCCCCAGCTCCTCCTTTGCCTCGACCAAAAGCCCGTCCAGCACCATCTGTGATGAGTTTGAATGACTACTTGCGCCGACGTGCGGGAGGTAAGCGATGAGCAACGCCTTAGCTATAGCTGCTGTCACGATCACATTGCGTCACCTTTTACAGCAAAGGTTTGACGCTGAGAGTTCTGGCGGTATCACTGTGACGACACGACCATTGGATAAAGTAGGAGATAATACTGTTAGTAGTGGCGATCAAGTTAATCTGTTTCTCTACGATACCCAGATCAACGCGACTTGGCGGAATATGGATATTCCTTCTCAAGTAAAACCTGGTGAAACAGGACAGCAGCTTTTGCCGTTGAACCTTTACTATCTACTGAGTGCTTACGCGCAGAATGATGACTTTCCAGAACCTACGAGTCATCGGCTGTTAGGTGTGGCTATGAGTGTTTTTAATGACCATCCTATAATTACTTCTGCCGATATTAGAGCAGCCTTACCTACCACCGATCCCCCAGAGTACGACCTTGACCAACAGGAGGAACAGTTGCGAATTGTTTATCAACCGCTATCTGTGGAAGAGGCTTTTAATCTCTGGTCAACGTTTCAAGCTCCCTATCGGATTTCCGCAGCTTATGAGGTGTCAGTGGTGCTGATTGAGAGCAGGTTGCCTACAAAAACTCCGCTACCAATTATCAAACGTCAATCTGACGATCGCGGGCCAATTCTGCAATCAAATCTATTATCTCCCTTGCCCACACTAGTTTCTGTTCAATTACCTAACCAGCAAGCTAGCGCCAGATTGGGCGATATTATAATTATTAGTGGTTTTCACTTAGATGGTGAAAATGTAGTTATATATTTTACAAATATCCGTTTAGAAATTTCTCTGGAACTGCCACCAATAGCAGAAAGAACGGCAACAGATATTAGAGTCCAATTACCTGATGAGCCTGTAAACTGGGCGGCGGGTTTTTATACCGTGGTGGTTGGAGTAACGCAGACTGGCAAACCAAGTCGGACTACCAATGAATTATCTTTTGCCTTAGCACCAAAAATCTTAGATATTATACCACGACAGGCAACACCAGACGCTAATGGCGAGGTAACACTCACTCTGATTTTAAGCCCCCAAGTGCGACCAAGACAGCGCGTTGCGTTATTGTTCGGCGATCGCGAAATTTTGGCTCAACCCCATCCAACTCAAACAGACAGGCTGGAGTTTCGGATTGCAGATGTTACACCGGGTGAGTATTTTGTGCGATCGCGGATTGATGGAGTAGATAGCTTGCTGGTGGATCGCACAGTGACACCGCCTGTTTTCGACCAGAACCAGAAGGTGGTGATTTTATGAACAACCTCGATTCTTGGATGGCAAACAATGAAGAATATCTAGCGAATGCACTGGCTTGGTTGCGCTGGCGTTTGTATCAGTTTGCCCAGTTACCAGCTACTGAGATAGCTGAGGTAACAGAAAAGCCAATAACTGAGGGGATGAATCCACCCCCGGCGCTGATTCTGTTGAGCCAGAAGTTAGGTCTGTCTGATTTTGAACAAGAGATTTTGCTGTTATGCGTCGCAATGGAATTAGATCCAGGCATGGCGCGTCTTTGCGCCAAAGCACAGGATAATTGTCACCAGTCTTACCCTACTTTTGCCTTGGCTTTATCCTTATTCGAGCAACCTGCTTGGGGTGCGCTTTCTTGGGAACGACCTTTGCGTTACTGGCGATTAATTGAAATTCACCAGTCAGGAGTTCAACCGCTTACTAGTAGTGGTTTACGGGTAGATGAGCGAATATTAAATTATATCAAAGGATTAAATTCTCTAGACGATCGCCTAGTATCATTACTGATATCCTTGGAAACAGAAGAATGGGATGTAAAATTACCGCCATCCCAAAAAGCTGTTATCGAAACAATTATTCACCAACTGCGCCAAACGCACAGAGGACAACGTTTACCAATTATTCAGTTAGTTGGGGCAGATTCCCTCAGCAAGCAACTAATAGTCCAAGAAGTAGCAGCCCAACTAGATAAGTATGTCTATCGTTTGTCAGTGGAATTATTGCCCACCCAGGCGGGAGAATTAGAGACAATTGCTCGTTTGTGGCATCGGGAAAGCTTGCTATTGCCGCTTGCGCTGTATTTAGATGCCCAAGAGGTTGACGGTAAAGCGACTACAGAAGGACAAGCACTTCCCTTGCATCGGTTTCTTACCCGCAGTGGTGGTCTGCTTTTCCTTAGCACTCGTGAAGTTAGGCAGAATTTGGGTCTGCCGACAATTGTCGTAGATGTTGAAAAGCCAACACCCACGGAACAAAAAGCAACTTGGACTGAGGCATTGGAAGGAGTGGCAGATAGTAATCCGCAACTTCTGGCGAGTCAGTTTAACCTCAATTTAGTCACGATTGAGCAGATTGCCCAGCAAGTGGTGGCGGAAATGCTCTCGCCGGATGAAGACCTAACCCCCCCAGCCCCCGACGCGGGAAGGGGGGAGAATGGGAACCTTTGTCGGGAAGGAGAGGGGCTGGGGGAGAGGAAGAAAGAAGACTGTAGGGGAAAGGCTGTGAGAGACAGGTTGTGGTCAGCTTGTCTTGCTAGTACTCGTCCGCAGTTGGATAGTTTAGCTCAACGTCTCGACTTGAAAGCAACTTGGGATGATATCGTTCTTCCAGGAGAAGAGATAAACTTACTGCATCAAATTGCTGACCAAATCCGACAGCGCAGCATAGTTTATCAAGATTGGGGTTTTCATCACCGGATGAATCGGGGTATGGGGATCAGTACCTTGTTTGCCGGGGAAAGCGGCACAGGGAAGACGATGGCGGCGGAAGTGATAGCTAATGATTTGCAGCTAAATCTTTACCGAATTGACCTTTCATCTGTGGTCAACAAATATATAGGAGAAACGGAGAAAAACTTGCGGCGTTTGTTT
Source organism: Nostoc sp. (assembly GCF_036919815.1). Classification (GTDB taxonomy): domain Bacteria; phylum Cyanobacteriota; class Cyanobacteriia; order Cyanobacteriales; family Nostocaceae; genus Nostoc. Next base: position 112,035 of record NZ_JBALCE010000014.1, read on the forward strand.
GATGCGGCGGAAGACGGGGGGGCGATTCTATTTTTTGATGAAGCAGATGCTTTATTTGGCAGACGTTCTGAGGTGAAAGATAGCCATGACCGCTACGCCAATATTGAGGTGAATTATTTGTTGCAACGTTTGGAATCTTATCGCGGTTTGGCGATTTTGGCAACTAATCTCAAGAGTTCGTTAGATCATGCCTTTATGCGCCGCTTGCGCTTTATTGTGAATTTTCCTTTTCCGGGTGTGGCTGAACGTCAGGTGATGTGGCAAAAGGTGTTTCCAGTAGAGATGCCAAGACAGGATTTAGATTTTAACCGTTTGGCACGTTTGAATTTGACGGGGGGCAGTATTCATAATATTGCTTTGAATGCGGCGTTTCTGGCTGCTGGGGCTGGTACGTCGGTGACGATGCAGTTGGTGTTAACGGCGGCGCGGACTGAGTTTCGCAAGTTGGATAGACCGGTGAATGAGGCGGATTTTCAGGTTTTAGTAACTATAGGGGTAAGAGGATGAATATCAATATTGATATAGAGAAGCTGATTTTAGAAGGAGTGGCAATTTCTCCTCGTCAAGGACGGTTGTTGCAAGGGTTGGTTGAGGCTGAATTGGCGCGATTGTTGAGTGTTGAAGGTTTACCAGATAACTGGCAAGCTGGTGAGATAGTACCTCATGTGCCGAGTGGTGCTATTGAATTAGAGCTTGGAAATAACCCTACCCAAATGGGGCAACAAATTGCACAAGGAATATATCGAGGAATGAAACCATGATTAATAAAAGAATTGCCCAAACTAATCAGCAGCAAAAAAGTGAGACATCCCAGGCGAGTGGCATTTTACAGCGAACTGCTGTGCGATCGGTTTCGGATGCAGGGGTGCAATCAACAGATGATCTAGAAGGACTGGCTTTAAGTAATTCGGCTTTTTCCAAAGACTTTAGCCGAGTGCCTATCAGCACGACTCAACCACAGCCAATACAGGCGAAGTTGAGGATTGGGGCTGTGGGGGATAAATACGAACAGGAAGCGGATCGCGTGGCATCCCAGGTGGTACAACAGATAAATACACCATCTGCGGCACAGTCAACTCAACGAAAGTCGCTACAGCGTCAGGATGCAAAGGAAGAGGAAATCCAGACAAAACCGAGTATTTCTATTCTACAGAGGTCGCCCTTACCAACCCAGGTACAGCTAGAAGCCGTGCCGGAAGATGAGAAACTACAAGCTAAGTCAATTATACAGGGTCGAGATGCCAGAGGAGCCGGGGAAGTTTCAAAGGATGTCGAATCTGCCATCAATAGTGCCAGGGGAAGTGGACAGGCTTTAGATGCAGGTCTGCAACGGTCAATAGGGTGGGCGATGGGGGCGGATTTTAGTGGCGTGAAGGTACATACAGATTCTCAGGCAGACCAGTTAAATCAATCGATACAGGCGAAGGCGTTTACGACAGGGCAGGATGTGTTCTTTCGGCAGGGGGAATATAACCCTGGGAGTCGTGGCGGACAGGAGTTGATTGCCCATGAGTTGACTCATGTGGTGCAGCAGCACGGGGGGGCTGTGCAGCGAAAGATGAAAGCACAAAACGAACAAACCCAGGTTGATCACCTGGCGATTAGGCACAAAAATATCACACCCTCTGCGCCAACCCTGTTCAAAATGCAGACGCCTATGATCAGCCCTCAAGACAAAGCGAAAAGTAAGCTACACAACTTCGCTAGACCAATAACACTATATAATAATATACCCGAGAACATATCCGACGACGAGAAAGTAGACCAATTGCTTGCCAACTTCCGGGCACGGACAGATTTTCAATACACAGGTGAGCGCAAAGGAGGGTTTGGTGCGACCGGGGATTGCGGCACCCTAGTGAGTGAGTTCCTAATCATCGCCAAGGCGATTTTAAAGAAACCAGATGCTATAAAAGGCAAGGAAGAGACCAGGGAACCGTTCTTCATCAAGGATGGGGGAAATATCATCGGGGATTTAAGGACAGGAAATGTGGATGGCGGAAGACATTGGATCTTCGATGAACACGTATGGGTTATCTATAACGGTCAAGTGATCGACGTACTTTTTGGAAGGATGGGACAACGATGGATAAGAGGTACTAAAAAGGGAAAGGAGTATAAATTTGAGGGACGAAATTACTACAAATCCGAATTGCTAGGTCAAACAACGTGGTCTATGTGGGAGCATCCACTTTTGGAAGAAACATAATTATTTAGTGCCAGAAACCTCACTATATGGGTTGTCTAAAAAAGGCTATCTGCCAAAACCGGATGCTCCCGTCTATGTTGACAGACAATCCTGGAGGAGAGGAACAAAATCCCATAAATTAGTGTGATCGCCTGATATTGTAGTGCGATCGTCCCATCTTCCAAACTCTTGTAGGGAGACTATAAAAAGGTAATGCGAAGGAGGTTTGATAAGCGTGCGATCGCTCTTGTAGGGAACCCAAGTAATAGCTTAACGTACCGCCACTATCATAATTAACAGTTACGGCAATTGAAGAGTGCGATCACTACTGATATAGAGACTGTCTTAAAAGTCAAGCGAGCGCTCAGGTAGGAGGTTTGATAAGCGTGCGATCGCCTCATCTTTCAAGCTCTTGTAGGGACTGTATAAAAAGGTAATGCGATCGCTCATTTTGGATGGTTGAGCAAGTGCGATTTTCTCATCTGACAAGCTCTTGTAGGGACAGTGTTAAAAGGAATGCGATCACTCTGGTTTGGCGATATAATTATATTTAACTTAATCCTACATGGGTTGAATAGTATGAATCAAACAGTTGTTTTTGACGTTTCTCAAGAAGAAGATGGAGGGTTTGTTGCAGAATGTTTAACTGAGGACATTTTTACCGAAGGTGATAATTGGGAGCAGTTGAAAGCCAATGTTATTGAAGCTGTTAAAGGATACTATTTTGATCAACAAATTGTTCCCAATATTAAATTACATCTCGTTAAAACTGAACTTTTGATGATGTCATGAAAATACCCAGAAATCTTAAAGGTTCGCATTTAGCAGATGTTCTTTGTCGTTCATGGAATTATATGATTATTCATCAGCAAGGTAGCCACATTATTCTGGAAACTCAAATTCCTAAACATCAGAGAATTAGCATTCTGAATCATAATCCTTTGCGAGTAGGAACACTTAATAATATTTTACGAGCTATTTCCCTTCATAAACAGGTAAGTAAACAAGATATTTTGGATACTTTATAAGTGCGATGCCTGCGGTGTTCTCGTTGCCATCGCTGATCTTGTAAAGTCTGTTAGTGGAAGGGTAGACCAGGGGCGATCGCTACTAATTCATTACCGAGAGATGAATGATGAACAACGCTGGCAAATTACGGCGATAAATCAATAAATGTAACGCATCATCTATTGGTTTACCAATGAGCTATTATTAACCATTAATTTGATTATTAAAACCATGCGGCTAATTAGTCGGAGGAGTTTACGAGCATTTTGGGAAAAGCACTCAACAGCTAGAAATAGCTTATTATTATGGTATGAGAGAATCACTAAATCTGATCTTGAGAACTTTGCCCAATTGCGTCTACTATTTCCCTCGGCTGATTTAGTTGGCAACTTTACCGTTTTTAATATCAGTGGAAATAATTATCCCTTAATTACTTATATTGACTATGAAGCAAAAATCATTTTTATTCGTGCCATTTTAACCCACGCAGACTACGATAAGGAGAATTGGAAAAATGACAACTGGTTTAACAACCCCTAGCCCTTATTACCTTACTTTAATAACAGAATTTGCGCCTCGTCCTATTACAAATGACCCTGAATTAATGGCAACTCAACAAAGAATTAACTCGATTGTAGATAAAAATAATATTAATCAAGATGATCGAGACTATCTACAGGTATTAGGAATGTTAGTCTATGACTATGAAGAAAAAAATGAAAAATTTCCTGAATTAACCGATGGAGAATTATTACAAACATTAATGGAAGACTATCATCTAAAAATACCAGATTTTTTAGGAATTTTTGAGCAAGAACAAACAATTTTAGATATATTAAATGAAAAGCGTAAACTCAATTCTCAAGAAGCTTTTAAAGTACGATGCCTGGGTTGGGCGTAGCGATCGCCCTTGTAGCGATAGTCTTAAAAGGCAAGTAATGTCAGATAGCAAACTCGACAATATACCCTAACCAATCTCATTAATCTTTTATTTTCTCATCAAAAACTGATGTTAGACTTTATTCTTATTACTGGCGACCAAGCCATATTCATCCCCACCTTTGGAAAAGCAATAGTTGTAGTACGTCCTGGTATATTAACTGGTACTGGCAGAGCTACAGTTAACAAAAAGACTATTTGCATTGATGGTGACGAGAAAAAAGTCATTGTTCCTGGTTGTCCTTATACAAGTCCGCCCTTTGTCACTCCTGGTGTTGGAATACTTTCCATTCAATCGTTAGCCATTAATCAAAAAGCCAGAAGGGTTAAATCTAGGGGAAAAGCAGTATTGCTCAAAGGTAGTATGTTCAATGCAAAATTTCAGGTAATGGTTCCTGCTATTGAACCGTCAATACCGCCGATACCAGACCCAGTTCCCCTATATACTGGCACAGGAACCTTTATGACTACTAATTTTAGAGCAAAAGCAACTTAACAAACCTTAGTAGAAGTGAAATATTTTATACTTTTACTTAGAGTGCGATCGCCAATTTAAAAGTTTTTTTTGAGCTACGCAATTTCAGAAATTACTACCAAAAACTACAAATGATTTAGGAATAATTTTATGTCTACCTTTCCCGGTGCGCCACGCTTATTAAAAGGAACGATTGTCTTGCTTGATGCTGTTAGCTTTTTCCCCACGGGAATCATCGTACTGCAATACAATCCCGAAACACTCAAACGCACTTTACAGGTAAGAGGTGCGGGTTCTGAAGGAGGCGATCGCTTAGAAGCCTTGCGTCTGGTTGCACCACCGTTAGAGACAATTCAACTAGAGGCGGAAATTGATGCTACAGATCAACTGGAGTTTCCTGCAAGAAATCCGGTAACAGTCGCAAGTGGTATATACCCCCAATTAGCAGCCCTAGAAACTCTCATCTATCCTAAAAGCAGCCAAATCCAGAAAAACAATCAACTCGCCCGCAACGGTATTTTAGAAATCTTACCAATAGAGGCTGATCTAAGTGTATTTATCTGGGGCCTAACTCGTGTTATGCCAGTCCGCCTCTCTGAGTTGAGCATTACCGAAGAAGCATTTGATACAAGGCTAAATCCCATTCGTGCCAAAGTCAGTTTAGGTATGCAAGTATTAAGCACAAATGATTTGAGGTTTGACCATAAAGGCAGCAGTTTGTTTACAGTTTATCACAAGCAAAAAGAGCTTTTGACTAACGCGAATTTGGGTGTGACTGCCATAAAGGCAATTAGCTCTTTGTTATAAATTGGACTATTTACCATAAACTGCAACTTTCTCAATGTTAAGTTAAATAAAGTTCTATTTGTCACCTAAAAAAGAGTAAAATGATTTCTATAAGCAGTCGTTACCATGATGTAAAAATTGCTACTTTGCAAACAGCATCAGATCAAACTATCAGTTACCTAAGACGCAGATTTTTACCGTCATCACAAAAATTTGAAATTATTCAAGAACATCAAGTTAGCGAGGGCGATCGTCTAGATAATATAACAGCAAATTACCTTAATGACCCGGAAGTTTTCTGGCATTTATGCGATGCCAACAACGCTATGCACCCTGATGAATTGACTGCCCAAATTGGTCGGCGACTGCGTATTCCTCTCATCTAAAAAAGTTAATTTATGCCTGACCCCGATATTCGCATAAAACTCATGATTGGTCGCCCCCTTGTACCAAAACCCGCTCCTTATGAAGTAGTGGACGCACTGATAGACTTAGAAGTGACTCAACAAGACCGCGATCGCAGTGCTTTTCAAATGACCTTTAGTCTTAGTAAAGAATTAAAAAACTCTTCAGATTATTGGTTACTGCGAGAAGGCATTTTAGACCCTCCCAACCGGATAATTATTCAGGTCATAGTTAATGTAAAAGTCGGTGTAAATCGCAGTATCCAACAACCTATATTAATTGACGGCATTATTACTAACCATCAAATTATACCCAGTAATAAACCAGGTGATTCCAAGCTCATAGTTACTGGTGAAGATATTAGTGTCATGCTCGATCTCGAAGACAAAAATGTAACTTATCTTAACTTATCTGATTCTAAAATTGTTACGCAATTATTAAAATCTTATAGTAAATATGGACTAAAAATCGATGTTCAAGATACCAGTTATTTTGTCCCGTCCAAAGAAGAACAAATTACCAGTCAACAGAGTACAGACTTACAATTTATTCAGAAATTAGCTCTCCGTAATAGTTTTATTTTTGAAATCAAGCCTGATAAAACTCCCGGTAGAAATATTGCTTATTGGGGTGAAGAAAAACACAAAGTCACTCCTTATCAACCAGCATTGTCAATGAACATGGGGGCATTTACTAATGTAGACTCGTCTATAACCTTCAACTTTAATGCTCTGGAAGCTATTCAACCTCAAGCATCAATTACCGATGAAAAGAGTGGAGCATCAATTTCGATTCAGGTTCCTAAATCGCCCGGTCAAGCCTTAGCTAGCAAGCCTGCTAAAGCCTTACGGACAGAAGTGCTACGTTGCACTAATAAACTCGAAAAAATCCTAGCCGAAAAGGAAACAGAATCATTTGCTAGCCGTTCACGGGAAAATGCTGTAACTGCCAGTGGGGAAGTAGATACTGTTCGTTACGGTTATGTCTTACAAGTGCGCCAATTGGTGGGAGTGCGGGGTGTAGGAAAAAGTTACGGGGGTTATTACTACGTCAAACAGGTAACGCATCGTATCAAACGTGGCGAATACAAACAAAGTTTTACATTGATACGTGAGGGACAAGATGCAACAATTCAGAGGTTAGAAGTATGAACCAACAAGAACTTGCTACTTGTGGAAGTATAAATCAGCAAAGACCTTCTTTTTATGGCAAATACAGAGGTTTAGTATTTAACAATAAAGATCCGTGGGAAATCGGTCGCGTCCAGGCAAAAGTGCAAGAAATTTTTGGCAATGACCCCAGTGGTTGGGCATTACCTTGCGTTCCCTATGCAGGCAAAGGAATTGGGTTATTCCTCATCCCACCCATAGGTGCTTTAGTCTGGATTGAGTTTGAAAACGGAGATCCAGACTACCCAATTTGGACTGGCTGCTTTTGGGCAGATGAAAAGGTTCCAAATATAGTACCAGCTAACCCTTATGACCCAGACATAAAGGTACTTAAAACCGATATCGGCAAGATTGAAATCAATGATAAACAGGAAAACAAAAGCATCACTATTGAAGCCAAAATTGGTGAGCAAACTGTGAAAATAGTGATGAATAGTTCGGGAATTGAAATCAACAACGGAAACGGTGCAACCATAAAGCTGAATGGTAATAATATTGAAATCAACAACGGAAACGGTGCAACTGTGAAGCTGAACAGTAAAACGGTATCGATTAACGGCACTGGTTTGGAGGTGACTTGATGCCAGAATATCTTGTAAATCTGCCCCGTCATAAGAATCTCATCAACATTGATTTTCCCTTCCAGTTTGACAGATATAATTGCACCGCCAGCACCAGCGATGAAAATCACATCCGCGACTTAATTGAACAACTACTGTTTACTACTCCCGGCGAACGAGTCAACCGCCCAGATTTCGGTTGTGGTGTATTGTCTCTGATTTTTGCACCCAATAGCCCGGAATTAGCAACAGCTATGCAAATTACTATTCAAGCATCTATTGAGCGGTGGTTGAGTGATTTAATCGATCTGCAAACGCTGGAAGTAACAAGTGTTGATGCTAGCCTTTATATAGTGGTGGAATATTTTGTGCGAAGCACTGGTGAGGCACAAACAGCTACTTTTAGGACGACAGTACCATGAACAGCCACACCTTTATCTGCCAAAATGAACAGCGCCGCAAAGAAATCCGCAGACAAAGAAAAAACGGGCTAGATTATGTAGAAGTTAGTGATGATTTGCGATCGCTATTTGTCTACTTTTTAGGTTCAGTACCAGAAGACCTGAGAAAAGAAAATCTCCATATTCAAGGCGGTCAACGCATCCGCAATCTTCATGTAACTAATTTACAGGTAGAAAATCCCCCAAGTTGTGAGGGTTACTTAACAGTTAATCTTAACCAATCAGGCGATTTCTCTCTCTATACTTTGCGCTTGGTGTCATTAGATGAACAGGGCAAACCCACAAACCAACCATATCCCAATTTTGACCCGCGTTACTCCCAAGTAGAATTTAAATTCCGAGATGGGATCTGTAACACTGACATGGATTGCTTGCAACAGCAAACCTGTCCGCCACAGCAACTAGTTGAACCAGCTATCAACTATCTAGCCAAAGATTATGATAGTTTTCGCCGATTGATTTTAGATCGCCTGTCCCTAGTGATGCCCGATTGGCAAGAACGCCATGTTCCCGATTTGGGTATTACTTTAGTGGAAGTCCTCGCTTATGTTGGCGATTATCTCAGCTACTATCAGGACGCTGTAGCCACCGAAGCTTATCTTGAAACTGCCCGCCAACGGATTTCTCTCCGTCGTCATGCCCGTCTAATCGATTATCCTATGCATGAGGGCTGTAATGCACGTACTTGGTTGTGGCTAGAGACAAGTGTTGATATTTTCCTGGAAGAAAAAAATTTTTACTTTATTACTAGTTATAAAAACGCGCCTCCCCTTGGCACTATCCTAGAAGATATTCACCACCTAGATGATGTTCGTGATAGCAGTTATGAAGTTTTTGAACTGTTAACGCCACTACCGATTCATCTCTACAGCGCTCACAACAAGATCCTATTTTATACTTGGGGCGATTGCTGCTGCTGTCTTGACCGTGGTTCCACAACCGCTACATTAGTGGATGAATTTATACATCCTACACAGGCAGAGAAGGCAAATTCCTCCAGTTCCCAATTTCTGGAACATCAGCGAAAATTACACCTAAAAGTTGGTGATATCTTAATTTTTGAAGAAATTATAAGTCCTAAAATAGGCATCCCAGAAGATGCAGATATGAATCATCGCCATGCTGTGCGCCTGACAAATGTCAAAGCAAGTGTGGACGAACTTTACAATCAGCCGATTGTAGAAATAGCATGGTCAAAAGAGGATGCATTACCTTTTGCCCTTTGTATTTCGGCAATAGTACCACCAGACTGTCAGCTAGTTGATATTAGTGTTGCCAGAGGCAATGTGATTCTAGTTGATCATGGTCGCACTATTGATCGCGAAGATTTGGGAACTGTACCGGGAAAAAAAGTGAGGCAGCAGTGCGAAGAGGAAGGCGAACCTATAGAAATTTTAGTTAAAAGCGATCGCTTCCGTCCCCAATTACAAAAAACGCCTTTAACTTTCAGACAACCTCTTTCCCAAAAAAATCTCACCCAAGATTCTGCTACGAGTTTGTTAATTCAAGACCCCCATCAAGCATTACCCCACATCAAACTTACAAGTACTGTAAATAAATCTACTTGGACTCCCCAATACGACCTCATAGACAGCAACAGCAAAGACCACCATTTTGTTGTGGAAATGGACAATGATGGACAAGCACACTTGCGTTTTGGAGACGGTGAATTAGGAATTAGACCAGAAGTATATACTCACTTCCAGGCAACTTACCGGATAGGTAACGGGTTTTCAGGTAATATTGGTGCTGAAGCGATTTCTTATATTGTATTTCACAATATTTTTAATAGTGGTTCGACATTGCAGCCACACCAGCTATTCTCTACTAAAGGTGGGACAGAACCTGAACTTCTATCTGAGGTGAAATTATATGCACCGCACCTATTTCACGAAAAATTAGAACGTGCCATTACTGTTGATGATTACGCGCAATTGGTGATGCAACATTTCCCTACGAAAGTGCAACAAGCGGTAGCCAACTTACGCTGGACAGGTAGTGGGTATGAAGTCTGGGTAGCAGTAGACCCCTTAAATAAAGAAAAAGCAGACGACAAATTACTGCAAAATATTGCCATAGACCTAAAAAATTACCGCCGCATTGGTCATGATGTCATCGTTCAACAAGCAGCTTACGTCTCTTTGGATATTGCCATGACAGTTCATGTCAAATTTGACTATTTACGCGGCCATGTCAAAACTGCAATGCTTAATATTTTCAGTAACCGAACTTTACCTAATGATCGGCGTGGTTTTTTCCATCCCGATAACTTAACTTTTGGCAAAGGTATTGCTTTAAGTCAGATAATTGCGATCGCTTATGCTGTTCCAGGTGTCGAAAGTGTCTCTGTCTCCAAGTTAGAACGCCTTTTTGAAGGTTCAAATCACGAGATTGAAGCAGGTTTTTTACCCATTGGTTCATGGGAAATTGCCCGCCTTGACAATAACCCCAATTTTCCCGAAAACGGTAAATTCACACTCGATTTGCGAGGTGGCAGATGAAATTAACTTGTAGCTGTAACTGTCACTCTAAGTATAAACCAAGCGATAACTCCAAATGTGGTTGCTGTGAAGGTGTCGAAATTCTAACTTCAAAGTCGGTAGCGAATCAACCTAATTTGTATACCCTAGCTTATCGAGTCGGAACCCATGCCAGCTTTTTAGAAACGATGAAAGCGCGTCTGGGTGACAGCGAGTTTCCCTCACTCAAACATCTAAAAACCCGTGACCCTCAAGACCCGTCTTTAGCTCTCTTAGATGCTTGGGCTACTGTAGCAGACGTTCTGACATTTTATCAGGAACGCATAGCTAATGAAGGTTACTTACGTACTGCTATTGAGCGGCGTTCCCTAATGGAATTGGCTCAATTAGTAGACTATACACATAGTCCCGGTGTCAGCGCCAGCGTTTATTTAGCTTTTACCGTGGAAGATGGTTACAATTTGGAAATTCCTGCTGGTTTGACTAGCCAAAGTTTACCTGATTCTGGTGAATCGCCGGAATTTTTTGAAACATCAGAAAAGCTGCAAGCTTATGCCCAGTTGAATCAGATAAAACCTCGAATGAGTCCATCACAGCAAGTTAGTTCAACAGAGGCTACAGAAATTGACAAGCTTTATTTAGATGGTGTAGGCATAAATCTCAAACCTAACGATCCACTTTTACTCATCTTTGGCGATGCTGAAGATAAGCAAGTCATTCGCAGAGTTCAATTTATTGAGTCTCAACCAGGTCAAAATCGTACAAAAATTACATTACAATCACCATCAAAAGTTACACAACCATTAACAGTTGATGTTTTGTCAACAAATGACTCTTTAGCAAATATAAAACAACAAAAAATAAAACAAGTAATCAAAGAGCCATCAATACAACCTATGAATGCTCTGAAAATGGAGCGGACAAACCAACAAATCTTCAATTCCCAAAAAAATGATATTAATTCACGATTAATTAAGACTTTAAATCCCGCTTTAAACACAGCAGTCCATCAGATTTTGGCTAACAATCAAGTTAATTCTTCTACTTCTAATAAATTAAAGCGGATTGAGGCTCTAAGTATAAAAGCTGCACCTTTCGGGAATAACCTACCATTGAAGCCGATTTTTGACCAGCAGGGGCAAATTGAAAAATACGAGGAATGGCAAATTGCAGGCGTAAATGAGCCTATATCGAGTTCCTCTGGACAAACAAATGTTGCTAGCACACTACCAGTAGAATTACGCAATATATTAACACTAGATACCCAATATGATGGGATTGCACCTGGTAGTCGGTTAGCAATTGAATGTGCAAATGTTAGTGAAATTAGTATTTATCAAGTAATAAAAGTTGAAAATATCTCTAAAATCGCCTATGGCATAGTATCAAGAATTACACAACTCACTTTAGATAAACCTTGGTTAAGAGAACACGATACATCTTTAGATATTATGCGTCAAACCACAGTGTATCTTCCTAGTGATTGGAATTTAGTGGAAAAACCAATTGACATGAAAGATGAACTTAGTAGTCAAAATTATATATCCGATCAGATGGAGGTTGAACTAGACAATCTCTACGAAGGTCTACAACCTGGACGCTGGTTAATTATCAAAGGTGAACGCAGTGATATATCCGATGTCAAGGATGTGTGGGCTAGTGAAGTTGTGATGTTGGCAGGGGTCAGACAGGATGTATGCGCGAATTTGCCTAATGACAAACCCCATACATTCCTGGTATTTGCTAGACCTTTAACTTATTCTTACAAGCGAGAGAGTATTACTATCTATGGTAATGTAGTCAAAGCCACTCATGGCAAGACTCATGCTGAAGTACTGGGCAGTGGTGATGGTACTAAAGCAAATCAACAATTTACACTTTCACAACCCCCTCTCACCTATTTACCAGCACCTATCCCTAGTGGCGTTGCTAGCACCTTGGAAGTATATGTTAATGATGTCCGTTGGCAAGAAGTGGAAAATTTGATTCAGTTAAGTCCAACAGACCGTGCCTATATCACCCAAACTGATAGTGATGGCAACACAACTATTATCTTTGGCAATGGTAAACATGGAGCTAGGTTGCCTAGTGGTATTGAAAATGTCAAAGCAGTTTACCGCAGTGGTATCGGCCAAGGAGGTAATGTTGCAGCAGCAAAAATTACGCAACTAGTAATGCAACCTCTAGGTTTGAGGGGCGTACTCAACCCAATAGCAGCAACAGGAGGCGCAAATGCCGAAAGCGATGATGAAATCCGTCGCAATGCATCTGTTGGGGTAACATCTCTCAAACGTGCAGTTTCCGTAGCAGACTATGCCAATTTTGCCCGCAGCTTTACCGGAATTGGCAAAGCAAATGCTCAACGTCTTTCAAATAGCTCGCGTAAAATTCTGCACATTACGATCGCTGGGGCTGATGATATCCATATTGATAGAAATTCAGATTTATACCGCAGCTTTATAGAAGCATTATACCAGTTTGGCCACCCCTATCAGCCACTACAAGTAGATATGCGAGAACTTATGCTGTTAATTATCAGCGCCAAGGTGCGGATTTTACCAAATTATCAATGGACACCTGTAGCACTAAAAATTCGGACTACTTTGTTCGATAAATTTAGCTTTGAACATCAGGAACTAGGAGAAAATGTTGTCCTCAGCAAAGTTATCACCACGATTCAACAAGTACCTGGGGTAGACTACGTATATGTGGATATTTTGGATAGCGTTTACGAAACTGAAGCCCAAAATCCAGATAGTTTAAATACAAAACTTAAAGAACTGGGAAAACTGGACATAACTCGTAGGAATGGACAACCAAAACAATTGATTCCTGTAAATTTAGCTAATTTCGATTCAATAGCTAACCAAATTATTCCTGCTCAATTAGCTATTCTTAGCCCGAAAGTAGCAGATACACTAATTCTGAAGGAGTTGAAATCATGAGCAATTCCCCAGACCGTCTTTATGAACTTTTGCCAGTTGTTTACCGCATACGTGATGCAGAACAAGGCTATTCGCTACGAGATTTATTACGTGTAATTGCTGAACAAGTAGATGTTGTTGAAACAGATATTACTCAACTCTACGAAAACTGGTTTATTGAAACTTGTCAGGATTGGGTAGTACCATACATTGGTGATTTAATTGGTTATCAAAGCATTGACAGTTCTGGTCAGTTAACAAATGCAACCAGTCATGAAAAACAGCAATTCAACAAGATATTAATTCCCCGTCGTGAAGTAGCAAATACTATTCGCTACCGACGGAGCAAGGGTACGTTAGCTTTATTAGAATTGCTGGTTGATAAAGTAGCTGGCTGGCCGGCACGAGTTGTAGAATTTCATCAGCAAGTTAGCAAAACCCAGCACATCAATCACCTGCATTTGTCAAGCCCAACAACAGTAAATCTGCGTCAAGTCGATGCAGTAGCAAAGTTAAATAGCCCATTCGATGAATTAGCTCATACAGTAGATATCCACGAGATTGGTTCACAGCATCAACCTGGAAGATACAACATTTCAAATGTTGGTGTTTTTGTTTGGCGATTAAAAGCTTATTCTGTAACTCTCGCACCAGCTTTTTGTTTGGAAGAAGTTAGCTCTAACTGCTATACTTTCAGTATTACGGGTAACGATATTCCGCTCTACACTCGCCCGCATTTATCACAAGATGCAACACAAATTGCTCAGGAATTAAACTTACCTATCCCCATTCAACGGCAAGTTTTGCAATCTTGCAAGAACGATTATTTTGACTCAAACCCAAATCCAGAAGAATTCACCAAAAGTTTGAAAATCTGGAAAGGCGTTGGCTCAAAACCGTATCCAGTTTCTCCAGATAAAATTATTATTGCCGATCTGTCCGATTGGAATTATCAACCAGAGCAAGACTATATAGCAGTTGACCCAGAATTAGGTCGGATGATTTTTCCCATACGCCAGTTACCAAAAAACGGTGTTTGGGTTTCTTATCATTATGGTTTCATTGCTGATATTGGTGGTGGCGAATATGACCGAACTCTGTTAGATTCGGAGGCACATTTGTTACTTGATGCCGATGATATTCAAGAGCCAGCAAGAAAGATATCACGATTACAAGATATTTCTGCACTATCCCACTTTTTGCGATCGCAATTTTCCCAGGCTACCCAAAATCTTTTGAATGCTTACAGTAGCCCTTCTCCACCTGAACCAGATTTAATTGCAGCTTTGCTCACAGGGCTAAATCAACTACTTTCGGGTGAAAACCTCTATGATGAACAACGTTTTGCAGGTATCAACTTGAGTGCAAAAACTAAAAGTTTAGTTCAGCAAAATCTCTACGGTAAAGAACTGATTCGCTGCAATCGGTTGCTATTAGAAGAAGCTTTTCCATCTGAAATCAGAAAACATTATGCTCATTACAGCGTTAGTCAAACCTCACAAGAGGATTATCAAACTATTACCGAGGCAATCTCACAGTGGCAACGAGACAAACCTCGTGATGCTGTAATTGAAATTATTGACAGTGGTGTTTATGTAGAACGAATTAATATTGAACTGGAGAAAAACCAGAGTCTACAATTACGTGCAGCTAACCACAAGCGTCCAGTGATTCGTATTCTAGACTGGAGAACTGCTTTCGGCGATGCTTTAAATGTCACAGTAGAGTCAGGAAGTTGCTTTGTTATTGATGGTTTATTAATTACTGGTCGGGGAGTGCATATAGAAGGTAATCCCTCTCAATTTGCAGATTATCCTACCTCTGTTGTTCAAAAACCAGCTGCTATTATTATCCGTCATTCTACATTAGTACCGGGCTGGTCATTACATTGCAACTGCGAACCCCGACGTTCTAGCGAACCAAGTTTGGAGCTATTTAATATCAATGCGTGTTTAACGATTGAACACAGTATTGTTGGCTCCATTCAGGTCAACCAAAATGACGTAGAGACTGACCCTTTGCCCATACATATTAGCGATAGTATTATAGATGCTACCAGTATTGAAGGTGAAGCTATTGGTGCAGCAGGTTACTCCATAGCTCATGTGCGGTTGACTATTGCACGTTGTACAGTTTTTGGCCAGATTCAAATACATGCAATTGATTTAGCAGAAAACAGTATTTTTAACGGCATTATATTCGTTGCTCGTCGCCAACAAGGTTGTATCCGTTTCTGCTATGTGATGCCTAATTCACGCACACCACGCCGATATAATTGTCAACCTGATTTAGTGGAACAGGTGGTTAGACAACAAACTGAACTACAACCAGAACAGGTAGACGAAAAGCTGCTTTTCACCAGACATCGCTTACGACCTCAATTCAACAGTGTACGTTATGGCACACCTACCTACTGTCAGTTAGCGTTAACCTGTGCTGAGGAAATCAAAGGTGGCGCTGATGACGAATCAGAGATGGGTGCTTTTCACAATCTATATCAGCCTCAAAGAGAGGCTAACTTACGCATCCGTCTAGATGAATATACACCCGCAGATATTGAGATTGGCATTATTTACGTTACCTAAGAGGATTTTATGCAAGGAGAATTTAGAGGTGATTTTACTCGTGATACTTACGACAAGAGCAAGCACTTCCTTCGAGTCCTTATGCAACAAGGGCGAGTGCAACTAGATGCAGACTTCAACGAACAAATATCGATTTTACTAAATCGCCTACAAACTTTAGCCAAAGATGTATTTGGGCTACAAGGTGGCCCAGAGGAGAATTGTGGCTTTGAATTTATCGGTACTGAGGAGCAGATTAATAATCTTAACAACCTCAACGAGCAAGAAAAACAGGAATTAAAGCAACGGCTCCAATCTCAAGGCTATTTAATTAGCAAAGGTAACTATTATGTAAATGGTATACTTTGTGAAAATGAGGAATTTAGTTCTTATTTTCAGCAACCAGATTTTACATCTGAACCCATAGATCGTTGTCAAGTTCAACTAAATAGAGCTAAATATCTTGCTTATCTTGATGTTTGGGAACGACATATAACCCCTATTGAAGATCATGATGATCTCAAAATTAATATTCAGGAAGTTGCTTTAGGAGGAGCTGATACTGCAACTCGCTCCAAGTTAGTTTGGCAAGTTAAGCTGAAAAAATTAGATCAAGATATTGAAGATAATCAAGATATTGAAACGGTTATAAAGCAAATTACCAAGGATCATGAATATTTTCGGAGTGTGTTAGGTAAAGAGTTATTGAAGCCTGGAGAAGGCAAAATTATTGCCAGAGTCACAAAGCCTAGCTCTACAGGAATGAATGATCCATGTATTATCCCCTTTAATTCCAAATTTCGTGGTACAGAAAACCATCTTTATCGGGCGGAAATTTTTACAGTTCACACTGCTGATAACAACAATCAACTATCATTTGTCTGGTCACGGGAGAATAGCTCAATTGTTTTTCCTATTATGACATTTACTGAGAGCGACTCCTATGCGATCGCGTTTAAGCTAGAACATTTTGGCAAAGACAAATATTCTAGCTTATCAGCAGGTGACTGGGTTGAAATCATCGACGATGACTATATACTTCAGGATAGCGATCGCCAACTATTAAAAGTTGAGCAAGTGGATCGCATTGAAAATCAAGTAATTCTCTCAGGTGATACTAAGAAAAAAAAATTACTTAAAGAAAAGCACCCTCTATTACGCCGTTGGGACTCTGGAGAAGTTAAGGTAAATTTATCTGACGTGAAGAATAAATGGTTTCCCCTTGAGGATGGAATTGAGATTCAATTTCAAACAGATACTCAGAATAGCTTTTATCATATAAGTGATTATTGGTTAATTCCTGTGCGGACAGCTACTGGCAATGTAGAATGGCCTAAACAAAAAAAACCAAGAAGGAAAATTAGAACCTCAACCTCAACCACCGCATGGGATAGTTCATTATTATGCACCTCTAGCAGTAATTTCAGGCGATCCTAATAAAGTAATAGTTCATGATTGCCGAACAAAGATTGGTAGTCAAGAGATTAGTACAACACCTGTTAGTATAAAACCTAATTATACACCACCAGGTGATACTAAGGAAACTCCTACACCGCTAATTGATACTAACAAAAGTCCTACAGAAACAATAAAAGAATTCAACCGCATAATCAATGCTAGCTGGCATCACGATCAAGTTTTGGAAGCTATTATTGGAAAAGAAGAGGAAAACTCTAGTAACATACCAGAGGATCAATTATTTAATTTAAAATCTCAAGGATTGAAAGATTTATTTACAAAACTAGGTTTAGTAATTCAGTTTCAAAAGCCAGTACGGATTGATAGCTTACATAAGAGTAGTGTATCTGTTTTAGCTCATACAGACAATGTATTTAGAGGTGAAGTATTTTATATATTGCCAATGAAGGTTGAACCAGTTCAAGTTCAAAAAGTTGAAACCAAACCTATCCGTTGGGCAATTGGCACTGATGTGTTAGATAGTAATGTCAATCTAATTACAGAAGTTGAATCTTTCACAAATGAAAATAATGGCTATACTGAAGCTGTCCGATTGATTACACCTGATGATTGGTCACAAAAAGCCGTCTTTAACCAAAGTAATATCTATCAGTTTACTGTACTATTACATGGTGATTGGATTATTAATGAAGAACCATTATTTGAATACGAGAATTTGAATTTACAAGAAGATTTAAATAAAGCTATTATTTCTGAGAGATTACGTCAGCAGTTTCAAGAAAACGGAATTTTACTTTCTCAAAATATTACTTTGGTGACGGAAAAAGAAAATTTAAAATGGCGCTTACTCGAACAGGGTAACATTTACATTGTTACAAGAGATAACAATAAATTAACAGTTAGCAAGATTCAGGCATTGGATGCCAACAACATTTGGCCTGGTGTTCCCGAACGGTTTAGCGGAAATGGTGCGAATCGTTGGCTAGAAACCAATCCTTTAAGGATTAGGGGGATTAGCCGCAGGGTATTGAACCTTGACAACTGAATGACCATGTAGGTGAG
>NZ_JBALCE010000015.1:0-113706 GCF_036919815.1 Nostoc sp.
ATCGCTACACGTTATGATAAGCGAGCAATAAACTTTCTTGGTGCAATTTATCTTGCTGCTACTGTTATCTGGCTTAATTGATGACACGCCCTAGAGCTTTGTGAATGAGTGAATCTTATTGCGAGGCGATCGCCTACGTCAAGTACTGCCTCCTACCCACCCAGCTAATTTGAACATTACAGCCCTTGCTACGCAGATAGAACACATTAATCTAGCCCCACTCTCCATAACCTGCGATGCACTATTCTGGTAAATATCACTACAGAGTTTGTGAGGTTTGCAGGTGACAAACGAAGAACTGCTGAAGATTATTGAAAAAGCTGCCAGGGAAAAAGCAACAAAGCTAAACCTCTCTAACAATAGACTAAAAAGCCTGCCGTCAGAAATCGGCCAACTCTCTAACTTGAGGGAGCTATTCCTCCTTAACAATCAACTAAGCAGTCTGCCGCCAGAAATTTGCCAACTCTCCAACTTGGTAACGCTATACCTCCATTACAATCAACTAAGCAGCCTACCGCCAGAAATTTGCCAACTCTCCAAGTTGGAGGTGCTATTCCTCGCTAACAATAAACTAAGCAGCTTACCGCCAGAAATCGGTCAACTCTCAAATTTGACGTGGCTATCCCTCGCTAACAATCCACAATTAAGCTCGCCGCCGCCTGAAATTGTCAAGCAGCGAACGCAGGCAATTTTGACCTATCTTCGAGCCAGGTTAGAAGCTAAAGGATAATATAGCGTTTCCTAATGACATGAAGTACATCATAGCCCCCTCCTCGCTTGCGGGGAGGGGGTTGGGGGTGGGGTTCTTGTACCTCACTCAAGTGAGAACCGCTATATCTTTCTAAGCTGCTAGTAGTTGGTGAAGGGGGTGTGGGTAAAACATCATTATTAAATGGCTCGTAACAGCACTATTGCAGGGATTATAAAGGTATATTTGACTAGAATTAAGGTATTATAGCGATTATTGTTTGGATACCATCTACGGTAAGGCTTTACAGAAGTGCGCCTCTACCAGGGACACGCCAGTTTAGCTATAAGTTAACGCCATCTGCAACTTTCTTTCAAACCTAACCTCGAACCCCTTCTCTACCAGCGTTGGGGAGCAAGAATCAAAGCCTCTCGGACTCTGGGCTACGGTGTAGACACAAGTCTATCGAGACGCAATTTACGCTTTCTCGAATAGCCCAAACAAACCTCAAGAAAGGTTCTGCTACGCAAAACCTGTCCCTCTCCTTAGTAAGGAGAAGGATGTCCGATAGGACATGGTGAGGTTTTGGAGGACTTTTGGGTAATCGGATAACTTGTGTGTACACCGTAGCTTCCTGTGGAGGAGAGGAATGGAAGCGGGGTTCTAAGAATAAGTTGCACATCGCGTAAGTTAATATCTACCGTTTTACTGGTATTAGAAAAATGAGGTTTACAGACTGGGCGACTAGGGTGCTACTAATCTCGCTGATCTTCATGGCTTTAATTGTAGTGCTGCTAATTGGACGAGCAACAAAATTACAACATAGTCCGATAACATCCCATACATCCTATCCACAGACTACAGCCTGGAGTCAATATCCCCAGGTGCAATTCCAATCAGCGAAATACCCAGAGAAGAAATCTCAACGTGTTATCAAGTCCCCAGTCAAGATTTACAAACCTGTAGCAAGCTACATAACCACTCAAGCTTTTGCACGTTACAGACCTAATTATCAAGTTGCTTCGGTTGACCCAAGTAACTATGGAGAACGATACGCCCAAGATGTTAACGGTATTCCTGTCAACAATCAACCAATTATCGTCCTCCATGAAACTGGTTATTCTGCTTCCAGCGCGGTTAATTTCTTTCAAGTAGCCCATAACGATGAAAGTGTGCAAGCAAGTTACCACGCTTTAATCAAGTTAGAGGGAACGGTGGTTTATCTAGTACCGCCAGAAAAGCGGGCTTTTGGTGCAGCTAACTCAGTGTTTGATGGTTCCGAGGGAGTGGAAACTGTGCAGACTAATCCGAATTTGCCGGCATCTGTGAATAATTTTGCTTATCACGTTTCTTTGGAAACACCGCCAGATAGTTATGACAGTAGCAGCCAACAAACCCATAGCGGTTACACGGAAGCTCAATATCATTCTCTTGCTTGGTTAATTGCTCAAAGTCAAGTAAGAGACGATCGCATTACTACGCACCGTCTAGTAGACCGTTCTGGTAAAAAAATTGACCCGATAAATTTTGATGGTAATAAATTTCTGAACTTACTTAATACTTATCGTCACATCAGACCAATCTATAAAGTAAGTAATTAATTTATAGCGGTTCCCAGGTGCATGAAGTACATCAGATTAAAACCTCACCCCCAACCCCTCTCCTTATTAAGGAGAGGGGAGATGAAGCACAGCTTTTTCGGGGTGAGGTACATCATAGCCCCCTCATCGCTTGCGGGGAGGGGGTTGGGGGTGGGGTTCTTGTACCTCACTCAAGCGAGAACCGCTATAACATTATCGAAGCTATTTGCTAAAGCTATAGATTTGCTGCTTTTCTAGGCGATCGCTAATCGATGAAGGCAGTGTACCATCTGGGAATGTCTGTCGATCTAATTGGACTTGTAAATTACTCAAAGGATCGCAACCAGAAGAAATCAGAAATTCTAGTTTCTGGATGTAAGGCAAAGTTGCGAGGTTGTCCAAAATTTGGAAGATAGCTTGTATATAAGGATGACCACTTTGCTGATACCAATCAGAGCTAGCAACTTTTGGCTGGTCAAAACCCAAGTGTACTGTTAAAGATGGCTGGTCAAATATAGCGATCGCTAAGGGACGCGCTTCTTCCTGCAACAATAAATCATTACTTGCCGCTAAGTGTCGCAGTTTCTCTAAGCGTTCATAACGTTCGGTAACAGCTTCCGGGTCATCTTGCCAGTGGATTGCTACTGTCACTAGATAAGTCTGTAACAGCAGATGACCGAGCTTTTTCGCCTTTGTCGCCAGATAATAGGAATTGTAGTCGGTTGCCTCTATCAACAATGGCAAGCGATCGACTACTTCCAATCCATAACCCTTGACTCCAGCAATTTTACGGGGATTATTCGTAATCAACCGGATCTTTTGGATGCCCAAGTCCATGAGCATTTGTGCCCCCATGCCATAGTCTCGTAAGTCAGCCGGAAATCCCAAACGCTCATTTGCCTCTACTGTATCCAGTCCCATATCCTGCAATGAGTAGGCTTTCAGCTTGTTAATCAAGCCGATTCCGCGTCCTTCTTGGCGCAGGTATACAACTACACCTTGACCTGCTGCCTCAATCATTTTCAGTGCGGCTTCTAACTGCATCCGACAATCGCAACGCAAAGAACCCAAAGCGTCACCAGTTAAACATTCTGAGTGCATCCGCACCAAAACAGGCTCATCTTTGAAGTTAGCGGGATCGCCCTTGACAATTGCAACGTGTTCTGTGTTATCCACAGTATGGCGGTAGGCGTAAATTTCAAACTGGCCAAACTGACTAGGCAGCTTAGTAACAACTTCCCGATAGACTAAGCGATCGTGTTTTAGCCGATAACTGATTAAATCGGCAATACTAATAATTTTTAAATTGTGACGTTTAGCATATTCAACTAACTGCTGCAACCGCGCCATTGAACCGTCGGGGTTTTGAATTTCACAAATTACCCCAGATGGGTATAGCCCTGCGAGTCGAGATAAGTCTACAGCAGCTTCTGTATGTCCGGCGCGTTTGAGTACGCCTCCCTCTTTAGCCCGAATCGGGAAAATGTGACCAGGACGACGTAAATCAGTAGGTTTTGTGGCTGGGTTGAGAGTAACCTGAATAGTGCGGGCGCGGTCTTCGGCTGAAATGCCTGTACTCACGCCCAATTCTGGCCCGGCATCAATACTTACAGTGAAGGCAGTTTGGTTAGTATCTGTAATATTGCTGACCATCAAGGGTAAGTCTAGCTCATCTAGGCGATCGCCTGTCATTGCCAAACAAATCAGTCCTCTAGCTTCCACCGCCATAAAATTAATCGTGTCGGGTGTGGCAAATTGGGCAGCACAGATTAAGTCGCCTTCATTTTCTCTATTTTCATCATCTACGACTACAATAACGCGACCAGCTTTTAGGTCTGCTAAGGCGGCATCAATCGAATCAAATTTAAATTTAAAAGCTTGGATAGTATTAGGCTGTGACACAGAAAGATTTCCAGCTACCAACGTAAATTTTTTTAACAATTTCTTATTTTAGATTGTAGCTCCTTTATGAGGCAAGAATTAGACTAGCATTGACACTCTCAGGTATAAAGACAGGCTCGATTGTCTAAGTCTTGCTTAAAAAGGATATTTGACTATCGCTTTAAACGCTCAAAACAATTACCAATTTACCGAATATTCTGATGATTTGATAACGTGGCAAAAACTTTTGCCATTATAAAGTGCAGCCACAGTAAAGGATAAGGGGGATAAGGGGGATAAGGGGTTTGGGGTGTTTTGTGTGCTGTGCGTCTAGTCGCTGATATTGTTTATAGCTGAGAACGAATTAACTATTCATGGGATAAGGATTTCAGATCATGGGCAAATTTAGACGCGTACCCGTTGGGATTGTTGGCGCGTCCGGCTATGGCGGAGTACAGTTAGTACGATTATTGATGGATCATCCAGAAGTCGAACTGGTTTATTTAGGCGGTGAGAGTAGTATCGGGAAATCCTTGGGGGATCTCTACCCGTATTTGGCTCATGCAACTAACCTGTTAATAGAGGCGGTAGAACCAGAAATAATTGCTCATCGCTGTGAAGTAGTTTTCCTGTCTTTACCAAATGGTCTGGCTTGCCAAATCGCGCCCAAACTATTAGAAAAAGGGTGTAAAGTATTAGATTTGAGTGCAGATTATCGGTTTAGTGATTTGACAACTTATACAAATTGGTATGGGACACACAGAAGCGATCGCACAATTGCAGCTACAGCAGTTTATGGATTACCAGAACTTTATCGCGATCGCATTGCCGAAGCTCAACTCATTGGCTGTCCTGGTTCCTATCCCACTGCGAGTCTCCTGGCACTTTTGCCACTTTTAAAGCAAGGTTTAATCGTACCAGAAACAGCTATTATCGATGCCAAGGCTGGCACATCTAGCGGTGGACGGCAACCTCAAACCAACTTATTATTAGCTGAAGCAGATAATTCCATTGCCGCTTTCAATATCGGCCGTCACCGCCACACCCCAGAAATTGAGCAAATTTGCAGTGACTTAGCTGGTCACGAACTCATGATTCAATTTACACCGCACCTGGTACCAATGGTACGCGGTATTTTGGCAACAGTATACGCCACACTAAGCGATCCGGGTTTAGTACGAGATGACTTAACCACAATTTTTTCAGCCTTCTACCGCAACTCTCCTTGGGTAAAAGTTTGCGGTAGTGGCATTTACCCCCAAACTAAATGGGCTAACGGCAGCAATCTTTGTTACATCGGTGTAGAAGTTGACCCGCGTACAGGTCGCGTGATTGTCATGTCAGCAATTGACAATCTAATTAAAGGACAGGCGGGGCAAGCTATCCAATGTATGAACCTGATGATGGGCTGGGATGAAACCTTGGGATTACCCAAATTGGGATTTTATCCGTAATTGGAGAGATGGGACTACGGTGTACACACAAGTCTCAAAAAGTACATCTACCTAAGATTTGCAGTGCGTTACGCTGGCGTGACAAAGCTAAATTGTTGCAATCATGCCGATGCCTGGGTTGGGCTACGCCTACGCATTTGTTATTTCGGCGATCGCATTTGTTATTTCGGCGAACTCATTTGTTATTTCAGCGATCGCATTTGTTATTTCGGCGATCGCATTTGTTATTTCGGCGAACTCATTTGTTATTTCGGCGAACTCATTTGTTATTTCGGCGAACTCATTTGTTATTTCAGCGATCGCATTTGTTATTTCGGCGAACTCATTTGTTATTTCGGCGAACGCATTTGTTATTTCGGCGAACGCATTTGTTATTTCAGCGAACGCATTTGTTATTTCAGCGAACGCATTTGTTATTTCAGCGAACGCATTTGTTATTTCAGCGAACTCATTTGTTATTTCAGCGAACTCATTTGTTATTTCGGCGATGCCTACGGCGGGCTTCGCCTACGCAAACGTTACAAGTATCTCAATTTTGCACTATTGTCATTCTGAGCGAAACGAAGTGCAGCAAAGAGCGAAGCGTGTCTGAAAGACATCGAATCGAAAACCTCCTCGCTCTCATTGAGATCGGCGCTTGCGGGAAGAAGCCACTTCGTGTCTACATTGCGCTGAGTTCCAAGGGCACACGCTGCGCCGATTCGTAGCTTTTTTGCAGGAGGCACGCTCCATTCAGCATGACAGTCAAATTACCCCCCTTAATCCCCCCTTGGAAAGGGGGGAGACTGGAAATCTAGTTCCCTCCCCTTTCCAAGGTCCGGGTTAGGGTGGGGTAAAACCCTGGTTAATCAGCTATTTCAGACTTGTGTGTACACCATAG
This sequence comes from Nostoc sp., assembly GCF_036919815.1. Lineage (GTDB taxonomy): Bacteria > Cyanobacteriota > Cyanobacteriia > Cyanobacteriales > Nostocaceae > Nostoc. Next base: position 6,484 of record NZ_JBALCE010000015.1, read on the forward strand.
CGCGAGTTCGGGGAGGGGAGGTTTTGGCGTAAGACAAAACCGAGGTGGGGTTAGGCGACAATTACCGATGAGTACAATAAGGCATGATATGAGGTAATGACAAGGGTTTCACCTTAAGTTGACACCTATGGGAGAAGTTGTGCCCCCTCATCTCCCCTATCTCCCTCATTTCCCCCTTCCCCGGTGCTCCCCTTGCTCTTATCTCGGTCCCATTCCTACAGTACCGGCATAAACAGCGCGATCGCCTAGTTCATCTTCAATTCGCAGCAAGCGGTTATATTTTGCGACGCGTTCGCTGCGACAGAGGGAACCTGTTTTAATTTGACCGGCACGGGTTGCTACGGCTAAATCAGCGATCGTTGTATCTTCGGTTTCACCAGAACGATGGCTAATTACTGAACGGAAACCGTTACGAGTCGCCAAATCAATCGTTTCTAAGGTTTCAGTCAGAGAACCAATTTGATTAAGTTTAATCAAAATGGAATTAGCGGCTTTTTCCTGGATGCCTCTTTGCAAGCGCGTGGCATTAGTAACAAACAAATCATCCCCTACCAATTGCACCCGCGAACCTAATTTCTGGGTCAGCAATTGCCAACTTTGCCAATCTTCTTCATGCAAGCCATCCTCAATTGACACAATTGGATATTGATCAACCAATTGAGCCAGGTAATCAATAAACACTGTAGGAGCGTGAGGTTTACCATCATAGACATATTGCCCATTCTTGTAAAACTCACTAGCCGCCACATCCAAGGCTAAAGCTACTTCTTCCCCTGGCTTATAACCAGCTTTCTCAATGGCAGCAACCAGCAATTCCAAAGCCACCTGATTAGATTCTAGGTTAGGGGCAAAACCGCCTTCATCACCCACACCAGTTAGCAAACCCTTCTCATCTAATACTTGACTGAGGGTAGCAAACACCTCTGCGCCCCAACGTAATGCTTCCCGAAAGGAAGTTGCGCCAATTGGGACAATCATAAACTCTTGAAAATCTACGTTGTTTGAGGCGTGTGCGCCACCGTTAATCACGTTCATCAACGGCACTGGGAGCAAATTCGCTAAAGGACTACCCAAATAGCGATATAGAGGAATTGCCAAAGATTCAGCACCAGCTTTGGCTGCTGCTAGGGAAACCGCCAAAATCGCATTAGCCCCCAAATTGGATTTATTAGGAGAACCATCTATAGCGATCATTGTGCGGTCTAGCAGTTCTTGGTTGAGGGCATCCAAGCCTAACAATTGGGGTGCAAGTGCTTCTCTGACGTTTTGCACTGCCTTGAGTACGCCTTTGCCCCCATAACGGCTTTTATCGCCATCACGCAGTTCGTGAGCCTCAAAAGTGCCAGTAGAGGCACCACTGGGAACCTGCGCTAGTCCGACAACACCGTTGGCTAAATGCACTTCGGCTTCAATTGTCGGTCTACCGCGTGAATCAAGAATTTCACGAGCTGCGATCGCCTCAATGGCAGTATCTACAAATCTACTCATCTGTACTTTATCCTTTATTCGAGTCTGTTACGCATCCAGTCCAGTTGCCTAACCCAATCGCTAGCATAGGCGGTTAAGAGACTTTGTTGGCTGACATTAAAGAAGATTTCCATTATTTATATCGATCAGGAAATATTTATTCTGTCTTTTAGCTTTTAATTCTTTCTCCGATAGCATTTTTACCTTAAGACTTTCAGCTAGGTAAAATGTTGGCAGACAATAACACTAAATCAATTCCAGAGAAAAGGTCAATATGCGATTACTACATACAATGCTGCGGGTGGGCAACCTTGAAGAGTCCTTAAAGTTCTACTGTGAAGTTCTAGGAATGAAATTACTGAGCCGAAAAGATTATCCTGGGGGAGAATTTACCCTGGCTTTTGTTGGCTACGGTGATGAAAGCGACAACTCGGTAATCGAACTTACTTACAACTGGGGCGTGGAAAATTACGAATTGGGTAATGCTTACGGTCACATTGCCCTTGGCGTTGATGATATTTACGCTACGTGTGAAGAAATCCGTAATCAAGGCGCTAAAATCGTGCGCGAACCAGGGGCGATGAAACATGGTTCGACGGTAATTGCTTTTGTAGAAGATCCAGATGGGTATAAAATTGAACTGATTCAACTGGGAACTCAAGGGTCAGCAGTCAAACAGGAATCACAAGAGCAACTTGTAAGTCAGTAATTCTTAAATATCACTTACTAAATCGCTGGATTTAGATCCCCGACTTCTTCAAGAAGTCGGGGATCTGGGCAGCAAGTTTTGCTTCAGAGCGATCGCAAAATCCACACTGATATCTAGAAAAGTTCAGCTAGATACCCGGAGATTGATTCTTCCCCCAGACTCGCGTTTCACACTACTGTTACCCGAAGGTGCGATACTTTTCGCTTTTTACCTCCCCTTTTTAGGCGGGTTAGGGGATCTTTTCTGCGTAAATCCGATTAAGATTACCCCCATAGTGTCGTTGATAAGCAACAATAATAGCGTAGGCGTAACCCGCACTTCTCTACGAGAGGCTGCGCCAACAGCAAGCTACCTCTCTACGAGACGCTCCGCGTAGCTTGTCCTCCGCCAGGAGTACGGCTGCACTCGGCACAAGTCAGTGACCATCGTAGACATCACTCCAATAACACCATTTGGCAAAGTCCCCTCAGAACACTATTTTCGTTTTAAATTAGAAAATAGGTAATCGATTAAACTATCAACAATTACCAATCCCAAATTGCCACTGGAGATACACACGGATATACGCTGAGAATGTTCGGATAATTATCTGGGTACTAAGGAGTAGGGTTACAACCACTCCCCATTCCCTAGTACAGACGCGATTAATCGCGTCTCTCCCCATTCGCTTTAATAATCCCCAATCCCTAAACTAAAAATTCAAAATCCAAAATTCTAAAGATGCAACCTACAGATCCGAATAAATTTACTGATAAAGCCTGGGAAGCAATTGTTAAATCTCAGGATATAGTCCGTGCTTATCAACAACAGCAACTAGATGTTGAACATTTAATTATTGCCCTGTTAGAAGAACCCACTAGTCTGGCAATACGTATCCTGGCTCGATCTGAGGTCGATCCAATTCGCTTGCAACAGCAGATCGAAGCCTTTATGCAACGTCAGCCCAAAGTTGGTAAAAGTGATCAGCTTTACCTTAGCCGCAATTTAGATGTTTTACTAGACCGAGCTGAGGAAGCTAGAGTCAGGATGAAAGACTCTTACATTTCTGTAGAACACATACTTTTGGCATTTGCTGAAGACGATCGCATTGGACGAAAGCTACTCAAAGGCTTTAACGCGGATACAGCTAAACTAGAAACTACGATTAAAACCGTTCGCGGTAGCCAAAAGGTGACAGATCAAACCCCAGAATCCCGCTATGAAGCCTTACAAAAATTTGGCAGAGATTTGACAGAACAGGCAAAAGCTGGAAAACTCGATCCAGTAATTGGGCGGGATGACGAAATTCGGCGGGTGATTCAAGTCTTGTCTCGACGTAGCAAAAATAACCCTGTATTGATTGGTGAACCTGGGGTAGGTAAAACTGCGATCGCGGAAGCTTTGGCACAGAGGATGGTAAATGGTGATGTTCCCGAATCTCTGAAAAACCGCCAACTGATCTCTTTAGATATGGGCAGTTTGATCGCTGGAGCTAAATTACGGGGAGAATTTGAAGAACGCCTAAAAGCAGTCCTCAAGGAAGTTACAGAATCTAACGGGCAAATCGTCCTGTTTATTGATGAATTACATACCGTAGTCGGCACCGGTTCCAACCAACAAGGGGCAATGGATGCCGGAAATCTGCTTAAACCAATGCTGGCGCGGGGAGAACTGCGTTGCATTGGCGCTACTACCTTAGATGAGTTCCGCAAACACATTGAGAAAGACGCCGCCCTAGAACGCCGCTTTCAGCAAGTATTTGTCGATCAGCCAAGTGTGGAAAATACTATTTCGATTTTGCGGGGATTGAAAGAACGTTATGAAGTTCATCACAACGTCAAAATTTCTGATTCGGCTTTAGTAGCAGCAGCAACCCTGTCAGCACGTTATATTAGCGATCGCTTCTTACCAGATAAAGCGATTGATTTAGTAGATGAGGCCGCAGCACAGTTGAAAATGGAGATTACCTCCAAACCAGCCGAATTAGAAACCATTGATCGCCGCCTCATGCAGTTAGAAATGGAAAAGCTATCATTAGCTGGTGAAGAAAAGGGTACTCCCCAAACAAAAGAACGTTTGCAGCGAATTGAGCAAGAAATCGCCAAGTTGACGGAAAAACAGCAAATATTTAATGAGCAATGGCAAGGTGAAAAGCAGATATTGGAGGCGATAAGCGCCTTAAAGAAAGAAGAAGATGCGCTACGAGTGCAAATTGAACAGGCGGAACGTGCTTATGACCTAAATAAGGCTGCACAATTGAAGTATGGCAAATTGGAAGGAGTACAGCACGATCGCGAAGCTAAAGAAGCGGAACTTTCAGCAATTCAAAATCAAGGTTCCACGTTACTGCGAGAACAAGTTACTGAAGCCGATATTGCCGAAATCGTCGCCAAATGGACAGGAATCCCCGTCAATCGCCTGTTGGAATCGGAACGGCAAAAATTACTGCAACTAGAAAGTCATTTACATGAGCGAGTAATTGGGCAAGAAGAGGCTGTAGAAGCCGTATCAGCCGCAATTCGCCGCGCCCGTGCGGGTATGAAAGACCCCTCTCGTCCCATTGGTTCATTTTTGTTCATGGGACCGACAGGTGTGGGTAAAACTGAACTTGCGCGTGCTTTAGCTCAGTTTCTCTTTGATTCTGATGATGCCTTGGTGCGCTTGGATATGTCTGAGTATATGGAAAAACACTCAGTTTCTCGCCTTGTAGGAGCGCCTCCAGGATATGTAGGATATGAAGAAGGCGGTCAACTTTCCGAGGCGGTTCGCCGCCGTCCTTATTCAGTGGTGCTGCTGGATGAAGTCGAAAAGGCGCACCCCGATGTGTTCAATATTTTATTGCAGGTGTTAGATGATGGGAGAATTACGGACTCTCAGGGAAGAACGGTAGATTTTCGTAATAGCGTTATTGTGATGACTAGTAACATTGGTAGCGAACATATTTTAGATGTATCTGGTGATGATTCCAAGTATGAAATGATGCGGGTTAGGGTAATGGAAAACTTGCGATCGCATTTCCGCCCGGAATTTCTCAACCGCGTCGATGACATTATTCTCTTCCATACCTTAAATCGCACCGAAATGCGGCAGATCATCCGCATTCAACTCAAGCGCGTAGAAAATCTCCTGCGCGAGCAAAAAATCTTCTTTGAAATATCCCAATCTGCCTGTGATCACCTTGTAGAATCAGGCTATGATCCCGTTTACGGCGCACGCCCCCTGAAACGAGCAATTCAGCGAGAAATAGAAAACCCCCTGGCCACCAAACTATTGGAAAATACTTTTATCTCTGGAGACACAATTATCATTGATAAAAATGAAACCGGTTTGTCTTTTAGCAAAAAAGCACCTGTGAAAATTTCAGTAAATTCAGCTAGTGTCCAGTTGCTGAAATCAACACCTGAATAATCAAACTAGAGACGTACCTTTCCGGTGCGTCTCTACATTTAGATTTTTCTAAAAATACCAACCCAGCCGTCTTTTTTGCCCCTCTCTGAGAATTATTAGAGTATTTAAGTAGGTAGGCGTAATTAAAGATAAGAGCAAACCTCACCCTCAATCCCTCTCCGTGAGTTCGGAGAGGGAAGCCGGAGGCAGGGTGAGGTTTTATATTTAATTTGACCCACTTACTTATTCACAAAAGTTGGGATGATTGGCAGATCGTAATTATAGTTGATAACTGAATAATAAAATTTTTTCACACGTTCATATACTTTATTAATATTAGGATTACTCATAGTGTTATGCTCCATAAATTTTAGAAGATAATTTTTCAGATTAGTAGCTTCAAAAACTCACATTTTTGCGAAAGAGGCAAAGAGAATTATAGTAATTCCCATTTGAATGAGTGTACAGGGATAGGGGCGCATAGATGTGCGATCGCCAGAGCATTTGTATTCATCTATGGCTAATTATTTTTTTTTGTATCTTACCGATGCAGAAACCGATATATTTATCCTTAACAGCCTTTTCCAATATTAATGACAGGAGTTGTCTAAACTTATGTTACATCTGTGTTAGTAATAAGTAGGGAAATCCGAATCTCTTATGTGCAGATATCCTCGACTACTCATGAGTGATTACCTCGCAAACAGCCGTTAAAATCTTTACTGGAAACTTTTATTTAATTACAAACCATGCTGGAACAAGGAACAATCAGTATTCATACTGAAAATATTTTCCCGATCATTAAGAAGTCGCTTTACTCAGATCACCAAATCTTCTTACGGGAACTGGTATCTAACGCTGTAGATGCCATCCAAAAGCTGAAGATGGTATCCCGCGCCGGAGATTACGCTGGAGATATCGGCGAACCGGAAATTGAAATTGCCATTGACAAAAATAACAAAACCCTATCCATTTCCGATAACGGTATCGGCATGACCGCAGATGAAGTTAAGAAATATATCAATCAGGTTGCCTTCTCTAGTGCTGAAGAATTTATTCATAAGTATGAAGACAAATCAGATCAACCCATAATCGGCCACTTCGGTCTTGGCTTCTACTCCTCCTTCATGGTGGCGCAAAAGGTAGAAATTGATACTCTCTCATACCAAGAAGAGGCGCAGGCGGTTCACTGGACTTGCGATGGTTCCCCAGCTTTCACCCTAGAAGATTCGCCCCGCACAACTCGCGGCACTACTATTACTCTTAGCTTACAAGGAGAAGAGGAGGAATTTTTAGAAATAGCACGGATTAAGAATCTTGTCAAGACCTACTGCGACTTCTTGCCAGTACCAATAAAACTCGATGGTGAAGTATTAAATAAGCAAAAAGCACCGTGGCGAGAATCTCCGAGTAATCTGAGTCAAGAAGATTATTTAGAGTTTTACCGCTACCTGTATCCTTTTCAGGAGGAACCTCTGTTATGGGTACATCTAAATACAGACTATCCCTTTATCATCAACGGGATTTTGTATTTTCCCAAAATGAGACCGGATGTAGATGTTACTAAAGGGCAGATCAAGCTATTTTGTAATCAAGTTTTTGTTAGTGACAACTGCGAAGAAATTATTCCGCAATTTCTGACTCCAATGCGGGGTGTGATTGATAGCAGCGATATTCCTCTGAATGTATCGCGCAGTGCCTTGCAAGGCGATCGCACTGTGAAGCGAATCGGTGATTACATTGCCAAAAAAGTAGGCGATCGCCTCAAAGAACTTTTCCGCGACAACCGGGAACAATACATTAGCGCCTGGAAGGATCTTGGGACTTTTGTCAAATTCGGCGTTCTCAACGATGAGAAATTCAAAAAACAAATCGAAGATATCATTGTCTTCCGCACCACCGCCAAGCTGACAGAAAAACCTGCTGCTGAAACTCCAGCAGTTGAGGTACAGTCTTCAGAAGGGGATGCTTGGCAAGATGTGACTCCTGCCTCAACCAGTCCTGATTTTTCAGCACCCAGCGCTCCTTATACGACGCTGAAAGAGTATCTCGAACGTAACAAAGAACACCACGAAAACCGGGTTTTCTACAGCACCGATGAAGCAACCCAAGCTACCTACATAGAATTGCACAAAAATCAAGGCTTGGAAGTCTTGTTTATGGACTCCTTCATTGACACCCACTTTATCAACTTCTTAGAGCGGGAATATCAGGATGTCAAATTTACGCGGGTAGACTCCGAGTTAGATAATACGCTGCTGGAACAAGACAAAGCCACGGAAATTATTGATCCCAACACCAACAAAACTCGGAGTGAGACGATCAAAGAGTTATTTCAAAAATCTCTCAACAAACCGAAACTCAACATCCGTACCGAAGCGTTGAAATCAGATGATCCTCAAGGGACACCACCTGCGATCGTGCTTTTACCAGAGATTCTCCGCCGCCTGCGGGAAATGAACGCCATGATGCAGCAGCAGACAACAGAGTTTCCCGAAGATCACATTTTGGTGGTGAATACTGCTCACCCACTGATTCAAAATCTGGCAAATCTTAACCAAAGTAGTATTATTCAAGGTGAGGGTGAATCGCCTACAAATCAGTTAGTGAACTTGATTTGCCAACACGTCTATGATTTAGCGCTGATGTCTCAGAAAGGATTTGACGCTGAGGGGATGAAATCCTTCGTCGAGCGATCGAATGAGGTACTCACCAAGCTGACGGAACAAGCTAGTAAATAGTGCTGAGTTTGGAGACGCGATTAATCGCGTCTGTACAAAAGTTTGGAGACGCGATTAATCGCGTACAGGAGTTAGGAGTTATTTCTCCCCCCACTCTCCACTCCCCACTCCCCACTTCTGTTGCCTAAGACCTAAAATGGAAAGGCTGTATTAAAATAAAAATCTGGAGATATTTGCTATGTCCCGTCGCTGTGAACTAACTGGTAAAAAGGCAAATAACGCCTTTGCTGTTTCCCACTCTCACCGCCGTACTAAACGCCTTCAGCACGTCAATCTGCAAAACAAGCGTGTTTGGTGGGAAGCCGGAAATCGCTGGGTGAGATTAAAGCTGTCTACTAAAGCAATCAAAACCATAGGAACCAAAGGCTTAGAAGTAATGGCAAAAGAAGCTGGCATTAACCTGAATCATTACTAAGTAATGTAGATTTCATTACCTGAGACTTTCGTAAGGTGGAATACAGGTGATTCGTAGAGTAGCTGTGCTACTCTACTTCTTATTACATCTTGAGTAAGTAAGGGGGTAAAAATAAATCAAGCTATGTTACCCAATATAAAATTAATTAATATTAATTTCTAAAATTACGAATTATTCAATCATTGCTGTTGTATCTGCTTTTGTATTCAAAGACGAAAAGCCTTGAGTGTTGCATTTCTGCCTGCTGTTGTACTTTGCTTAAGATATTGGGGAATCGCCTCAATTAGTGTAAATAGAGGAAAATTTAGGCTTTGCTGAGACTCTACATAATACCCATCTCGCAGAACATTAATTTGTAAATTTCCTTGATCAAAACGCCAAAGCTCAGGTACTTTTAAAGCTTCATAAATATTAGGATGAGTGCGAGAAGTAATATCAATTTCTAAAGCTAAATCTGGAGGCGGATCTACTGTTAAATCTAATCGCTTCTTGCCGCGAATCTCGGATTCATTTTTTATATATAAACACTGATCAGGTTCTATACCTTGAGCCATTGCTTGGTTTTTGAAAGTGGTAGAACCAAGGCATCTAAACTCAATATCTAATTCTTCCAAAAGCGCTTTGACTAAATCGCTAATAATTTCTTTATCATATTCATGTTCTGGCAGTGGTGCCATAATCTCCAGCATTCCCCTGTCATAAGCAATTCGTGCAGCCCGATGTTCTCCTAAATCCTCTAGAATTGTTTCCAATTCCTGCCAGGTTACATCTTGCAATATCACTCTTTGTCCTGGTGGAACATGGATGCGTTTTAATTCCAACAACATCATCTGCACTCCCAGTAGCTTAAACCTAAATTTAGCTTACTCTAGTTGACTAATACGCTGCGATAATTTTTGCTAGTTCTTCACTAAAATTGTTTAGAGTGAAGAAAAAACCTCTGGAGTTCGCAGAGGTTTTGGTTCCTGATTTAGTTTCTATTGGTTACTACAATTTGTCCTGAGTCATTTCCCGATATTTGAACAACAAGATCCCCAACTTCTTTAAGAAGTTGGGGATCTGAGTCTTGTGAGTTTGATTTATATATTAGACCTCTTGCCTCTTGCAAAACTCCCTAACACCCCACCCCCAGCCCCTCCCCGCCTGCGGGGAGGGGAGAATTTGACGTAAGTCAAAGGCGGGGTGGGGTTCTTTTTTTGATTTATGCAACAAGTCTATTGAGTGTCTACCTACCGATGCGATTAATTTTTTGCCTGTGGCTGCGAACCAGGAATTGTCACATCTATTGGTGTCACCTGTGCTGCTAGCTGCGTCAATGGCGGTTGAATGGCGGTTTGATTCCCCACTACTAGAGTCACCAGCTTTTCTGGCTTCAGGTATTCTCGTGCTACCCGTTGCACATCGGCGGCTGTGGTGGCGGCGACGGCTTTTTGATAGCGAAAGAGAAAATCAGCAGGATAGCCGTAATATTCGTATCGCATCAATCGTGATAAGGTTTGGCTGGGGTCTTGAAAGTTGAATACAAAGGAGTTGAGTGTAGACTCTTTGGCAAAAGCCAGTTCTTTTGCTGTGACTCTTTGAGTTTGGATACGCTTGATTTGCTCTTGTAAAGCTTTGACAAACTGGACAGTAGCATCCGATCGCGTTTGTCCACCAGCAATAAACATCCCAGGATAATCGTAGCGGGGACTCCACTGGCCATAGACAGAGTAAGCTAAACCTTGACGCGATCGCACTTCATTAAATAAGCGTCCACCAAATCCATTTAACACCCCATTTAATACATCCAGCGCTGCATAATCGGGATTGTCGAACCGTCCGCCTAAATGCCCCATAAGTACACTACTTTGGGTTAATTGTGGCTGATTGACAAAAAAGACTCCACCTGTATTAGCTGGCGAAACCGTTGGTAATTTGGGTTTAGCAATACCTGGGTTGCGGTTCCAGTCACCAAACTTAGCTTGAACGAGCGATCGCATTTTCTTCGCTTCAAAATCCCCGACAATCCCCAAAATCAGATTATTGGGGTGAAAATATTGCTGATAGAAATTGAGTAAATCCTCACGCTCAACCTGATCCACCGTTGCATACTCGATTGTGCGAGCGTATGGGCTATCTTTCCCATAAATCAGTTTCTTAAATTCTCGACTAGCAATCCCATCTGGATTGTCATTACGACGGGCAATGCCACCCTTAGCTTGTGTCTTAGCCAAGTCTAGCTTTTCTTGAGCAAATACAGGCGATCGCACCACCTCAGCAAACAGCCCAAACACCGTTTCTAAATCTTCACTAAGGGCGTCAAAGCTAGCACTACCAGAAGCTTCACCAATATTAGCTTCCACAGCCGCCGCCCGTTGTTCCAATATCTCATTTAGTTGATCAGCCGAATGCTGCTTAGTTCCTCCAGTTCGCATCACCGCGCCTGTAAAACCAGCTAAACCGACTTTCTGTAGTGGTTCTAAACGATTTCCTGTCCGCACAAACGCCGTCCCGTTCACCAACGGTAACTCGTGATCCTCCATCAAATAGACAACCAAGCCATTTTGAAGTACAAACCGCTCATACTTAGGTAACTTGATCTCAGGTAGCGGTGGAAGCTGTAACTCCGTGTAATGCTTTGCCTCAGTCGTCGCCGCCAGAGAAAAATTACAAGTTAGAAGCAAACACGTAAAAACAGCAACCAAAGCATAAATCAGCCCCTTCCCATTTTCGATTTTAAATTGTTTACCCTTCACCTTAAACCTCTGCATATCTCTCTTCCTTTGCGCCCTCTGCGTCCTTTGCGGTTCCGCTTCTCTTAAATTTCTTTCGACAATAACTTACCAATCGTGCGATTTTCCGGCGTAAACGTCTTTTTTGCCACCCGCTCAATATCAGCCGTCGTCACCGCCGCAATATCATCCAACTGCTTAAACAAATTCCGCCAAGAGCCAGTTTTCACCTCATATTCCAACAATTGTTGAGCCATGCCCATATTTGAATCAAGAGTACGTAACAAACCCGCCCGGGCTTGGGTTTTCACCCGTTGCAAATCAGCCGCCGCTATCGGCTCAGTTTTTAATTTGTCAATTTCTTGGCGCAAAGCCACCGCCAATTGATCAACTGTATGACCAGGAGCCGTGAGAGCATAAAATAACATCAGGTTTGGGTACTTATCTCCAGGAAATCCGCTAAAACCTTCAGCATTAAGCGCCAAACGCTGCTTTTCTACCAAAGACTTATATAGCCGCGACGTGCGCCCATCACTTAATAAACTGCCAATGATTTCATAGATTGCATTATCTGGATGGGTAATTGCCGGACGATGATAACCTTCTAAATACCAGGGTTGAGAAGGTAGCCGTAAAGTAACTTCCCGTGTTTGTTGTTGTGACGGTTCTGTGGGGATTTGTTCAACAGCTTTGGTTTTTGGCTGATAGCGGCCAAAATAAGTTTGCGCCAGTTTTTTTACCTCAGCTGCGTTCACATCTCCGACAATGGCGATCGCTAAATTACTTGGTACGTAGTGAGTATCAAAAAACTTTTGGACATCATCTGGTGTCAGATTGCGGATATCTTCGTCATAACCAATCACCGGACGCTTGTAGGGATGGACTTTGTAAGCAGTATCAACAAATTTCTCTAGCATCAGTCCAATGGGTGAATTTTCCACCCGCATCCGCCGTTCTTCTAAAATTACATCTTTCTCTTTATAAAACTCACGACTAATTACCGGATCGAGAAATCGCTCCGACTCCAACGACATCCAAAGTTCCAGCTTATTGGCAGGAAAGCTGTAAAAATAACGGGTGGCTTCGGTTGAAGTATTGGCATTTAAACCCACACCTCCGGCTTGTTCGACAATTTGCCCCAATTGGTTTTGCAAGACTAGCTTACCCGCTTGTGATTCCACTTGCTTAAACTCAGTTTCTAACCGAGCAACCTCAGCTTTTTTGCCATCGGTTTTCGCTGTTTGAATTTGAGCATTCAACCGTTCTAAAGCTTCTAGTAGAGGTTTTTCGGCTTTGTAGTCTTTTGTCCCAATGCGTGTTGTGCCTTTAAACGCCAAATGTTCCAGAAAGTGAGCTACACCAGTTTTGCCCTGTACCTCATCCACACCACCGACATTTGCATAGGTAAGAAAAGAAACTACAGGGGCTTGATGTCGTTCCAAGACAATGAATTTTAGACCATTGTCGAGGCGAAATTCCTTTAACTGCTTGATGACTCGATCCAAATAAGGTTGGATCGAATTTTCAACTGGTGGAGTTTGAGTTTTGATTTCTTGAGGAGGAGATGCCGTCTGAGTTTGAGCCAGAGCAATTTCTGGCAGCAATCCGCACCAAAGGATGATTAAAGTTAACAAAGTGACAAACAACCGCCGCAATGTGACAGATACTTGATCTGACCAATCGAAAATCCCAAATTTAAAATCGTTCGACTGAGCGTTTGCGTAGCGTCTGTCTTCGACACGCTGCGCGAACGGAGAGAAGTTGAAGTCCCAAATTAACCGACTGATCTGGTTCATAAGCAAAAAAATTAAGATAAAGTTACACTAACTACAAAACAGGACACTTAGCCAAAGAGCGTTAATCTTGTATTAAGTTTTCAGGGTTTTTTCTACTTGAAGTAGACAATAATGCTACAAATCCTGTTCCAGATATTTCACCATAACTCTTATGCGTATTTTTAATTCTTCCCCGCCCTCAGAGGCTCAGACACGCACCCGGATTTTAGAAACAGCACAACGATTGTTTGCCTCTAAGGGATTTGACGGCACTACCACCCGCGATTTAGCACAAACAGCAGGGGTAGCTGAAGGCACTCTATTTCGTTATTTTCCTAATAAAAAGGCAATTTTGGTGGAAGTTGCGACTAATGGCTGGGTGGAGATTCTGACAGATTTACTCACAGAATTAAGTGAAATGGGTAACTATAAAGCCGTAGCTCAGGTGATGCGCCGCCGAATGTGGAATTTCCAAAAAAATGCCGATTTGATGCGTGTTTGTTTTATGGAAGTGCAGTTTCACCCGGATTTGCGCGATCGCATTCAATTAGAAGTGATAACCAAAATGACCGATGTGGGCGAAGCCTTCTTTCAAACAGCGATGGATAAAGGCATTTATCGTCAAATGGATGCCAAGCTAGTTGCTAAAGTTTTCTTGGGAATGTTTGCGATCGCAGGTTTTTCCAACAACACCATTATCGAACCTGACGCTTCCCCCCAACAAATGCAGGAAATGGCAGAAGGACTTGCTGATATCTTCCTGAATGGAGTTTTAGCCAAAGAGTGAATAATGATGAATTATGAATGATGAATTATGAATTTTAATTACTAATTGCTTGCGCTTGCTGACTCCACTGTTGTACTAGCTCAATTGCTGGACACAAATCTCGTCGCTGCATTGTTGCTACCTGCAAGCGCATAATTTGTTGGTGTAATCTGTGAGTTGGAGTTTGAGCTAACTGCGCTACAGAACCAATACCCGCATGGAGCAATAAACCACAATATTGTGTCCCCACACTGGGAATACGCGCCAAGTCAGCCAAAGCGAGCCATTTATTTACATATTGAAGATGAATTTGTAGTTTATTTGCTAACGCTAGTCTTTCCTCTAGAGTTTTTCCTTGTTTAATTAGCGCTACTGTGCTATTAATCCCGCAATTTTGCAGTTGAGATTGTTCTTCGTGGCTTAGTCCAGGTAATTCCTTAATTGGCCAGTCACGAGATTGGCTAGGACTTCTACTATTTGTGTGTTTAGCAGACATTTTTGAAATTAAACATATAGGTTTGTTTAAATATTGTGACAGTCGCTGCTTTGCAAAAGTACGCTTTTGCAGACAATAGACTTCTTGCATAAATCAAAAAAAGAACCCCACCCCGCCTTTGACTTACGTCAAATTCTCCCCCAAGAGCCTGCGGGTGGGGTATTAGGGACTTTTGCAAGAGGTCTAATGCCATTGTATCGGGTGGCAATGCCATTGCATTGGGTTGCACTGCCATTGCATCGGCTTGCACTGCCATTGCATTGGCTTGCACTGCCATTGCATCGAGTTGCACTGCCATTGCATCGGCTTGCACTGCCATTGCATTGGCTTGCACTGCCATTGCATCGGGTTGCACTGCCATTGCATCGGCTTGCAAAAATTAGGTAAAGTCAATGGTTAATATTTTCCACCGCACTTTTCTAGAGGTTTGGAGACTGAAAAGTAAATTGACCACGCGGGTAGGGGCACAGAAAAAGCTCATTGGTGTCAACTTAACGTAGAAGTTAGGCTTGGCAAGCTTTCGAGGTTTGACCCTCACCCCCAGCCCCTCTCCCAAAATTGGGAGAGGGGAGCAAATTATCTAGTTCCCCTTCTCCCAAGTTGGGAGAGGGGAGCAAATTATCTAGTTCCCCTTCTCCCAAGTTGGGAGAAGGGGTTAGGGGATGAGGGCAAAACGTTTTCTCAAAGCAGATTTTTTCTGAAGTTGACACCAATGAGCATTGCTGTGCCCCTACTCTTCTTGGATAATAGTTACTGCTTGTCTGGCGAGAAAGACGCGATCGCCTCGCAAGACGCTTCAGTTAAAGTGCATAGGCACTTATTGATCCCCCTTAGTCCCCCTTAAAAAGGGGGAAATAGAATTATTCATAGCCCCCCTTTTGAAGGGGGGTTGGGGGGATCAACTCTTATCCGAACCGTATTGGATCGCCTCGCGTAGCCCCTGACGTTAAAATGGGTTGTAAAATATCTCAACTTTTGCTCGTCTACGGTGGATTGCAAGAAGCTTATGATCCCGATTCCAAAAAGCGCAGCCCAGTTATATGAAACAGACTTTGTAGCATGGACAGAAAAAACTGTACAACTTATTCGTGCGGGAGAATTTGCACAAGTAGACTGGGATGTTGTGATTGAGGAGATTGAAAGCTTAGGACGGTCAGATCGACGGGAGTTAAAAAGCCGCTTGGAAGTATTATTACAGCATTTGCTCAAGTGGCAATATCA
The DNA here is from genome assembly GCF_036919815.1 of Nostoc sp. Taxonomy (GTDB): domain Bacteria; phylum Cyanobacteriota; class Cyanobacteriia; order Cyanobacteriales; family Nostocaceae; genus Nostoc. Next base: position 22,151 of record NZ_JBALCE010000015.1, read on the forward strand.
GTCTAATTTGCAAAGTGGCTCCTGGCGAAATACGATTAATGAGCAACGCAACCGAATTGCAGATTTGCTACAAGAAAGTCCTAGCCTCAAGTCTTATCCAGAAGAAGTTTTAACCCAGTGCTATTATCGGGGATTGAAAGCTGCTAGTAATGAAACTGAACTACCAATAGATACGTTTCCAGTGGAATGTCCTTATTCCATTGCCCAAGTTATTGATGCTGAGTTTTTGCCGGATGCAATTAATTTGTAATATTAGGTTTATCCGGTAAATAATTCGCCTCGCATTACAGTTAGCGCTTGTCCGCCGAGAAAAACGCGATCGCCTCCTGTATAGCCTACTTTTACCACTCCACCGCGACTGGATGCTTGATAAGCTAAAAACTCATTTTTGTGCAAGCGATCGCGCCAGAAGGCAGCAAGGCAACAATGGGCAGCCCCAGTTACAGGGTCTTCATTAATACCTACTCCGGGTGCAAAGAAGCGAGAGACAAAATCATATTGGGAATCAGATTGTGTAAGGCTGGTGACAATGACATCAGAAACAGGCAACGTTTTTAATAGTTGAAAATTCGGCTGCATTTGCCGCACCAAGTCTTCCGATTCTAATTCCACTAAATAGCCAAGGGAATTTTGGCAGACAGATTTGTATGGTACACCCAAAGCAACCCTGAGTTCTGGAGGAGCGATCGTTGCTTGTGAGTGATTCACAGGAAAATCTAATTCAATCCACTCACCTTGCAACTTTGCAATCAGCACTCCGCTTTTGGTATAGAAACGTGCAACTTCATCAGGTGACAGATGTCCCTCTGACCAAAGTACATGGGCACTAGCTAAAGTTGCATGGCCACAAAGCGGTACTTCCACCGTTGGCGTAAACCAACGCAGATTAAAGCCATCATCCTGTTTAACGAGAAAAGCCGTCTCAGATAAATTCATTTCCTGCGCTACGTTCTGCATCCAACGTTCGTCTTGGGGAGTAGGCAAAACACAGACAGCAGCAGGATTACCTGCAAAAAGTGTATTGGTAAAAGCATCAACCTGAGTAATGATTTGTCCCATTAGAGTTACCTTGAAAGTTAGACAGTAACAGGATTTACGCACTAAAAACTTGAAACCTCGATCCCCCCTAACCCCCCTTCAAAAGGGGGGAAAATCAAAGAGCCAACTTTTTAAGGGGATTGGGGGATCTCTTGTGCGTAAATCCTAAGTAATATAGCGTTTCCTAATCAAATGAGGTGCATCATAGCCCCCTCTTCGCTTGCGGGGAGGGGGTTGGGGGTGGGGTTCTTGTACCTCACTCAACTGAGAACCGCTATATATTTATCAAGAGTGCGTTAGAGATTTATGTCTCAATAGGCTTGGGTTAAGGCTCAAATCCTTTGTCAAAGTCAATTTTTTTAACGTAGACGCAAAGAGAGGGAAGAAATGCTTAACTGAACTGTATTGATTTATAAATTAGTAATACAATCTTCAAAATCTAGAGTCAATGTTAAAGCAAAACGGAAACATCAGGATAAAAATCTTCAGAAGCATCTTTGCTGCTGTCAACTTCGCAGTAATTTCTGGAGGATTAGTTAGTTGTACTGTTAAAGTACCGCAGCCAGTTGGTCCACCTGAGCAACAAAAACCAGTCCTACAACCAACGCAACAGCCTAAGCAGGTAAAGCAGAATGATAAAAATGGTGACGACAAACATAGCGATCGCAAGAATGATAAAAAAGATGACGATAAGGATGATAACGACTAAATAAAAGCAAAACTATAACTTTTTCTTTGAGTTTCCATTTATGCTGATCCAACAAACTTCTACTTCCCTAATCGATACTTTACGCCTTCGACGCCAACAACTAGCCAAACTGATTGATTTTCCAGCAATTCTCTGGTCAGGTAGCAACAGTCCGCGCAACTTTCCCGCAAATACTTTTCCGTTTCGCGCTAGCAGTCATTTTCTCTATTTTGCCGGACTGCCATTATCAAACGCGGCAATTCGTTTAGAAGCGGGCAAGCTAGAACTATTCATCGACGATCCATCACCCAGCAGCGCCCTTTGGCATGGAGAAATGCCAACGCGCGAGGAAATAGCCCAGAAGATTGGGGCGGATGTGGCTCGACCAATGGCAGAATTAGAGTCTTGGGTAGAAGATGCCGCCACAATTGCTATACAAGATGCTGTTACTTGGACACAGCAGACGCAACTATTAAATAGATGGGTTTTACCACAAAGTCCTCCCGAAGGAATTGATTTAGAGTTAGCCAAGGCGATCGTTTCTATCCGCCTGACTCATGATCAAGCTGCATTAACCGAGTTACGAAAAGCTGCGGCTGTCACTGTTGAGGCGCACAAAGCTGGGATGGCTGCAACACCTCAAGCGAAGCTGGAAGCAGAAGTTCGTGCAGCGATGGAAGGGGTAATTATTGCCCACAATATGACCACTTCTTACAACAGTATTGTCACAGTTCACGGTGAAGTTTTGCATAACGAGCAGTATCACCACCCTCTACAACCAGGAGATTTACTGCTTGCAGATGTTGGCGCTGAAACCCAGATGGGTTGGGCAGGTGACGTTACGCGCACATGGCCAGTTTCCGGTAAATTTTCATCAACCCAGAGAGATATTTATAATGTGGTATTAGCAGCCCATGATGCTTGCATTGCCAAAATCCATCCTGGTGTAGAGTATGGGGATATTCATTTGCTAGCTGCTACGGTGATCGCTGAAGGTTTAGTAGAATTAGGCATTTTCCAAGGAAATCCCCAAGATTTAGTAGAAATGGATGCTCACGCGCTGTTTTTCCCTCATGGTATCGGTCATCTATTGGGTTTAGATGTCCATGATCTGGAAGATTTAGGCGATTTAGCAGGGTATGAAGAGGGACGTGAAAGGAGCGATCGCTTTGGCTTAGGCTTCCTCCGGTTAAATCGTCCCCTGCGTCCAGGGATGTTAGTTACAATTGAACCTGGTTTTTATCAAGTACCAGCAATTTTAAATGATGTCAATCTGCGCTCAAAATATGAGAATGTCGTGAATTGGCAGCGTTTATCTGAATTTGCTGATGTGCGCGGAATCCGCATCGAAGATGATGTTTTAGTTACAACCGAAGGTAGCGAAGTATTGACAGCCGCATTACCAAATAGTGCCACTGCTGTAGAAGATTTAGTTAATTAGATGATTTCTGACAAAGAATATACCCAGGTTGACGAGTTTCGACTTCTCTACGAGACGCTACGCGAACGCTCAACTCTCGATCCCTTAGTTGGTTGAGCGAAGTCGAAACCAACAGCGACGGTAGATTTATTAACGGAAATCACCTTAGATGTAGAGACGTTGCAATGCAACGTTTCTACAAAGGTTTTGAAATCACGCAAAATCATTTTCATACTTGAAGCTGACGCGGGACGTGATATGATTTTATCGTCTTGGTTAAATCGGCAGGAAACACAATTTGATTGTGTGTCCACTACCACTAATATAAATTTATCACTAGAGATTCTGGACACAGCACCACCACAGTCAATCCCCTAAGCGGAGAAAGAATTGAGGCGGTTTTGTTGCAGCAAAGTTTAGAAAATGCTGGCAAGTTCTACGCCTGATCGCCTCCGGTTGACACAGAGCCAGTATGGAACGGATATCTGGGTAACTGGATGATTCCGATTAACTTTGTGGGCGAGTCTAAATTTGTTATTTGTGTAGGAATGGTGATGTAATTATCCTTGCGGAGGTCTAAATGAATCTAGTAAAGCGTCGTATCGGTCTTGAGCAAGAATTTTTTCTGGTAGATGAGGCTGGTTATCTAAGCGATCGCGCCGATGATTTTTTGAACGGTTGCCACATAATGGCGCAAACACAAGGTTTAGACCCAAAGTACTTTGTGCCAGAGTTTGTCAAAAGCATGGTAGAAATTAACACACCTCCTGCCGACACTGGTACAGAACTAGCAAAAGTTTATCTCAAAAATCTCAAATTGGCGCTTAGTGTGGCGCAACAGATGGGTTTACGTCTTTACCCTCTGTCTAGCTACCCTTTGCATATTACACCAGTTATGCGCGATCACCCTAATTACCATATCCAAGCGCGGACTGTTGGCTATGAGAAATTCTTGCACGCCGCCAAATGTACAGGTACACACCTGCATTTGGAAGTCCCGCCTGGGGTAATTGACCCTAATGTTGTAGTCTCCTACAACTCGACATCAGCAGAGCGAGAAGAACTACTAAATATCTATAATTTAGCTACAGCTTGCGACTCAGCACTCATTTCCCTGACGCGGGCGTGTCCCTTTTATGAAGGACAGGCCATCGGGCTAGCCGCGCATACAATTCGTTATCGAGGTAGTGAAACCTTTGGCTGGGAAGGAGTTTACACTCATTTACAGCCTGTGGGCGGACTCATGCCTTATGCATTGAGTGTAGAGGGTTTAGTTGAACAGCACTTTGCTCGTTACCATGCTTGGTTGCAAGCGATGGAAAAAGCCGGAATTGAACCGAATCTGATCAAAGAAGCAGAAGTCAGCTTACTCAAGTCAGCTTGGAATCCGGTTAGACTCAACAAACTCGGCACTGTTGAAATTAGATGTATAGATAGTAACTATCCCTCGGTAACTTTAGCTGTAATTACATTGCTTGAGAAAGCGGCTAATCGAGTCAGGCGGGAGAAGTTAACAGTTAGACCAGCTAAAGAAATGCAGATATTTGAACTAGTTGGCGATCGCCTATATGTACCAGATTTTGAATATCTAAATGGTGAACTGCTCTATACTTCAGCTACAGAGGGACTTAAAAATCCTAAAGTTAAGGCTTACGTCGATTCAATTTTGCAGTTTGCCAGCGCAGAGGGTGGCGAAGGAGCAAATTTTCTAACAAAACTGAGCAAACACCTTGATCACTATCAGACAATAGAAGCTGGGATATTGCAAGAGTTTACACAGACAACTACTCAACTTCCATTAGATGTCGGTTTGCGTTTAGTGCGTGAATGTTGTGACAATCTAGAAGCAGAGGTTTCATGGATAGATACAGAAAATCCCCTAGCAGCGTTGGATACTGATGAACGATTGTTGCTACAGCAGTATTGAAAAACTTTGCTGATTTCATGGTCAATCGTGGTAAGATATAGCCAAATTCCCAGAGCCGATGACCTAATTTAGTCAGGTGAAAATTTTGTCTAGTTTCGGAAGGCATAAGCCTATAATCTCTCAGTAGTTAACCTATAGTCTAGAAAAAAACCTAACCTAAATTAGCGAGGTAATCAAATCAGGAATGGTCACAAAGCAGTCCTTAATACATTTGTAGATAGGATAGAGGCTGTGTAGTTCAGCCATGAAGGTAAAACTTCTAAACTAATAATCTGGATATTTGTCTATATTGTTAGCAACTATTAATGCAATCTCAATTCCAGAAACAGCGTTAGTTTTCAAATGAATAGACTACACGCAAACCTCTGTAGCCCAAATATAATCATCCTTGTTGGGAAACAGGCGATCGCCCTAACTGACAATTAGATAACGTTCGGACTCTAGCGGCAATTTCTGTAACCAGAATCAAGTAAGGAACAGTGTCAGCGTCCTATCTGTCCTATCCTGGAGATGGGTAAATAGTGTTGTGGGTGAGACTGTGTTTTTCAGCGTTGTGATACCGACTTATAATCGCCAACCAATTTTAGAAAAGTGCCTCCGCGCCTTGGAGATGCAGGAGTTGAGTCAGCCAAGTGCAGTTTCTGGTTACGAGATTGTCTTAGTGGATGATGGTTCTACTGATGGCACATTGGATTGGTTGACAGCACACAAAGAAGAGTTTCCCCATGTGCAATGGTTTCAGCAAGACCATGCTGGCCCTGCTGCGGCTCGAAATTTGGGAGTAGAACAGGCGCTGGGAGACACAATTATCTTTATTGATAGCGATCTAGTGGTGCTGGAAAATTTTCTGCAAGCTCATGCTAATGCACTAATGCAGGGACAGGAGAAATTGGGGAGCGATCGCCTTTTCACTTACGGAGCAGTTATTAATACTTGCAATTTCGACAACCCAACTGCTGAACCCTACAAAGTAACAGATTTTTCCGCAGCTTTTTTTGCTACGGGAAATGTCGCAATCTCTAAACATTGGCTAGAGAAAGCCGGACTTTTTGATACCAGCTTTCAACTCTATGGCTGGGAAGATTTAGAATTAGGTGTGCGGCTAAAAAAACTAGGTTTGACACTAATTAAATGTCCAGAAGCCGTAGGATACCACTGGCATCCAGCATTTAAATTAGAGCAAATTCCCCGATTAATTGACCAAGAAATTCAACGCGGACGTATGGGAGTTTTGTTTTATCAAAAGCATCCCACATGGGAAGTGCGAATGATGATTCAAATGACTTGGCTGCATCGCTTACTTTGGGGAATTCTTTCGCTCAATGGTGCGCTAAATGAACGGACAATGGCTCCCTTTTTGCAATGGCTAATTAATTTAGGTAAACCGCAATTGGCTTTAGAAATCGCCCGAATTTTCCTAAATTGGTACAACGTGAAAGGTGTTTATGAAGCCTATGCTGAAATGCAACAAGCATCGTGATTAAAATAATTCGTAATTCGTAATTATGTTAAAATTGCCCCACCCATCAAGCGCTCATACCGATACTTCAACTCTTCTTTCATCAAATACCAACGCTCTAGGGTTGCATCCATTTCTATAATTTTCTCGGCTGCTTGCCGTGCTAAAAGTAAAACTTCCTCATCCTCAACCAAGCTTGCTAAGGTAAAATCTGGCACTCCAGATTGACGAGTTCCCAGTACTTGCCCTGGCCCACGAAAACGCATATCCATCTCAGAGATGAAAAAACCATCCTGAGATTGTTCCAACACCTTCAGCCGTTGTTGAGCATCAGGACTCCTAGAACTGCTCATCAACAAACAGTAAGACTGAGCCGCCCCACGACCGACACGCCCCCGCAGTTGGTGCAATTGTGATAAGCCAAATCGCTCGGCATTTTCAATGAGCATTACTGTAGCATTAGGTACGTCTACACCAACCTCAATAACGGTAGTAGAAACCAAAATTTGCGTTTGGTTATCACGAAATTTGGTAATCGCTTCATCCTTATCGGCTGAACTCATGCGACCATGCAGCAGCCCCACTTGAAAGTCGGGAAAAACACTTTCTTGTAGCTTTTGATGCTCCTCCACAGCCGATCGCAGATCCAGTTTTTCTGATTCTTCCACTAACGGCAAAACCACATAAACTTGTCTACCTTGGGCAGTTTCTCGGCGGATCAGGTCGTAAGCATGGTTGCGTTGCTGACCCGACAATACTGTTGTCTGAATCTTTTGTCGCCCTGGTGGTAACTCATCAATTTGGCTCACATCCAAATCCCCGTGTATCGTCAGTGCCAAGGTTCGGGGAATCGGGGTAGCTGTCATAGTTAACACATGGGGTTGCTCGCCTTTTTGCTGCAAACGCGCGCGTTGTTCTACACCAAAGCGATGCTGTTCATCAATCACCACTAACCCTAGTTGCTGGAAATTTACGGGGTCTTGAATCAAAGCATGGGTTCCCACTAACAGAGGTAATTCACCAGTTGCTAACTGAGAATGTATTTGTCTTCGTTTAGCAGTTTTAGTAGAACCTGTCAGTAATTCCACTGGTAAATGCAAGAGGTTAAACCAGCTAACTAACTTGCGATAATGTTGTTCTGCCAAAACTTCTGTGGGAGCCATCAGCGCCGCTTGATAGCCAGATTGAATTGCTGCGAGGATAGCCAGCACGGCGACGACCGTTTTACCTGAACCGACATCGCCTTGCACCAAACGATTCATTGGTACGGGTTTTTGTAAATCGTTGAGAATGTCGTTGAGAACTCGTTGCTGTGCGCCAGTGAGTTGAAAAGGCAGTATTTCATGGAATTTCTCTACAAGTTGGCCTCGTGGGACGAGGATGGCGCTAGTTTGAATCGCCCTTGCTTGCTGCTGACGTTGCAGTAACCCAAGTTGCAGGTAGAAAAATTCATCAAAGACTAGGCGACGACGGGCAACTTTCAGAGCGTCGCTATCACTAGGAAAATGAATATTAGCGATCGCATCTTTCAATTCCATCAAACCATACTTCTCTCGCAAACCACTTGGCAGAGGGTCTTTCATCTGAGCCGCAGCCGGCAAAGCAGCAATTACCGCCTGTCGCACAGTATTCGCCACCACACCCTCAGTCAATCCATAAATTGGCACTACCCGCCCAATATTCAGCGACTCAATCGAATCTCCGGGATTTGCCAAAACCTCTAGTTCGGGATTATCCAATGTCAAGCCATATTTACTTTCTTTCACCAACCCACACGCCGCCAAAATACTACCTACTGGATAACGGCGTTTTAAACTTTCTTGCCAAGCCCGACTGCTAAAGCGCGTACCTGCGTAAAAACGACCAATTTTGATTTGACCACTATTATCTTTTACAATCAGTTCTAAAATTGATAATTTCTGATTTTTGGGGCTATTAAAGCAGTTGCAACGCTTGACTGTAGCGACTATTGTCACCGTCTCACCCGCCTGTAACTCGCGGATATTCACCTGACGGGCATAATCGATGTGGTCACGAGGATAGTAGAAAAGCAAGTCACGGACGGTATGTAAACCAAGCCGTGCCAAACTACTAGCTTTTTTGAAGCCTATTTCTGGTAAATCACTGAGTTTTTGCTCAATGTTCGGTGCAAGCCTCCGACTTAACTCAGCAACGATTGGAGATTTGGGACTTCGACTACGCTCAGTCGAACGATTTGGGATTTTTTTCCCCTGCTCCTCTTGCTCCCCCTGCTCCTCTTGCTGTACTTGGGAAAGATACCTGCGAGTCTCTGCTACTAAGTTTTGTCTTTCTTCCAGTGCTAGATGTGGATAACTAGCAAATTGCACCGCTAGTCCTTGCCAACGGCGGCGTTCAGTTTGCGGCAAGCCTGTGGGGAATTTGCCCAAAGTTAGGCTCAGAAATTCACTGAAGCGGTATTGTTTGCCCACCAAGTCTGTAAAGCCACGTTCAGCTTCTATTGCCAAGGCTTTGTGCAATCGTATCCAATCTGGTTTTTCATTAGTCATTGGTCAGCAGAGTGAGGAGTTAGGAGTTAGGAGTGAGGATTTAGGAGTTAGGAATAAATAACTCATAACTCATAATTCATAACTCATAACTTTATTCAAACCAACTAGCACGCCATGCAGCTTCAGCTTCCGCGATCGCTATTTCCCGATGTGTTTTTTGATACTCTCGTCCTAGCTTGTTTAGCTGAACTAAAATACTGCGGATTTGCCTACGTTCAGAGGAGAGTGTCACATCAGCAAATTCAATTTCCCCTAGCCGCAGGTTAATAGCCATAATTTGCGTCAGTCCAGAATCTTCTGACTGCTGCTCATTTTCAATTTCAATTACTAAGTTTAATAAGTTGGGTGGTCCTGGCATTACCTCGGCAGATGCTTCTGATGCCGCCGCCGCCGCCGCTAAAATCGGTTCTGGTAATTTTTTGGGTAATACCCCAGCTTTTTGTAATAAAATATTAGCATCATGCGAAAGTTTTTTCAGTATCTCTTGCGTAACCTCTTCTAAGTTCTGTTGCCATTTTGCCAGTTCTATAGGATTAGAGGTGTCCATAATCACAGGAGTTACTTCCTCATCCCCCCTATCTCCCTCATGTCCCTCATGTCCCTCATCTCCCCCTATTTCCTCACTTTTAATATAAGTAAGCAATTCCTCAGATGCCAGTTGACCCAACTTGCGGATGGCTTGTTGCAATTGTTGGCGCTGATTCAATGATAAATGCAGAAAGCTTTCAGGATATCCCTGAGTACAAAGGTGGTAACTCGCCAGAATCAACTGTTTTCGTACAGCTAGTCCCAAGGTGTTTAGATAACTAGCATAAGCGGTTTGTAATTCTACTGCGATCGCGCGAATCGCTTCTTTGAGTCCTGCAATATCCCGTTCAATTCGCTCGATTGCTCTTGCCATATCTTTTGGTTCTTGTCCATATCAACTTTTACATAGTACAAATGTACAAATTTATTTTAGGATAACTTTCCAAAGGATTTTAGATTTTAAATTAAACCTCATCTAAGTTGAGAATCGTAGTTTTCGCCCTCACCCTAAATCCCTCTCCCAGATATGGGAGAGGGACTTTGAAATTCTGGCTCCCCGAATCCTAAATCTGGGAGAAGGGGTTGGGGGATGAGGGCAAATCCTTTTGATCACAGAAGAACTACAGGTTTCAAGATAGACGTGGTTTAAATGCGATATTTCGCGTCTCTATTAATAAAATACAGGTCAGGCTATTTGCTTGACCTGTCCAGAAATAAGTTAGGAATTAAGAATTGTGAGCGATGCCCTGAGCTTGCCGTACCACTTCCCTGCGGGACGCTACGCGTAGCTAGTCCTCCGCAGGAGTACGTGGAAGCAAGCTACACCCAGCGTCTCGTAGAGAAGGGTTATGAAGTCAAATTCCTATTAACTCCTAACTCCTGTACAGACGCGAATAATCGCGTCTCTAATATTACTTACTGCCCATTTGTGCAGCGACTTCATCAGCAAAGTTACTTTCTTGCTTTTCAATGCCTTCGCCCAGTATATAGCGGACAAAGCGACTAATTTGAATGTCTTCGCCTAATTGCGCCTTCACTTGCTTTACCAAGTCTTCCACGGAAATACTTTGATCGCGAATGTAAGGCTGATCGAGCAAAGCCAATTCTTTCAGGCGTTTTTCAATCCGTCCCTGAACAATCTTTTCTTTGATGTTATCTGGCTTATTCGCCAAATCATCCTTGCCCATTTCAATGTCTTTTTCCTTTTGGGCAATTTCCCTAGGGATTTGGTCTACGCTCACATACTCGACATTTGGGCAAGCTGCAACTTGCATTGCAGTGTTCCGTGCCAAGCTTTGGAACTCTGAATTAGTAGCCACTGACTCTGTTTGTGAACCCAGTTCTACCAATACACCAACTCGACCGCCAGTGTGAATGTAGCTGTCTACTATACCTTGTGTGCCTTCTGCTAAGGGAAAGGTGACAAAGCGGCGCACTTGAATATTTTCACCAAGGGTGGCAATGGTTTGCTTGATGAATTCTTCTACAATCACACTTTCATGATCAATATAAGGTTGAGCCAACAAAGACTCAACACTATCAGCCGTCGCTGCAAGCTTTGCTAGGTTCTTAACTAAAGCCTTAAAAGCCTCGTTACGAGCAACAAAGTCGGTTTGGCAGTTGACTTCTATAAGTACACCCACCCGACCACCAGGCTGAATGTAGGTGTCCACTAGACCTTCTGCCGCAATGCGATCGCTTTTTTTACCCGCCGAAGCGATGCCCTTTTTCCGTAGCCAATCTACGGCTTCATCTATGTTGCCATCATTCTCTTGCAGCGCCTTTTTGCAGTCCATCATGCCGGCACCAGTTTTTTGGCGTAGCTCTTGGACGAGTTTTGCAGATATTTCCGCCATGTTGCCTCAATTTCTAACTTGACCTGGAGTTGTAATCGCTCACGGGTGTTGAGTATTTCTATCTTACTCAGGGCTGGGGGAGAAAAAATAATCAAGTTATCAGGTATGAGTTTTTTCGCCTCTACCTTAGCCTCTGATTTGCCGCAGGCTAGGGCGGCTTGCTGCTATTTTGCCAGCTACCGCCCTGCCTCGGACATTTGCTGCACCCCTGCTTTACTTATTCCTGTACTTCCTCGTCGGGAATTACGGCGTCAGTATATTCGGTTTCTTCGTAATCTTCGTCATACTCACCACCGTCGTAATCTTCGTCATACTCTTCAGCATCCAGCTGACCGTGACGACCTTCATAAATGGCATCCGCCAATTTTCCGACTATCAGCTTAATTGACCTGATCGCATCGTCGTTTGCTGGGATGGGGATATCTACTACATCTGGGTCACAGTTTGTATCCAGCATTGACACAATCGGAATATTCAGCTTTTGACATTCTTGAACTGCGTTATATTCCCGCCGTTGGTCTACAATTACCACAATATCGGGGACTTTCCGCATTGTTTTAATGCCGCCCAAGTATTTCTGAAGCTTCGTCATTTCCCGACGTAGCATTGATGCTTCTTTTTTCGGTAATAAATCTAGTGCGCCAGTTTCCTCACGGCGTTCTAAATCTTTCAGTCGGTCTACGCGGGTTTTGATGGTTGCCCAGTTGGTCAACATTCCGCCCAACCAGCGTTGGTTAATGTAATGGGAACCGCAACGGGTGGCTTCTTGAGCAATAATTCCAGCTGCTTGCCGCTTGGTGCCGACGAAAAGAAATTTCTTTCCTTGTTCAGCGTGCGATCGCATATAGTTGTAGGCATTATCCATCAACTGGGCAGTTTGCACCAAGTCGATAATATGTACACCATTGCGGGAGGTGTAAATGTAAGGAGACATTTTTGGGTTCCAACGCCGGGTCTGATGCCCAAAGTGAACCCCTGACTCCATCATTTGAGCCAATGAAACGACTGGCATATAAATTCTTAACTCCGATTCGGGTTAAACCTCCATCCAAGTGCATTTCCCAATTAGGAAACACCCGAATTCTTAGATGTGCGAGATTAGTTAACTATACTAGGCTAGCACATTCGCAAGAGTTGTTGTTGGTTGATAGAGTAAGGGCGAGAAAATATAACCTTGCCAAGTTTTGAGTAAGTAGGTTTTAAGGATGGAGCTAAGCGGATTCGAACCGCTGACCCCCTCAATGCCATTGAGGTGCGCTACCAACTGCGCTATAACCCCTTGAAATCCATTATATATAATCCCTTAATTATTAGTACTTTGTCAACCTTTTTATCGAAATTAAATTTTAAATATCTCCTCTGGCACTCAGGACTCTCTACGACACTCGCAACAAATAAGTCATACAGTGCCCCATCAAAAAATAAACTACTAACATGGCAGCAGCAGCCAGAGCAACTAATATACCAGCCAACATGAGAGAAAATTCTTTACTCTCGTAGGCTCTTTCCATTAAGTGCAGCGACCACGCCACCAGGGCTACATCAAAAAGTAAAATAGGAATTAACATATTTTTTAATATTTATTAATACTTGTAAAAGTATATTAACACCCTTTTAAGGAAGTGGGTCTAACCTCAGATGGATGTTATTAACTGGTAAATAGTGATTTAGGACAATGTTCTTATTGGCACATTGCGATCGCGCAAATAATTTTTGATTTCTGCCACACTTAATTGTCCGTAATGTAATAGAGATGCGAGTAATGCCGCTTGAGCTTTGCCTTCAGTTAGGGCTGTGTAGATATGTTCACAATTACCTGCACCACCAGAAGCAATAACTGGAATTTGTACAGCATCGGCAATTGCCCGTGTGATTTCAATGTCATACCCGGCTTGGGTTCCATCAGCATCCATACTTGTGACTAGCAGTTCTCCGGCCCCGCGTTTTTCAACTTCTTGTGCCCACAGTAGGGCATCTAAGCCTGTATTTTCCCTGCCACCGCGCACATACACATCCCAACCGGGATTTTCCGGGTTATTTCTGCGTCTGGCATCAATTGCAACAACTATGCACTGATTACCAAAGCGATCGCTTGCCCGATTAATCAAGTCTGGTTCCCGTACCGCCGCCGAATTAATACTAACCTTATCTGCGCCCGCTCGTAACAAAGCTTTAACATTTTCTAAGGATTGAATGCCACCACCCACAGTCAATGGAATAAAGACCTGTTCAGCAGTTCGGTAGACCACATCTAAAATAGTAGCTCGGTCTTCATGAGTAGCTGTAATATCCAGAAATACTAACTCATCAGCACCGGCTTCGTTATAAACCTTCGCCAGTTCTACCGGATCGCCTGCATCTTGGAGATTGACAAAGTTAACTCCTTTCACAACCCGTCCCGCCTTCACATCTAAGCACGGTAAGATTCTTTTAGATAACATAATAATTTTTGTACTTCTGGGTAATTGACCGGAATTTAAATTTTAAATTGGCGCGGGTATTCTCAAACGAAAATTTTCACGGGCATTATTTATGGAGCATTGGGCATTGGGCATGGGGCATGGGGCGCTTGTACTAGGCGTTGCAGTTGGCGTGGTCACTGACTTGTGCCGAGCGCAGTCGTTCGCGGAGCGTCTCGTAGAGAGGTAGCCTTGCCGAAGTGCAGCCTCTCGTAGAGAAGTAGTGGGCATGGGTTATTCTTTATCCTCCTGGCTCTCCCCACTCCTAATTACGAATTACGAATTATTCTGTTCCCTTAAAAGTAGATAGCTGAATTATGGCGATAATCTCCTCGAAAAAACAGCCTCCAGAACCCAACGGAGAACCAAAGCAGCGTCGAGAGTCGGCGAAAGCACCATCCACAGACAATATTTTGCAACCTGAAGCTGCTATTGATGAACAAGATAAGCAGGAAGAGGGGATTCGGCCGCAGCGATTTGCTGATTACATTGGGCAAAAAGATTTAAAGGATGTGCTAGATATTGCCATCAAAGCAGCTAAGTCTCGTAGTGAGGTGTTGGATCACCTACTGCTGTATGGGCCGCCGGGATTGGGTAAAACTACAATGGCCATGATTTTAGCATCGGAAATGGGAGTAAATTATAAAATTACCAGTGCGCCAGCCCTAGAACGTCCACGAGATATTGTTGGGCTACTGGTGAACCTGAAGCCAGGGGATATTTTATTTGTGGATGAAATTCATCGCCTCTCGCGGATGACGGAGGAAATTCTCTATCCGGCGATGGAAGATTATCGCTTAGATATTACTATTGGTAAGGGTTCGGGCGCTCGGATCAGAAGTTTGCCGCTATCAAAGTTTACCTTAGTGGGAGCTACAACCCGTGTAGGTGCTTTAAGTTCACCACTGCGCGATCGCTTTGGTTTGATTCAAAAACTCCGATTTTACGAAGTTGACGAACTGACTAAAATTGTACTGCGAACCGCTCAATTACTCAAAACCCCGGTTACAGATGATGGTGCCACAGAAATTGCCCGTCGTTCACGCGGAACGCCACGTATCGCTAACAGACTACTTAGGCGAGTCCGGGATTATGCGGAGGTAAAGTTATCTGGGGATATTAATGAAAGCGTTGCATCGGAAGCATTGCAACTATTTCAAGTAGATCCCTGCGGTTTAGATTGGACAGACCGCCAGATGCTGAGTGTGATAATTGAACAATTTAACGGCGGTCCAGTGGGGTTAGAAACAATGGCAGCAGCAACAGGTGAAGATACTCAAACAATTGAAGAGGTGTATGAACCTTACCTGATGCAGATTGGGTATTTAACTAGAACTCATCGTGGGAGAATGGCGACAAAGGCTGCATACAAGCATTTGGGATTCATGCCGCCTAATGAACAGTTGTCATTATTGTAATTATGGGAATGGGGCATTGGGCATTGGGCATTGGTCATTGGGCATTGGACATTAATCACTTAACTCCTAATTCCTAACTCCTAACTCCTAACTACCCCCTCCCCATTTTCAAAATCGACACAGGTAAACCGAGATGATTAAGTTGATTGGTATTTTTCTCAGTCTGTTACTTATATTTGGCTGGGGTACTCCAGTCATGGCACAATCTCAACCGCCGATTACTCAAGAACAGTTAAAACAAGGTGATGAGTGGGCAACTCAAGCTTTTGCAGCGACGAATCAAGGTGATTTTGCGACGGCTGAAACTTACTGGACAAAGATTATTGAGCAATTTCCCACTAATGCGGGGGCGTGGAGTAACCGGGGAAATTCGCGGGTGAGTCAGAATAAGTTACAAGAAGCGCTGACAGATTATAACAAAGCGATAGAACTAGCGCCGAATGTCACCGATCCTTATTTGAATCGGGGTGCGGCGTTGGAAGGGTTGGGAAAATGGTCAGATGCGATCGCAGATTATAATCATGTCTTAGAACTCGATCCTAATGATGCGATGGCGTATAATAATCGCGGTAATGCGAAAACAGGTTTGGGGAAATGGGATGATGCGATCGCGGACTACAAAAAATCTAATCAGATAGCTCCAAATTTTGCCTTCGCCCGTGCTAACTACGCCCTTGCTCTTTATGAAACAGGTCAAAAAGAGCAAGCAATCCGCGAGATGCGAAATATTATCCGTAAATACCCCCAATTTGCTGATATGCGTGCCGCCCTCACAGCTGCATATTGGGTAAATGGGGAACAAGGCGAAGCTGAAAGTAACTGGGTAGCAGCCTATGGACTCGATAGCCGTTATAAGGACATCAACTGGGTAACAAATATCCGCCGTTGGCCGCCCAGCATGGTAGTGGCTTTAGATAAATTCTTGAAACTCCAGTAAGTGCATCTGCAAATTTTTCCTATAGCTGTAGGACAGGTGAAACACCTGTCTGTTTCAACTCTTGGCAGCAAGCATCCACAATATAGGAAATAGCATTGTTTGCCAGTTCTTCTATTAAATCCTTACTGATTGAAGGCTCAGAAAACATAAAATTCAACAGCATCTTTCCTTGAAAAATTGCAACAGCAGCTCCGAAAGTACCTCCAAAAGCTGCCTGTCCTGGAACAAAGCTGATTTCTTCTAGTTCAAACAGACCATAAGTATTAGGAATATTTACTTGACCAATATTAGTAATCGCTACACTATCAGGTGCTTCATCGGGATGGGCGAGTAATGATTGGACAATTTTCTTAAACATTAGCAGAATACTGAAGATATCGTCACATCTTAATCCTTCTTCCAGATATTGTTTGACAGCCTGTGCTAAATTCCAGAAGGATGTATTTTTTCCTAAAGTATGAAATGAAGTAATAGATGAAACCAAAACACCCATATTTTCATTGCTGACCACTGGTTGCAGGCGGTTACGCAAACTCACACAAGAACGACAACTAAGACAAATTTCTGTTATCTCCTCACCATTTATTTTTTTCGCTACTGCAAACATAAACGCTGCACACAAAGCAGCTTGTACTGTTGTCTTTTCCTTCTTACAAAAGCTTATCAGTTTTTCAGTTACCTGTTCATCTAGCTGTCTGTGAACAACGCTACAATGACGTGACTCTATAGGTACAATTTTTTCAAAATCCAAGGTTTTTGGTTGATACCAAATCTGCTGTAACTTCAGTCGCAATAATAATAAGATGCCATTCATTTGACCTCGCCATCCCTGTATCGATTTAGGTAACAGTTCTTGTATGGGTGGTAATGGAGGCAAACTAAACACTTGACTGATTGATTCACCAGAGGCAATTTTTTGGCAGTAAGTCAAAATTTCCGAGTGCAGCCTGACTGATGATAAGCCATCTGATATGGCATGATGTAATATTGTGATTAAATAATTGACATTCTTTTCACTTTCCGAACTGACTAATATAAATCGTACTAAACTTTTGTCGCTCTCGATTTTCTGGTTCAGCTCTTCTACAAGAACTTCTTGCCATTGCTCTTTGTAAAGATTATTAACAACACGTAGAGGAAGTTTGCTCGATCCCATTTCAAAGCGAAAATTATCCAATGTACCAAGAATACGAGAATTCAGACGTGGGTGATGATACTGGATTAAATCGATAGCCTGTCTGAGAATTTCTTCATTAAGAGGGCCGATAATCCGACTAATTGTCGCTATATTGAAAGAGTTAGCACTCTGATTTAAGATTTCAAATGCTTCTTCAATAGGAACAAGTTTTCTATTTCCTGTCATAAGTAACTCTGATTGGCTTTACTATTGAGCTAGTTCCACAGAGTACCATCTTCTAAGATGTATTAATTAAAATATTGATTATTAAGTAAATAAATCAAAATATTTTTCATCAGACATCCAAGTTTTACCTTAGCTCAGGCTTGAATAGGTAACTTCCGAAGTCAGTAATGGATAAGGCTCCTACAAGTAATAAAATGCTATTAGTATCATGTCCGCATAATTAGTTATGATTCCCACAGTCATTGCACCTCACCCCCAGCCCCTCCCCAAAGCATCGGGGAGACAAAGCGCAGCTTTGGCGGGGTGGGGTTCTTGGGGTTTAGTAAGTAATCAAGCGGACATGATATAACTTAGCTTTCGCCCTTCGGACGAAAGCGCCAAATGATCGTAATTTTGGCAACAATTTCCTGGGAACGGCTAGGCATTTTATTTTTTGGATTTCCCTAATTGCAGCCAACCCATTAGCTGATCAAAAATTTAATCACTCAAGTTCTACTGTTTTAACTGTAATAGTTCCTGTATTTTAACTGGACTTAACTGCTCGACATTACGCAAAACTACTGCTGCTCCTGCTGCTATTAGTGTCTCACTGTATGCATCACTACGCGCTGCTGTTTCCTGGACATGGGGCGGTAAAACCCCTACACCAAGCCAAGTGTGAGCAGAATCTAGACTCCGCGCTTTTTCTACAGTATACATATCTGCTACCGTATCTCCCACATAGACGATCGCTGATTTTTGCTCAATTCCATTTTCTAATTGACGAACTGTCGCAAAAAGCCCTGTGGGGTCTGGTTTACCTGGGGCATCTTCCATCGCAATCAATACCGGAGATTGTAAACCCAACCGTTTTTCCAATACATAGTTAGCGGAAGCACGAGTTGCACCGCTAAAAAAGCCCCAATCAATCCCAGCTTGGGTAAGTTGCTCTAAATAGCTAGGTTGCAACAATAAAGGTTCATTACAGATATACCCAGTAAAATTATTTGGGTCTGAGCCTCGATAACGGGATTGAAAAAAAGCCACGATCGCACTGTAATCTAGTTGCAGTTGTTCACGCGTCTGTCCTTGAGTTGCAAAGTAGCGGTAAATTAATTCCTGTGATGCTTCCCAATCGTTATTCCACACACCTTCAAACTTGAGTTGGTCAATTTCTAATGGGGTTGGACGATATGCTTGGGTAGTGAAATATTCTACCGTATCTGCGATCGCTCGACGATAGGAACCGCTAACATCGCGGACAACGCCATCAATATCGAAAACAACGATCGCTTTTGCTGAAGTTTGTTGAGTCATGGGGTAGGAAGCAAAAAAGTTTTACACCATCATAATGCGCTCATGGCTCAGGTAAAAAATCAGGGTCGAGGACTTGCTCTAGTGTAAAGGGAGATTGTTCGGGGAAGGTAGCGATGTCTAATCCCGTTTCAATCACAGCCAGTCGTCTAGCGGTTTGATAGCTTTCATCGAAAACCTGATCAAAGTAAGGCTTCAAACTCGGACTTTCTTTGAGTGCCTTTTGGACTCGCCTGCGGTGTTCTAAAATTGTGTACTGCCAACTTTTTGAGCGTCTTTCAGTTTGAATTTGGTATTTGAGCAGATGCATCAGCAACACTTCCAGATTGCTTTCCAATGACCGCTTTTCACTTCTGCCCATCGTTTCAATTTCTTCAATCAGGTTGTCTAAATCCAGTTCTGTGAGCCGACCTTGTTTGAGCAGTTCTGCCGTGGTTTGAATCCACAGGTAAAAGTCTTGCTCATACAAAGAAGAACCAGATGTCGTTTGAGATTGGGGCAGTTGGGCAGTCACGTCGCTTCGCTCCGAATTCAAAATTAAAAATTAAAAATTCAAAATTAACAGCAAAATCTTTGAGAACTGGGTGAGATTATAACTCAGGTAAAAAATCGGGGTCGAGGGCTTGCTCTGGCGTAAAGGGAGATTGTTCGGGGAAGATAGCCGGATGCAATTCAGTTTCATCGGCAGCTAAGAGCCTAGCCTCGTCATAACACAGCCCGAAAACCTCATCAAAATAGGGCTTCAGGCTAGGACTTTCTTCTAGAGCTTGTCTGAGGCGTTTACGATGCTCCCGAATTGTCGCTCGCCAGCTACCAGAGCGCTTCTCGGCTTGATATTTATACTTCAATAGATGCATTAGCATCACTTCCAAATTGCTTCTGAGTGCTTTCTTTTCACTTCTGCCGATTGTTTCAATTTCATCAATCAAATTCTCTAAATCCAGTTCTGTGAGCCGACCTTGTTTGAGCAGTTCTGCCGTGGTTTGAATCCACAGGTAAAAGTCTTGCTCATACAAAGAAGAACCAGATGTAGTTTGAGATTGGGGCAGTTGGGCAGTCAAAAGCATCTTAGTTAGCGCCGACTAAACCTTATGCTAGCCGATTCTCAATCAATGTTTGGTCATTTGATGGACTATTGCGTTAAAATAAACGATCGCTATCCTAGTTAAGTAATGCCTGGAAATTCCCGGAGGTGTGATTGACCAAGTTTATTTTGAAAATTCTGTGGTTAGACGAAAACGTTGCTCTAGCAGTCGATCAAATTGTCGGCAAAGGCACAAGTCCTTTAACGAAGTACTTTTTCTGGCCCCGAAATGATGCCTGGGAAGAGTTAAAAAAGGAACTAGAATCCAAACATTGGATTGCTGACCTGGATCGTGTCGAGTTGCTTAATAAAGCGACAGAAGTGATTAACTACTGGCAAGAGGAAGGCAGAAACCGTCCAATGGCAGAAGCTCAATTAAAATTTCCAGAAGTTGCCTTCACAGGTAGCGCTTGATACTACAAGATTAGCGATGTCTACGACGGGCTACGCCTACGCCTGTTCTACAAGCTGCCACAGTTTGATAGTCTTGTCCCGGCTGCCACTTGCAATTAATTGTCTAACTTTGCTCACAGCAACAGCAGATACTGAGTCTACATGACCAGAGAGAGTAACAATCTCTTCTGCTGTGCTTACCCTCCAAAGTTTAACTGTTTTGTCGCAACTTGCACTTAGGAGCGTTTCGCCATCGGCACTAAAAGCCACAGCCACCACTGACCAAGAATGGCCTACAAGTGTGCAAATTAGCTGACCAGTGTTTACCTCCCACAATTTAATAGTGTTATCATCACTACCCGTCGCCAAAATTTTCCCATCGGGACTAAAAGCGACTGTCAAAACCGCCCATGCATGACCCGAAAGGGTGCCTAACAAGCTATAGCATGGGCGGTTTTGAAGTTCTCTTTTGAAATCTTCTAATGCAGATATCTGCCACAGGCGAATTGTTCTGTCATAACTAGCGCTGGCTAAAAGCTGTCCTTGGGGACTAAATGCCACTGCATTTACCTGTAATTGGTGTCCAGTTATGCTGCAAATTTCTCTGCCACTATTTACATCCCAGAGTTTGATTGTTTTATCCCAGCTACCACTAGCGAGAATCTGCCCATCTGGACTGAAAGCAACTGATTTGACAGCGTGTGAGTGTCCCAATAGGGTGGAGATTTCCTCTAATGTCTCAACCTGCCACAATTTGATCGTTTTATCGTCGCTAGCAGTTGCCAGAATTTGACCATCAGGACTGAAGGTAACTGATTTTACAGCTTGGGAATGTCCTAATAAGTTAGCTAAAACTTTTTGGGTTTTTAAATCCCACAATTTGACGATTTTATCATCACTAGCACTGGCTAAAGTATTACTGTCAAGACTGATGGCAAGGGCGTTCACACTACTTAATGTCCCAGAATGCCCAGTTAGGGTATGGAAGCATTGCCAATGAGGCTTTTGAATTTTGGATTTTGGGTCGCACCTTTGGTGCGCTTCCAGCGCAACTTCAGTTTTACATTCCATACCCATTGCTTGCATAACTTCATCAGCCGATTGATACCGACGGTTAACAGTATTTTGCAGCAGCTTGTCGAGGATTTGTGCCAAGCGTAGATGCCTTGGGTCTTGTCGCCAGACATCGCTTACCTTCGTAGTCAGATATTGTTGCCAAACCCAACAATCATTTGCAATATCAAATAAATCAAAGGGCGGAATCTGGGTAAGTAAGTAAATGCAAGTTACACCTAAGCTATATAAATCACTAGCAAAAACCGCTTTTCCCCTCGCTTGTTCTGGTGCGGCGTATTCTGGACTGCCGATACTGGTTTCCGATGTTAGCCGATCAATTTCTGTAACGATTTTCGCAGTGGTAAAATCGACTATGACTAAATCCCCCTTCTTGGTAATTGGGGATCTACGAATGATATTCTGGGGTTTAATATCGCGGTGGATGATGTTGCGATCGCTAATCAACTGAAAAACTGGCAACACATCTTCTAAAAGTTGCCAAATCTGAGCTTCATTAAAAGCGCCCTCCTCTTCAACTACCTGAGCTAAATTAGTACCTGCAATAAACTCCTGTACTAAATAAAAATGCCCGTTCTGCTGAAAAGAAGCCAACAAAGCGGGAATTTGCGGATGCTTTCCTAATTCTTCTAGCTGTTGCGCCTTTTGCTGAAAAGTAATATAAGTTTCAGATTCGGGCGATAATTCTTGAACGACGCAAGGAACTGGCGGAAACTGACCCTCATCTACAGCGAGGAAGGTTTTACAGAATCCCCCTTTACCAATCTGTTTAAATAAACGATAACGTTCTTGTAAAAGCAAAATTTCTTTGCTCACAGGGTACTCACAATATAAATTCTGATTACATCTATAAAATTATGACACTCAACTTCTGGTCTAAGACAAATGGTATTTGGATAAATGCTATCAGTGTTGTTTTCGGTACAAGTGTTGGTATTCTTCTAAAGAATAGTTTTTCCTTACAAATGCAGATTACTATAACACAAGGCGTAGCATTAATGACTCTTTTCATTGGGTCACGAATGACTAATAATCTTGCTCAAGTTCAAAATGGTCGGATTGATGGAGTAGTGTTAGGCTTACTCGCTATTGTATTAGGAGGGGTTTTAGGAGATTGGCTACAAATTGAAGGGAAACTTCATTTTTTCGGAGACTTGTTAAAACTATATTTTCAAGGAAATGGAAATTTTACAGAGGGTTTTGTTACTGGAAGTTTATTATTTTGTATAGGCCCACTAGCTGTAATTGGCAGTCTCAACAATGGTTTAACTGGAAATAATAGTTTACTATTACTCAAAGCTACAATGGATGGTTTAGCAGCGATCGCTCTTAGTAGTAGCTTAGGTATAGGGGTGGGTTTTTCAACTTTTGTTATTCTTTTTTATCAAGGGTTTATTTCTATAATAGCTGGATTTATGGTTCAAATTTTTCCTAATACAGAAAATGATCCCCGCTTATTATTATTAACGGGTGTGGGAGGGCTAATGGTTGTAGGACTAGGAATTAATCTGTTGGAAATAACTCACATTAGAGTAGCTTCTTTCCTACCAGCCTTAGTAATTGCTCCTCTTCTTTACTCATCTATTTATTGGATTAGTTTATTGAAAAATAACATTATTAAATTCTTGAAAAACCGCTAACACAGTTCCACTTGCCAGCAACATAACAAAAACTTCACCCTGTCCTGACTTTAATCCCTCTCCTTACCAAGGAGAGGGACAGGTTTTGCATAGCAGAACCAGGGTGAGGTTTTGTTACTTATCCCCCGGAAAATTTACAATTATCGGTGGAAGACCGTTTTCTGAAGTAGGTTGTGCTTTGCTAACTACTGGTTGGGTATGCAAAGGCGTTGGTGTCAATTCACCCTTACCAGTTTGATTCCATAAAATCAGGGATAGTAGCCCATCGACTAAGCCGTTATTGGCGCCGTTACCGCTAACTAAGACATCTGGAATCAGACGGACATTGCGATCGCCGATAATTTGCATTAGTTGCATTGCTGTATAACCTTGGGAACCCAAAGCTTCCACACCAGCACTGTATGTTTCAGCTTTGGCGTTACCCGTAGCACGAATACCTTCAGCCTCAGCAATTGCCCGGAGTTTTGTACCCTCAGCTTCACCGTTTGCCTCTTTGATTTGAGCTTGCGCTTTCAAGTCAGCTATATGCACACTCTGCTCCGATTTCACCATTTCTTGCTGAATATTAGCGAGTGCCGTTTCCCGGACAAGTTGCTGCCGTTGGGTTTGTGCCATTTGCTGAACTTCATAAGTCTTACGTTCTTCTTCGGCAATTTTCCGGTCTGTCTGTGTCTGCATTAATGATGCTGGTGGCTGAATATCACCAATCAGGGTGTCGATCGCTTGCACGTCATAAGCCCGTAATGCTGTTTTAATATACTCAGCAGCCTCAGTTTGTCGCTCACTCCGAGCAGTCAGAAAGTCTAGTACAGTACAGTTTTGGGCTGAGTTGCGGAAATAATTCCCGATAGTCGGTTCTAATACATGGTCTACCAGATTTTGCATTGCCCCAACGCGAGAAATTACCTTCGGGGCATCTAAAGCACCGACATGGATAATTTGTGCTACTTCCAAATCAAAAGCAAACCCATCACGCGATCGCACTGTCAAGGAAGCTAGTTGAGCATCATAGCTGTGGCGTTCAGTCCGACCTGACCAGTTTAATACTATGTTGGTCGTTGGCACCAGTTCCATCTTCATAATCCGGGAATTAATCGGGTGCTTACCAGGATATAGCGGTTCGACCCACACACCCTTATGTCCCTGATTAACCAAGTTACCGTGGGTGAAAGCTGCACCACTGACATCTTGATGCGCCTTACCCACGAAAGAAATCACCACACCCACATACCCAATGGGAATTTCCGTCATCGGCACTTGCTCAACTTGAACAAACCAAGGATTCAAGTTCCAAGAACCAGAAAGCAAGGTCTGCTCTTGTAAGCCTCGCCGCCCACCTCCATTAATAAATTTCTGACCATTTTGAAAGTTATTGTGTTCCTCAATTATCGGGCCTGCGAGTTCACCAGCAGAAATTGGCACACCATCTAAGGTAGTGACGATGCCAACTTTGTCAGCTGCCAGACTGTACACCCGCAACTGTTCTGGAGTCATGCCATGAGCGCTGGCATTTGCTGCCATGATGACTTTAAACAGGGCAGTATTCATCCGGTACGTACCAGCCGTGAGAAAACCCATTTGCCGCCCTTTTTCCCCGCCTTGGGTAAGGAATTTCCGGGCATCTTGGAAGTTGTCACAAGTCACAATTTTACCCAAAATCCGCTCTGGTGGGTTGGATGCTCCATCTGCCGCCACAATCAAAGCGATTTCCCCTTGGGGAACGACAATTACTGACTCTTTCTTTACAGAATATTGCCAAGGCCAATAACCCCAGTGCCAACCAGGAGCTAAAGTATCTGCCTGCAAGCCAGCTTCCCCGTTGAGGGCAATCAAACTGCCCGCGGGGAGTCCACGCCCGGAAAGGGTAAATTTTCTTACCACAATCCCAACTTCACGTTCGCCAATCACCACCAGTCCACCACAGAATAGGGGGACGAATATGACTAAACCGCCGACAAGTAGGATGGGAACTAGTACAAAAGGATCAATCCCAGCAGCTTGATATTGAGTCCCGCTAATTTGTAACTGGGCAATATTTGGTTTGGTCTGATTTAGCTGGATAGTCGCGGAAGTAATTTCTTTTGCAGTAGTTATTTTTACGGGAGTAGCATTGGCAGAATGAATACTACCAGCGTTCGTCATTCGCGTAGCCTCTCGTAGAGAAGACATTGGCGAAGCCATCGCTAGCGTTGCTACGATAGATGCTGCAAAAGCAGCTACCTTATTTTGTTTACGTTTACCAAGGGAAGATGAAAAGCTTTTCATAACTTGTGCCATTTGGGCAACTAATTAGTTAACTTAACACTTCACCAGGACTTGTCTCGATTTCTTAAACTTGGCGTAATTTTTTAAAATTAATAAATATTTTGTAGGTTGGACATTGCCCAACCTACAAACTTGAAATAGAAATTAAATTAAACCAAACCGCCAGCCGCTTGAAACCGAGTGCGGGCGCGTTTGAAGGCTTGGGTTGCCTGGATTTGGGCTTGGCGATCGCCTGCTGTGACTTGATTCAGACGCGCTTGTGCTTGGTTGTAAGCACCACGGGCTTCTTCGAGGTTAATTTTGTCGCCACGTTCAGCGCCGTTAACCAGAATTGTCACTTCATTGTCTTCGACTTCGGCAAAGCCACCCAAAAGAGCGATCGCTTGCCAATTCTGATTTTTAGCCGCCCGGACTCGCATTACACCAATATCCAGGGCGGTTAAAAGTGGTGCGTGTCCACTTAGGATGCCTAGTTGACCAGTAGTGCTAGGCAAAACGACTTCTTCAGCTGGGGCATCCCAGACTGTTTTATCTGGGGAAATTACACGAACGGTTAATGTCATTTGTCTTTTGTCCTTTGTCCTTCCTCATTTGTCACTTGCCATTAGTGATTAGCCATTAGCACTTGAACTAATGACCAATGACCAATGACCAATGACTAATAATTAACCTTTGATTTTTTCAGCTTTAGCGATCGCTTCGTTAATATCGCCAACTAAGTAGAAAGCCTGTTCTGGTAAAGCATCCAACTCACCAGACAGAATCTTTTTGAACCCTTTGATCGTATCTTCCAGCTTCACGTACTTCCCAGGAGAACCGGTGAATACTTCTGCTACAAAGAACGGCTGCGACAAGAAACGCTCAACTTTCCGGGCCCGCGCTACGATCAGACGGTCTTCTTCAGACAATTCATCTAGACCGAGAATGGCGATAATGTCTTGGAGTTCTTTATAACGTTGCAGAGTTGATTGCACCGCCCGGGCAGTATTGTAGTGTTCATCACCGACAATGTTAGCCTGAAGCATCGTCGAAGTCGAACCAAGGGGGTCAACTGCGGGATAAATTCCCTTAGCTGCCAAACCGCGAGACAGTACTGTTGTTCCGTCCAAGTGGGCGAAGGTGGTAGCAGGTGCGGGGTCGGTGAAGTCATCCGCAGGTACGTACACTGCCTGAATGGAGGTAATCGAACCCTCTGTAGTCGAGGTAATCCGCTCTTGCAGTTCACCCACGTCGGTTCCCAATGTGGGCTGATATCCTACTGCTGAGGGCATCCGACCCAGTAGCGCCGACACTTCCGAACCTGCTTGGACAAACCGGAAAATGTTGTCAATAAACAGCAGCACATCCTGCTTGTTCACATCGCGGAAGTATTCTGCTACTGTCAAGCCCGAAAGACCAACCCGCATTCTCGCTCCGGGTGGCTCGTTCATTTGACCGTAGACGAGAGTAATTTTTGATTCGTTGAGGTTATCATTATTGATCACCCCAGATTCA
The DNA here is from genome assembly GCF_036919815.1 of Nostoc sp. Classification (GTDB taxonomy): domain Bacteria; phylum Cyanobacteriota; class Cyanobacteriia; order Cyanobacteriales; family Nostocaceae; genus Nostoc. The sequence continues at coordinate 49,015 of NZ_JBALCE010000015.1, forward strand.
ATCATTTCATTGTAGAGGTCATTACCTTCACGGGTGCGCTCACCCACGCCAGCAAAAACCGATACTCCACCGTGCTGGGTAGCAATATTGTTGATCAACTCCATCATGATCACGGTCTTACCAACACCAGCACCGCCAAACAGACCAATCTTACCGCCGCGTCGATAGGGAGTGAGAAGGTCAACAACTTTAATCCCAGTCTCAAACACCGAAGGTTTGGTTTCCAGGTCAGTAAATTTGGGAGCAGAGCGGTGAATGGGTAAAGTTGCCTCAGCATTTACAGGTCCCCTGTTGTCCACAGGTTCGCCAAGGACGTTCAAAATCCGACCCAAAGTGGCTTTACCAACTGGTACGCTGATAGAAGCGCCTGTATCGCTGACTTCCAGACCGCGCATTAAGCCTTCGGTGGAACTCATCGCAACAGTCCGCACCTGGTTGTCGCCCAGCAGTTGCTGTACTTCAACAGTCAGGTTGATTTCCTGTCCAGCTTCGTTAGTGCCAGTGATTTTCAAAGCGTTGTAGATTTTTGGCAATTTCCCGCCGGGAAATTTAACGTCTACAACTGGGCCAATGATTTGGGTAATGTAGCCAATGTTTGTTTTTTCTGCGGTTGTGACCATGCTGCGCCTAATGATTGAAGCTATATTTCAGATACGGTCGGAGAAGACATAAATTTAAGCAATGTCACCTTTCACTCTAGCACCGGACGGGGACATAACTCCCTTAGTAATTCCTTAAAAATCAGCTTGGGATTAGAAATTAGGCTAGGTTGTATGACATAATCACGATTGGGGAAAACTCCAGATAAAAAACTGCCGTATCCTTCAATGGCAGACACGGCAGTTACTAAAGTAAATTTGTTATGCTTTTATATTTTGGCTGTGACTTTTTGTTGCTGTTTGCGCTTCAGTAGCGTATTAGCACTGAAAACACCTACTGCCAACAGACCTAATATAGAACCTGGTTCAGGGACAGATTTAGACCCACCAGGGATTACGGAACCCAAGGTGATATTATCAAAGGCAATCTCATTCTCTGTTCCTCCAAAATATACTGATTTGGCAATACCTGAAAACGATATGCCAATAGGAACGAATGGGCTAAATCGATAATTGAACCAGATTCAGGAACTGATTTAGTCAACGTGACATTATCAAGCAGCAATCCAAAATAATCCCCGCCAGTCTCGCTGATCTCTAATTTGGCACTTGTTGCAGAAGCAACTGTAAAACTTCGGGTAAAGCTTGTAAACTCTTGAAGTTTGGGTAGTCGGAATGTTTCGCTAAACAAACTACCCAGAGATACGGTAGTAGGGTCAATCACATCATTTCGTTGGTTCCCAGCAAGCTGGAAGTTGAGGTTAACTGTGTCTCCTGCTTGAAAGTCAAATATTGTTTTAGATTGAAGTGTACCAGCTTGACCTCTTGATCCATCCAGATCTACATATAGTCCGTTGCCAGGAAGGAAATCAAAATAACCATTTCCAATCAAGTCCACAGATTGTTTTATAACATTCCAGTTGGCAAACTGATTGTAATTTAAAAGGCCGACACTCCTATTTTCTTGATTAAAATTATCCTGTAAGAGGGTTGTAACTGATGCTGCCTTAACAGAATTTGTACTAGCAAATCCGATTGCGGTTAAGGCTGTTAATGCTATACCGATTGTATTTAAGATTTTTAAAACAATGGTTTTATTCATAATTCTAGTTTCTTCAAAAATTCTCAAGGTGTATATTCTTCCAAACGACAATTAATCACCGTCGATTAATGCTGAGAAACTCCGTTGTGATTGCACTCGAATTTTTCAGCAAAATTAGGCATAAACTACCTCTGTGATCAGTAAGGGTTTAGCCTGTCGCTGCGATCGCAGATATAAGCACTAGTGAAAATGACTAAAGCTTAGAACTTAGCTTTTGTCTTCTAGTTATTTCAGGAGGTTTTTATCAGTGTTTTCCTCACTTGTTTATTAACTTAGATTACTAGTAAATTTATTTAGTATTGAAAATACTCGCGTATATTCACATAACAAATATATTCCAAATTAGATTAAATAGTAGCCGAAAGCTAAATGTAAGGCGACTTATATACGCAATTGGAAGTGAATAATTGACTAAAACTTTGTAAAATTAAGTTGTTGCTTTAAAATAGGTTTATCAACATTTTCTGAATGTCCCTAATATAAAAATAGGTACAAAAAACTGTTTTCAGTTCAGCCCAGCCGCTCTCGCTTCATCTTCACACTTCCACCGAGCAACACCTTATGAATTTCTCGTCAGCACGACAATATTTTTACCAGGAGATTCAGCAGTCTGACGAACACATTGACCTAGCAAAGGCAGCTTTGTATATTGCACAAGAAGAATATCCCAACCTAGATCCAGAAGAATACCTCAATGCTCTCCAGACAATGGCATGGGAGCTTCAAGAACGTCTGCCTTCTTCACGATATCCTTTGCGGATAGTTCAAAGCATTAATCAGTATCTCTACGAAGATTTAAAGTTTTCTGGTAATAAAATTGACTATTACGACCCGCGTAACAGCTTTTTCAATGATGTAATTGACCGACGAGTGGGGATTCCCATTACCTTAGCGCTGGTTTACCTGGAGGTCGCCCGACGGATTGATTTTCCGATGGTTGGTGTGGGGATGCCAGGACATTTTCTGATTCGCCCGGATATTCCAGATATAGAAATTTTTGTGGATGCTTTCAATGGTGGTGAAATAATATTTGCCCAAGATTGCGAGGAACGACTGTCTCAACTTTATCAGCAACCTGTGACGCTACAACCAGAATTTTTAGCCGTAGTCAGTCATCGGCAATTTTTGGCACGGATGCTGACAAATTTAAAATTTATTTATATCAAACAACAAGATTTAGAAAAAACGCTAGGAGCGATTGAACGAATTTTGTTACTGTTTCCGGGTTTAACTGTAGAATTGCGCGATCGCGGTTTGATCTACTATCAACTTGGTTACTACCCCCAAGCTGTAGACGACTTACAAAATTATTTAGCAAAAGTTCCTGATGCCGAGGATGCATCTGTGATTCGGCAGTTACTTACTAAGTTGGGTAAGAATAGTTGAATCAAAATTTTAGCTGTTGATATTGAAATTACTGATTTGGCATGAGGTTTTGTGGCAAATTTATGTGTTAACCAATCCAAATATACAGTTTTGATGATTCTGTGTAAATCTAGCGAAAAGACCACTACCGCGATTCTTTGATTGAAATTATTTCGATTATTGAGGGACACAGGGACATAGAAGAATTATTCAGGCAATGAAGCCAGAGGCAGGAAGAGTTGCATTTTATCAAAAGCAAACGCGGCATCTTCTTCTATCAGATAAGTTTCGCTAAATTGATTTTTTGAGCATCGCGCTCTTAAATTATACCGTTGCTGGGATTAATATCTGCAACACTCCCACAAAAGACAATTCCCCACAGCGATCGCTGCAACAGTGGTATGGCAGTGGCCATCTGGCGTGGTCAATGGCTGGCTCTTAAATTGGCGTAGTCAGTGGCGAGGTGATTTGCTCTTAAATTGGAGAGGTAGGTGGCTTTAGCTGAAATGTCCAGATGGTAAGGCTTCTAAAAACTTTTTGGTTTACTGAATTTTGTAATAATGTAACTTTTTATTTTTCTTTTAGGAACGCATAATAAAACATGAAAATATTAAATTTGGTTTTTAATAAGTTGATTATTTTTAAATATTAATTTATTATTTACCATTTTTTCAAAAGCTTGATTTTTCATATTCTTAGGTTATTTTACGATTTTCTAAATTCAGTGACAACTATAAAATTAGGAGTTTATCAAATATGCAATTGAAAGCGATCGCAACAAATTTAATAAAATTTAATCGGATCGGTACACTCCTAGCAGTTGGAATAGCAGTTTCTATGGGAATACCTGCATTAGCGGCTGTTTCAAGCACTAATGTGAAACTCAATACTAGTAATTCTAGTCGTTATATTACAGGTGGTACTGAGGATAATGGTAGGAACACATTGTATATTTGTTCAACCATTGTTGATGGGGAGTATACACCTGGAAAATACTATCCACCAAATCAAAGATGCTACGTTTCATGGGGAGGTAAAGAATATTCGTATACATCACCAATCATATTCTACAAAGCTAATAGCTGGACATGGGGAAATTTTCCTGGGTACATCGTTGGTAATAATGTTGCAGGTGGCACTGAGGATAATGGTACTAACACATTATATTTTTGCCGAGCCGTTGTTGATGGCGAGTACACACCAGGGAAATACTATCCACCAAATAAAACCTGCTACGTTCCTTGGGGTGGACGAGAATACATATACACGAGCAATTTCCAGATTTTATTTGCAAACTAAACTGGTAGTTGGCAAATTTTGGTGAAGATGGAGAAAAATGGCATGAGCGGATTGTGAAAAGGTCAACTACAAAGCTCATGCCAGCAAGAATCGTCGGCTCAGTACGCATAGCTACAGGTGTACTGTTTTAACCCAGATGAGTAACGCTGGCATCCCACTGAGATTTATTCAGAAAATCTCAGGACATCGGAATTTAGAACAGAAAAAGAGATATTTAGAAGTGTCTGACAATTAGGTGTTGGGAGCGGTGGCGTTGTCGATGCTGTCACCTATGGGGGAAAATGTCGGGAAATAAGATTTTTTATGGCTTGTGAGAAATCCGAGTTTGGTTCAACTAACTGTAATAACTGTTCCCATACTCTCATTCGCCAATCTATCCACCGCACACACGGCATAAGTTCCCGCTTGTTGGACAGTAGCGAAAGTTGTGCCAGCAGACAAAATTCGCCCAATTGTCCAAGTATCGCCACTCTGCCGATAAAGTGTCCAAGAACGAACTGGCTGATTATCTCCGGGCTGCCAACTCAGTTTGCGGTTATTGACTTGTAATCCAATGGGCGGAGGGGGTGGTGTTGTATCCTGCCAAGACAATGTTGGCGGTAGCGCAGGTCTGTTATAAAGCAGACTTTGGAATTTATCAGCAATGCCCTGACTATTTTCTGTCAAAACACCGACATTAAAGAAGATATTCCCTAGTGACAACTGTCCAGCTTGGCTACGACTAATTTTCACCTGCTTTTCAATCTCATCACTCTCCCGACTCTTGTTGCTTGGTTCTGTCAAATTGTTACCAGCGTAAACGTGTCTTTGCTTTGTATTTACCTGTGTCCACCACTTTAGCAACGCCGAATAACTTTGTTGGGTTTGATCTGTGCGCCAGTAAAGTTGAGGAGCAATATAATCAATCCAGCCTTGTTCTAACCATTTCTTCGAGTCAGCATACAGCACGTTGTAAGCATCCAACCCAGTAATACCAGCCGGTTGTCCAGGGCGATAAATCCCAAAGGGACTAATACCAAATTTAACGTCGGGTTTGGTTGCTTTAATTCCTTGCCAAAGGCGCTGTACCATTTTGTTCACATTGTCCCGTCGCCAGTCGCCAAGGGTGAGTGTACCACCAACTGCTTTATATGCAGCGTAGGTTTTGTCATCGGGAAAAGACTGTCCCTCGATGGGATATGGATAGAAATAATCATCTAAGTGAATGCCATCAACATTGTAGCGCTTCACTACGTCGATAATTACGTTGTAAGCTCTGTCCTGAACTATTTTCAGTCCTGGGTCCATCCAGCGTTGAGTTTTCCATAAATAAACGCTTTCTGGATTGGTAGCTGCTATGTGGGGACGGACAGTTTTGGCTGGGTCGGTGGAAGTGCTGGCGCGGTAGGGATTAAACCAAGCATGAAGTTCAATATTGCGCTTGTGACATTCTGCGATCGCAAACGCTAAAGGATCATAAAATGGTTCTGGTGCTTTACCCTGAGTTCCGGTAATCCAAGCACTCCAAGGCTCTAATTGGGATTCATACAAAGCGTCTCCCTCCGGTCGCACCTGGAAGATTAGGGCATTGAAGTTTAGCGCTTGTAATTTAGTAATAATCTCGGTAAGTTCAGCTTTTTGTTGGTCAACAGAAAGTCCGGCTTTGGAAGGCCAATCACCATTCCACACTGATACTACCCACGCCCCCCTGAATTCCCGGTTATGATTTACCCTAACACTACCAACAGGTGTGGGCGTTGGTATTGGTATTGGCGTTGGTATTGGTGTCGGTATTGGCGGCTGTACTACGTAACTAGAGGCAATTTTTTCTGCCTGACCTAAATACACCAAAGCTTGATAAATAATCACTGCCACATCTGCGCGGGTAGCTGCAAGATTGGGATTAAGTAATTTTACATTTGGGAAACTAACCACTAATCCAGCACTGGTGGCAATAGCTATGTGATTTCTACTATATCCAGGAATCTGAACAGAATCTTGATAAATTTGTGGGAGTAGTGAGAGGAGATTAGGTTTTACCTTGGTGGCAATTTCTAAGCCTGCTACCAAGGAAACTAAGACTTCCGCTTTAGTAATTCGGTTAGCCGAACGGAAGGTATTATCAGGAAATCCGCTAATAAATGCTTTTTCGTAAGCTGCTTGAATGGCACCTGCTGCCCAATAATTAGTGGGTACATCAACAAAGGGGACATACTGCCGCTTCTGGGAAACTGTGGGAAATGCCTTGGCAATGATGGCGGCAAACTCAGCGCGGGTGAGTGAGTTATCGGGACGATAGGTGCTGTTAGGCAACCCACTGACAATACCACGTTGGGCTAAGGCTGTAATAAATAAGCGTGCCCAATGGTTTTGAATATCCGAGAAGCGAGTAGCAAGAGATACCATTGTTGATTGCAGCTAGCTGGCCTTGATTTTAATTTCCTTAGTTAATTTAGCAATTTTGTTGGCTCCAGCGTAGGCATCGCTGCTAGACATTTCCAGAAATTAAATATGCGTTACCCAGAACCCTTGTAGAGACGTAGCACTGCTACGTCAAAACAATTCTTTTTCACTCCTATAGCGGTTCTCAGTTGAGTGAAGTACAAGAACCCCACCCCCAACCCCCTCCCCGCAAGCGAGGAGGGGGCTATGATGTACTTCATGTCATTAGGAAACGCTATATGTCTACTGCAATCTCTTGTAAACTTTCACTCTTGAAGTTTGGGCATGGGGCATGGGGCATTGGTAATTGCTTTTTTCTATTCCCCATTTCCCACTCCCTTCTACTAATTGGCTTTTGCAGTTTGGTCAGCAGGATTCAAGATAGAACGCGCATTCAATGACAGCATTACGCGTGAAACGCCGGTGAAAATAATACTTATACCAACTAGTGTCCCCAGCAACCAGGGCGCATTGAAAGGCCACTGAAACCAAATCATTGCACCTAAGACTAGCGTAATAATCCCATTACTTAGTATCCATGTCCAGTTTGCTTGTGGACGTAATTGGAATGCCAGAATTAACTCAAATGTGCCTTCAGTCAGCAAAAAGGTGCCAAGCAACAGAGTTAGTGTGAGAACACCCGTATAAGGGTAAACAAACAGCATTATACCCGTTGCAATATAGAGTCCGCTCAATAGAAGTTTCCAAATAAAACCGCCTTGGTGACGGGTTTGAGTGGCATAAACTAGCTTGGTAAATCCGGCAAAAATTAAAATCGCCGCAATCCAAGTTTCGGTGAATAGAGTAGTGAAATTAGGCGCTGCGATCGCAATAATCCCCAAAATACTCAGGAGAACACCAGTTATCAGTGACCCATTAACATTTTTGTTAATATCTTTAGAAACATCCGTTGTCATACAAATCTTTTCCCTATTCTTAGACTCAACTCTACATTTAGATTAGGGAATTTCTAGGTAACAGGGCATGAACCCTAAGATAGACTCATCAGTATTAACTTAATCCTGCTCATGACTTAAATTTACGACTATTGAGACACTAAACCAATCATCTGATCACAACTGTATTGTCATTAGCAATTCTGCTTTGGATCCAAGACGCAGTAGGGTAGCACAGCTAACTATGCTACCCTATTAAATGCCTATATTTTATGCAACTGAGAAACGCTACAATCTGTGATCAGGAAGGGTAAGCGCGTTACCCAAGTATTAGAATTCGGTGCTTAGACACCAGCGTAACTATTGTTACTCATTTATTGGCGAAAAGTTATTAATACTCGCTGCCAATAGAACATCCTAACGTATTTAGAGTCCAACTTTGTTAGAGATATCTTTGCCTGTCTGTGCTGCACTTTCGCCTACATCACTAGCAGTTTTCTGAGCACCTTCTACGTACCCACCTCCAAATTCTTTAAGGGCTTCTCCTGACTGCTGTCCAATCTTTTGAAGTCGTTCACCAGGAGAACCTTTGGTTTCACGAGCTTCTTTATTCCACTGACCGACTGTTTTCGGTCTTTGAGCATCATTTTGCTCTACCTGTTCTCGAACTCTCTCAGCTAATCCTTTGTCATTGCGCCCATTAGTAACATTCGTCGTCAGCACTAGAAAACCAACTAGGACAACAGCCAAAAAAGGTTTTACCTGAAGTCCTTTAAGCAGGGAACTGATATGACCAATCGTCCTAGAAATCAAATTTATCATGCCAATTAGCTTGTTTTTTGGATGTACAAGTAAAGATTAACTATAAAAAGATAATTATCCTTCTAACAAAAGGCATATCTCACTTATAAAAAAGAAAGACTTTTTAAATCTTGGGGAAGAGGTGACTTGTTAGATGCATGAATATTTGGAATTTGTCTATGGGTACGAGCAGAGCAATACTGCCTTTCTCTAGAGAGTTTGCATAACAAGCCAGAGAGAGCATGATCCGAAAGCGACTTTCGGTAAAATTTAAAAAGATCCCAGAGCAAGCGAATTGAAACTTGTACTGAGCGCAGCCTCTCGTAGAGAAGTACGCGAGAATAATTCTTTAATCAATCTTAGAAATTTTCTCTTGCGGCTCTGCCGCGCCACTGCTTACAACTCTTGGAACCCTCGCAACGGAGTGGCTTGACTTGAGCAACTTTCCCGAAAATCTCAAATTAAATAACAGTTTGAAAAGTCTAATTTATTACTCGCCGGGCGGCTAGAAGTCGCGGCTACACAGACAAAACCCTTGATTTTGTGTTAGTCCACGGAGGTGGAATAAGCTTTGTGTAGTAGCGAATTCTATTCGCTCAATACTTTTCAAACATCCTCTAAAGATACCGTTGCAATAGACCAATAAAAACTTCTGGTATTTCTAAATGAGGTAAGATTCCGGCATCTGCGATCGCATCAAAATCTCGAATTACACTTGGATTTAAATTTGCCAATCGTCGTCCTAGTTTGATGCTGGTAAATTGTGCCTTTTCTCCCCAAAAAATGACGGTAGGAATTGTCAGTTGCTGAATATATAAACTTAGGTCAAAGTAAAGATCGCCCCGCAAAAATGCCAAGGCGGCAAACTTGCCATTAGGTTGTTGTGCAGAAGTTAAATAAGCCTCCACCATCTCTTGAGATACTCGTTCTGACTTGGCAAAGAGAAAACTTTGTAAAAAATTTCGGACTGCAATTTCATTTTCAGCACCCAGGATGTAAATAAAATTGTCCAACAGAGGCGTATTGATCACCGAAAGCGGAAGTCTGCGTCCAGCACCTTGTCCAAAATCGTCAAATCCAGAGGGGGACACTAAAAACAGTGCTTTGAATAAATTGGGTTGAATAATAGCTAGGCGGATAGCAAAAGCGGCTGTTAGAGACGAGGCTACCACAGTCACGGGCTGGCGACAAGTTTGGATGATAAACTCGGCGATCGTGCTGAGATAATCCCTAATTTGATAATCCCGAACTGGATGAGCCGATTCTCCCCAGCCGATTAAATCGGGGGCTAAAATGTGGTAATTAGAGGCAAAAGCCGGGTAAACTTTAGACCATTCATATGCAGATGCCCCACCACCAAAGTTATGCAGAAACAATAGTGGGCGTAAATCTTCAGTATCAGCGAACGCCCAAGGTGCATTCGTTTGGGTATAGTAAACCATTGCCCCCAAGGATGTATGGATGACTTTATGTCCAAAGCCAGGAGGTTGAAACTGAAGCATAAAATTCCAAAGTTTAGTTTAAGTTTAAATAAGAGTCTGAAACTATCTTCTCTACGAGAAGCTGGACGTAGCTTGCTTCCCTGTAAGGGTACAATTTTGAATTGTTAACCTTGCTTTTGGTCATTATCTCCTGTGATCTGAACAAGTTGATCGAGGTTATTACCAGTGATGTCATAGATTGCGCCAAAACCAGCTACAAAACGGCCTTCACTGGGAGTTAGCTGGAAAATCCGAAAGTCAGACAAGCCGCGCAAAACCTCGATAATTTCACCAAACCGCCCTTGAAATTGCTCAACAATTTGATTCCACTCGTCAGTTTCACGTTCTATTAAAGTTGCCGTACAATCAAAACTCAAACGCCGACGAGCAAAAATTAAGTTACTCTTAGCTTCATCCTCGATAAACAAGACATTAATATGCGGATTCGCATAGAGATTTTTGGTATGAGTCGAAAGACCACTGACGTAAATGTAGATATTCTTAGAATCATCCATTATAAATGGAGCATAACTAGCATTGGGTATTGCCTGGGCGCTCACGGTGCTAATGATTACACTCTCAAATTCTTCAGGAAACTTTTCGTACTCAGCTTGAATGTTTTCAAGTTGGCTCATAAGTAAATTACCGTTTGATTAGGAACACCTAATTAAGTATCCTAACGTGATTAAGCAATCGGATGAAATGCTCAAGATTTAGCTTAATTATATTTAATTGTCAACTAGACGATGTTCCTTTTTTGTCCCAAGTCCAACCTGCGATCGCGCCAGCCCCAAGTTTGGTTTGCGGGCGATCGCAGCCCTAATTGCCGGAATAATCAACAACAGAGTGCAAATCCCTATTGCTATTGTCAAAAGGCTTAAAATGGTTCGATTTTCCGTTACCTCTGCGTAAGTCCTGACAATATAACTAGCTCATTAGGCTAAACTGAAGAAAGTTATGAGGACGCAAAGATGACTGACAAAAATCGTTCTCAATGGGATTTAGGCAGGTTTATCGAAGCCCTGACTTACTTTGAGGTAATTCCTTTCCTTAACTGTCTACAGCAGTTAATCCAAGGTCGTCCTAAGGATAATCAAGATAGACCCAATGGAGGAACAAAAGTGGGTGTAATATTAGTAGCAGGTGCAACAGGTGGTGTAGGTAAACGAGTCGTAAGGCGATCGCTCGAAGCAGGTTATAAAGTTCGCGCACTAGTTCGAGACATTGAGAAAGCGCGGTCAATTCTTGGTAATGATATAGACTTGGTAGTTGCGGATATCACTCAACCAGAAACTTTAACTCCTTTAGTTATGGCTGATATCCAAGCTGTAGTTTGTTGTACAGCAGTGCGCGTGCAACCAGTTGAGGGAGATACAGCAGATAGAGCTAAATATTATCAAGGTGTTAAATTTTACCAGCCAGAAATTGTTGGCGACACCCCAGAAAATGTAGAATATCAAGGTGTGAAAAATTTAGTCCAAGCGGCGGCAAAATATCTACCCCAAGCCAACGAAAAACCGATATTTGATTTCACAAAGCCATCAGCAGAATTAAAGGATAACTGGGGGGCGTTGGATGATGTCGTCATGGGTGGCGTGAGTGCCAGTAATATCCAATTAGTAGAAAATACAGCTTTATTTGCTGGGAATGTTTCTACCGCTAACTCTGGCGGATTTGCTTCGATCAGAACTAAGAATTTTGATCCACCCTTCAATTTATCTGATTACCAAGGTGTAAAATTGCGCGTCAAAGGTGACGGTCAGCGTTATAAAATCTTTCTACGGACAGATCCAAAATGGGATGGCATTGGCTATAGCTATTCTTTCGATACCGTAGCTAATATCTGGATAGATGTTCATATTGCCTTTGCAGATTTGATTCCCGTCTTTCGGGCAAAAATTATTAAAGATGCGCCGCCAATTGAGCAGAATAGAATTTGTTCATTCCAACTGATGTTGAGCAAATTTGAATATGATGGTGCTTTAAATCCCAAATTTTCTCCAGGTGGTTTTGCTTTGCAGTTGGAATCAATTAAAGCTGATGGCGGGACAAGTTTACCACAATTTATCCTCATTAGTTCAGCAGGTGTGACTCGTCCCGGACGCCCCGGCATTAATTTAGATGAAGAACCGCCAGCAGTAAAATTAAATGACCAATTGGGAGGAATTTTAACTTGGAAGTTGAAGGGAGAAGATAGTTTAAGAGAAAGCGGAATTCCTTATACAATTATTAGACCTTGTGCTTTAACTGAGGAAGCAGGAGGTAAGGAATTAATATTTGAGCAAGGCGATAATATTAAGGGTAGAATCAGCCGTGAGGATGTGGCAGAACTTTGCGTGCGATCGCTAGTTTTAGCGATCGCTTGTCATGTCACGTTTGAGGTAAAACAGGGCAATAATACTGTTAACTCTATCGATTGGCAGAAGTTATTTTCTAACTTAGAACAGGATAAATAACAATTCAAAATTCACGCATTGTTCGCGTGGTCACTGAGCCTTGCCGTTGGCGTAGCCTCTCGTAGAGAAGAGAGTTTCAGACTCTTATTTAAACCCCGATGGTTTCTGAGCTTGTCGTACCACTTCCCTACGCGTAGCGTCCCGGAGGGAAGGACTGTAGCTGGCTTCCGGCAGGGTAACTGAAACTACGTGTAGACTTAAACCCTTTAATTTACAATAAGTGAAGTGCCTACAGAGTATTGACATGAAAAAAATCCAAGTGCTAATATTTGCTGGGATTTTAGTAACAATTATCTGGGGCGGGTTATTTGCCAAAACTGCTTCATCGCAGCAAGTGGAGTCCCGCATCAATAATCTGGAAGCGGACTTTAATCGTGTCGAGTCGCGGTTAAATCAGATAGAGTCTCAACTCGGTCAAAGTCGTCAGTCTCCATCCTCAAGACCAAGACTTACCCCACGACAGTCAACTGGTTCTAGAGGAAACTTATCACAGCAAGATCGGATGTTTGATCGGCTGGCAACTTTGGTGGTTGAATTGAAGCAACAAGTAAATAAATTAGAGGAGCGAGTTTCTAAATTAGAAACTCGCTGAATATTTAAATTACATTAGACATAAACTTCATCTAAGTTGAGAACCGTAGTTTTCTCCCTCACCCTAAATTCCTCTCCCATATCTGGGAGAGGGACTTTGAAATTCTGGCTCCCCTTCTCCCAAATCTGGGATTCGGGGTTGGGGGATGAGGGCAAATCCTTTTCATCACCGAAGAACTACAGGTTTCGAGATAGACCTGCTTTAGGAGTTAAAAAGTAATACAGTTCAGTTAAGAGAATAGTAGGTTGGGTTGAGCGTAAGCGTTACCCAACAAAGTCTCGATAATGTTGGGTTACCCTGCGGAATCTTGCTACGTTCCTCAACCCAACCTACACCAGCTTTAGTTTTTAGCCTTAACTGAACTGTATTGACGCGTAGCGTCTCCTTGGCGCAGCCTCTCGTAGAGAAGAGTTGGACACAAAGAAAGAAAGAAAGAAATGAAGTTAAAAGGGTTTGGCGCAGCCTCACAAAGAAATGGTATAACGCATAAATATTTAATTTATGGAGATGTCTATAGTCTAAGCTGGCTTCAATTTCCGCAAGAAGTTAAGCATAGCTGAAACCACAGAATCCGGCGACTCAACTAAGAAGCCATGACTACCACGATCGAGAACTACAAGTTCAGCTTTGGGAATACCTTGAGCAAGTTGCTGGGAAAACTTTAGCGGGGTGAGAATGTCTTGTTTACCAACTAGAACTAGGGTAGGACAATGAATTTCTTTAAGGCGGTCTGTTGTGTCAAAGTCAAGTATAGCTCGGCTGTGATGATAGAGTGAATGAGTCGCAGGCGGGAAAGGATATTTGATTGCAAATTCAATCAGACCTTCGATCATCCCAGGAATCGAGTAGAACGTATCTGTAAATATCCAGGGTAATACGACTTTTTCATAAAGTTTCAGGTCTACATTGCCGCAGAGGTCGCCCCAAGTCTCAATGATGCTGTTGAATAATGCATCACCCTTTGCCAACGATGAAAGTAGCACCAGACTTTGTACCTTTTCAGGATATGCTAAGACTAGTTCTTGCGCTATCTGCCCACCCATTGAATGACCCGCTAGATGCACCTTATCGATCGCAATCTGATCGAGCAATGCTGCAACGTCACTAGCCATCTGCTTCAGACTATAAGGCGTTTCAGGAGCAGAACTTCGCCCCATACCTCGGTTGTCCAAGCGAATAACTTGATATTGCGAAATCAACGATGGCATGATCAGCGACCAATAGGCATGATCGCAAAGGAAGCCGGCTATTAATAGCAAAGGCTCACCGGCTCCCTTGATGTCGTAGAACAAATCAATCCCGTTAATCTCAACCTTGGGCATAGTCAATAATTCTGCTAAACCTATTTTAAGCAGGGATAGACAAGGCTGCACTCCTACGTCTTAAATCTCTCGTCCACCGGAATTTGATAGCCGTTGGCGAGGCGATTGGTCATGTTGGCAGTGGCTGCGATCGCCATTAGTTCCCCGAAGATGGTATCATTCATCCCCTTGGCACGCGCCGATGCTGTGTGCGAGGCGATGCAGTACTCACAGCCATTCGTCGCACTCACGGCGATGTAAATTAGTTCGCGCATCAGTGGATCAATCTCACCAGGGTTAGTCATCACTTCCTTCACCGCTTGCCAAGTTCGTTGCAAAGTAGGCGGATGATTGGCTATAGCTTTCCAAAAGTTATTGATATAGTCATTCTGGCGTGTGGCACGGATGTCGTCATATACTGCACGTACTTCGTCGCTGGCTTGTTCGTATTCAATCAGGTTAGTCATGTTTCTATTCAGGGTAACTGAATTATTTTACACAATTCAGCAAACAGCAGATTTACCACTTTACTCATTAGCTTGCCTTGGATATGCTTACCACCTAGCAGCTTCTCGCCTTGCTCGTTGACATTCGCTTTGAGTGAGTCGCGGTAGTTGATCAATTCTTTGGTCAGTTCATTTTCTGGTAGCCTTCCAGTTTCTACGCCGGTTAGAACATACTGCCAGAGACTAATTCTGCATAAAGATGAACCACTAGCTTTTTCAACGAGTCCATCACCGGATTGTTCTAGAACAGTGCCCATGCCCAATCTCATTTTGAAGGTATTGCGGCTGCGGTTACGTTTGATTCGTTTGGTGTCACCAGCTAGTCGCTTGACGATAGTTTCTCCGTTTTGACGCTCGCGTTCCGTTTTCTTTACTTCCCGCACTTCATACTCAATCACGGGTTTACCATTCACACCCAGGAACGACTCAAAGGGATAGATCCTGGTGAGCAACCGCGATCGCACTCTCAAGCCAAAACCGAACTTGTCAAACACTGTCATGTAAGGCTTAAATGCAGTTTCAGTCAGCATTTCACTGATTCTTGCCTCTAGGCGCTGCTCATAGAGCGAAATATCGCACATCCATTCAGCATGTAATTCCAAGATTGGATCGATTTCAATCCCGTAGTCTTTGGCGATGGATATTTTATAGCGATTTTCGATTCTGGTTTTCCCGGCGGGAGAAATTTCGAGCCTTTTAGCTAACCATCCCCAAAGTGGTGGTAGTAATCCTGGTTTGCTAGATGCGCTCTTGGTGTGCGCCACTTCTGGGAATTGCCAAGCTAGAAGCTGTCTAGCATAATTTACAATTGGTGACTGCACCCGGTTAAGGTGTTCAAGTTGCTGGCAGAGGTCGCGTAGTTCGTCGATTGGCTCTGGGCGGTGCATGAGGAAATACCTCATGTTTAATTCCCCAGTCTCCAGATGGTGATCTGGATCATGTCCGTAGGCGGCCATTGCTAAAGCGTCGGCGGGGTCACTTTTATTCGGTAAATTCTTGCCGCCGCGATAACGCCGCAATTCGACATGACCAACCCAGAGAATTTTGATTTGTAGCTTATTGAGGATGGATGCCCACAATCTTGAATAGTGGTTTCCGGTTGGTTCTAGGATTGCGTAATCTGGCTTGATTTCTGCTAGATAATCAGCAAAGTCAAAAGTAGATTTTTGCTTTTTCTTAGCATCAGGATTGGAGTAAAAAGCCGGATATAAAGTAGATGCTTTATTTCTTGTTTTACTCCAGTATGCCTGTAATCCGCCTTTGGGATATTGTGTTAAAATGTGAGTTGTTACGCTTGATTTGCTAACATCAATTCCCAAAATTGTTAATTCTATTGTCATGGTTCTGCGATATCTAAAAGGTGGTTTTCAAGGACTGGCATCCTTTGATTAGCCCGAACTTAATAGCGCACGAATCACCCTAACGCCCCACACTTGAGGGGCGCGATTCAGGAGTAAACGCATTCGGGGGAATTAATCGGAGAAAGGCAGCGCATGAATAGAAAAACGCCTCACATTAGGGGGCGCATTTCACTCTTAACGCCGCACTTCCTTTGACTAACTTGCTGATTGCTTTGGACACAATCCGCGACGACGGGCTATATACCCGTCGTTTCGGCTACTGTGTCACGTAGCCCACGCTGTTGTCAGCGCGATCGCAATTACGATTCATCAGGCGGTTCATCATTATCAGATAATTCTGCAACGATTAAAATCAGACGATTAGAAGCTGGATTTAGCAAACTTCTAATCGCTTCGTCCGCTTGGAGAGTTGATGATTCGATGTCATTCATAAACTCTAAAGCCTCGTCAATTCTGGCTTTTATCTCATGCAATGAGCGCCAAGTCTGGTAATAATCCCATGCGGGATCTGGTCGCGGGATGTTTGTATCAATCATTGTCATTGCCTGTCTCACGTAAATATCTGTCTAGTTCACCGCTCATTACTTGGTCGTAACTAGCAATTACTATTTCTTGCTTTTGTGGTCCGACTCGCTGTAATGAGGCTATAATTCCTCGCTCTTGCAAGGCTGCTTGAACTTCGGGAGATGCCAAGGCTACTTCTGCATCTGCATAATCTTGCTGCATGTAAGGAAACAATATTTCTCGGATTTCAACCCCTGCATTTGCAATTACCACCAGCATGTGATTTTTAGCTTGTTCAACTGGCGAATCAGGAAAATAAAACTCAACCCTAACCCCTTTTTGGATAACCATTCTCTGAACATCTGCCGCTCTCAATGCTTGCTGAAATACAGCTAAATTGGCGGCATCAGCAACCGGAATTCTCGCAATTTCTCCCGTTTCGGTTGAGCGTATGGCATCTTTGATAATTTGTTTGCCCCGGTCGATGGGTTGGCTCATACAATCTCCAATTTTTACTAAAACTGCGACTAAAAACCGTCACTAATTTCGGTTTGAGTCGCAGGATCAAAAGGGATATTATCTGGTTCAGCCTCCTCAACAAATTCTGCGGTAACTTCCTGGGATTCTACTTTGACGGCGTTTAGCAACCTTTGGAATTGAGGCATGGAAGGCGCTTCGGGTTTTAGTCCTTGCGCTTTCAAAAATTCTGCTGTTGCTTCCCATTCAGAACGAAGCCTGTTCATCCTCTCCTCAAGTTGGCGGCTCTCTACTCGTAATCGCTGGTTTTGATCGTACAGTTCCCTGGATTTAGGCCCAATTGCTACTATGGCTAGCTGTCTCATTTCAGCAACGGCTGATTCAACTGTGTCGCCTTCTTCTAATTCAGATGTAAACCCGACCCGCTCGTTGTTATAATCGCCGGTCGATAGTAAAAAGTGAGCATGGACTAATTTAATTTTCATAACTTTGAGAAAGTGTTATTTTTGACTTGTACAAGTTTGAACTGTTTGAACCGAAAATCAAAGGCGATCGCGATCGCGTTAACGCGATCGCTTTTGAATGAGCTATTCACTCTAACTTACTGCTTCCGACTTCCGACTTCTTTAATGTTGCTAAAGAGTTTTGAATGCGATTTTATTTTTGGTATACAGATAAAAGCAGACATTCCCAAACTAGCCGTGGTTGAGCGTAAGCAAGTAAGTATTTACGAGTTTGTTCTAGCTGGTTAATTATCCTGGGTTGATGCCACTCCTGCCAGTAGAATTGCTGAAGATAATCAACTAACCAGAGTTGTGCTTCTGTATCTAAATCTTTATCGATTTTTTTGGCTAACTCCAAGGCTTTGCGGTAGGAAGCAGGGGCTTTTTTTAAATCTTCGAGTAACTCAGGGGGAATAGCTTGTAATTGCTCGTAAGATGCGATCGCACTTCCCGGACTGCCAGCTGCTATACTCAATACTGCCTGATTTGGCAAAATTTCTTCATGACCAGTTTGTGTGAGTACAACAGCCAAAGACTGTGCATCTAAACGATAAAAAGGAATGCGTTGACAGCGTGATACCAAAGTTGGCAACACAGACTCAGGTGTAGGTGCAATTAAAATTAACGTCGCCTGTCCCGGTTCTTCCAAAGTTTTAAGTAAAGCATTCGCTGCGGCTTCTGCCATTGTTTGGGCTTCTTCCAGCACTATCACATTCTTCGGTGCTTCCAAGGGTGGCCGACTGAGAAACTCGGTAATTTCCCGAATTTGCTCTAGCCGAATTACAGGTGGTGCCTTACGCTTAACTCCTTTCTCGGCGGCTTCTGCTGCTGTTAATCGTTGTCCCTGGTATTGGTACGTTGGTTGCACCCACAACAAAGCTGGGTGGTTGCCTTGACGCAAACGCTTTTGTAAAGATGGAGTAACTTCCATCCCACTAGAAAATAGCAATTCCACAAAACACCTGGCTGCTAAACTCCTTCCTACACCATCTGGCCCCACAAATAAATAGGCTGGAGCAACCCGGTTTTGTCTGACAGCCTGAGTGAGTAATTCTATGGCTTGCTGTTGTCCTACTACTGGTGCAAATGGGTTAATAGTTCAGTACCTTCGCCAAAAGAATAATCTGAAAACAGAGGGCTGATGTAGTAGAGTTGTTTTCTTCTAGAACGACAACTTAGAAGTTACAAAATGCCTATGTTCGACATACTAACACTGTTGCAATGACTTCTACCGCAAATAATAACCGAAGTTGCGGGGTAAATAATGGTAGCTTTGATGACTGATGTCTGGCGACAAGCCGCTACGCATTTACGCTTTCAGCTATGATGACTATAAGGAATCACTTTTGCAAATATACCAGATGAGAAACAAGATTCTTGCTCCCTCTCCTTACCAAGGAGAGGGTTGGGGTGAGGTTTGACAAGGCTTTTTACGAAAGTGAGATACTCCTAGCTTTGCGTTTAAAATCGTAGGGCTTTTAAACGCAGAGGGACGTAAAGATATGCAAAGTCTTTTTAAAAATTTATGCAATGTTGTAAGCTGTTGTGCCTTTAATTTGCACTAATATTTTTTCAAGATGATTGTGGGGTGGGCATCTTGCCCGCCCTGATAATGCAAGTTCTATAGGTAACAGCTTACTTAGGAAGTTTCAGATGTCGCACAAACAGTTTATTTATTGCTGGGAAAAATGGTTATTTCCCATCTTGGTACGTGCAGTAGTAATGATTTGTCTCACAGCAGGAGTGTTGAGCATCTTGGGAAGCACTGCTCCTATGAGTAATGCTCAAGCTGTTTTTCCTAGTTATGTTGCAGCTAATGCTCTACTGGTAAATACTACTAGGCGTATCCACGATCAACGGACATCATTAAAATCAACAGCACTAAATGCCACTGTATATCACAGTCCCGATTGTAATTGTTGTGGCGGGTGGATTGACCACTTAAAGGCACAGGGTTTTAAAATCACAGACTTTTCTACACCTGACATCGAAATAGTCAAACAAAAGTACAACGTGCCGGATAAATTGGAATCTTGCCACACAGCAATTGTTAATGGATATGTCATCGAAGGACATGTCCCAGCAGACGACATCAAACGTCTGCTTCAAGAAAAGCCAAATGTTATTGGTTTATCTGTTCCCCAAATGCCTGTAGGCACTCCTGGGATGGAAATGGGGAATCGAAAAGACCCGTTTTCTGTGTTTTCCTTTGGTCGCAAGAACTCAGTTGCAGTATTCAATAAGTATTCGTCCTCTTGATGGTTTAAATACCTGCCTTATAGGAGTAGGCTTGCAACATTAGGCTCCCGGATCTAATTACTTATGTCATTTTCTATAGAAAACGAAATTTTTGGTTGATGGGTGTATCGATTGTACAATTCTTTGTGCCTTTAGCACACCAGAAGTACAACTTCTGGGCAAAACTTATCTCCAAATCTAGAAATTGTTCTTCATCAAACTTTATTTTGTATACAGCAATCGCTGTGTATAAAGCCTTTTATTTATATTTAGTAACAAGCGCACGAATATAGTATGGTGATAAATTTAGCTTTCTCAAAAGATATAAAAGAAACCAAATCAATCAGCAGCAGCATAATCAGGCAATGCGTTGAGTTGGAAATTAACAGCAGTTAGATAATTTTGATCATTTAAAACTTGTGATGGTAATTTATCTGCATTAACAGCAGCCTTCACCAAATCTTTTGCAATAATATTCCTGTTCTGAGTTTGAAATACTAGCGTTTCTCCACTAGGAATACCCTGTTGCTTCAGACCTCCCTGATAAGCAAAATTAACTAGATTGAAAGGTTGGAGGTAACTAACAGAAGTAGAGTGACTAGATAAATTGTTAGAGTTAATAGCTATTTGCCTGGTGTTGCTAGTGGGTATTTGAGCGCTAACCATTCCAGGTACAAAAGTAATCGAAGCAAAAATAAGTGCAGAATTTATTAAGGTAACAACTTTCATCACCTTATTCTTAGATAAAATGCGATCGGTGTTCTTTAGTAATAGATTCCTCTTTATTATTAATTTCAGCTTCCTTCATTCAGGTGATCTGATCGGTTGATATATGACTTACCCTTTTGGGTGAGATCATTGAGCGACACAAAGAGCAATGGAGACTCAGATAAGTCCAGACACAGAACAGATTGGTTGAATGAAATAGTGATCTATTTTCGGCAAAGTTTAGATTTCCCAGCCTCCTAACTCGACGTATGGAGAAAAAAGCTTGACATTCCGAGTTCAAAGCTTGAGGTTCCGAGAAAAAAGCTCGGCGTTCTAAGTTCAAAGCATGAAGTTCCGAGAAAAAAGCTCGGCGTTCTGAGTTCAAAGCATGAAGTTCCGAGAAAAAAGCTTGACATTCCGAGTTCAAAGCATGAAGTTCCGAGAAAAAAGCTCGGCGTTCCGAGTTCAAAGCATGAAGTTCCGAGAAAAAAGCTTGACATTCCGAGTTCAAAGCTTGAGTGATGAGGTTCAGAGGTGGAACTATAGAGAAAAAACCTTGGCGCATCGCATTTACAGCTTAGGAGACTTTACTAAATCCACCTCCTCCAGGCGTTTCTATCACAAAAACATCCCCAGGTTTCATCTCTACTGTTGCTGTGCTGTCTAAATTCTCTTCAATTCCATTCTGACGTTGTATCCAGTTGCGTCCGACAATTCCGGCTTCCCCACCATTTAATCCAAAGGGAGGGACAACCCGATGATTAGAGAGAATATTAGCTGTCATGGGTTCTAGAAACTTGATGCGGCGGACAACTCCATTACCACCAGAATATTTTCCTTTACCACCGCTATCGGGACGAAGACTAAAGCTTTCTAAAAGTACAGGATAACGAGTTTCTAAAACTTCTGGATCAGTCAAGCGGGAGTTAGTCATGTGAGAATGAATACCATCAGTTCCATCAAAATCAATTCCTGCGCCAGAGCCGCCACAGATAGTTTCATAATATTGATATTGCTCATTACCAAAAGTAAAATTATTCATCGTTCCTTGAGAAGCAGCCATAATACCCAAAGCCCCATATAAAGCATCAACAATCGTTTGAGAAGTTTCTACATTACCCGCTACTACTGCTGCTGGATAAATTGGATTCAGCATACAGCCGACTGGTATAATAATTTCTAGAGGGTTAAGACACCCAGCATTCAGAGGAATATTATCATCAACCAAAGTCCGAAAGACATATAGGACTGCTGCTTGAGTTACAGCTTTCGGAGCATTAAAATTACTATTTAGTTGCTGAGAAGTTCCAGTAAAATCAATAGTAGCACTGTGACTTTCTTGGTGAATCGTAACTTTTACTTGAATAATTGCCCCATTATCCATTTCATAAATAAATGAGCCATCCTTGAGAAGATTGATAGCCTTTCTTACCGACTCTTCAGCATTAGCTTGCACAAATTTCATATAAGCTTGGACAGTCTCAAGTCCGTATTGGGAAACCATTTTACGAACTTCTTGAACTCCTCTTTCATTTGCAGCAATTTGTGCCTTAAAATCAGCGATATTTTGGTCAGGGTTACGAGCAGGATAAGTATGATTTGAGAGGTGCTGTCTTACTGCGGTTTCTCGAAAATTTACCTCTTCAACTAAGAGAAAATTATCAAAAATAATTCCTTCCTCTTCTACTGTGGTACTGTGGGGAGGCATTGAACCAGGAGTAATTCCACCGATATCAGCTTGGTGTCCACGAGAAGCGACGTAGAAAATAACTTGTTTTTTATCTCCGTCAAAAACAGGGGTAATTGCAGTGACATCAGGAAGATGTGTTCCCCCATTATAAGGATTATTGGATAGATACACATTCCCCGGTTTTAGGGTGTCGCCTTTATCGTTAATTAAACTGCGGATACTTTCACTCATCGAGCCTAAATGTACAGGAATATGAGGGGCATTAGCTACTAATAATCCCGATGAGTCAAAAATAGCACAGGAGAAATCCAGCCTCTCTTTGATATTTACCGATGTGGCTGTGTTTTGTAACACAATTCCCATTTGTTCAGCGATAAATTGATAGAGATTTTTGAATATTTCCAAGCGGATGGGATCTGGTTGAGATATTGTGTACATTTTTTAATTATATTTAGATTTACTACAATGTAACTGATATTGATTATCTTGAAGTTATCAATCTTTACGCTGTAAAATCAGATGATTACATTCAGTTAATCTCGCTTGCCAGTTAGGTTCAACTACAATTGTGCTAATTTTTTCGACAACGATCGCAGGTCCGTTAATATTATCTTCTGGTTGTAAATCTTCCCGCCGATAAACAGGAGTATCATACCATCTATCAGTACTAAACATTCTTACTGTCTCAACAGATGTAAGAGCTTGATCTAAAGGGCGAGTACGAATAATTAAAGCTTCTTCAGGTGTCTCCATCTTCTGAATGACTTCCACTGAGGCTGATTCAACAATTAAGGTTTTCTCTAATTGAAGGAAACCATAGCGAGATTTATGTTCAGTCTCAAACTCTTGCCGCATCACTGCTACTTCATCAGCAAAATTAACGGTCAATGTAGAGTTAGTTCCCTCATATTTTAAGTTAACTTTTCGGATTACTTCTACTTGACTACACACTTGATCTATTTCATTTATGGCTTGAGTTTCTAAATATTCCATTAACTGGTATAATTTAGTAATTAATGCTTGAGTGAGAGATTGTTCTACTCCCGCTTCTCTAATCGCCCTGACATCAGCTAATCCCATTCCATAAGCAGAAAGAACACCAGCATAAGGGTGGAGAAATATCTTTTTCATTCCCAACGTATTGGCGATTAAACAAGCAACCTGCCCGCCGGCACCGCCAAAACAACAAAGCACATATTGCCTGACATCATAACCCCGTTGCAGACTGATTTTTTTAATTGCGATCGCCATATTTTCTACTGCGATCGCTATAAATCCAGCCGCGACTTGTTCGGGAGTACAATGATTTAATGTCGCGGCTTGAATATCTTGGGCTAATTGGGTAAATTGCTGAATGACAGTATCTTTATCTAAAGGTAAATTGCCATCAATTCCAAAAACTGAGGGAAAATATTGGGGGTGGATTTTGCCTAAGATCACATTCGCATCAGTAACCGTTAATGGCCCCCCGCGTCGGTAACAAGCAGGCCCAGGATTTGATCCAGCAGATTTAGGCCCGACACGATAACTAGAACCATCAAAAAAGAGAATTGAACCACCGCCAGCAGCAATGGTATTAATTGCTAATACCGGAACTCGCATCCGCGCCCCAGCAATTTCGGAATCTAGTTGTCGTTCATACTCTCCTTTAAAGTGGGCGACATCTGTACTTGTCCCTCCCATATCAAAGGTAATAACTAACTCGAAACCTGCCCTTTTACTACTTTGAACTGCGCCGACAATCCCGCCAGCCGGTCCACTCAAAATACTATCTTTGCCTTGAAATTGTTGGGCTGCGACTAAACCCCCATCAGATTTCATGAACATTAATTTGACTCCAGGTAACTGACTCGCTATTTGGTTGACATAGCGATGTAGAATAGGAGTTAAATAAGCATCTACTACTGTTGTATCTCCCCGGCTGACCAACTTCATTAATGGACTAACTTGATGAGATACGGATATCTGCGTAAAGCCGATTTTTAAAGCAAGTTGGGCTATTTGTTGTTCGTGGGAAGGATAGCGATCGCTGTGCATAAAAACAATCGCACAACTCTGAATTCCTGTGTTGTAAACTGCTTCTAAGTCACTTTTAACGAGTTCAATATTTACAGGGATTAATTCATTTCCATTAGCATCATAACGTTCATCAATCTCAATCACCTGCTCATATAGCATGGTTGGTAAAATGATCTGACGGGCAAAGATGTTAGGACGGTTTTGGTAGCCAATTTGTAGGGCATCTTTAAAGCCTTTAGTAATCAGAAGTACAACCCTGTCTCCTTTCCTTTCTAACAGCGCATTTGTTGCTACTGTTGTCCCCATTTTTACTACTTCTATTGCTTCAGTAGGAATGGGTTCGTTGCCAGAAATACCCATAATATCCCGTATAGCTTGGATAGCTGCATCTTGATATTGTTCGGGATTTTCTGAAAGCAGTTTGTAGATTATAATCCATTGCTGATTAGGCAGAGTCACAATTAAAAAACGTTCAAGATGTCTTGATAGTCTGTCTATAATTGCTTGATTATTAGTAACAGCAACAATATCTGTGAATGTACCACCTCGGTCAGCAAAAAACTTCAACATTATTCTATTTCCTCAACGCTATACAGGTAGCATAACAAGGGTATTTGGAGTATTTCTACTTCCGGTGTGGAATATTTTGGCGACAGGTGTAGATTATTCGATGAGAGTTAAGACTATTTCTTAAGGAAAATAGTAGGCAAAAAGCAGTAGGCTTTGTTGGGTTCTACTTCGTTCTACTCAATCGATATAAAGTAAAACTTTACATTAACTTTAAAAAAGTAGCAAAATTAATGTTAAAAATTTCACAGTTCATGCAGCTTATTAATGTGAATACTTATTCGGAAATTTCCGATGACATTTCAGATATATATAGTTTAACTTGGTACAAACTACGCTCAGGATTTGAGCTAGGTACTTGTAAATAATAGAACTGTGACTTATGGCTCCTTATAAAGACGCATTTGATGGGTTTAGTGATAGTTTAGATGGACACGATAAATCGGCAGAAAAGGCTGCTGAGGCTGGCATCAAGACTGCTGCTACTCTAGGAATTTCTGTTGGCTCTGCTGCGACAGCAGGCGCTGGTTCTCTTGCTGGTTACGCAGGTATAGCTTCCACAGTTTCATCAATGGGGCTTGGTGGCGCTACAACAGCAATTGCCGGAGCTATGGGAACTAATGTGGCTGGAGCTGCTGCGACTGCTGTTGTAACTTCAGCAGTGGGCGGCCCGGTAGTAATGGGTGCAATTCTAATTGGTGGAGCAGGAGCTACTGCTTACGGAGTGTATCAAGCTGGCAACTGGGTTGGTAAGCAGTTGAAATGGTGGTAGACGTTATTATTATCTGAATCATAGAAAGTTTTGACAAGATTATAAAAGTTATCAGGGTGAAAGTTGTCCACCCTTTTTTAATTTATCCTTTGTTACTATTTCACCCAACCTAAAAACTTTATAATTTTGGGCTTTTACCTCGTTCTAAAGCTCTTGATGCTGGCGGTGGAGGTTCGGGAGGCTTTTGAAGGATTTCAATAATTGCAGTAATGACTTCATTGATTTTTTCGTTCTTTAGTTTTCCTATATATCGAATAACATTACTTTTATCAACCGTGGCAATAATATTAGTCCGAATGTAGCAAGGACTTAAATTTAGTTTACCAACTCGGAAGTCTTGGTCTTCTAACTTAATTTCATACTCTCTGCCTGGTTTACTGGTGATTGGACAGACGATTATATTGTTACTATCTGATTCGGCAATTACTAAAGCAGGTCGTCTTTTAGTAGCTGATGCATCAGAAAAGGGAAAAGGTACTGAAATTACATCCCCTTTGCCAAGGTTTTCTATAAATCCTTCCAAGCTTCATCTTCCTCTGGGTTAAGCCAAATTTTTTTTAGTGACGACTCACTCAATTCCAGAAAATCCTTTACTAATATTTGAGAATAAACTGAATCACTAGCTTGTAAATTCTTCACTTTTTCGAGTTGTAGTCCCGTTAATTTTGCTACTATAGCTAAATCAATACCTTCGTGCAGCATATTGAGTGCAACTTGGGTTAACCCTTGCTGTAAACCTTCCTCCCATGCTTCGCGTAAAGTTTTAGATTGACTGGCAGAGTTATGCATGATTGTCAGTTCATAGTGTTCTGCTTTAATAATACCTCGAATATTGTACTGCTCATTGTGTAAGTTATTCCTGTGTGAATCTTAAATTGTCCATGTCCATTTTTGCTGTTTGGCATTTCATTTTACAGTTACTATTAGTAACTAAGTGGGAATTTTATCAAATTGCTGTTTGCAGGTCGTGACAATTTACGTATTTTGCTGATTTAGCGGAATTACAATTACAAATTCTGTACCTTGTCCCGGAGCCGAAATACATTGTAATGTTCCCTGATGTTTTTGGGTAATAATCTGATAACTAATAGATAAACCTAACCCGGTACCTTTACCAACTGGTTTAGTGGTAAAGAATGGTTCAAACAACTGTTTTTGTACATCTTCTGGAATGCCTAAACCATTATCAGCAATGCGAATAATTACTTGCTTTTCGCTGGTGAGTTTAGTATGAATGCGTATCTGGGGAGTAGGGAGTAGGGAATAGGGAATAGGGAGCGTTTTTTCCCCTACTTCCCAGTCACCATTCCCCACTCCCTCTTCAATTGCATCAATTGCATTTGCCAGAAGATTCATAAATACCTGATTCAGTTGTCCGGCATAACATCCGACTAATGGTAGGTCGCCATACTCTTTGATCACCTCAATTGCTAGATAGTCAGATTTAGGCTTGAGCCGATGTTCTAGAATCATCAACGTACTATCGATACCCTCATGGATATTCACCGCTTTCATCTCGGCTTCATCTAAGCGGGAAAAGTTTCGTAGAGATAAGACGATTTCTGTGATTCTTTCAGCACCAACTGTCATAGAAGCTAGCAAGTTTGGTAAGTCTGCAATCAGGAAATTTAAGTCGATGGCTTCTGTTTTTTCTTGAATTTGAGTTACTGGATTAGGATAGTTTTGCTGGTATAATTGCAACAAACTAAGTAAATCTTGGATATATTGATTGGCAAAAGCGATATTGCCATAAATAAAGTTAATTGGGTTATTGATTTCGTGCGCTACACCTGCTACCAACTGCCCTAAACTGGACATTTTTTCACTCTGCACCAGTTGAGATGCTAGCTGCTTTGCCTCTTGGCGCAATTGTGCTTCAGAGTGTCGCAATATCTCTTCCGCTTGTTTGCGCTGGGTAATGTCGTGGAGAATGACAACATACTCCTGAAAGTCCTGATGGGGTCGGTCTGAGATGGAAACTTCCAGAGTTCTGTTTTTCCCGTTGTGAAGTAAGGCTTGTTCGCTGCGCTTTGTCCACTGGTCTGGATAGTAGACTAATGTGGGTAGCCATTTATTGAGGTGATTTCCCAACAACTGAGAGGGGTTGACACCAAAGAAAGATTCAGTGGCTGGGTTAGCCTGTCGGATAATACCTTGATCATCCACAACTAAAATACCATCTTGGGCGACAGTAAACAGATGTTCGGCAGCTTCTCGTGCTTCTGCGATCGCCACCACTTGAGGTAAACTTGTCCAACAAGCGATCGCTACTCCTACAAATGCTACACTCATCAGCAGCACCACAAATAGATTTTCACCCGCCGCAGTTGCCACATTATTAAGTTTGACACCAAATAACCAGCCAATTCCGACTGCGCTGCACAGTAAAAAAATTAAGATGATTACCTGGAGAACTACTGAGTCCTTGATAATCATCACAGGGCGCGTGCGATATTGCCGCATCCACCAACTGCGATGGAATGGAGGGAAGTTCACACGGCGAATTACTGCATCTATTCCCATCACACCAATGGGAAATAATAGCCCAATTAGGAAGTTGAGCCAACCCCACGCAAGTCCGCCCACCAACAGCACCACAACTTCTAACAGCAGAATGCCTAGAGATATGCGAGGGAACAAAACTTCCGGGCGATCGCGCCGCAGCCAAAGCCCTAAATGGAATAACATAAAAGAGACAAACCAACCGATGTTACCAACAGCCACGATTCGCGCTACATCTCCCCAAATCAGATAGATTAGGCACAACACCAGTGTCAAGGTCAGCGCTGGAACAAACACACCCCGGCGTGACACAACGGAAAATACTGGTGAGACGTGGTTATCTAAGGCCAACTGATACAAAATTCGAGGGCAATTAGAAACGACCGTTGCCGAACCTAAAAGACTTGCAGCTACTAGCAAAAAGGAAACACTTATAGCAGCTGATTTTCCCCAAAAGGGCTGGGAAGCCGCCACCAGATTCATAAAAGCATTGTCTTTGAGGTTTGGATCTGTTGCTAACCGCATCATTACCCAAGACCCCCCTAAAAAGATCGGTGGCATCATCCAAGCCGCAACGTCTAGAAAGCGTAGCGTCTGCGTGGGTTGGCGGCTATCGGCGACAAAAGAAGAAGCCGTTTCACAACTGTAGGTTGCATAGGTGACAAAAAAGAACCACTTTGCCCAATCCACAAAGCTCAAAGATGACCAATTGCTAGGAAAAAACCCCGGACTATCACCAGAGAACGCTAACCAGCCAAGACCCTGTACACAGAAGGTAATTAGCAGTCCAAAGGCTGGAATTACAAAAAATAAATGTAAAATACTCAAGGCGCGAGTCCCACTAAACGCCACGATAAACGGCAATAGTGTAAAGCCAATATCCAGAAATATGTCTGGACAGGCAATACCCAGCGCCTCCAAATTCACTTTAATTAAATCTCTGAGTACGATCGTATTAACTGCTAAGTAGGAAACCCAGTTAAGGAGGTATCCAATTGCTGCATAGCGAGCTAGTCCGGGGTAGTTTTGCAGCAGCTTGGTAGCATAGTTAGGTGTTCCTCCAGCCACATTCATAAAATGCATACCCAAGCGTTTTACCTGATAATTGAGCAGCATTCCCAAAATCACCGCAGGTATCCAGACAAAAATAGCTTGGGAACCCAGAGCTGCATGAATTGCTGGAACCAATGCTGTCCAGGAAATATGAGCTGTCAAACCGAAGCCCCAACTTTCAACAGCATTCAGGCTTCTAGTCAAGCGAGGGTAAGAAGATTGGCTAAAAGTGGGATCAGCAGGATGGGACATGATTGGCAGTGCGGGGTGGGATACTGTAATTAAGCTTATTAATAGAGTTCCCATCTCCTTAATGTTCTGAACAAAGACTTTTAGCCCAAAGTTATGGTTATATGTCACAATTTGGGATTCGAGGTGCGAGCTATTTTCAGCTTAGTCAAGCTAATAGCTTTATCTTAGGCGTTCACCGCTTCTAAAAATCTCTGCAAATCTAGCAAGACAACAAAATCTGCACAAACGGAACGAATCGCGGTTTATCTTCTGCCTATATCAAGCGTCCTACGACGAAGCCCATAGTGAGCTTGACTCCTTAAATTGTTGGTAATCCTCTATAGCAATTCTCAGTTGAAACTTCGCGCTATTCTTAATCAAACGTCAGCGAACAAGTTTATTGCAGCGCACACAAAAACAAAAAAGCATGGGTGGCAAATTAATTGTATTTGAAGGGGTAGAAGGCTGTGGTAAAACCAGCCAAATGCAGCTTTGTTCTGAGTGGTTGGAAAATCTGGGTGTTTCTGTAGTGGTAACTCGTGAACCAGGAGGAACAGAGTTAGGCTTACACGTTCGCCGCTTGCTATTAGAGAAGGCAGAAGACGAGCCAGTTGCACAAGTGACAGAACTTTTGTTGTATGCTGCTGACCGATCGCAACACGTTGAACAAGAACTCAAACCAAATCTCGCCGCCGGGAAATATATTTTATGCGATCGCTACACCGACTCTACCATTGCCTACCAAGGATATGGTCGCGGTCTGAACATGAGTTTAATCAATCAGCTTAACTATATTGCTACTGGTGGTTTAGAGAGTGACCTAACTATTTGGTTAGATGTCGATGTCGAGGTGGGACTGTCCCGCAAACTAGCAAGCAAAATTGGACTAGACCGGATTGAACAGGAGACAATCGCTTTTCATCGGCGCGTTCAAGAAGGATACGCACATTTAGCAATATCCGATCCCTCACGAATTGTTCGCGTAGATGGCAGTTTGAGTAAAGAAATTGTACAACAAATGATTCAAGGAATTTTGTGCGATCGCTTGCACTTGGCGAGGTAGGGGAAAAATAAAATAATTCGTAATTCGTAATTCGTAATGACGCTCTCTCCGTACTCCTGGCGGAGGACAAGCTACGCGCAGCGTGTCGTTCGCGGTAGCGTTGCGTAGCAAAGACAGACGCTAAAAGCGTAGCTTGCAACTCTTACAGAGTACGCGGACTCGCTAACGTAATTCCTATACACCTAAAGGAACTGCCGTACGCATCACCGAAATAAAAATTAATTTTGTTAGCGTTTGATTACCATATTATTTGGTAATTACTAAATAAGTTGGTATTATCTTCAGTAGATTACACACATATACTTATCCATTTTGAAAGACGTAAATCTAACAATAGGTTTGCGGCTAACTTTGGCGTAAAGATTCATTAGTTTTTAATAACACATATTGAAAACTAGCTATTTTGTATCGTCTGGCAAGGAGTTGAAAGTTTAACGATAGAACCGGTTTGATTTTTATCTAACAAAATTTATTGTCAACTTGCTCAGTTTTGGCGATAACGAAACTAATTTTTGGTGAGCAAACAGCTTTGAGCAAAACTATCTAATTTTTTCAATATTCAATAGTAAACGGAGAAATGTTTTATGCGTTTTACCCCCACGATCCCAATTGCGTCTTTAATACTATCGATACTGGTTTTATGGCAGCCTACTTTAGCTGACTCAAGGAGTGTTCTTCCCTCGCTTCAAAAAGAGAAAATACCATCTCTCTCGGATAAAAATAAGTGTCTTGGAGGTTTTTCGCCAAGTTTTCGCTTGGGTGGAGAACTGAATAATCCAACCACATATAACTTGCAAAACCTGAAAAATTTGCGAGATGCTTTAAAAAAACAAAATCCAGCATTAGTTACTGAAATCACTGTAAGCTTTCAAACCGGCTCAGGTCAACGAACCGAAACATACTATGGAGTCCCCCTATGGGAATTGATTAATAATCCAAAAGCTGGAGGTGGTCTAAAACCTAGTAATTCTGGTTTGAATCCTAAAAACTCTTTGTTGAGGCAATATGTGCTAGCTGAAGCCACAGATTGCTATGGTGCAGTCGTAGCTATTGGTGAAATTCAACCTAACTTTGAAGGGAAAACAGTACTAGTTGCATACGCAAAAAAAGCTAGTGATGCTACAGTTGTGCCTTTAATAGATGAAGGATTTGCTCGTTTAGTAGTTCCAGGTGACAAAGCTGGAGGTCGTTACGTTAGTAATGTGAGAAATATCCTCATATTATCCGCTCCTGCTTCTCCTTTGAAACCAAAATATTTCTAATGTAGGTGAACTACTCTCCATCTAAAAGCACGGTTCACTCATAAACAGGACTTACGCAAATAATAGCCGAAACCATGATTTTCTTCGTAGGGGCAATAACCTGCGGTCAGCTAAAGCTACAGGAATTGCCCTTACAAGGTGTAGTTTTGCGTAAGTCCCAATAAAGATTAAACCGTGCTTGTCCCCATACTTTTTCTTCAGGTGATAGTTGACAACACTCAGTCCTGAGTGCTGAGTGCTGAGTGTTGAGTAAGTAAAAAACTACTCAGCACTTATGTACTTGGTACAAGCCCCGCCCCTTGTGGGCGGAATCTTCTTAACTCAAGAGGTAGGTTGATACCCCACCCCTTGTGGGTGGTCTTTTAACTCAGCACTCAGCACTCGGAACTCAGCACTCTTCATGTTCTGGAAATACTCTTCCTCGACGCGGTGTGTGATTAGAAGATAGTTGTGTCATTTTATTTACTATCTGCTAAATAGTAGGGGTTTACTTTTTATATGTTGATTATATCTGAAGCGATCGCCTTTACCCTAACGTCAATAGTCCTGCGGTAAAATCTGCCACTAGTCGTTTTGTCTGTAACCAACGCACACCCAAAAGAATGTCTTGCAGTTCATCTCCACCCAACGCTGAAATCATAAACTCTTCTTCATCTAAAAGTATAGCTCCCTGAAACAAGTTAAATTGTGCTTCTCCCCGCGCTGTCCGCATATCTTCTCTGTGACTTTCCCGTAACCATCCCAGCGAGAGAGCATCTTGATTATCAATTGCTAGAGTGCCAGTAAATCCTGTATCTAGTAGCGCCTGTACTGGGATAATATCACCATCAGCAGCAATCAAACCAATTTCAAAAATTAACTCGCCTTTACTGTTAAACTCTCCGAAAATCATATTTTGCCGCAGGCTCCAGTCTCATTGATTCGCATCATGAGACGCAAAGTATCACCAAATTTATCACGAGCCTTTTGTCTAGCAACATCCTCATTTGGATCTATAAAATAGTCTCCACTATCAGGCTCAATGACTATAAACCAATCGTAGTGTTCTTTGATTAACTCTGGTTTAACTCTGTCAAATACTACTCGACAATGCTGATAAAATAACTCATCTTCAGCTTTGCGTCGTGCTTTTTCTTCAGGTGATAATTGACGTTCTGGAAATACTCTTCCTCGACGTGGTGTGTGATTAGAAGATAGTTGTGTCATTTTATTTACTATCTGCTAAATAGTAGGTGTTTACTTTTTATATGTTGATTATATCTGAAGCGATCGCCTTTGTTAGTCAGCTTTACACTCAGTTTCGGTAGTGTGATTTCTGATTCTCGCCTTTTGAAGTTCATAATTCTATCTCAGAACTCGGAAGTTGGTGTTCAAAACTCCAAACGCCAAAAAATAAAAGCGATCGCTCCCTTCAACTAAAGAGCGATCGCTTTTATTTATAATCCAGAATAAACTTTAAGCAGCAACAGGTTCCAACAATTTGATGTCAGAGAAGACAAATTCCTGAATAGATACTTGTCCTGCTGTCTCCGTGCGAATCTCCCGACGATTTAGGATGAAATAGTCACCAACTTTTTCATACTCATCGATAAATTCGCTTCTACCGCCCTTTTGTTCCCCAGTTTTGGGGTCATGGTACACAGAGTCATAGGTATGGGACAAGTAACCTTCCCCAGTGTCGTGACTGCTAAAGGTGTCAATTGTCACAAAAATACCGTGGATTAGACGGTGAACATGGCAGACTTCATTATTGCGGACTTTGTATTTATCGCCCTCAGCCTTACCACCCATTAAAAGCTCAATCGCACCAGTTTGGTCAGTTTTACCATAGCTAAACGTATTGGCGCTGTGGGTGTCTTCAAAGCTGCGGCGGATACGATGAATTGCTATCTCCCATGCTTGACCATGAATTGCTTGCTTGGCTGACTCGTCATCTACATCCAAAACTTCCGCTTTGAGATTGGCATTGATGATAACTTTGCCTGTAAACACTTGATCATCATGCTTAAAGGTAATATTGGCGGTATAACCGGGGAAATTCTTCTCCCAAGTATAGCGATTCTCATAAGCAGCCCGGAAAAGTTCCTGAGCAGAAAGTTGTGTAACTGTCATGTGCTTCTCCTAGTCGCTACTGTAAATTAGCGTTTTAGTTTCCTTGGTATTAGCATAGAAGTAATTGTTGAGGCTACGATAGTCCCCAACTGGGTACACTTATGGCTAATTCTCTCCACACCGTATTTGATGCGATCGCTAATGTCCGAAATGAGCAAGAATTAAGACTAGCTCTCGCGGATAAAATTGGTGAGCATTTTGGCGTGCAAAATTGGGGTATTTATTTCTTAGATGAGCAGCCAAACACTGGGATTGATCTTCAGAGTATTCCGGCAGTATGCTTAGAAAGCAATCCAGTCGGGCGTTACGTGGTTGAGCGTCATGCTCCAGCCCATGAGCAGTTATTATTATCACCAGGAGACTGGAAGCATTTTTGCTCACGTTCCGATCACGAACACGTAATGACTGGGCCAATTGTTTGTAATGGTCGTCTTGTGGGAACGTTTAACTTAGCCCGCGACAAGGGAAATCCGGCTTTTAATGGCAACGATTTAGCTGACTTGAGCGCCTTATGTATTCATTTGTCAGCAAAGATGGCGACTCTACGGACAAAACCAAAAACATCCAATTCCCTTTTAGTATGTCCTCTAACAGCGCGTGAGTTAGAAATTGCCGACTTGGTAGCGCAGGGGTTAACGAACGCAGAAATTGGAGAAAAACTTTGGATTACACAAAATTCCGTCAAACAAGCTTTGAAAAGGATGTTTCGCAAGTTGAAAGTTTCGGCGCGTGCGGAAATGGTGGCAAAGCTGCAAGATATACAAGTTTCTTGAAGGAGGCAGAATTCAGAATACAAAATACTCTACCCATATAGGACTTAAGCAAAATTACACGCACTCTGGGGCAATTCATCTAGTTTTAGCTGACCGCAGGGTATTGCCCCTACCTATAGATTAGACATCTCCAGAAATTAAATATGCGTTACCCAGAACCCTTGTTTTGACGTAGCAGTGCTACCTCAAAACAATTCTTTTTCACTCCTATGTCTATTTTAAAAAATTTCAACCACATCTGTAAATTTCCTTTTGTTTAAGCGGCAAACAGCCACCACCTCAAGAGTAATGTTTTGTATTATGACTGTAGCATCAAAAATTTACAGGCTGATGATATAGAGAAGCAGTTGATGTTTGCCCTAGCTGACACCTAAAATAGATATTCAAGCGGAGGAAATAAAAGCTTGAAATTGATATTGGTAGCTCCCGACTCTTTGTTATGTGCAGCCTTTCAACAGCATTTTAACTACTTACCCAATGTAGAAATAGTGAATAACTATTTCGAGTGGTTGCCAGATTTTGATTGTATGGTCAGCCCTGCTAACTCTTTCGGGATGATGGATGGTGGCATAGATGCGGCAATTATCCGTTTTTTCGGTTGTTCTTTAATGGCAAGAGTCCAGGGGCGCATTCTTGAAGATTATTTGGGTGAACAGCCTGTGGGAACATCAATGATTGTGGAAACAGGTCATTACAAGCATCCTTTTTTAGCTCATACACCTACTATGCGAGTTCCGATGATCATTGCTGGAACAGATATTCCTTATGTAGCGATGTGGGCAATGCTGCTGGCAGTTCGCCACCATAATCAACACGCCGAGCAAAAAATTAACACTATTGCCTGTCCTGGATTGGGTACAGGAATAGGACGAGTGCCATATACTGAAGCTGCTAGACAGATGGCATTAGCCTACGATCATTTTCTTTACCCACCCAAGCATCTCAATTGCATAGTTGCAGCCGAAAGACAACTTCAGATATGGGAAGGAGGAGATTTGGCGTAAAGTTTAAAAAATGTCCTAGCGTATTATAATTTTGGGGCGATCGCTAATCTCAACTTTATGATAGGTAAACGCTGAGATGGAATGCAGCACACTATTTAAAATGGCAGGAGTGGATAATTTTGCAGCAGCTATTTGCGGTGTAGTTGCTGGGTGTACTAATAGTGAAAATGTCATATTTGAATAAAGAGATATTGCTGTTAAAAATGCGATCGCAACTGTTGTATATGCAGCAGCAACCCTTGAATCAGCTTACAAATTTCTCTTATTTAACTTCTTAGTATGCCAGATTTAATCTGCTCTAAGTAGTTTTATCATGTCTTTACCTAATCTTTAATTTATCAATTAGTAATTATAGATAAGATGTATTGAATAAGATACGATTTTATCTTATGAAGACACCTAAATAACAAATCACTAACTAACTTTAAAAGATAAAAATTGGATAAATCACTTAGATGTAATAGATAAATAAAAATTATAATCTGAAGAATACAAGGTACTTTAATATTTTATTACAGGTTAATAATTATGGCATTTATATTTTAACAATCGGGGCTTTCAGCACCAATTTTTGCAGCTATTATGAAGAATTTAGTTATTAAAAAATATCATTAAAATTAGAGAGCAATATAACATGAAGAATGCTTGGAAGCGTTGGATTATGACCGTTAATCTAGTTGCAATGTCTACGACGGGCGTAACTGCGGCACTAATCCCGACGCTAGTATTTTTAGCATTCTCTCATCAGGCAACAGCTGACGATCCAGGAGTATGTTACATGGTAACTTCTTCTGGTCAAACCGTTGGATTGGCAAGGCTTTGTGGTAATATAGCCGCACCTTCAGACAATAGAGTTTTTCGAGTCCCAGTCAAACGCCGCTTTGGTGGAACTCCTGTGATTGATGTCACCTTCAATGACAAAAAAACCTTTGAAATGATTGTAGATACAGGTGCTAGTGGAACCATTATCACTCAAAATATGGCGAATACACTTAAACTCCAGGCTACAGGTACAATGCAAGCCCAAATTGCCGATGGTAGCCAAGTAGAATTTCCAACCAGTAAGGTAAAATCTATTGCAGTCGGTGGAGTTACAGCCAATAATCTTCAGGTAGCGATCGCACCAAAAGCAAGCATCGGCTTACTAGGCCATGATTTCTTTGGCAACTATGATATTAAGATTCTGGAGAAAGAGGTCGAATTTCATCCCCGCTAATCTTTGCACTTAAAAACGTAGTATCCTACATTTTGGTATCTAAAAATAAGTCCAAAATGATCAGGATAAACCCCAGAAAATTACTACTTAGGAACGTGGATTAAATAAAATGTAAAACTTCATTCTGTCTCTAGCTTCCCTCTCCAATATATCGGAGAGGGATTGAGAGTGAGGTAAGCCAAGGACATAAATCAGTAATTTATCTAGAAAAACTTATTTATAGATTTAGGAAGAACGAACATTAGACTTCTTGCATAAATCAAAAAAAGAACCCCACCCCGCCTTTGACTTACGTCAAATTCTCCCCACCCCGCCTGTGGGAGGGGTGTTAGGGACTTTTGCAAGAGGTCTATTGTCAGAAGCAACCCTGATTAATTCTTCAACATTGTTTGAGATTGTATTGCAAATTGCATTTAAAGGTAAGTCATTGGGATCAAACCCGAAAGGTTCTTCGATTTCTGATCCCATTTGTTCAATACTTAATAATGTAAAACTTACAAAACCCATTATTATCCCAGTCCACCAATTCAAAACGCTAACAATTTCTAAAGGTAAGATCAGACAAAAAAGTAATAGCAATTGTCTGAGTTTAATAGTATATATCAAAGGCAGTGGCGTTTTTAAAATACGTTCGCAACCACCTAAAATATCTACTAAATCATCTACGCAGTTATGTAGAGTAGTCAATTGATAGACATTTAGACAATTCAGGTCATGCTGATATTGCAAGTAATCTCCTATCCAGTAAGCAATTTGCAGTGGAGGATGATTAGTATCTTTAAGTTGTAAATATTGTTTTTGAGACATTAATGATGCTACCTGGATGTCTAAAGGTACTGATCTTAGATGTAACTTCATTGCAACTGCAAAAGCAGTCACTAAGCGAAGCATTGCCTCTTTTTCTAATCTATCTTGCGGTGTCTTCTCTTTAACTATTATCCAAATTCCGCGAGTTAAGTTGCGAGATGTATTAACTAAACCTCCCCATAGTTGACGACCTTCCCAAAATCTCTGATGGGCTGTATTCGTCCGAAAAACTAATAGTAATGTAAAACCAATATTAAAACTTAAAACAGCATTAGTAAGAATACTGCTGGAATTTGAAAATGCTACTGGAAATCCTAAATAATATAAAAATGATATTAAAAACCCATATAAAGCACAAAAAAGTACCCAAGGGAGAATGATAGCAATAATTGAGCTTTCAAGCCGAAGAGTTACTTGAAGCCAGTTCAATTTTTCGCCTTTGTAAAGGTGATACTTTTCTATTAAAGAGTTTTTGGAATTATTTTGAAAATAGTTAGGTAGTTTCATATTGACCAGGTTTGACGATTAGATCAATTAGCAAGATGGACTTTTCCAGATAGCGACTCTTCTACAACTATAATCAACATAAATTGTAACGTTAACATTAAAATTTATTTCTGTGAACCCTCTTTAGGTAGGAAAATTCATGATTGTCTTCCCATTCTTCACCATGAACTTGCTTTTATGCTTATATTGGTTAAAGTTCGTGGTATTTCAGGATTTATGAGATAATTAGCCAAAATTTAGATTTATTTACTGTAAAAACTCACTTTTGGTCACGGACAGAGTGCTGTCTACAATGGACTAGACTTACGCATTTAGGTTAAGAATTAATACAGTGTAAGTAGATAATGCTGATCTCTTAAGCTATAAAAAGGAAATCAACTCTCTGAATTTTGGGATTGATATTGGACACAATTGCCCTCCAGATACAGCAGCAACAGATTAACTTTATCTAAATCATTCGTTAACAACAAGATTCCCGGCTTCTTATACCAATTCTATGTGAGGCTGCGCTTTATTCACGTAGGGGCAATACCCTGCGGTCAGCTAAAGCTACATGAATTGCCCCTACAGCGCAGTTTTGGGTAAGTCTCATAGATGCATCTTCAAAAAGAAATGGTATTAGATAAGTCGGGAATCTCAGCAAATTTTAAATTTACTATTCCAAGATTTTTTCAGGGGACAAAGTGATGTCACTACTAGAGAATTTGGTTAATAATTATCTTCATCAAGATTTAGCAAGAATCTTTACCCAAGTTGGTATTGAAGCTGAGAAAATTTCTGAGATAAATCGGCAGATTTTAAAAGAAGTTAATCTCGCTCAGTGGTTGCTAGAATCTGCTAGATGTGAAAGTTATCTTGCTGTCAATGCTAATAATTTTGCGGGATTGAAATGGCGATATCCTGACATGAAGGGGTTTGCCCAGCCTTTTAAAATGAAAGTTCCTTCCGAGCCAGAAGAAATTGAATTCTGTAAATTCCCAGATGTTGATGCTTTTATTATTGGTTATTGGAAATTTTTAACTCGTTCTGCTTATAAAGGCTTAGAAGAACATACAAATACGCCAGAAAACTTCCTTGGCTTTCTCAAAGGTAAAGGCTATTCAACTGATCCTAACTATGTCAGTAAAGTTGTAAACTTGCTTCCAGAAGCCCAGAAATTGCTGGCTAATGCAGAGGGAGTTGTCATTCCTCCATTAGTGGAAAAACTTCAGGTGATTCGTGCGCCTCAAGAAGTGGAAGTAGGGCAAAGTTTTAGAGTTGAAGGTGTAGCACATTTAGCCGATAATGGTAAAGTTTTGTCGGTAATGATTGATGATAAATTTCCAGGCCCCAATGTACCAATCAAAGAAGATGGCAGGTGGAAATTTGATTTCGTCTTTAAACAAAAAGGCGATCGCCAGATGATAATTGCGATCGCTGCTCAAACTCTAAAGCTGCACATTAAAGTGATTGTTCCTTTGGATCATCAGGACGATCAGAAGACTCAACAGC
The DNA here is from genome assembly GCF_036919815.1 of Nostoc sp. Lineage (GTDB taxonomy): Bacteria > Cyanobacteriota > Cyanobacteriia > Cyanobacteriales > Nostocaceae > Nostoc. The sequence goes on from NZ_JBALCE010000015.1 coordinate 88,694, forward strand.
CTACACCATCGAGTTTATCAGCAGCGAAGGTAATTAAACTCAGTGGTAGTGTGGGAATTGGTGCAGTAAATAAAGCTGATGATGTTAAAGCAGTTAAAGCGCGATTGCATCAACTAGGCTACACATGGGTAGGCGATCCTAACAGTGCAGACAGGGACAGAGGACTATTTGACGCAATTAAACTATTTCAGTCAATCATTGCAGGTAGCAGTACTGTTAATGGTGATGGTCGAGTTGATGTTGGTGAAACGACTCATCGCTGGTTGCAAGCAGCTAACGCACCACGCTGGGTATTAATGCCAAACAGCGACCCTGACAATGGTTTGGTTAACGGTGAACTGGCAGAAATCCAAGATCACCACGATTATGGGACACACTGGTTAGCTGATGTGATCAAAGAAATTGCCCAAGACTATCAAAATAGTTATCGCAATACTCATCCCAAAGCTGCCTTCTTTGCAATTAATGATGTTAGTCTTCCTCATGGAGGAGATACTCCCGACCATCATGGACATGAAACTGGCATGATGTGCGATGTTTTCTTGCCCAAAAATAATGGGGCTTTTGGCGGCATTTTTTGGTCGAGTTCTGAATATGATCAAGATACCACGCGAGCTATTCTCAAGTCTATTCGCAAGCACAAGCTGGTACAGGTGGGGGCGGTTTTCTTCAACGATAGAAAGCTAATTCAAGAGGGGCTTTGTACCCCAATGATTGGTCACGATCATCATATCCACTTTGAAATTAACCCACCAGTAAAAAGCTAGACGAAGCCCGATTTTAGCAGAAGAACTGAGAGCGCGGTTTTGTCAGGGGGAAAAGCACTGATGGAAAGAAGCGATCGCATTAATAGGCTACGCAGATCATCAGAATTTAGCTATTCCGCCGTAAGCCTCCCACTGAATTCCGTCTTCGGAATCAGTGGTGAGATATAAGGCGGTTAAAAACGACGCGACCCTCGACCAATTCAATCCTACGGATTGACAGCAACAGGGTCAGCGTCGTTTTTAACACTCTCTGTTTCGACAACGCTTGCTACAAGTATATTTGGCAGCCTATCAACCCAATCTTCTACTATCTGTGTAACTGTTTTATCCTTTGTTGCAGCATAAGAGCGAAGTTTATTTAACCTGCGAATAGACATTCTGACGCTTAACCTAGAATCTTTCATTATGTGTACCCAATGTGTACCCACTATAGTACAATACTTTTAATATCTGAGGATGGAAGATTGAGGACAGCGTACCAATATAAGCTACGACCAACAAAAGCACAAGGCATTGAAATAGATAGATGGCTATCTATGCTATGCGCTCAGTACAATTTTCTGTTGGCTGATAGATTTGATTGGTATGAGCGGAATCGTTCACCGATTGATGCTTGTCCTCTTGTATGCCATATACCAGAGTTACGGGACAACCCAGACTATTACTCACAAAAGAAAACTTTACCACAACTTAAAAAAACTCATCCTTGGTATGGTGAAATTTATTCACAAGTTTTGCAGGATATAGTTAAGCGAGTTAAGGTAACTTTTGACAGATTTCTAAAAGGGGATAGCAATGGGAAGCGTAGTGGTAAACCGAGATTCAAGGCTCGTGATCGTTACCGAACATTCACTTATCCACAAATCAAAGATGGGTGCTTGCAAGGTAATTTAATCACTTTGCCAATGTTCGGCATAGTTAAAGTTATTTTGCATCGCCCAATACCTGACGGGTTTAAAATCAAAACAGCATCAGTAACAAAAAAAGCTGATGGATACTATTTGACTTTAAGCCTGGAAGATACAACAGTTCCATCTATCAAACCTGACTTCAATCCAGAATCAACAACTGGTATTGATCTTGGCTTAAAGGAGTTTTTGACAACTTCTGAGGGAGATGTTGTTCCAATTCCCCAGCATTCCCGTAAAGCTGCCAAGCATTTGAAGGTTATTCAAAAACGGATATCACGTCGCAAAAAAGGAAGTAATCGCCGCAAGAAAGCTATTAAGCACGTCGCCAAACAGCACAAAAAAGTGGCTGATAAACGAAAAGACTTTCACTTTAAAACCGCTAATACTCTCTTAAAAAAATATGACGTTATAGTTCATGAAGATTTAAACGTCAAAGGACTTTCTCGTTCCATGTTGGCGAAGTCTGTACATGATGCCGGATGGTCAAGTTTCCTCAATATTCTAACAACCAAAGCCGAAAATGCTGGGTTATTGGTAATTGCTGTGAATCCGTCAGGCACAAGTCAAGATTGTTCTAATTGTGGGGTGAAAGTTGCCAAAAAACTACATGAAAGATGGCATAATTGCGCTTGTGGTTGCAGTCTAAACCGTGATCATAATGCCGCGCTGAACATAAAAAATAGCGCAAAGTTTGTGGGGACGGTTTCCGTGCACAAAACTTTGTAAGACAGAGCCGAGGGTCATGCGGTTCTTAAAGCTCAGTTAATGTCCGACGGAATACCGGGAGTCGCTGAGAAGCCTACACTGACTGAGTACAGTACAGTGTAGGAGTGTGTCACAAGAAGCTTCCCCGTGCTATGTTGAAGTACTTGGGGGAGCTGAAACGCCCCTATTTGACTGCTGTGGAGGGAAAGGTATATGGACGGACATCATATAACTTGTCACGCATCGCCACACGCAGATATTTTGGTGTGGTTTTCAAGGGATAATTCTTGTTATACAGCAGCCTACACGGAGAACTTAATATGACATCTCCAGAAACGGTTACATGGCTACAAGAACGCACGACTTTAGGAATTCTCTCGCCTGAAGTGTTAAATGCGATCGCACAAGTAATTGAAGAACAAGTTGTGCCACCCGAAACTGACTTAGTTAGCGAAGGCACTCCTCCAGAAGCCCTTTATATTCTTGTAGAAGGTCAACTCGAAAGCAATAGCAGCAATCAAAGCAACCCAGCCTTAGCTTGTGGATTCCTCCCCGGAGCAGTGATCCACCTCCAAGAATTGCTGTTGGATGAATTAACTCCATTCACAATTACTACGGTAACAGAATGTCGCTTCTGGGTTCTACCTGTTGCTAAATTACGTTTGTTAGTCAGCCAATACCCGGAAATTGCTCAGGCTTTTTCCCGCCAATTGGTTCAAGAATTAGCTCAGGTAACATCTGCACTGGGTTATGAACAAGAGCGTTCCATAGCTTTGCGGCCATATTTAGTCACCAAGGCGCAACGCGGAATTGTGGGTACAAGTCGTTATGCTGTGCGGCTGCGGGAGCAAATTCGAGAAGCTGCGGCTGATCGCAAATCAGTGGATATTTTCGGAGAACCAGGGTTAGAAAAAGACAATATAGCAGCCCTGATCCACTTTGGCTCTCCAAAACGGCGAGAACCAATTATTAAAGTAAATTGTGGTATTCTCCAGACTAGCGGTGCAGATTTATTCGGTCGGGCTGGCGGTAAACCAGGACTGTTGGAATGGTTGGGAGAAGGTACTCTAGTTCTCAACAACATCCAAGAATTGCCCGAAGAATTATTACCTCCGGTGACGCAGTTGCTCAAAACTAGCACATATACCCCCGTGACTCGTTCTGGAGAGCCAGCAGCCGAAGCTCGTCCCAGTAAAGCTAGAATTCTGATTGTTTCAGAAAAAACTCAGCCGACAATTGAACGCTGTATTGGTCACATTATTAAAGTACCGCCGCTACGGGTGCGGAAAGCTGATATTCAGGCACAGGTTGAATATTATACTAGTCTTTACATTCGGGCTAGAGGCATTTCTAAACCGCACATCACCCCAGAAGCTTTGCGCCGCCTACAGTCCTATGATTTCCCTGGCAATGTCAAGGAATTGAAAAATCTGGTAGAACGGGCGATCGTGCAAGCGGAAGATGCCAATGAATTAACAGAAGAAATTTTCTGGCCAGCCGAAACTAAGAAAAAACGATTTCGGGTGAATTTGTTAAATGCCTATCCTCGTTTACGGCGGTTTTTACGTAGTCCCTGGTGGCCCGATCGCCTTAACTATGGTTTTACTGCAACGGCTTTTGCCCTCATGGTTGCAGTATTATTTATTGGGCCTCAAACCCGCGATCGCAATTTCGGATTAAATCTATTTTGGGCTTGGTGGTGGCCTTTCTTCTTATTTCTCTTTCCCTTTTTGGGACGTATCTGGTGTTCTGTTTGTCCTTTTATGATTTACGGGGAAATTACCCAAAAGTTATCTTTATGGCTGTGGCCTCGAAAACTTAAGCGCTGGCCCAGAGAGCAAGCTGAGAAATGGGGCGGATGGTTCATGTTTGGTTTGTTCTCCCTAATTTTCTTATGGGAAGAACTCTGGCATTTAGAAAATACTGCCTACCTCAGCGCTTGTTTGCTACTATTAATTACCGCCGGGGCGATGATTTTCTCTGCCATTTTTGAGCGGCGGTTTTGGTGTCGGTATCTCTGTCCCATCGGCGGGATGAATGGTTTATTTGCCAAACTTTCCATGACGGAACTCCGGGCACAGCAAGGTATTTGTTCTGCCAGTTGCACCACTTATCAGTGTTATAAAGGTGGTCCGCAAAAGGGCGAAGGGATGGAAACGAATGGATGTCCTTTATACTCGCACCCAGCGCAGTTAGAAGATAATAGAGATTGCGTATTGTGCATGACTTGCCTTAAAGCCTGTCCCCATCGTTCCGTTGAGTTCAACTTGCGTCCCCCTGGTATTGAACTGTGGACAACTCATGTACCCCGCAGCTATGAAGTAGCATTATTGTTTTTGCTATTGGGTGGTATATATCTGCATCGCTTACCAGAGTTGCTATCTTGGTTGGGCTTACAACTGGATTTAACTCAGTTTTGGCAGCACTTAGGATTATCGCTGCTAGTGTTAATTATCCCAGCAGCTTTTACCTTTGCCGCATACAAAGTCATGCAACTGTTTTACTGGTTAGCGAACTATATCGAAGCAGCAAAATCCAAAATCCAAAATTATAATAGACCTCGATCATTTGTAGAACTTGCCTATGGCTACCTACCATTAGTTTTGGGGGGCAACTTGGCTCACTATCTGCGTTTGGGCTTAGGCGAAGGTGGGCGGATTTTACCCGTAGCTTTTGCTACTTTTGGGTTGAGTGGTGAACAATTGCCAATATTGGTTGCTCACCCGGCTGTGATTGCCTTTTTGCAAGGTACAACGATAATTTTCTCCGTGTTACTGAGTATATTATTAACGCAAAAGATTGCCAAGCAACCAGTAAGATCGCTCCTTTGGCAACACCTAGCGGCGATCGCTTTGGGAGTTAGTATGTGGGTAATTATCGTGTTTTGAGCTTCAGATATATTCCACCAGGCGGTTTCTAATCGCCTGGGCTAGGTGCAAAATGTGAGTTAAAAACATTCTTCCCAACGAACGTGATAGAAAATACTCATATAATTTTTCACTCATAATGTAAGGATTACCGATAATGCACGTTCTAAAAAGATCCATCAAACCAGCAACCTATATATCGTTTCTCCACATCTACCAAACGACTTGGGGGACTGCTGGTGATATTTGTTTGATCCGTGAATCTGTAGCTAATGAAAGTACAGCGAAGTTTGTCGGTCACAAAATCCAACTAGCAATTCCAAAAGGGTTAGAGCGCGATCGCATCGCCAACTGTCCGATAATCAAAGTTGCAGGTAATGTCGGCGACGGACATCCTAAAGAGCATCCCTTGGAATGGGAGGCTTATGAAGGTGTAGATGGAGAATTAGCTTTAGCGGCTTTGAAACCTTGGGGCTTCCAGTTAATTGAACTCTAATGTGGCAATCTGACAAGCTAGGGATCGCTTTCGTTCTTCTGAAACTATTTTTCCTCTAGCGCTATCAGACATTGGCTCAAATGGAAAAATTCTAATAGACATAGGAGTGAAATTAATTATGCGTTGCCCGAAATCCTTGGTAGGCATAATTCATAAATTGTACCTACGTCATTTTCACTCCTACGTCTAATGTACTAAACCAGGTTTCTAAATCCGCGATCGCCTGAAAATCCAACAATGCTTCACCGAGATTTTCTAATTGTTCTAAGGAGAGAGTTTCAATACGATCTAGCACCTCTTGGGGTAATTCTCCCACCCTTCGAGCAAGTTGACGGAGAATGAGCAATTGCCCTTCTGCTTTTCGTCCTTCTTCCCGTCCACGTTGTTCCCCACGTTGTTCGCCTTCAGCGAGAATTTCTTGATAAATTACTGACTCGCGCATCATACCCTCCCGAAATAATTGTCGAATCAAATCCTGATTGTATTTTAACCCCGCTAAGATTTGGCTGTAGGCGGAAATTTCTGGTCGTTGTCTTGGCTCAAGTTGATTAACTTTTTCCACAATTTGTTGTAATAAGGCTTGAGGTTGCATGGTTGCTGCTAGTGGTGCTAAGGGTAATAAAGCTGGGTCATTGAGGAATGATTCAGGATTTTCTGACCACATTTGAATCACGCGATATTCATGACGAGTAGTTTCGACTGAAAAGACAGTTTCAATTACGGTTCCTGATGCAGGGGGAAGCAATAATACGACAACTTGCGTTATTGGTAGACGGTACAAACGATACAAACGTACCCAATAATCTAGCATCCGCAAGGGTAGGGGTGGCGTAGATTCTAGTTTGGTTTGAAATTCCAGATGGAGAATGCGTCCTTGTAATTGTAAGAATGTTACATAATCAGCGCGAATTGGTTCGATACTCAATTCGGTTTTGAGGACTTTGACGCTTGTTTGCGGTGTTCCTAATACCCAACTGGCAAAGGTAGCAGGATGTTTTTCGGACAGGAGTTTGCAGAGGTTATCAAAGGACATTAACGATCGCCAACAATTGAACGAGGTATTGTTATTATCTCGTGCAGTGGTTTGAGTAGGCGATGTCTACGATGGTTACTGAGCTTGCCGTACCACTTCGTGGAAGCAAGCTACGCGCAGCGTCTCGTAGAGAAGTACGGGCTACGCCTACGCACCATCGCTCAAGGAAGCTCATTATTATACTCTGAGCGTATCTTTTTAAATTCCTGTAGTATTTACATTAATATTCCATTTCTGGCTAGGTTGAGTTATCAGACGGTAAAAAGATAACTGTAGCGGTTCCTGCTTGACTAGTAAAAAACCTAACTCCCTTCTCTTTCCCTACCAAGGAAAGGGCAGAAACAGCTTTGATTTCTAAATAAAATTACGAATTATACAAATGCATCTACGCCAAATGAAAAAGCAGTGCCTAAAAATATAAGTTTAATTCACAGTAGAAATTTAACTCTATAGCTGTATAGCTCCCAAAAGCAACGCCAAAATTACCACTCGTGAAAAATTCTTTACTCTTCTTTGTACAATATCTGCCTACTTGATTGGACGCTTAAGTATCCAAAAAAGGTGATCGCGCAATCTAAGAAAACCGTTCTAATTCTTCTACTAGCGCCTAGCTGTCTTTCCATAGGGCAATACTTGCATCACGATAGATTTTCGCAATGAATGGAGCAGGATGTTTCCGAACAAATTCTTGCATCGGCACAATTGCTTTTAGAAAAATTGTGGCCATATCTGCACCTGATACACTTTGGGAAGCAAATATAAACATCTTGACCTGAGCGCGTGCAACAGCAATCCTTTCTAATAAGTTGTTGCTAATCTTGCCATCTTTGGTCAAAACAACCCAGCCCATTTTGCCGACCTCTGGCAACCAGTCCACATCTTGAGCGCCTTTGTCAAAGTGTTCGTCATGGATTTCGATAGTGACACCTGCGGACCGAAGCGTTTCTACAATGCGTCTGTTACCTAGACATCTATCTATAAAAAAAGTAATGGACTGGGGTTGAATCATCCAACAGCAGGTAGTTCACACCGGATAGCTTCTTCGATCTTGAAGCGTTCGCTGTCATAATCATAAGCGAGATCGTCAATTGAATCACCTGCTTTATACCGTTCTGCTAACACGCTGGTGGTAATTCCTGTCCCAGCAATAACAAGGCGACCAAAGGCGATTCGGGAATCAATGACGACAACACGAGGGCTATCTTCCTCGTGAGAGCGAGTAAAGGGATACAGTTTAATTGCAAGCCCAGTGTCGTCGGGTTCAATTCGCTCAAGATGAGTATTAAAAGCCTCTTTCATCTGCGTTTGCACGCTTTTCGATGCATTAATCAGAGAGCCATAGCGCTCAATGAACAGGTCAACACCATCGGTAAGAAAACGTTCACGAGCAAGCGGGTGGGATACTTGAAATTGCTCATCAATGAAATCAAGAGCAGTTCGTACATTGCCTAGATCAATTTTGTGATTTTTGCGAATTGCTCTTAAAACATGAACTTCAACTAGGTTGTTAAATGAGAGGAGTCTTGGTTTAAGATTACGAATTAGGATAAGGGGTTTAAAGAAGTTGGAACCTTTTGAAATCGGGTAGTGTCGTCCAACTGTCCAAGAACGAATTGTGCCTGCCGGAATGCGTAAATAACGAGCGGCATCGCTAATGGAGTAGGCGGGAATGTCTCTAGGATCGTTTCCTCCGTAAAGCTCGGTCATTTGCCTGCCTGCCAGAGCTGCTTAATTTTATTATCTTCGATATCAGTATATAATGATAAGTAGTAAGACAAAATTAATTACACAAATTTTGACCTGAAACCCTTATCCAGTCTGAAAAGTGATGTGTAAATATTTCTGTCCGATTAGTTATATATTAAAACAAGCAAAGTCTTAGCTTTATGAAAAATTATTCTTAGTGAGGTGATCGCTTTGTCTGGAAGGCTCGGCTTGATTGGATAGCTAGCTATCCAGTATAAAACAAGCGATCGCACCTTTGCCAAAATTTACCAGCTAGCCAATGATCTGATCTACTAGACAAAACGCACACTAATCATAATTAGTGTGCGTCTGCGGTTAGATTTTAGAAATTCTCGAACTTAGCGATCGCATCCTTCATTTTCTCTACCACCTCATCTACAGCTATAACTCCCAATTCCCCAGAGGCGCGAGTACGGATACTCAAGCTGTTGGTTTCCACTTCCTTAGCTCCCACCACTGCCATCACGGGTATTTTTTCTTTCTCTGCATTCCGAATCTGTTTACCCAAGCGATCACCACTGGTATCAACTTCTGCACGGATGCCCAACGCTCTCATTTTCGCCACCACATCTTTAGCAAAATCTAACTGTGTATCACCCACTGGCAGTAATCTAGCTTGCACAGGCGCTAACCACAAAGGGAAATCGCCTGCATATTCTTCAATTAAGATCCCAATCAACCTTTCCAGTGAACCAAAAGGCGCACGGTGAATCATTACCGGACGTTTGCGAACCCCATCTTCGGCGACATACTCCAACTCAAAGCGTTCTGGCAAATTGTAATCTACTTGCACAGTTCCTAATTGCCATTCCCGATCTAAAGCATCACTAAAGATAAAGTCAAGTTTTGGCCCATAAAATGCTGCCTCTCCAATACCTTCAAAGTGATCCATCCCCAAGGTTTCAACGGCACGGCGAATTGCACCTTCGGCTTTATCCCAAATTTCATCTGAACCGATGTACTTATCACTAGCAGGATCGCGGAAACTCAGTCTAGCTTTAAAGTTCTTTAGTTGCAGACTATTGAACACCGACAAAATCAAATCCACCACATTCAGGAATTCGCTATCTAGCTGTTCTGGGGTGACGAACAGGTGAGAATCATCCACAGTAAAACCGCGCACCCGTGTTAAACCGCCCAATTCCCCTGATTGTTCATAGCGGTAAACAGTACCAAATTCTGCCAGTCGCATCGGTAGTTCCCGATAGGAGCGCAACTCACTTTGATATATTTGGATATGGAAGGGACAGTTCATCGGCTTGAGGACAAAGCCATCTTCTTTGGCTGCGGCTTCCTCGTCATCCGCCATCAAAGGGAACATATCTTCTTTATATTTCTGCCAGTGTCCAGATTTTTTAAATAAATCGACTTTAGCAAGATGGGGAGTCACCACAGGCAGATAACCCCGTTTTAATTGTTCTTGCTTAAGGAAGTCTTCCAAAGTACTCCGCAACAGAGTACCCTTTGGCGTCCACAAAGGTAAACCTGGCCCGACTAGATCAGAAAATATAAATAATCCCAGTTCCTTACCCAGCTTCCGGTGATCTCGCCGCAGCGCTTCTTCTTTGCGTCGTTTATATTCAGTGAGTTGTTCTGGACTTTCCCAAGCGGTGGCGTAGATACGTTGTAATTGGGCTTTAGTTTCATCCCCACGCCAATAAGCGCCAGCAACGCTTTCTAGTTCAATTGCTTTCGGGTTTAATTCACTAGTATTTTCCAGATGAGGCCCTGCACACAAATCCCACCATTCATTCCCCAGGTGGTAAATCGTGATTGGTTCCTCTTTAATATCTGCCAGAATTTCTAGCTTGTAAGGTTCGTTAATTTCCTGAATCCGGCGTTCGGCTTCTTCGCGGCTAACTTCTTCTCGACTTATTCCCAGCTTGCGATTGATAATCTTCGCCATCTCTTTCTTAATGGCTTTGAGATCATTTTCGCTAAATGGTTCTGGATTGTCGAAGTCATAGTAAAAACCGTTTTCAATCCAAGGGCCGATTGTAACTTGTGCCTTGGTAAACAGCTTTTGTACTGCCATTGCCATTACATGGGAAGCAGTGTGGCGAATCTTTTTTAAGTTCTCCGATTCGCTGGTACGCGGTAAATAAATTTTTTCAACTTGTTCTGGCTGTTCTGACGGATTCGATGATTTTAGCGACATTGGCTGCTGAACCATTGGCGAAGTGATTACAAAAGGTGGTTTATCTGAATCTGTAGGCTTATTCAACTATAACGACTTTGATTTTTGCCCTGTCGGCTTCATGTTCCCACTACTAAGATTAATTTTTAATCGGGGATAAAGATAAATTTTTGATTGCTTACCTGAGTGTGAAATTCAGGATTGGACGCGTAGGCGTAGCCCGTCGTAGACATCGCTAAATTATCTGATGAATTGCAACTCGCTGTCAGTTATACGTATAGATGCCTCTCCAAAGGAACTCTACAAACCCGATATCAAGACTATATAATACATTTTGTGTTATTTGTTACATATTTTTACATCCCCGGAATTATGAGAGAAATAAGAAATATGTTAAGAAACATAAATAACGTTAATATTAGTAAGCAAGTTTGAAATATGCTTATTATTTATGTCAGACTCAAATTTACCAGGGACTGAGTTACTGAAAACGGTTTTAGAACCCCTGCTGGAAGATTTTCAGCATTGGTTTAGGCGATCGCGCCATTTACTCGAAACTGAGCAAATATCATTTATGAGTGAGCAAGAGCAATCTGACTTGCTCTGGCGTGTTAAGCAAGCGCAGGATGAACTAAACACGGTGAGGATGCTGTTTGCTGCTACTGATAAACAAGTCGGGATTGAGATGGCAACGTTAATGCCTTGGCATGATTTAGTAACAGAATGTTGGAATGTCGCAATGCGCTTTCGTCAAGGGCGTGAACTCTAAGCAGCAGATGCTCTCATCTGGTAAATTTTGCCAGACTACTCCAAACCCTGCGGGTGACACTGCTTCTCTGCCAGATGCGCGATCGCTCTTAGCGGCTTCCCTTCTCTTACGAGATGCTTTAGCCCATGAGAGAAGATTGCTACAGCCTCACAGCTTTGCGTTTACGCAAGACAGTAAAACAGTCCTTAAACAGATAGTAGAAAATTCTTAACAATTTCTTAACATTATTTGGACTAACAAAAAAATGTATCCTATGTTACCGTAAGTTGAATAACGGTTGACAAATAGTTTCATATAAATGTAAGTGCCCAAAGAGTGCGTCAAATACTCGTCTTAACTGTGAGTCACAGTATCGGCGAAGCAAAGCGTTACAAAATAAAGTTTTAAAAATTGCTGCCCTGGAGGAAAATCCCATGTTACACCTGCTTTACATTCTTGCTTTTACAATCCTTGCATTTATAGCTGTTGGCAACTTAATTCGTAATCTGATTATGTTCAGTTTTGATCGGGAGCGAACTTACCCGACGAATACCTTGTCAATGAATAATCAAGGCAACTATGGTTATTATTCATCAAAAAAACAGTTTGTACCCCATCCAGAGTTATTAGATAGCGCGGGCAACTTAATTAAAGAGCCACTTTTGGTAATGCGTTCGATTAACGTTGAAGATGCGCGTCAACATCTCGATGCACTTTATGAAGCATCTCCAGGACATAAAAGTGAAAATTCCGAGGAAGCTTAAAAAAGTTAGGAGTTAGGAGCAGAGACGCGATTAATCGCGTCTGTACAGGAGTTAGAAGTTTGGGTGTAAATTATTGTTGTTTTTGCATCCTTAAAGCTTCTGGTAGCAGAAATTTATTAGCATCCTTTGAATTTGAGGCGATCGCGTCGGTAGGTTGGGAAGATAACATTGTATTGTCCACTTGACACAAGCTTAAGTTGTTATGAGTGACAAAAAAGCCGTTATTGAGTTGGTGAAACATTTACCCCAGGATGTAACCCTACGAGAAATTGTTCAGAAAATTGAGTTTATTGCAGCTATACGGGAAGGGTTTGACCAAATTGATCAAGGGCAAGGCATTCCGGTTGAGCAGGTTGAGCAGATAATCGATACATGGACTACCAAGTAATTCTCTCGCCAAAATCACTTGGAGATTTAGAAACTATCATTCGGTACATCGCTCAGGATAATCCGGAAGCAGCCAGGAAAATTGGTCAGAGGTTATTAGAGAAAACGAAATAACTCAGCCAATTTCCATTTAAGGCGCAAAAGGTTTCTGAATTTGATCAGCCTAACATTCGCCAATTAATTATAAAACCGGATCGCATTATTTATCGGGTTGAGGAAGACAAGAAACAGGTGAGCATTGCAAGGTTCTGACACCCATCAAGATTCAGCCCGGAATTGTAATTGTAAACTTTTATCACAAAACGTATTGACAACGTAAATACATCTTGCCTAGACTATGAGGTATGGATGTATTTTTCGTGCTTAATGGTGTCACCTTCGTTTGGAACGAGGAGAAAGCTGGGATTAATCCCAGCAATAATGACGGCGTAACATTTCAGCAAGCTGTAGAAGCTTTCTTCGATCCGTTTCTAGTGGTGGTTGATGCAAGCCGCAACGATCAGGAGCGTGAAAACGTCATGATTCGGATCATCTCGGCTCGGAAAGCGACGTTTCGAGGTTATTAGTGAGAGGTGCGGTGCGATCGCTCAGACGCTTGTTGGTTGTCGCAGTCGTTTTGGGGTTATCGGTCAAAGTTTTGTCATTTATAAGGTTGTCGGTGGAGGCGATCACAGTTGAGAGGCGATCAGTGAGTTGCAGACTAACACTTCGTTGGAGCGGTGAGAGTCCTTGATGGGGATACAAAGCTCTCTGCTACCGCTTACCCCACCGTATGCCGTGCTACCGATCGCACGCACTAAGTATAAAATAGGGAGTTTAGCACTCCCTACTCCCATTCGGCTACGCTCACGGCAAGCCTAGTCACTTTCTAAGCTTCAATAACTACCCGCAAATTACCCCGTTTTTTCGCAACGCGACAAGCAGTCGTACTACCAGAACGCTCGAATTCCAAATCGAGGATAGTGGGGCCGACTCGCAAATTATGAAATGACAGGCGATTAATCGATTCTGGCAAAGCGGGGTCGATTATTCGCAAGCAGTTATTTTGAGCGTCAGGCACCAAATTGACCATCATTTGCAATAGTTGGAAAATACTACCAGTAGCCCAAGCTTGGGGAGTGCAAGCAACTGGATACTGCACAGGGCTATTATCACCGTTCCGTTCGTAGCCGCAGAAAAGTTCTGGAGGACGTTGATAGGGCTGCTGCTCAGTCATGTCGAATAAACCTTGGAATATTTCCAGGGCTTGATCGATTAGACCGAGCGATCGCAATCCCATTGCAATCAGAGCGTTATCATGAGGCCAAACTGAACCAATATGATAGCCCATCGGATTATAAGCGGGTGACAAACTACTCAGAGTCCGAATGCCCCAACCATTAAACATATCTGGTGCCCGCAACCGTTCTGCTACACTATAGGCTTTTTCGGGTGTGAAGAGTCCCAAATTCAGACAATGACCGGGATTTGAGGTAATACTGTCTACTGGCTTGCCATCTCCATCTAAAGCTAAAGCGCAGAAATCCTGGTCTTCTACCCAAAAATCTCGATTAAAACGAATCTTAAGATTTTTAGCTTCTTCTTGCCAACGATCTGCCAAATCAAGCCGCTTCTTCATTCTAGCTATTTCTGCTAGGCGCGTTTTTGCAGCATAGACGTAAGCTTGTACCTCACAGAGGGCAATTGGCCCGTTGGCTAATTCTCCCTTCTGGTCTACAATACAGTCGCCAGAATCCTTCCAACCTTGGTTAACCAGACCGCGTTTGGATTTACGGAAGTAACTGAGGTAGCTGGTTTGTTTGCTATTGCGATCGATCCAGTCCATTGCTGCTAGAGCATTCGGCCAAAGTTGCTCTAGGAGTTCTTGATCGTGAGTCCAAGCATAATGTTCGGCATAAAGCATCAGCCACAGGGGAGTGGCATCAACTGTACCGTAGTAAGGTGTATGGGGAATTTCTTGACAACGAGCCATTTCTCCCAAACGTAACTCGTGCAAAATCTTACCCGGTTCTTCTTCGCGCCATTCGTCCTCAAATTTACCTTGATATGTCGCCAGTAATATCAGGGTTTCTTTGGCGATTTGCGAATTTAACATCAGGGTTTGAGAAGCTGTAATCAGCGAATCTCGCCCAAATAGTGTCGAAAACCACGGCACTCCCGCAGAAACAGTTTTATGCTTCCCAAAAGATTGGCGCAACAAATACATATCTTGTTCAGCCCGCTCAATCACTCGATTGAAGGTATTCTTATCTGAGCTAATGCGTGTAATTTGTTGTACCCAGTTTTGCTCCTCCATCAACTCCGCCGCTTTCGCCTGTCCTAATGTGAAGGCGGCGCTCACGGTTGAACTGGATTGGTTGTTTCTCAACATATTCACTCGGTAGCCCAGCTTTTGAGTTTCATGAGAAGCTAACTCTAGCTGCCAAACCGCAGTGTAACCCTTGAAAGAGTCTGGTTGCCGATGCTGGAATAGAATCCGGGATTCCATCACGGAGCCATCCAGACCTTGATAGGCGAGTGTCAAAGATTGTTCCCTAGAGGCGGATGGCTCTTTGGGTACAGACGCAACGCCATCAATCAAAGAAAATGTTTCTTCCTCAGCCGTCAGTTCCGCTAGGCGTAAAAGCCGACCTCGTTTTTCTCTGTCATAACCCCGGACTTCAAATAAATCAACAAAATCTGCATCAAAGCTGATGCTTAGTTCAAAACTGACGGTAGTTGTGCTGTAGTTAGATATTTCTATTTCTTCAAATAGTGCCCCATTCAGCACGATTTCTCGGCGAATTCCTACAGTGTCGGGTTTCAGGCGTTCCTCAATTTTGGGGTTGGTACACAAAACTGAGAGTGAAAACCCTTTTTCAGCAGTACTACTGAGGAGTACAGGCGATCGCCCTTCAATTTGCAATTCCAAGCGATTCAGAAATCTTGTATCACAACAAAACAGCCCCATGCTGGAATTGCCATCGTTGAGGGAACAGCCAGAAATATTCCCGATGCTATCTGTCACAAAAAATAAATCATCATCTTTAACCGTCAGTGTCGGTTGTGGTCTTTCACTCACAACACAAGGCCACTCCGGGATCGGTAATTGTTCAGCAGGAATAAAAGTTTTTCCATCCAGAAAAATTTTTTCCGGGGTCATTAGCGTATCCGGTGTCATTAGTAAAAGTTCCGTGTACAGGTCTATATTTTTGTGGTCTTCCGAGTTGAGGTTACTGACCCTCACAACTTCCGAAAAAAAGACGCTCTCTAAAATTAGTTTGAGCCATTCCAGCCAAAGTAATCCTTACATACTGCTGACAAAATAGCACTGCTCAAATCCATATAAGCAAATTTTGATAATTTTATATTTTATAAGTCTCAAGTCAAGATTAAAAAGTGAGGATTTTGAGATAATTCATTAGTCATTTAACTTTCAGAAATACAAGACATATAGTATACTCAGCAAAAATGCGAAATTCACAGTTTTTGTTGGGTATAGAGAGCATTTGTTCCCTACTATTATACGATTTTGTCTTAAATATCTTTAGTATTTGATTAGACAGATTTATGATAATTAATTAAACCGCGTCTATCTTGAAACCTGTAGTTCTTCGGTGATCAAAAGGATTTGCCCTCATCCCCCAACCCCGAATCCCAGATTTGGGATTCGGGGAGCCAGAATTTCAAAGTCTCTCTCCCATATCTAGGAGAGGGATTTAGGGTGAGGGCAAAAACTACGCTTATAAACTTAGATGAGGTTTAATTGATTAAATTTCATCACTAATTATGGACTAAATTATCTGAATGTAGCAATAATAATTTCTGGGTAGGAAAATTTATTTAGTGAGCATAAATCAAAGTAGGCGATGTCTACAACCTGCTACGGCAACGTGTGAACTATCAATCAATTATCAGTGGTTATTCGGCAACACAAGAGTTCAAACCATACAATAATTAGTATTTTAGTACTTAGTTAGGAAAGATTTTACCTGTACAAGCAAAAGCATAAGTTCGCCCTGAATGTATATTGGGCGTAGTAGGTTGTCAATTAACAAATCAAGTTGTACGCACTCCTGCTAATTGGTAACAAAGTGTTGCGCCTGCTTTGGCGAAAAGCGCTTTTTAGCGTTCTTTACATATTGCAACTGTCTATTTTACTTGAGAGTCCCTTGGAATTTGTACAATGCAGCTGTGACGTGGATCTGATCGAGGTTGAGCGTTTAACAATAATTCATGAGCATTTCGACTTCTGTGCTGAGTGATCTGCTAAAGTCCCTACCCTACTTGCGACCCCAGCTATATTTTAAGGCTTCATTAACGGCGCTCTCGCACGCGATGGAAGATCAAGTTTTGGCTGGGACTTTAGCTGAACCCCTTGTAATTGCTAGTTTTCAGCGAGAGCGATTCTACCGCCAAGAAGCTCATCGCTACCAGCGACTTGCCTTGCGAAGTAATCAAGTATATGTATTATCTGCTCCAGAAACGGATTTCACCAACAGTTCCGAACACTACGAAAAGATCGCTTTTGAACCAAAGGATGGCTTAAGTCAAGAGTGGCATTTAGTAGTAATTGCTGACAATTATGCAACTTGTCTGGTTTGCCGGGAAAACCTTGGTTCTATTGCCAAAAATAGGCAATTACCGGAACTAAGCCCGAATCTGGATATCGACACAGCGCGAAGATTTGAGGGAATTTGGACATCGGAAAGGGGGGTAAGCCTGAAAGCCGCCGAATTGCTGTTAGACAGGATTTTGGTTTACAGACCAGAACTAGCAAGTAAAATTCAGGAGGCACGTCAGAGGTTTGGCATCGGACAGCCGCGAAGCAACTCTGGAGCCGAACAAGTAAACGAATACGCTTGTGACATTGATACAGATCCCTTTGTGCAGCGCTTAGTAACTTATTTGCAAGCTAGCCAGTACAAATTGCATAAAGCTTACCGTTCAATTGCTGCCCAAGCACGAAAAGAACGATTAGTCAACTCCATTAGCACTGCCATTCGGCGATCGCTCGATCCTCACGAAGTTCTCCAGGTGGCGGCACAAGAATTAGGACAACACCTAGAAGCGTGTCGCTGTTTAATTTACCGCGCTCAAGCCTCAGATAGCCAAGCCATAATTGAACACGAGTTTTTGAATCCCGGTGTTTTATCGGTTCGTGGGCAAACCTGGGAGTTAGAGAAAAATTCCCTATTTCGGGACATTGTAGACCAAGGCGAAGGTGTTTGTGTGAGCGATACGCTGACCGACCCTCGCGTAAACAATTCGCCAGCACTCTCCACGATCGCCAAGAAGTTTGCCATTCGTTCTTGGTTGATGGAACCAGTGTTTTATCAGGGGCGATTATTAGGCATTGTGGAGTTGCACTATTGCCGGATGCCACCCCATGAGTGCCAACCTGGGGAATTGGATTTGGTAGAAGCGATCGCTACCCAAGTCGGAGCAGCTCTCATCCAAGCGGAAGCTTACGCCAACCTAGAAGAACTTAACCAGCAGTTAGAAGCCCTAGACCGCACCCGCAGCAACCTGATAGCTATTACCGGACACGAACTGCGTACCCCCCTATCTACGATTCAAGTCTGCCTGGAAAGTCTCGCTAGTGAGCCGGATATGCCCTTGGAGTTGCAGCAGATCATGCTGAATACTGCCCTTTCCGACTCAGAGCGGATGCGAAAACTGGTACAAGATTTCCTCACACTTTCCAACTTGGAAAGCGGTCGGGTGGAGTGGCACCCAGAATCACTCACCTTCCAAGAGTGTGTAGATTTAGCACTCAGCCGAAATCGCACGCGTTCCTCAACAGAAAAGCCGCTCCAAATCAAGACTCAAATTGCCCAAAACCTCCCTTTGGTTAGAGCTGATGGTGATTGGCTAGTAGAGGTACTGGCAAAACTCATGGACAATGCTTATAAATTTACGCCACCCCAAGGAGAAATCACTATCAAAGCGATTCACAACAGCCGTCAAATGGTTGAGGTGACTGTAGCTGACACTGGACGGGGCATTGAACCGAATCGTTTAGAAGTAGTTTTTGACCGCTTCTATCAAGAAGAAGGAGCGCTGCGCCGCACCACTGGCGGGACTGGACTTGGTTTAGCAATTTGCCGTCAAATTGTTAATGGCTGGGGTGGGGAAATTTGGGCAGAGTCAACTGGCAAAGACCAGGGTAGTCAGATTCACTTCACTATCCCGATTGTTCACAGTAGCCAAGAGGAAAAGCGGACAAAAGTCAAGAGTAAATAGGTATTTAGTCATTAGTCATTAATCATTAGTCATTGGGCAAAACAGTTCCGAGTTCCTCTTTTCCTATTTTCCGAGTAAAGAAGTGAGATTCCCCACTCAGCACTCAAAACTCAGCACTGATCAGGGGCATTGGGTACTAATTTTTAACAAATGACAAAGAACAAAGGACAAATGACTAAAAACTGTTACAGTCTATGACGCGATCGCAATATAATCCTGGTTGCGATGTTAGGATTCCCTAAAAACGTTGAGAGAATCACTTTATGGCAGAAACACTCTCTGGACAAACCCCGCTATACGGTGGCAGCACCGGTGGCTTGCTCAGAAAAGCAGAAGTTGAAGAAAAGTACGCGATCACTTGGACTAGCCCGAAAGAGCAAGTATTTGAATTGCCTACAAGTGGTGCTGCTATTATGCGGAAAGGTGAAAACCTGCTGTATATAGCTCGTAAAGAATATGGCATCGCTTTGGGCGGTCAGCAACTCCGCCGGAAATTCAAAATCACAGACTACAAAATTTACCGGATTTTACCTAACGGAGAAACTACTTTAATTCACCCAGCTGATGGTGAATTCCCCGAAAAAGTCAAAGAAGGTCGTCCAAAAGTGGCTTATGTCCCACGCAGCATTGGGGAAAACCCCAGTCCTGCACAACTCAAGTTCAGTGGTAAAGCTACCCACGAAGCATAGGGACTAGGGACTGGGAACTGGGGACTGGGGAGTAAGAATTTTAGATTTTAGACTTTCCTGCGGAACGCTACGCGTAGCTTGCTTCCCCGGAGGGGTAGGGCGTGAGCGCTCAGTCCTTCCCTGCGGGACGCTACGCGAACGACAAGGCTCAGGAACCATCGAACGCTTTTGAATTAAAGAATTGAAATTTAATCCAAAAGACGTGACGCTCGAATAGTCGCTAATGCTGCGCTATCGTCAATCAAAAATCCAAAATTCTAATTGCCCCATGCCCCATGTCCCATGCCCCATGCCCCATACCCAATCCCCAAGCAATTTATGGTATTCCCCGATTTCTCCGAATTTTCTCAGCTAGCTGTAAAAGGTAACTTCGTCCCGGTATATCAAGAATGGGTAGCGGACTTAGATACACCCGTATCTGCTTGGTATAAAGTATGTGCAGGTCAGCCCTATAGCTTTTTGTTGGAATCGATCGAAGGTGGGGAAAAGCTGGGACGCTATAGTTTAGTGGGCTGCGATCCGGTGTGGGTTTTGGAAGCAAGGGGCGATCGCACGACCCAGAAAAACCGCGATGGTTCGCAGGTCGTTTTTGCAGGCGACCCTTTTACAGCTTTAGCCGAATGTTTAGCACCTTATCACCCAGTTAAATTACCACAGCTCCCGCCAGGAATTGGCGGTTTATTTGGGTTTTGGGGCTATGAATTGATTCGCTGGATTGAGCCGCGTGTGCCAATTAATCCCCAAGATGACCGAAATATACCTGATGGGTTGTGGATGCAGGTAGACCACCTATTGATTTTTGACCAGGTGAAGCGGAAAATTTGGGCGATCGCTTATGCTGATTTACGTGAAGAGAAAGTAGATTTGAAAGCAGCCTATCAACAAGCGGGCGATCGCGTCACCCAAATGCTTGAAAAGCTATCTCTGCCACTATCTCCAGAAAAAACCAGATTGGAATGGAAACCGCCTGGAAGTCACGTATCTGGAGGAGCAGAGGAATACACTAGTAACTTCACCCGTCCTGATTTTTGTGCTAGCGTCCAAAAGGCAAAAGATCACATCAAAGCAGGCGATATTTTCCAGGTAGTAATTTCTCAGCGATTATCAACACCATACATAGGCGATCCATTTGCCCTTTACCGCTCCCTACGTCAGATAAATCCTTCGCCTTACATGGCTTACTTTAACTTCCAAGATTGGCAAATCATCGGTTCCAGTCCTGAAGTGATGGTGAAAGCCGAAATAGATGCAGATGGTGAAGTGATAGCAACGGTACGCCCAATTGCTGGGACACGTCCACGGGGTAAAACTACCCAGGAAGATGCAGCCTTCGCTCAGGATTTACTCCAAGATCCGAAAGAAATTGCCGAACACGTCATGCTTGTTGATTTAGGGCGGAATGATTTGGGGCGTGTTTGTCAAAATGGTAGCGTCAAAGTTGATGAATTAATGGTAGTTGAGCGCTACTCCCATGTGATGCACATTGTCAGCAATGTTGTGGGTAAATTAGCATTTGGTAAAACAGCATGGGATTTATTGAAAGCTTGCTTCCCAGCAGGTACGGTAAGCGGCGCACCCAAGATTAGGGCGATGGAGATTATCCACGAGTTAGAATCTAGTCGTCGGGGAGTTTACTCCGGTGTGTATGGATATTACGATTTTGAAGGACAATTAAATACTGCGATCGCAATTCGCACTATGGTAGTGCATGATAATACGGTCAGCGTCCAAGCCGGCGCAGGTTTGGTGGCTGATTCTGAGCCAGAGAAAGAATACGAAGAGACGCTGAATAAAGCTAGAGGTCTATTAGAGGCAATTCGTTGTTTACGTTGAACTAGGGACTGCCGCGATACGTTTAAAATTCAAAATTAACTCCTACCTTTTAACTCAGCACTCTTTAAAGGTAGGTCTAATATCGTTATCAATGCCTGTTGTATAGTTACTTTCGGCTATAATTCAATACACTTGGTTAAAGATAATTGTAGGTTGGGTTTCACTACGTTCAACCCAACCTACGCCTAAAGTCTGAATTGTCAGACTTGCTAACCGATCAATCTAAACTAAAAAGAAGTCTTGGTATTCAAATCCAAGACCTCAGTTGAAGTTCCTACACCCTAGAAATGAACAAACTTGCTCATCCCAATTGGTTGAAGTAAATTGCCCAAAGAATTCCAGTTACTCCAATGGCGACTAAAAGGTTAGTGAAAAATTTGCCGAATTCAATTTCTTGTCCCAGTCCCTTGTCATCTTGACCGACTGTGAAAAACAATGACCAGGCTTGATTTGCATTGATAATCTCAAAGTTGTTGAAATCAGGTCTAAAAACAACCGGCCCAATTAAATCTTTTTTGGGGTAATCAAAATCAGTTTTCATAGTTTGCCTCTAAATTATTTTATTTGTCAAGTAAAGAAAATTCGTAAATCTCAAAGTGTCTTATCTAAAGGTTGGTTGGCCATCTAATCAAACCGTGTCCGCCGAGAACTTCCAAAGCTCTAAGTGAGATAAAACCAATCATTGCCAAACGGCCGTTGAGTTTTTCAGCATATTCGGTGAAGCCTGTCCGTGGGGTTTTATCAACATAAATCTTGGGTTCAATCGCAAATTTGTTGAGTTGACAGCGTTCGTTAATGGTAAAGCCTCTATTTGTGATCTTTTGTTATCTGTAAATTAATATTAACTATTGTAAATATTTTTTACAAGTGCTTGACATAAATATAAAGGTAGTAAAATCCGTACTAAGCAACTAGGGTATTTTGGATTTGTGCGAAAAAGTAGGTATCGCAATATAGCGATTGTTACCTGAATTCTGGCTTCGGACTCCCCAATAAGCAGGCGTATTACACCCAACTGAGAACCGCTATAGGTTCAATTAAGGATTTTTTACGGAAATTTCATGGTGTAGCAGACGTGCAATGTCTAGCTTTGTCGTTGGCGTACCCTCTCATAGAGAAGTGCGGGCTACGCCGGAGCTCCTAGAAGTGAATACACACAATGGCACTAATTGCGTTTAATCTTACTTGAATAAAACTTATCATTTATATAAAAATAAATTATCAATCTATAAGTGAGGAAGTATTGCTTATTTGTAACGAAGTTGCTATGTTTCTTTACATAAAGATACAAAAGCAACATAAATGCGTTAAAGCACTGTTGATTAAGGCTTTCTAAATAACATGCAGTTGAGTATGCAATGTGCTTTGCCGAGTATTAAAACTCAACGGCAAGAGGAATCGCTATGCTTTTGGTAAAGCGATGTCTACGATGGTTACTGAGCTTGCCGTACCACTTGGAAGCAAGCTACGCGCAGCGTCTCGTAGAGAAGTACGGGCTACGCATACGCAACAGCTACTGAGTGCCTTTGTTAACAGCTAAATGCCTTTGCTTTCCGTCTTTGCACACTTGATTTTCAGATTCGATAGAACTGTAATTTTCTTTTGGGAATTTCTGCTATGCCTTTTACCATCCAGTCGGCTCAAAGTATTTTTCCCGGCACCCTAGTTGCTGATGTTGTTCCAACTGTTGTCGAATCATTCTCTCAGCTCAATGCTGAAGATCAACTAGCATTACTCTGGTTTGCCTATACCGAGATGGGTAAAAGTATTACGGTTGCTGCTCCTGGAGCAGCCAACATGATCCTGGCGCAAGGCTTACTCGAACAAATTAAGCAGATGTCTTTTGAGGCTCAAACGCAAGTCATGTACGATTTGGCTAACTCTGCTCACACTCCCTTCTGCCGTTCCTATGCATCCTTCACCGTGAACATCAAGTTGGGCTTCTGGTATCAGTTAGGAGAATGGATGGCCCAGGGAATCGTTGCTCCAATCCCAGAAGGCTACAAGCTTTCTCCAAAGGCTGCCGAGGTGTTGGAAGCTATCCGCAATGCTGATTCAGGTCAACAAATCACAATCCTACGCAATACCGTAGTTAGCATGGGATTTGACCCGAACGCTCCCGGCAGTTATAAAAAAGTCTCAGAGCCTGTGGCTCCTCCCACTGCACTAGCATTTCGGACTAAAATCACGATTGAGGGCATCAACAACGCTACGGTGCTGGGCTATATCAACAACATGAATGCCAATGACTTTGATGCTGCGGTTGCTCTGTTTACCTCTGAAGGTGCCTTGCAACCTCCCTTTGAAAGACCGATTGTTGGTCAGGACGGAATCCGCGTTTATATGCGTGAAGAATGCCAGGGATTGAAGATGATCCCAGAGCGCGGTGTCTCTGAGCCAGTGGAAGATGGCTATACACAAGTTAAAGTCACAGGCAAAGTTCAAAGCCCTTGGTTCGGTGCTAGTGTGGGTATGAATATTGCATGGCGGTTTTTGCTAAATCCCGAAGGCAAAATCTTCTTTGTAGGGATTGACTTACTCGCTTCTCCTAAAGAACTGCTCAACCTAGTACGTAAATAAAGCGCTAGATTAGTCACTGCTTAAGCGTGGATGAGTCAAGGAGCGTCACAGCCGGTCGTAGACATCACCACTCATCCACGCTTAAACAAAAGAAACTTCTCAGGATAACGACTTCTTTGGTATCTTCGTCCTGCGATCGCAAAAAGGTAGTTGAAAAATCTAGCTAAAGGTCAATCAAGCATTTATTATCTGGGGACTAATTTCATCTGAGATTTTCGTAACCGCCCAGTTTCTACCCATTAGCTGGAGTAGCTAAGCGATTTTGTGGTCAAGTTATAAAGAATTAAAATCCTACTTGAGATAGGCTTGGATAACCAATATAGCTCTCTCTGTTGGCTAGCTAGTATTCCTACCTTCGAGTGAAGGTTTTTCATCCAACTGTTAGCTATTCTAGTGAGTGAAAACAAACAACACTGTATGGGTGTTATGCCGCTGTGACCCATTATCAGACATCGAAGGAGAGCGATCGCAGATGTTTGAACAGTGTAAATCAATTAAAGGCATGGACGGTCTGGAGTTTTTGTCGCTTCCTCCAATTTATTATCACCAAGGGAAGGTTAAACCCTTCATCAGAGCGGTCTAAGGTGGTAAACGTCTTGTGTCTTTTAGATTACAACTTAATTATGACGCTCTAATCTCCTTAATTCATTTTGAACTAACGAGATCGGACTATCATAGCTAGTGTAACTATTTGTTAGCTGGCGTTTGTGTGTCAAAATATTCACGCCAACGACTAATTTTACCATCTCTGAAATCTACGACAATTACATCATCAGCTTTATTACGACGACCTGTCGCCTTTTCGGTATCTTCGTAGTGCCATTCTACTGCTGCCTGATTTGCTCCAACGATAATCCGGTGGATGTCTATTTTGACATCTGAATACTGTTGTGTAAAATGGGTAACTTCTTCTCGAATTCTTTCTTGCCCCCGCCAAGATTGACCAGGTACGATTAGTTCCCCATCAACTGTAAACAACTGTGCAAGAGCATCGACATCTTGAGCAACCCATGCATCTT
Source organism: Nostoc sp. (assembly GCF_036919815.1). GTDB lineage: Bacteria > Cyanobacteriota > Cyanobacteriia > Cyanobacteriales > Nostocaceae > Nostoc. Next base: position 113,601 of record NZ_JBALCE010000015.1, read on the forward strand.
TAGCTTTTTCTATTACAGCAATTTGATATCAAACCAGCCACAAAGATTGTAAACTTTAAAGATGTAAAAAAACAGATTATTTAGAGATGGCAGCATATTCGATTGA